>CAMAFY010000022.1 GCA_945833885.1 uncultured Bacteroidales bacterium
TAGAGCAACTGACTCTTAATCAGTGGGTCCAGGGTTCGAACCCCTGAGAGTGTACATAAAACCGATGGTGCTTTCGTGGCATTGTCGGTTTTTTTGTGTCCGTATCTCCGCACTCCTTTCCGCCTTTTCCCAACCTTTTTCCCAGAAATACTGCCAGCGGACGGGGAAAAGTTTGGCAGAATGACGTGAAAACGGTGACAAAATGGCATATCGTGCCATACATCACCCCATGGTGGCACTGCTTTTGCTAATGCCTTTGGCGGATACCGGTCCTGAAAACATCGGAATAACGATGGACGATGGCCGGAAAACCACAACGGCAAACACGGAACAATATTTCAAGGTTTGCCCCGAACGGAAATAAAAACCAATAAATCATATCACACTACGATGAAACTTACACCCCTTGCAGACCGCGTGATTATCAAGCCCGCACCTGCAGAAGAAAAGACCGTCGGCGGAATCATCATCCCCGACACCGCAAAGGAAAAACCCCTCAAAGGAACTGTACTCGCCGTTGGTAACGGCACAAAGGACGAGGAAATGCTCCTCAAAGAAGGCGACAATGTGCTCTACGGAAAGTATTCCGGCACGGAAGTTGAACTCGAAGGCGAGAAGTATCTCATCATGCACCAGAAGGACGTGCTCGCCATCATCGAATAAAATCCCTCACAGAATTTGAAGGCGGACCCACAACCGCCACCAAAAACTTAATTGTCCACTAAGTGTGGGGCACACGTTTAACCGTTTCCCGCTCTCTCGCTGCTCGCAGTTTCCCTGCAAAACATCGGCAAGTTTCTTGCAAAACATCGGCAAGTTTCCTGCAAAACATCAGCATGTTTCCTGCAAAACATCGGCAAATTCCCGGCAAATTGTCAGCAAAGTTATTTGCGTGTTATCAGCAGGCTTTCTGCAAGTTGTCAGCAAAGCGAACGCTTTCTTTTGTTGAGGGGAATCTGACCCCTGATATTCGGAAGCATTAACTTCGATATGCGGAGTCTTACCCCCAGGAAACAGACACGGAGAAAGGCAACGCCGTTTCAACTCCCCCACCTTAATTTTCCAACATTTTTCCTCATTGATTAAACATCATGGCAAAGATTATCAAATATAATGTTGAGGCACGTGAGCAACTTCATGCCGGTGCCGACGCCCTCGCCAATGCCGTAAAGGTAACCCTCGGTCCCAAAGGCCGCAACGTAGTCATCGAAAAGAAGTTCGGCGCTCCCCGCATCACCAAGGACGGTGTCAGCGTAGCCAAGGAGATCGACCTCGAAGATGCCTTCCAGAATGCCGGAGCACAACTCGTGCGCAGTGTTGCCAGCAAGACCGCTGACGACGCCGGCGACGGTACCACCACCGCCACAGTTCTTGCCCAGGCCATCCTTGCCGAGGGCTTGAAGAACGTAGCCGCCGGTGCCAATCCTCTGGACCTGAAGCGTGGTATCGACAAGGCTGTCAGCGCCATCGTTGAGAACATCAAGGCGCAGGCCGAGCATGTCGGCGACGACTACGACAAAATCGAGCAGGTTGCCTCCATCTCCGCCAACAACGACCCTGAAATCGGTAAACTCATCGCCGATGGTATGCGTGCCGTCAGCGTGAACGGTGTCATCACCATCGAGGATGCCAAGGGCCGCGACACCGTGCTCAAGACCGTCGAAGGTATGCAGTTCGACCGTGGTTATCTCAGCGCTTATTTTGTCACCAACCCCGACAAGATGCTCTGCGAGATGGAGAATCCCTATATCCTCATCTACGAAAAGAAGATCAGCAACCTTAAGGAGTTCCTCCCCATCCTTGAACCCGCCGTACAGAGTGGCCGTCCTCTCCTCGTCATCGCCGAGGATGTCGACAGCGAAGCCCTCACCACGCTGGTGGTAAACCGCCTGCGTACGCAGTTGAAGATCTGTGCCGTCAAGGCTCCGGGCTTCGGCGACCGTCGCAAGGCTATGCTTGAAGACATCGCCATCCTCACAGGTGGTGTGGTCATCAGCGAGGACAAGGGCCTGAAACTTGAGCAGGCTACCATCGAGATGCTCGGAAGTGCCGAAAAGGTGACTGTGGGCAAGGACCTCACGACCATTGTCAACGGTGCCGGCTCCAAGGAGAATATCGATGAGCGTATCAAGCAGTTGAAGGCTGAAATCGCCGCTTCCACTTCCGACTACGACAAGGAAAAACTCCAGGAACGTCTGGGCAAACTCGGTGGCGGTGTCTGTGTTCTGCAGGTTGGTGCCGCCAGCGAGACCGAGCAGAAGGAGAAGAAGGACCGTTGCGACGACGCCCTTTGCGCCACACGCGCCGCTATTGAGGAGGGTGTTGTCACTGGTGGTGGCGTAGCATACATCCGTGCACAGCAGGCGATAGAGGGACTTGAAGGTGTAAATGCCGATGAAACCACCGGAATCCACATCATCCAGCGTGCCATTGAGGAGCCTCTCCGCCAGATTTGCCGCAATGCCGGCGTTGAAGGTGCCGTAGTTGTCAGCAAGGTTCGCGAGGGTAAGGGCAATTTTGGTTACAATGCCAAACTCGACACTTACGGCGATCTCCACGCAGAGGGCGTCATCGACCCCGCCAAGGTGGCACGTGTGGCACTGGAAAATGCCGCAAGCATCGCCGGAATGTTCCTTACCACGGAATGCGTCATCTGCGAAAAGAAGGAGGAACAGCCTGAAATGCCCATGGGTGCTCCCGGAATGGGTGGCATGGGCGGCATGATGTAATCAGGCATCTTCCCAGCATCCGTATCGGACAGTCTGCAAAAGCGTAAGACATTCAGCAGGCTTGTAGGCAAGTCGGCAGAAAGTCTCAAACCAATCTTCTGCAGATTCGTTCCCTCTCATAACTGAAAGGCCGGAGGAAACCCGTTCTCATTGCGGTTTCCCCCGGTCTTTTTTTTGTCTTGTTTCCGGTACATCGGACGATGAAGTTCGGCAAAATGGGTTCGTTCTATAAATCAGAATTGTCGGATTCCAACTTTCTTTTCAGACGAAGATGTGTTGGAAGTCTGCAAAACGTATCCTCATAAAATACTGCAAAACTTGACGAATGTAGTCTGTTAGACCCACCTGAAATGTATAGGGTATGGCATAAGCCTGACGGATTATCACAGAATGCTGTCTTTAAGTTCTGATATTTTGTACAGAATACTTTGAAGATAGTTCTCATCACCACTGAGTCTTACTATTCTTTGTTCCGCCCTTGGCGTAAAACGATTGTACCAAAGACGCTGGGTTATCTCTC
Organism: uncultured Bacteroidales bacterium; assembly: GCA_945833885.1. GTDB lineage: Bacteria > Bacteroidota > Bacteroidia > Bacteroidales > Bacteroidaceae > Alloprevotella. Next base: position 3,250 of record CAMAFY010000022.1, read on the forward strand.
TTTCCGTAAGTTTCATGATGGAAGTTATCCGTTCAACATCTTCTGGAAAATGCTCTTTCACCAAAGAGTGAATCTCATCTTCCCTCTCTTTCTTGATTAGTCTTTTGCTGGGACGAGGGTAAAAACGGCCATCTTCTTCATCAACTACCTTAAACAGGTCGTTGATGTCGCACCCCAAGAACTTTGAAATCAAATGCAGTTCGCTGAGTTTGGCGTCGTTTTTTCGTTGCATCGTTGTAATTCTCGTCCGAGAGATGCCTGTTTGGGAGCGAAGTTCAATGAAAGTCTTCTTTTTTTCTTTAATTTTATCAATGACTAATAGTTGGTATGCCATGGTTTATGCGGGTCTTATGATGTGAGAAATGGGGTTTATGTCGGAGAAATCCCTGGCGCTCTTATACATTATATTTTGGTGTCGTATAAGTGTTCCGGTATGGTCTTGAATGTGATTCGTGTATGTCCGGTGGATTATTGGCGACGCTCTTATACATTGTCTTTTGGTGTCCGTGTGTGATTCTTCGGGTCACCCTTGCGGAGAGATAAAAAAAGGGCCTGCCGAAGATAGGGCAGGTCCAATTCAATTTATGGTTTTTTGAGCGAAAAGATTGAGCGGAACGGGCGGAGTTTGCTTCCATACGACCCAAAAGGGCACAATGAAAGGTGTGGGGAACGTCCGTTACACTTCCCTGAAAGCCCTGTCTGTAGCGTTACAGGATGTTGACCTTCCGTGCCACCTTGTCCACGCGGAGGATATAGATGCCTCGGGGAACGGTGAGGGTGATGGTCTTTTCGGGAGCGTCGATGACGTAGGATGCCACCCTGATGCCTGCGATGTTGTAGACTTCGAGGGTCTTATCCTCGGCACCGTTGACGTGTATTTTCCGTCCCTCAGCCTTGATGGTGACTTCCTCAAAACTGGTGTTTACGGTCGGTTCTGCCGTTGTCTCCGCGTTGATGGCCCACGGTGAGTGCATGGGCAGCATGCTTTCCGCGGCTTTCGCACCGTTGACGGCGAGCGAAAGAGTGGCTGACAGTATGATGGAGCGTATGATGTGTCTCATATCGACAATGCTTGTGTTTTCATATCTTGCGCGACTATCACGTCAGGTCTGCTGAAGGTTCATACGGCCTTCGTGCGATGCCCGGCATGATAGTTTTGCTGCAAAAGTAGTGTTTTCGGCGTTTTCTTCCAAATTTCGCCACGTTTTTTTTGATGCGGAATGCTAAAAAACGTTATAAATGCCTGTCGGACAGTGGGCTTATGCCGGCATTTTGAAACGCCTTGCAACGGATTCTCCTGGGGAGATGCCCCAAGGGATTCGCTGCATTTTTTATGCTCCGGTGATCGTATATCCGTTAAAGGACGATGGCATATCCGTTAATGGACAGTCGTATATCCGTTAAAGGACGATGGCATATCCGTTAATAGATATGGAATACCATGCGTGCGAAGTCGTTGAAGATGCCCAAAGCCATGAGGGCGAGTACGAGATAGAAGCCGATGGTGTTGACGCGTTCGATGGCGCGCTCGGAGAATTTGCGGCGCGTGATCACCTCAATGAGTGTGAGGAATATGTATCCGCCGTCGAGCATGGGGATGGGAAGGAAGTTCATGACGGCAAGGATGATGCTGATGAACGCCGTAAGGCTCCAGAAAGCGGGCCAGTACCATGCCGAGGGGAAGAGGCTTCCGATGGTGCCGAACGAACCTACGCTCTTGGCACCTTCGCTCGAGAAGATGAATTTCAGTTGGTAAATGTAGTTGCACATCTGTTCCCATCCGTGGCGGATGCCGGCGGGGATGCAGGAAAGAGCGTTGTATGAGATGGTCTCGGTCTGGTATTCCGCCAGCACGTTGTGCTTGATGACGCCCATTTTCCTCTCGTCGCTGAGGCGGCATTTCAGGGTGTCGAGGCTCTCGCTGCCGTCGTGGCGTACGACGATGCTGGCGTTGAGGACGTTGTCGCCGACCTTTCCGTCGGCAGCGGCAATCTGGTCGCTCACGATGCCCATGACCACATCCAGTTCGTTCCAGGTTTCTACGCCCTTACCGTTGAACGCCACGATGCGGTCGCCCTTGCGCATACCGGCATTGTCGGCAGGACCCTTCGGCATGACGCTGTCGACGATGGAGGGGACGGCGGGCTCCATGAAGAGCGGGGTCTGCTTGACCATCTCCACGAGGTCGAGTTTCTCGGGCAGATTGATGGTGACTTCCTTGCCATTGCGCAGCACGTTCACGCTGTTCGCCTTGGTAAGTTCGGTGTAGACGTCGCCGTTCCAGCGTTCGAAGACGGTCTTGTCGGTGCTGATGACGATGTCGCCGTTGCGGAATCCCATAGCCTGTGCCTGCTCGTTGAAGACATAGCCGTGGAGCATGTTGCGTGCCGGCACGTATTCCTCGCCCCAGGTGAAGAAGATGGCGGAGTAGATGACGAGGGCTGTGATGAAATTCATCAGCACGCCGCCCACCATCACCAGCAGACGCTGCCATGCAGGCTTGTTGCAGAAGCGTTGTTCGGCGGGAGTGTCGTCCTCTTCGAGTTGTTCTGCCGTGGTACTCTCGTCCACCATTCCGGCAATGTTCACATAACCTCCGAGCGGCAGCCAGCCCAGATGGTAGTCGGTGCCGTGAAGGGTGAAGAGTTTCAGTGTGCCGCTGAACTTTTTGAAGCCCAGATTGATGCTGGGATCGAAGAAGATGCAGAATTTCTTGACGCGGATGCCAAAGACTTTGGCGAAGAAGAAGTGTCCGCCCTCGTGCAACAGCACAAGCAGCATGAAGCAAAGCAGGAGTTGGGCGGCTTTAATGAGAAATATTTCCATTGGAGTATGTAGGTGTTATCTGGAGAATGTGGGTGTTATCGATTATTTTTCAGGGTCGTAGATGCGGATTTTCCGCTTGTACGGCGTCCTTTAATGGATGTACGATTCCGTCAGGCGGCGCACGGCGGCATCGGTTTCGAGGTAGGTTTCGAGGGTGGGTGTGGTGATGAATTCCGCTTCCGCCATGGTGCGGCGGATGAGGCGTGCGATGTCGGGGAAGGAAATGCGGCCCTGCCTGAAAGCAAGGTTCACCACTTCGTTGGCGGCGTTCACGATGCAGGGCATGTTTCCTCCGCGTTCGGCGGCATCGTAGGCAATTTGCAGACAGTCGAAGCGCTTGAAGTCGGGGCGTTCGAAGTGTAGACTTCCCGCCTTGAAGAGGTCAAGACGCTCGCCGCTCAGCGGCAAACGCTCGGGAAACGAGAAGGCATACTGTATGGGAAGCCGCATGTCGGGCACGCCCAGTTGGGCCTTCACGCCGCCGTCGCAGAACTCCACCGCGCTGTGTACGATGCTTTCGGGATGGATGTGGACGTCAATCTGTGAGGGTTTGACGCCGAAGAGCCATTTAGCCTCAATCATCTCGAAACCTTTGTTCATCATCGTCGCGCTGTCGATGGTGATTTTCGCTCCCATCTCCCAATTCGGATGCTTCAGGGCTTGGGCTGCCGTGACGTGTTCCATCTCTTCCGGGGTGAAATTCCTGAAAGGTCCGCCGCTTGCGGTGAGGATGATGCGCGTGATGGAGTCGAGGCTTTCGCCGCCGAGGCTTTGGAAAATGGCGGAGTGTTCGCTGTCGACGGGTAGGATGGGTGTGCGGTATTGCTGGGCAAGGGCGGTGATGAGTTCGCCAGCCACCACGAGTGTCTCCTTGTTGGCAAGGGCAATCGTCTTCTTCGCCTCAATGGCTGCGATGGTGGGTCGCAGTCCGGAGAATCCCACCATGGCGGTCAGCACGATGTCGATGTCCGACATCCGCACCACGTCGCAGAGGGCTTCGGCACCGCCAAACACCTTGATTGGCAGGTCGTTGAGGGCATCGCGTACCGCCGGAAGGTGATCTTCGTTGGCAATCACCACCACTTCGGGGTGGAATTCGCGGGCCTGCTCTATGAGTTTCGCCACACTGTTGTGGGCGGTCAGCGCGTATGCCTCGTATTGGTCGGCGTGTTCGCGGATGATGTCCAGCGCCTGGGTACCGATGGAACCGGTGGAACCCAATATCGCGATTTTCTTCATTTTCTTTTGGTTGTTTTGAGTTTTTGTGCGTCTGCCTCCCCTTTACGTGGCATTAACCTTTGGGTTATCTGTCATAAATCTTTGGATTATTCGGTAGAAACTTCTGAATTATCCGGCATAAACCTTTGGATTATCCTGTATTAACTTCCGAATTATCCGGCATTAACCTTCGGGTTATCAAGCAAAGGCTTCCATATTGTCCGGCAGGAATCTTCCCGTTATCAGGCAATGGAAATCTGCGGCATGGGGGAGAGGCGTCCGCTCTTGGGGTGCCGCCTTCTCAGTCGTTCAGCGAGATAAGTTCGAGGGGGATGTCGACGAGCAGGGAGCGTTCCTGCATGTCCACGTCGAGCAGGAAGTCGTTGTGGAAGGGAATGAGGCGCTCAGTCCCCTCATCGTCGGTGACGGTCATGAGGATGTTGAGGCTCGAATCGTCGACCATCGTGATTTCCCCCAGGTCGTATGTGGCAAGTTCTTCGGCAGTGCTCTCGTCGTGGTCAATGGCGTAGAGGCGGAATCCCGTGAAAGCCCGCAGGGAATGCAGGTCTTCGATGTCGGTATCGGCGTCGTTGATGTGCTTTTTCGCGTAGAAAACGCTGGTTCCTACCAGGCGCCGCGCCGCCTCTTCCGTGGTGAAATCCTCGAAGGTGAAGAGGGCGGACGATGCCCCTTTGTAGCGGTATTCCGTAAAAAAGAAGGGCACGAGAATGCCGTCGATGAGCAGAACCAGATAGTCTGCGTTGCCACGGTCGAAGGCATCGTCGGTGAAGGCTATTTCCACTTCGCCCTTAATGCCGTGGGTACGTGTGATTTGTCCGATGCGGAACACTTCCTCGTCTTTTATCATGAGCGTAGTCGTTGGTGTTTTCTTCCGGTCTTTCTGTGCTGCGGCTTCTAAGGTTTACCACTGCAAACCGGTAATGCCGCAAGTTCTTTTCCGGTGTCAGTCGATGCGTTTGATGTGTGCCCCCAGTGCGTTGAGTCGTTGTTCGATGCACTCATATCCGCGGTCAATCTGCGTGACGTTGTCGATGCGGCTGCTACCCTCGGCCGACATGGCTGCGATGAGCATTGCGATTCCGGCACGGATGTCGGGACTTACCATCCGTCGTCCGCGGAGGGGAATCTCATGGTTGTGGCCTACGACGACGGCACGGTGGGGGTCGCAAAGGATGATCTGCGCACCCATCTCAATGAGTTTGTCGACGAAGAAGAGTCGGCTCTCGAACATCTTCTGGTGGATGAGCACGCTTCCCTTCGCCTGTGTGGCGACGACGAGGAGAATGCTCAGCAAGTCGGGTGTCAGTCCCGGCCATGGCGCGTCGCTGAGCGTCATGAACGAGCCGTCGATGAAGGTGTCGATCTGGTAGTTCTGCCGTCCGGGAATATAGAGGTCGTCGCCCTTTTCCTCGATTTTCACGCCCAGCCGGCGGAAGGCTTCGGGTATGATGCCGAGATTGGGCAGACTGACGTTGCGGATGGTCAGGCCATCGCCGCACATGGCTCCGATGCCGATGAAGGAACCCACCTCAATCATGTCGGGAAGCAGGCGGTGGCTGGCGCCGTGCAGGGCAGGCGTGCCGACGATGGTCAGCAGATTGGATGCGATGCCCGAGATGTTGGCGCCAATGGCGTTGAGCATGTGGCAGAGTTGCTGTATGTATGGCTCGCAGGCAGCGTTGTAGATGGTGGTGGTACCCTCGGCCATGACGGCGGCCATGACGATGTTGGCGGTACCCGTCACCGAGGCTTCGTCGAGGAGCATGTAGGCCCCTTTCAGTCCGTTTTCGGCACGGAGTTCGAAGATGTCGTTCGCGGCGTCGAAGTGGAAACTGGCCCCCAGGCGTTGGAGTCCGAAGAAATGGGTGTCCATGCGCCGGCGTCCGATCTTGTCGCCTCCGGGCTTGCTGAGAACAGCCCTGCCGAAACGCGCCACGAGGGGTCCGATGGTGAGGACGCTTCCGCGCAGGGTGGAGCAGCGTTGCAGGTACTCCTCGCTGCGGAGATATTCGAGGTTGATGTTGTCAGCCTTGAATGAAATCTCGCCTTTCCCGTGGTGCGTCACCTTCACACCGATGTCTTGGAGGAGGCAGATGAGGTTGTTCACGTCGACGATGTCGGGGACATTCTTCAACGTCACCTCCTCGGCTGTTAGCAATGTGGCGCAAATCACTTGCAGGGCTTCGTTCTTCGCTCCCTGCGGTGTGATTTCTCCTTTCAGGCGGTGTCCGCCTTCTATGATGAATGATGGCACGGTGCTATGCTTTTGTTTGGGGAAAAAGGTTACAGACGGTTGATTTCGCAGGGGAAATTCACGTTGAGTTTATAGTCGGCGATATAGGCCAGATGGTTCCAGAGTTTCTGCTTTACCTCGTTGTTGCGCAGACTTTGCTGGGTGAGGGTGCCCATAATCTCCACAATGCGCTCGGCATAATCCTGGCGTTCGTCGGGATTCTCGACGGCCAGACACTCCTCGACCATCTGTTGCACGTTGCGGCCGTAGGAGGGCATTTTCAGTCGTGGGCGGTTGGTGTTGTAGTCCATAGGGGGGATATCTTTGGGGGCGCGCCGGGCATTCCGCGGTCCTTCGTCGGTGAAGGCCCCGCACGTCATGCCGGCAGTGACCGATGTCTGTTTCAGGTGTTTTGAATAATCGGTAAGTGTACGGGATGTTGAAACATGAAAAGATGGCTCAAACTAACATTAACCATAAAAGGTGTCTTTGGATTTTATCCTTCGTTTTCTCGCCATGGCATAGCATAAGCGCGTTACACTTGCTTCCGTTCTGCTCATCTGGCTTAATGGAAACGTTGTTTTGTACACTTACTTACCCTTGAAGAATAGGGTGTAAGGAATGTGGTAGACGCCGTGAACCGCCATCGTTCGGCGGCGACGATGTACGGCGTATTTTGGAAATCAGAGCAGACTCTTCGACACGGTGGCCTGGAACTCCTTGAGGTAGAAAGGCTCGAAGTAGGCGGTGTCGACAAACTGCCGGCGGGCATGGGCCATCTCCGCCAGGGGAGCCATGTGCTTTGCCAACGGTTCTATGCCGTCGATGAAGCGCGCGTTGGGGTGGCGGATGACGCTCTTGCACTTCTCGGCACCGTTGCCGAAGAAGTAGACGGGCCCTTTTTCGAGGAACTCGATGTAGGTGTCTTCGGTGACGATTTCGGGCTGCACGCCGCGATATTGTATGGTTGCCGCCTTGTCGCCGCGCTGCGGACGGAGGGCTCGGTCGTAGACTGCGGCGTAGACCTCCATGCGGCGGGCGTCGAGCATGGGGCATATCAGGGCGTTCTCCTCAATCTCCTCGTGGTAGAGCAGCACGGGAACGCTCAGAAGTTTCAGCGTGGGGACCTCGATGAGCGGAATGTTCTTGCCGTATGCCACACCTTTGGCGGTGGAGACGCCGATGCGCAGGCCGGTGTAACTGCCCGGACCGCTCGACACCGCCACGGCATCGACGGGGATGGCATGGTTCTCGGCGAAGCGGATGGCCTCCTCCACGTAGGGCGCCAGTTGCACGGCATGGTTGTGGCCGTCGTGGTTTTCCTGCTCAAAGATGACCTGTGCATCTTCCGACACGGCAACGGAGCAGATGTCGGTACTGGTTTCGATATGTAGAATGCAGGACATGGTGTGTATGCTTTCTCGTTTTCTGATATTCGGTTTTTGGTGCCGGCTCTCCGGGCGGTTGGCAGGAGGCGGAGGCAGGTGCAGGCCTGTGGCAGACGACGGTGCGACGATGCAGAATCCCCGTCGGGAAAATCCCTGCAAAAAAGTGCGGCATTTCTTGACGTAAAATGCAGCACTTCTTGACGTAAAGTGCGGCACTCTCTGATGGAAAAAGCGGCACTTCGTGGGCACCGTGCGAAGGTCCTTGGCAGACTTGCGCGACATTACGTGCGCATTACGCGTAATTTACAAGTTGCGAAATTACCCTTTTTGCCGCAGTTCTCCAAAGTAAAAGTCCAAAAAACGGCATTTTGTCCTTTGCCGCCCCGCCATTTGTTGTGGTGATGCGTCAAACCCCTCGCGTTTTCACCGCACCGCACCCATCCCGCCGTGTGGATTCCCACGTTCGCCGCCGCGTTTTTCCTCCGCCCCCACTGCACTTCCTCAACCTCCTCCGCCGCTTTATCTCATGCACGCCATCGCACACCTATGCGCGTAGTACCGCACACCTTTACGCATAACACCATCCACACTTACGTATGGTGCCGCCCACCTATGCGCTCACCATTTCTCTTCCTCAGAATTAGCGTTGTTTCCGTTCACGTTTACCTCCATGATTTTTGCGCACAACGTGGCGGAATGCTGCGCATATCAGGGTTCACTTTTTGCCGGTATCCGCGTTCCGGCGCGTAGAAGGCATCGCCCTTATGATAAAGATGCTTTGCTCCGCGGGATTTGCTTTGACATAGAAGGTGAAAGTTGTGCCGTCGGGGGAGGTTTTCCACCGTCACGCTGTTCGTGTTCACCGTGCCGCTCGCCACATCCCGCTGATGGAATTGCTGTAGCGGAATGCGCCCATGCGGTTGTAATACAGGTATTTGCATCTCGCTTCCGTCATTTCCGCTGCCTTCATGCCGCTTCCGAAGGCTTGTTCCGTTGCTCCCGAAGACTCGTTCCGTTGCTTCCGAAGGCTCGTTCCGTTGCTTCCGAAGGCTTGTTCCACCGCCATCGCGGGGCACAAAAAAGCACTCCGTCGCACGGTCTGCCGGTAATGTGGCAGGATGGTGCGTCGGAGTGCAAATGTATGTGCGGGCTCAGCAAATGGGCTCTGCCGGGTATTGCCCGCAAATAAGCAATGATTGTTTACGGAGGCGGCTGGCGTAGTCAGCCGGTGAAGGGGGGATGCCCCTTATGGATGCCGGTGCGTCTTATTCCTCCTCCTCGGTGATGGGGCATACAAGTTTGTAGCCTTGTCCGTGGATGTTGATGATTTCCACGTCGGGATCGTCCTTGAGGAAACTGCGGAGTTTGGCGATATAGACGTCCATGGAGCGTGCTTTGAACTGTCCTTCCTCCACCCAGATGGTGCTAAGTGCGTAGTCGCGCTGCAGGATGTCGTTGGCATTCTTGCAGAGGAGTGCGAGGAGTCCGTTCTCTTTCGTGGTGAGTTTGCGCGAACCGCTGGGACCTGTGAGCACCTGCTTCATGCTGTCGAAGGTGTATTTTCCGATGTTGAAGTTGGTTTTGTCGCGTGTCTTCTTCACCGATGTGCGTCGGAGGATGGCCTCGATGCGGAGAGTGAGTTCCTCCATGGAGAAGGGTTTGGTGATGTAGTCGTCGGCTCCCATCTTGAAACCTTCGAGGATGTCGTCGCGAAGGTTTTTGGCTGTGAGGAAGATGATGGGTGTTTCGGTGTCGGTGGCGCGTATTTCGCGTGCCAAAGTGAAGCCGTCCTTCTTGGGCATCATCACGTCGAGGATGCAAAGGCTGTAACTTCCGCTTCGGAAGGCCAGCAGTCCGGCCTCGCCATCGGGGCAAAGTGTGGCCTCGTAGCCCTTGGCTTGGAGGTATTCGCGAAGAAGCATACCGAGGTTCTCGTCGTCTTCGCAGAGGAGAATCTTGTAGGTGTCAGACATATTGTTCGGTGTTTTTTTGTTTTCAGTTCAGAAGTTCGTAAGATGCTGTCCGGAAGCCGGTGAAGGGTGTCCGGAAGCCCTGCTGAATGTTGTCCGGCAGTCCGGTAAGCATTACCCGGAAATCCGACAAGTGCAGCCTGAAAATCCGGAAATATTATCCGTAAGTCTGGTGGGGGAATCTGGAACTTCCGTGAAATGGTGTTTGGAATCCCAGAAAGAGGCGTCCGGAAATCCGCGGGAAAAAGTGCGGAAGTTTGCGGTGCGAAGTTCGGAGGTTTGTGCCGCTAAGTGCGGATGTTTTCCAGCGGTTTTGCGGCATTCCGTTCATTGTTCCACAGCGTCCATCAGGGGGAACGACAGGACGAAGGTGGTTCCCTGTCCGTAGACGCTTTCGGCGTGTATGCTTCCCTTGTGTCCTTGTACGACGGAACTGACGTAAGCCAGCCCGAGACCGAAGCCCTTGACGTCGTGGCGGTTGCCGGTGGAGACGCGGTAGAAGCGGTCGAAGATGCGCTTGAGGTCGTCCTTCTTGATGCCGATACCGTTGTCGGTGATGTAGATTTTGAGAAAACGTCCCTCGTTTGCGGTGCGTATGTCCACGTGCAGCGGCTCGCTTTCCTCATATCCCAGGTCGGGCGACTTGTGGTATTTCAGCGCGTTGTCGAGAAGGTTGAAGATGACGTTGGTGAAGTGCATCTTGTCGGCGCAGATAATGGGGTCGTCCGCCTCGAGGTGTGTGGAGATTGTGCCGCCGACGTTCTGCACTTTTATGGTGAACGTCTGCGCGACGTCCTCAATGATGCTGTTGGCATCGAGTTCATCCATTTTGAAAGTGGCGGCCTTTCCGCGTTCGAAGAGGCTGGTTTGCAGCACCTTGTCCACCTGGAATCGCAGGCGTTTGCTCTCGTCGCTGATGATTCGGGCGAGGTTTTTCAGCATAGCCTCGTTCTTTCCCACCACGGGGTCCGAAAGCATCTGTGCCGCCAGCGAGATGCTGGATATCGGAGTCTTGAACTCGTGCGTCATGTTGTTCACGAAATCGTTCTTCATTTCCGTAAGCCGTTTCTGGCGGAAGATGATGAAGATGGTGTAGACGAAGACGACGAGGAGGATGAACGTCAGCGCCAGTGCCGGCACGAGCATGCGTGCTGTGGCAAAGACGTACGACTTGCTGTTGGTGAAGTGCACGTAGATGATGCCCTGTCCGTTGGGGGGATCGGTGGGAAAGAGCACCTGACTGTAGATGGTGGCGCGGCCCGGCTCCTCGTATTCGCAACAGCGGTAGAGTTCGCGGCCGTCATAAGTGGTGACTCTGAAATGGTATTTCGAGTCGATATGGTAGAGTTTCAGCAACTGTTGTATGGAGCGGTCGAGTTCATCGTAGTTCACACGTCCCTCGATGCTTCGGAAAAGGGGCTTGTAACCTACGGTGTACACCACCTCGGTGAGGAGGTCCTTCTGGTGCAACACCCGTTGACGCAGTTTCTCGCGCCGCTTTTGCTGGTCGTCCTGCTGCTTGAACGTAGGGTTCACCGGCATATAATATGCCTCGCCTTTCGAGTCTTTGAGTTTCTCGATGGAGTCGTTGATGGCATCGAGTTCCGCTTGTGCGCGGCGTTTGAGTATGGTGTCCGAGGCTTCGATTTCCTTCTCCACGGCGGCGCGTGTCTCGTTCATCTCCAGATTGTACGCCACACGGGAGAGGACACGTCCGACGGCCCCGTCAAATTGTTCCTGACGGGCCTCGACGACCTCCTCAAAATAGTGCATCTGAATGTAGATGAGGCCGGCAAATGTCAATGCCATTATGATGGCGATTGTCCATATCGTTCTCTTTTTCATAGGGCAAATTTACACTTTATGACATTGTGGAATCTTACGGAATACTGCCTTTTTTTGGCTTTTCGCGTTTAATTTTCAAAAAAACGTCCGTGAAGTTACGAAATCATTAACTACGGTTTTCTGCTGAACCTCCCGCCCTTCCCCGCCTTTCCGCCGTCCGGGGGCTGAGGATTTGTCCTGTGCGGAGTGGGGAAACCCGACGTGCGCAAAGCGGAAATCCCGTCCTTTCCGGCGGATGATCGCCGCTCTCGTCCGCCCTGGCTGCAGGATTCTTTTACACGGGTTATGGGGGACGTTGTGCGGATAGCGGTTTTCCGGTGCGCTGACCACAGGAAACATTTTCACGGATTACGGCCCTCGTCCGCCCAGGCTGCAAGATTCTTTTACACGGATTACAGGTTTTAGGGGCACGGGTTTTAAGGTTTTTCCACCAAGTCCGCAGTTTTTTTACACGAAAAGCGCTACTTTGGAGCCCTGAAAACAAATCGGGAAACTGCCAAAGCACGTGTCCGCGAGGGGGTAAAGGATAAAAAAATGCCTGAAATGTAGGGAAATGTAAAAGAAAATCGTAATTTTGCAACCCAAAATGTTCCCGTTCCTCCGATGCGGGACGGAGATTTTATGTGGGTAAAACGCATCGGTTTGCCGGATGAAGGTCGGGTGCCCTGACCGGAATTTCCACGGTTCAGGAAACAGGGGCCGATGTGTGCCTGCATGAACAGGGGATTTCCGCGAAGAGAAAGACCGGAGGCCGGCAAAACAATCCCACAAAACAAGAAGAAAATCAGCGGTGGAAATCTATGCAATCCACCAGCAACAATAAGAGTTTTCACGACGGGAAGCCCCCGCTTTCCCTACCGTTTTCACCGATTCTCACGTACGTTTATGTCACATTCTACCCATAGGATTCTGCTTTTTTGCCTGTTGTCGCTTGTCTCCTCGCTATGTTCCGTGGCGCAGAGCCTTGCGGTGTATTCCAAGGATGGCGGCCGCTACGACTATGCCACCAACGACATCGACAGCATTGTCTTCACCGAGCGTGAGCCTCTGCCGCTGACGCAGCCTGAGAATGTGGAGGCCGTGGACCTCGGACTCAGCGTCCGTTGGGCAAACTGCAACGTCGGCGCCCTGCGACCTTCGGATTCCGGAGCGTTTTTCGCGTGGGGCGAGACGGAGGAGAAGGATGTTTATGACTGGAACACGTATGTCGACGCCGATTGTACTGAACTATGTTCGAGCATCAGCGGCACCCTGAACGATGCCGCCTACGTGGCGTGGGGCGAACAATGGCGCTTGCCCTCGCTTTCCGAGATGCAGGAACTCTGCGACCGCTGCACTTGGACGTGGGGCGACGAGGACGGAGTGGCGGGATGCCGCGTGACGGGACCCAGCGGTGCCTCCATCTTCCTGCCGGCAGCCGGTGTCCGACAGGGCAGCGACGGATATCTCAATGCCTCGTACGGCAGTTATCTCACGGGAACAGCCGATGCCACGAACTGCTACTATTCGCGTTCGCTGGTTTTCTATAAGGATGCCTCGCACTGGATCGACACCAGTCTGCGCGACTATGGTCAGGTGGCGCGTGCCGTCCGTCGCTGACTTTCCGTGCAGAAGTTTTGGACGGGTAGGGTGTACTCCCTCCCGATTTTTGCCGACATCTTTGTAAAACGCCTTCGGAATCCCCGTTGAACCGCATCGTGACAACGTTGGAAGACGTTAGCGAACACACATTTATATATTGTCATGACGGCTTAATATGCTGCCATGACGGCAGAAAAAAGTAAATCCGCCCCGGAACCAAATGGTCTTCCGAGGCGGATTTGCTATGGCTATACGGTAGTCTTATGCCAGATGCCGGAATGTCGGCGGGTCGATGTGCCGGATTCCTACTTTGCGGCAAGTTTGTTTTTCACCGGATTGGCGTACATTGTCAGCATACATTCGTAGAGGAACTTCTCGTCTTTGTTGGGAATATCGATCTTGGCAAGTTGTCCGTCGATGTAATTCTTGAAGGTTTCCTCGTCCTGAGCATTGTAGTGGTCGGCGTATTTGCGCTCCCCTTCGAGCAGGTCAGCGGCAATGTAGTTGCCGGGGAACAGCACATAGCCCCGGTGAATCTCGCGGTCCATGCGCGTGGCGACCTCTTCGAAGAAGTAACCGTTTGGAATATTCTCCAAATCGTCGAGCCATGTGTTGATGCAAGGTGCGCATTCGTAGCGTACACGTCCCTTGAAACCCATGATTCCCGTCTTCATATTCTCCAGGTCATCCTTGCGGCTCTTGCGGTATTTCGGGTCATCCCGTTTGAGTTGGAACTCCTTTGCTTTGAGGTAATCGCAGGGGTCGTACTCGTAACTGATGGTAAGCGGAATGATGTTGAGCGGTTTCAGACACTCGATGAACGTGCCTTCGGCACCCATTGCCAGCATCTTCAGCACCGAGGGTTGCGTATTGTCGCTGCTGTCCTTCGCACGTCCTTCGCGCTGGGCAATCCAGATGTTCTCGCGTTTTTCCGTAACGGCGAAGTGGATGTATTCGCTCATCAGTTTGCTGCTTTTGTACATTTCGCGCGGAGTGAGGCTCCGGCGCACGATGAATGCCTTGTTCAGGCGCACGAGTTTCTCTATCCAGGGGTAGATGAGCAGGTTGTCGCCGATGGCAATCTCCACGGTCGTCTCGTAGTCCTGCCGCATGAGGAGGATGTCGAGCAGGGCACTGTCGAGGACAATGTCGCGGTGGTTGCTGATGAAAGTGTAGCGTCCTTTGGGGTCGGGCAGGGGATGTCCTTTCATGGAAATGCTCGTCATGCTGCGCTTGATGACGGAGTCGACAATGGGACGCATGAACTTCATCTGGAAGTCGAGCAACGTTTTCACGCCGCTCATGCGGAATGCCATTTTCAGCATGCCGCGTCGCGCGAACTTCGGAAGCCATGGAATGTAGCCACGGATGAGGCGTGCGAACTGGCGGTCGTCCACCAATTCGTTGAAAGCCTGTTTCACCTCTTCATCGCAATAGGGGCGGATGGGGTCGAATTTTGCTGGTATTTTCATGGTGTTGAGGGGATTTTCGTGGAGGATGGTGTTGTGCTTTCAGTAGCGGATGGCTGACATTTGCCGCCGCCTCATGGAGGCATCCGTCTTCCGTCTCCGGGACATCCTGCGGGCAATCGCGGTCAGGCTTTCAGACGGCCTTCGATGATCTCGCTGAGGACATCCTTGATTTCCAGTTCCGATGCCCTCACTTGTTGGGGAATGAAACTGGCTGGCGTCATGCCGGGCGTGGTGTTGATCTCGAGAAGGTTGATTTGTTCGTCGCCAACCTCGCCGGAAAGGATGTAGTCGATGCGGATAATGCCGTAGCAACCAAGGAGTTCGTAGATGTGACGTGTGAGTTCGCTGACGCGTTCTGCCGTCTTCGGTGCTATGCGGGCTGGTGTGATTTCGTCGCTCTTGCCCTCATATTTTGCTTCGTAGTCAAAGAATTCCACGTTTTTCACCACCACTTCGGTGATGGGGAACGTGGTGGGCTGGCCGTTGAGACGGCGGAAGCAGCCGCAGGTAATCTCGGTTCCTGTCAGCAAGCGCTCCACCATCACCTCGTCGCTCTCGTTCATCGCCTTTTCGATGGCGGGAGTCAGTTGCTCGGGAGTCTTCACTTTCGTCACACCGAAACTGGAACCACCGGCGTTGGGCTTCACGAAACAGGGGAGCCCCAGCCGCTTGATGATCTCCTCATCTGGGAGACGCTTCATACCCCGACGCACAAGAACACTGTCGGAGATGTGTATTTCGGGGAAGGAGCGCAGGAAATTGTTCAGCGCAAATTTGTTGAAAGTCAGCGATTCCACCAACACTCCGCTGGTGCTGTACGGCACTCCGATGATGTCGAAGTAGCCTTGGAGGATGCCATTCTCGCCAGGTGTGCCGTGAATGGTGATGTAGGCGAAGTCGAAGGTCTGGCGTTCGCCGTTGTAAGTATAACTGAAATCGTTGTAATCGATGGCAATTCGTGTGGCACCCTCGTCGTCGTGCTGGTAATAGGGCGCGTTTCCGGGGCCTACAATGGCGTACATTTCATGGCCTTTCTGCACAACAATGTAGCAGTTGTACTTCTCTTTGTCCATGAATGACAGTATTCCGCCCGCACTTCGCAGGCTAACATCGTGCTCGGAACTGTCGCCTCCGGCAACGATGGCAATCATTTTTTTCATTCTTCGCGTCAAGGTGGGTTCTGTAATTCGCCACCGTAAGTTTATAGTTGTTGTATTGTGGGTCGGTTTTTGCCGTTTTGTGAATCGCATTTAGCGGCTCTTCAGTTCGCTTTTTGCCGTTTTGTGAATCGCATTTAGCGGTTCCTTAGGTTGTTTATAGCCGTTTTATGAATCGCATTTAGCGGCTCTTCAGTTCGCTTTTGCTGTTATATGAATCGCATTTAGCGGTTCCTCGGGCTTCTCTTTTGCGGTTATTTCCTCATGGCCCCCGCCACATAGGTGCGCCATTTTGCGATGAGGGCCTCCATATCCTCGGCAATGGGCGAGTCGAAGTCCATCTCCTCGCCGGTGTGGGGGTGCTGGAATCCCAGGGTTTTGGCGTGCAATGCCTGGCGCGGGCAGAGGTCCATGCAGTTGTGTATGAAACTGTTGTACGACGAACTCCGTGTTCCCCACAGAATCTGGTCGCCGCCGTAGCGCTCGTCTGCAAAGAGCGGGTGCCCGATGTGTCGCATGTGCGCCCTAATCTGGTGCGTTCGTCCCGTTTCCAGCACGCATTCCACGAGCGTAACGTAGCCAAAACGTTCAAGAACGCGGTAGTGTGTGACGGCAGGTTTCCCGATTCCGCTGTCGGGAGGGAAGACTGCCATCTGCAATCTGTCGTGCGGATTCCGTCCGATGTTGCCTTCTATGCGTCCGTTGTCCTGCTGCACGTTGCCCCAAACCAAAGCATTGTAGCGCCGGCGTGTGGTCTTGTTGAAGAATTGTGCGCAGAGGCGCGTCTTGGCGTCGGGTGTTTTCGCCACCACGAGCAGTCCGCTGGTGTCCTTGTCGATGCGGTGTACGAGTCCGACCGTGGGGTCGTTGGGGTCGTATTGCGGATTGTCGCGCAGGTGCCATGCGATGGCGTTGACCAATGTGCCGTGATAATTTCCGCATCCCGGGTGCACAACGAGTCCGGCAGGCTTGTTGATGACCATCACTTCGTTGTCCTCGTAGACGATATCCAGGGGAATATCCTCGGCGGTGATGGTGGTATCGTGTTTCGGACGGTCGAGCATCAGGGTGATGACGTCGCCGGGTTTCACGCGATAGTTTGCCTTTACGGGCCGTCCGTTTGCAAAAATACATCCGGCGTCCGCGGCTGTCTGTACGCGGTTGCGGGAAGTGTCGTGGATAAGGTTGATGATGAATTTGTCGACGCGCAACAACTGTTGCCCTTTATCGGCCACCAGTCGCCAGTGTTCGTAGAGTCCGTCACCGTTTTCGTCGTCGTCTTCGATGTCGGAGTATGGTATTTCCGGGAGTTGTTCCAGGGTGTCGTCCATTCGGATATTGGGGTTTGTGGTGGAAGGTTGTTGGGGGGCCGCTTGCCGTTTGCGGTGTTTTCCGTGCGGCAGCAGGGGATTTGGCCGGGTGAGGAGGGGAAATTTATATGTCGCTCCTGCAATCCTTTTATTGCAGGATATGGGAATTTCACATCGCCCCTGCAATTCTTTTATTGCAGGATATGGGAATTTCACATCGCCCCTGCAATCCTTTTATTGCAGGATATGGGAATTTCGCATCACTCCTGCTATCCTTTTATTGCAGGATACGGGTGATTGCAAATCGCCACCTCAGATTATTGAATTGCGAAGCGTTGCGGAAAGCCCCTTATTCATCCTCAAAGAGGTTGGGTTCGTTCTCCAAAGCCCATGCCAGCGAGTCGTCTCCGGTGTAGAAATCTTCCGTCTTTCCGTTTCCCGCCACCAGTGTGATGGGGCTTTCAATGCTGATTTTCTCACCGTAATGCACCTCGCGTCCCATCACCTCGGCGCGTATCACGAGGTCGAGATCGCCGTCAATCCGCTTCACGGCACCCATCTTGAAGCCTATGGCTTTGAGTTTCATGGTGGCTTCTCTCAGCGATCCGTCCACCACATTGGGGAAGGGAATGGTGCGGGCCTTTGCCGAATTGACGGTCAGGCGTATGAGGCGGTTCTCCTTTACTGCCGTTCCCGGTGCGATGTGTTGCTCCAGAATGATGTCGGCGGCGGCGCTGGTGACGTGTCCGGTGTCGGAGACTTCCACGCGGAGTCCCACGCTTTCGAGTTTCCGTTGCGCCACTTCGCTCTTCTGTCCCACGACGTTCGGCACGCTGATGGTCTCGCCGTGGTGGGTGTAGAATCCGAGGTATACCAGCACTCCCACCACGATGGCGATGGCGGTGATGCACATGGCGAGGAGGTTGCCCCAAATGATTCGGCTGGAAATTTTCTGAAAGAATTCTTTGAATGTCATCCTTTTCGGGTGGAGGGTTTTCGTGAATGTGATGAAACGGGTAGTGTAACGCTCGTTCTAATTCCGTAGTTTTCAGCAATCCGTACAACATAAGTTGTGTGGCATTTTGATGCAGACATTTGCTTTGTGTTGAAGTACATGGCGGAATATGTTGCTGTACTTCCGGGAAAAACATGCGCCAAAGAGCAAATAAACGATGTCAATACCTGTAATGCCCAACTATGTTTGTTGTAAAAAACGAATTGTTGAAACCTGATTTATGCAATTTATTGTGGCAAAATTAAGGGATTCTTGTGAGAATGCAAAATAAAAATTCGGAAATATTCGCACTACGTGCGCAACATGTGCCGTAATGTGTCCGATGGTGTTTGCAGCAGGCAAAAGAAATGTGCGGTGTCTTGTTAGCGGGAATGCCGTGGAAAGGTGTTGCGGACAGCGTCCGACAGGCCTTCGTACCGGGTGTCTTCATACCGTTTGTTCCGCATCTTCCTCTTCGATGCCCGGTGTTTCCGCCATTCCGTTACAGCGTTTCTGCCATTCCGTTACAGTGTTCTCGCCATTCCGGTACAGCGTTTTTGCCATTCCGTTACAGCGTTTTTGCCATTCCGATACAGCGTTTCCGCCATTGACCTGTTGCTGTGAGGATAAAAAAATACGGGACTTCTCCGTATTGGAGATGCCCCGTAGACGTTCTTTCTTTTTTACTTCTTGCCGTGAACTTCGTCAGAAACGGTAAGTTTCTTGCGGCCCTTTGCGCGACGGGCGGCGAGAACGCGGCGACCATTTGCGGTCTGCATGCGCTGACGGAAACCGTGCTTGTTATTGCGCTTGCGGTTGTGCGGTTGGAATGTTCTTTTCATTTTTTATATCGATATAATTATTATTTTCTGCAAAATGCTCACGCATTCTATAGTGCATTCGGATGGCAAAGTTAGAAACAAAACGTAGAATGGCAAAGGATTGCGGCGATTTTTTGTCATTTCCCTCCGTTGCAGTCTTTTTTTTGCAAAGCACGACCGTCATTTCCTTTTTATCAGGCGGTGATAGTGCCGTAATCGCCGCATCGGCTGTCCGATGGCCCTGTGCCGCTTTTCCGACGTTTCTGCGGTGGTGGGCAGCAGGCTTTGTTCCATCCTTCCGACGGTTCGGTATTGCCTGTCCGATGGCCCTGTGCCGCCTTCCCGAGGGGGGTGTGCCGGTCGGCCGGGTTTATTTTTGTCCGGCCTTGAAGCGCTTTGCCTGTTCTGCAATGAGTTCCGCGTCGTCGAAGTAGTTTATTTTCATCGCGCGGCGCACTTCGTCGAGGGTTTGTGCCGCCACGGCGCGTGCGTCTTCCGTACCCTTGCGCAGGATTTCGTACACTGCGGGGATGTCCTTCTCCCATTCCGCGCGGCGTTGGCGGATAGGTTCCAGGCGTGCGTTCAGAATATTATAGAGGAGTTTCTTGCAGGTTCCGTCGCCCAGTCCGCCACGGGTGTAGTGCTCTTTCAGTTCATCGAGGCAGGCATATTCGGGGAGGAAGAGGCTGAAGTCCTCATCTGTGGAGAAAGCGTCGAGATAAGTGAACACGGTGTTCCCCTCAAGGTGTCCCGGTTGTTCGATGTGGATATGCTCGGGGTCGGTAAACATGGAGTTCACCTTCTTTCTCAGTTCCTTTGCGGTGTCGCTGAGATAGATGCAGTTTCCCAGACTCTTCGACATTTTCGCCTTACCATCGGTTCCCGGAAGTCGGCAGCAGACGGCATTGTTGGGGAGCATGATCTGCGGTTCTACGAGTGTTGGGCCGTAGATGTTGTTGAATCGGCGCACGATTTCCGTAGCCTGCTCGATCATAGGCTTCTGGTCTTCGCCGGCAGGCACGGTCGTTGCCTTGAAGGCAGTGATGTCTGCCGCCTGGCTGATGGGATAAGTGAAGAAGCCTACCGGAATGCTCTCGCCGGCGAATCCGCGCATTTGAATCTCAGTCTTGACAGTCGGGTTGCGTTGCAGGCGACTTACGCTGACGAGGTCCATGAAATAGAACGAGAGTTCGCAGAGTTCGGGTATCTGGCTTTGGATAAAGAGGGTCACCTTCTCGGGGTCGAGGCCTGCGGAAAGGTAATCGAGCGCCACTTCAATGACATTCTGACGCACCTTTTCCGGATTGTCGATGTTGTCGGTGAGGGCTTGTGCGTCGGCAATGAAGACAAACATCTTCTTGTAGTCCCCTTCATTTTGCAGTTCCACACGGCGGCGTAGACTGCCGACATAGTGACCTATGTGGAGACGACCTGTGGGACGGTCGCCTGTAAGGATAATCTTTTCGGATGACATTATCGCGGATTCTAAAATGTATTTATAAGTATCAATGTATTCCCGCCCTGACGTTTCGCTGGTGGCGTGCCCTGTTTCCCGCCCCGTCCATGGGTCTTGCTGCCGACGCTTGTTGCGGTCGGATGGTGATGGTGGGGCAGACCGGCAGCCTGTGGGCGATTCCTTGCTGTGGAAAATCCGTCCTGTTCTCGCTGAAACGCCGTGGTAACTTCGCAGACATGCCGTTGAGGCTTGGCGGATAAAGCGTTATGACTTCGCATAAACGCCATTATAACTTCGCATAAACGCCGTTGTGCCCTTGCGGAAAAACGCTCCGGCAGGGCTGTCGGTGGCGAAAACGCTGTGGCAGAGCATGGTGGAAACGGGCGGATTTTGGTGCGCAAAGTTACGAAGTCTTTTGCAGTTGGCAAAACTTACACCTCTATTTCTAAACCATCGTAGGCGAAATGCACGTTTTCTGGAAGCACGGCTTCCGAATCCTTTTGCAGTCCTGCGCCGTGGCTCATGTGGATGAGGTAGGTGCGTTTCGCCCCTATTTTCCGTGCGAATTCCAGTGCTTCGTCCAGACTTTGGTGGGTGGGGTGGGGCTCTTTGCGGAGGGCGTTGACGACGAGTGTCTCAGTTCCGAGGAGTTTTGCCGTCTCTTCCTCGCCGATTTCCGACATATCGGTGATGTATGCCAGTCTGCCGATGCGGAACCCCATGATGGGCAGGCGGCCGTGCATCACTTTCAGGGGCACGATGTGGAGGTTGCCGATGTCGAAAGGCGCGAAATCGTTGACGACGTGCATCGTCAGGTGCGGCGAGCCCGGATATCGGTGTTCCGAAAAGCAGTAGAACAGGTTTTTCCGGATGCTCTGTGCCACATCGGGTGCGGCGCAGATGGTCACGCTCTGCAATGCCGAGAAGGGTCGCAGGTCGTCAAGTCCGCCGACATGGTCGTAATGTTCGTGCGTAATCATCACGGCATCGATGAGCGGAAGCCGGTAATGGTAAGGCTTCGCTTGGACATTCTCCGATTCCGTCACGTCGCATTTGGCATAGGGTAGCGTGTTTCCGGGGGCGTCTATGGGATGCTCCTCCACGAAGCGCAGCATCTGCTGCCGGAAGTCCGGTCCGCAGTCGATGAGGATGAGGCGGTGGTCGTCGGTCTCCAGCAGAGCCGATGTGCGCAACCTTTGGTCGCGGTGGTCGTTGGAGCGGCATACCGCGCAGTTGCAGCCGATCTGGGGCACGCCTGATGAGGTGCCCGTACCGAGGAAATAAAGTTTCATGGGTGCAAAATTACGAACTTTTGCGCGATTCTGCGGACATTCGGCGTTAAAACCTTCCCGCCCGTTCTCCCGTTTTCCCCACTTTCCGCCGTACCTTTCCGTTTGTAAGGGCAATGCTGCAAGCCCTCTGTAACGCCTTCTGCCGCCCTCCGCAGCGCCTTCTTCCGCCCTCCGTCGGCAGGTGGACCACTTGTGAAAACAGGCTGGTTGAGGGTGCGTGACGGAAACATCGGCACTTTGTGATGAGAACTTCCGCACTTTCTGCCCGAAACATCGGAACTTTCCGCCTCAAAGTTCCGCACTTTTCCGCCGCCGTTTCCCGGTGTCTGCTACCGCGTGTTTCGCATTTGTCATACCGGATGCCGCACCCGGGCGCAGCCTCCTTCCGCACATATATAAAATATTAAAGGACTGGAATCATCTAAATGCCCAATTATCAAGGTGCGTCCTTCCGCTCATATATAATATTAATGTAGTGTCCGCACGGTGGTTCATGCGCCTGTCCGCGTCCGTCACACCGCAGTCCTCAGAGCCGTTTTCCGGTGTTCCTGTCACGGAAATCCGACACGTTTGACGTAAAAGACTGACATTTTTACATCATTCCCTTGTCATACTTCACCCCTTTGGCACAGACATTGCAGTAGGTTTACTCGGAAAATATAAAAAACTCAACAATATTATGGCACAACAGAAAGGAAATATCGGCATCACGACCGAGAATATCTTCCCCGTCATCAAGAAATTTCTTTATAGCGACCACGAAATCTTCCTGCGCGAGATTGTGGCAAACGCCATCGACGCCACGCAGAAACTCAAGACGCTTGCCGCCAAAGGCGAGAGCGTGGGCGAGACCGAAAACCTCACGATTGAGGTGAAAGTTGACGCCGACGCCGGCACTCTCACCGTCAGCGACCGCGGTATCGGTATGACCGCCGACGAGATTGACCGCTACATCAATCAGATCGCTTTCAGCGGAGCCACCGACTTCCTGGAGAAATACAAGGACGATGCCGCCACCATTATCGGGCACTTCGGACTCGGATTCTACAGTGCTTTCATGGTGGCAAAGCGCGTGGACATCATCACAAAGAGTTGGAAAAACGAGCCCGCACAGAAGTGGAGTTGCGACGGAAACCCCGAGTTCACCCTCGAAGAGACGGAGAAATCGGAGCGCGGTACGGACATTGTGCTCCACATCGACGACGATTGCAAGGAATTCCTCGAGAAGCACCGCATCGAAGAACTGCTCAAGAAGTACTGCAAGTTCCTTCCCGTGCCCATCGCATTCGGCAAAAAGACCGAGTGGAAGGACGGCAGCCAGCAGGAAACTGACGAACTGAACATCATCAACGTCACCGAACCCCTCTGGACCAAGCAACCTTCGACGCTCAAGGATGAGGACTACGAGGCCTTCTACCGCGACCTCTATCCCATGCAGGACGACCCTCTCTTCTGGATTCATCTGAATGTCGACTATCCTTTCCACCTTACCGGTGTGCTCTATTTCCCGAAAATCAAGAGCAACATCGACATTCACCGCAACAAGATCCAACTCTTCTGCAACCAGGTGTTTGTCACCGACAGCGTGGAGAACATTGTCCCCGACTTCCTGACACTGCTGCATGGTGTCATCGACAGCCCGGACATTCCCCTCAATGTCAGCCGTTCCTACCTCCAGAGTGATCGCAATGTGAAGAAGATTTCGCAGTACATCACGAAGAAGGTGGCTGACCGTCTGAAGGCCATCTTCCGTGAGGACCGCGAGAACTTCGAGAAAAAGTGGGACGATCTTAAACTCTTTATCCACTACGGTATCCTGAGTGAGCCCGATTTCTACGACAAAGCCAAGCAGTTTGCGCTGCTCCGCGACATCGACGGCAAGTGCTACACCTACGACGAATATCAGGCTGCCGTGAAGGAAACACAGACCGACAAGCATGGCGACCTCGTATGTCTTTACAGCAACGACCGCGAGGCACAGTACAGTTATATCGAGGCCGCACGCGCAAAGGGCTATAATGTCCTCCTCCTCGACGGACAACTCGACGCTCCTCTCGTGAGCACCCTCGAACAGAAGTGGGGCGCTGAGGAGACGGCAGACGAGAAGAAGGAAGGCGAGAAGACGGAGCGCGGATACAAGAACGTCCGTTTCCTCCGCGTCGACGGCGACACCATCGACAACCTCATTCAGAAGGACGAGGCGGAAAAGACCGAGGTTGACGCCGAAACGAAGCACAATCTCTCCACCGTATTCCAGGCCGTCATGCCCCAAGTGGAGAAGACCGACTTCCGCGTTGAGGCTGCCGCTATGGGCGAGTCCAACAGTCCCGTGGTCATCACCCAAAGCGAGTATATGCGCCGCTACAAGGAAATGGCACGCTTGCAGCAGGGAATGAACTTCTATGGTGAGATGCCCGACTCCTATACACTTGTCCTCAACACCGACCACAGGCTGGTGAAGGGCGTGAACGACGACCTTTCGCAGCAGGTTGCGGCGCAACTCGAGCCCATCGATGCCGAACTCAAGAACCTGCGTGCCCAGCGCGACGCCATGACTGCCGCACAAAAGGACGTGAAGCCCGAAGACCTCAGCCAGGAAGAGAAGGACGATTTGAAGAAAGTGCGCGAGGACATCACCAAGCAGGAGGGAGAACGCGACGAGGTGCTCCGCGAATATGCCAAGACCAACAGCATCATTCCTCAACTCATCGACCTTGCTCTGCTCCAGAATGGCCTGCTCAAGGGCGAGGCGCTCAGCCGTTTCGTCAAGCGTAGCGTGGAACTCATCGGCTGATTTCCGGACAATGCCGGAACCTGACACCGCATAACATCTGACCGACACCGGTGACATCCGTTGCAAAGCGCCCTGCTTTGCCGCCCTGTCGCCGGTGTCGGCGTTTTCTTACATCCCGCAAACCTTGTCGTGATATTTGTAAGTTAACTGTTCTCATTCCGAAAAAGTGCGGGAATATCTCTGCAAAACTTGTCCCGACATTTGCAACTTTACAGTTCTCATTCCGAAGAAGTTTTGGAGTATCTCTGCAAAACTTGTCCCGACATTTGCAGGTTTTCAGTTCTCCTTCCGAAAAAAAGTATTGACATATCCTTGAATCATGTCACGATTATCCATACTTATTCTATCCCTTATCGCCGGTGTCGCCCCACTCTCGGCGCAGTCCGTGCCGACGGATGTGGAATATACCCGCGAAGACTCGCTTGAAGTGGTGAGCCTGCTTTCCGACAACAACCTGCGGACTCACATCGATTTTGCCCGCCGCCTTTGCGGACGCCCCTACGTGGCCCACACTTTGGAGCGCGGCGAGGAGCATCTGGTGGTCAATCTGCGCGGCCTCGACTGCGCAACTTTGGTGGAGACGGCGTCGGCGCTCAGCATGGCGCGTCTCGGTATGCGGCACGCGGTGCGGGCGGAACGGCCCGGAGCAACGGGAACCACGGGGGATGCCCGGACGAAGGTCGGCAGGGACCCCTGGAAAACCTTCTGCCGCGCCCTCGAAAGCATCCGCTACCGTGACGGACGTTGCAACGGTTACCTTTCCCGACTGCATTACCTCACCTTCTGGATTGACGACCATTTGAAGCGGGGTGACGTGGTTGAGGTGGCGCTTCCCGACAGTTTCACCCAGAAGCGCCGCACCGACATCCACTATATGAGCCGCCACGCCGCCAAATATCCCGGTCTCAAAGGCACGGACGACGTGCGGAGCATTGCGGAAATGGAGAACCGCTTCTGCGGAAAGCCGTTCTTCTACCTCCCGCAGGCGGAATGTGGCAGGTCGAAGGCCGAACTCGGTGCCATCCGCGACGGCGACATCGTCTGCATCGTCACCACGCTCGACGGCCTCGATTACAGCCATCAGGGCCTCGCCTTCTGGGGAACGGACGGTAAACTTCACCTCCTTCACGCCTCGTCTGCCAAAGGAAAGGTCATTGCCGACACAAGGCCTCTCGATGTTTATCTGAAAGGAATCAAGTCGAGCATCGGCATACGCGTCTTCCGCCTCCGCGCTTCCGAAGGGAATGTGCGCCAAGTCCGTCCGCGGACGCACGACAACCGCGTCGGCAAGTGAGCGCAACCTCATATACGGAGCCCCGTGCTTCCATATCATGCGTTTTGACCTTTTATAAGGATCTTTCAGCCTTTTCTACAGCAATTCCCCCTGCCGGAACCATGGACCACCATGAGTCGGCAGGGGGAATTCTTTTGTTCAGCGGCTTTTGTGGCTTACAACCGCGCGTGATTATTTGTTTCTCTTCCGGTTTCTGTCGAAACCTTAGATTTCATTCTTCTTTTTCTCGCCATGGCATACCGCGAACAATCTTCACTTGTTTGCGCTCTGCTCATCTGCCTTGACGGAACCTTAAGATAGCGTTTTTCGGCGTTTCACTTCACCACGCGCTTGCCTCCAACGATGTAGACGCCGTGTGTGGCGTTGCTGACACGCTGTCCGGCGATGTTGAATATCGGTGTTTCGGCGTTGGCGTTGCCGTCGGTGTTCTCCACCTGACGGATGCCCGAGGCTTCATTCACGGTGATGTATTCGGGTTTGGTCAGCGATGCCTTACCCCACATGTTGGTAAGGGTGAGGGTGACGTCGTAGGTTCCGGCCTCGGTAGCGGCGTTTGTCCGCAGCGAGCCCTGGTTTCCGCTGACGGCGCATTCGAGTCCGGGGGCGGAAAGTTCGGCAGTCGTGGTGATGGCGAGCGAGCCGGGGAGTGCGGGATTGCCGAGCGCGTCGGTGTCGGGATCGAGAATATCCTCAACAGTGCCCTGTGTCGACTCGCCGGCAGCACCGACAAGTTGCACGTAGGCACCCTTCAAATTCTCGCCGCCAGCCCCGAGATTGGCAAAACTTCCGTCGGACAATACGTCCTCAAAGGTGTAGTAGGCCTTCAGGTCTGCGGGCACGGTCTTGCCCTCATAGCCCATCATCGCCACCTTCACCTCGTCTTCGGTGAGCGCCTTGTGCCATACCTGCACATCGTCGATGCAGCCGTTGATGCCGGCATGGTAGACGTTCGAGCCGCCGATATAGATGGGTGATTCGTCGTATTCCACGAATTTTGTGCTGGTTTCACAAACCTTCTTGCCGTTGAAGAAGATCTTCTGCTTCGAACCGTCGTAGGAAATCATCACGTGGGTCCATGTTCCGGGATTGAGGGCATAGGTCTCCTTGGCGCCGAGACGGAAGTCGGTGGTACAGGATGTGAAGGGTGTCTCGTGGATATTCGAGTTGCCGGCGAAGTTTCCGTTTGAACTTTGGTACATGGTGTACGAGATGACGTTCTCGTCGAGACATTGCTTTCCGCTGCTGTCCTCCCACTTAGGCCATACGATGACCCAGAACGCGCCCCAGTTGTTGTGGGGCCATGAGCGGTTGACATTGCGTTTGTTGATGAGGTTCGTGCCGTATTTCGAGTGCGCGAACATGTCGGGCTTCACCCAGAAACCGATGGAATAGGTGCGCTGTGTCTTGGGAAGCGCCTCCGAAGGTATGCGGAACTGGTTGGCATCCTCCATCTTCAGGGCGTGGGAGATGGTGCCTTCGCCGAGACGCACGTCGAAATCCACGGTCGTCGACGGCACTTCGTCGTTGAGGATGAGGCTCTTTGCCGTGAAGTCGTTGACCATCGGCAGTGATCCTGTGGCATCGGTCGACACCTGTACGAAGCCTCTGTAATGGCTTTCATTGCCTTCGGCGTCGGTAAGCACGACATCGTAGGTGCCGAGTTCCTCGATGGCGGTGGTGAAACCGTTGCCGCCCTCCTGGGTGAATACGGTGTTTCCGCTCGAAGCGTCGATGATTTTCCATTGTTTTGCCTCGATGTGGAGGGGATCTTCGTAGCGGACGTTGAAGGTTTCGCCGCTCTTGATGACGGGACGGTCGATGGTGATGCCCTCAACCATGGTGGATTGGATGGTTTTCCACTCGCCCCATGCGATTTCCGACGCTGTTTTTCCGTCGGGAGCCACGGCTCTGACACCGAAACGATAGTCCTCTACCTCGGGATCCGAGAAGGCTCCCACCACATAGTGCGCCCATGAGGTGGTGACACCGTCGAGTCGCGGCTCGTCACCTTTGGCCTGGCTGTAGATTTCATAGTACCATGTCTCGACATCCTCGTTATATACCGGCAGCGATTCGTCCGTTTTGGCAACAAGAGGCTTGCAGTCCCAGATGATTTTGTAGGAAACGGAGTTGTAAGTGCGCTCCAAAAATTCCGTACTGCTGACGGTCGGCTCCACGGGAGCGTAGGTTTTTTCGGGAACAATGGCGAATTCACCCAGCAACATCCCATAGTCGGCGGGAGTATCGTCGTAGGAGATGCCGAGGAGTGCCACATTTCCCTCCATTCCTGCCGCAGCCGCCGTCGTGGAGAACGTGTTCCACGTGCCAACCTCGGCATTTGGGATGTCGATGTAGTGCAGTTCTTGCTCACTGTCCACGAACGACCAGAAGAGACGTGCGTGGGATGCGCCGTCGGTGCCGTTGATTTTGTAGACGAAGCGGACCTCGTCGTTGCCGCTCACGTTGAAATTCGTCTTGAAGAGCCGCACATCCGAGGCTTTTGTCGCACCTTTCACCTCCATGCACGAACCCGCGTACCACGAATCGTTGAAGGTGAAGCCGCATTGTATGGCATCTTCGGGGACATTGCCGTCATGGTCGGTAATCCACCAGCGCCATGTGGGCAGATAGTCCTGCGAGGAGAGGCTGTACCATTTGTTGTTGAAGGTGACTTCGCCCTCGTTTCGGAACACTTTTCCGTTACCCAGCGAGAAACGGGTGATGAAGGGTAGTTCCTGAAGTGTGGACCTTGCGGGCATGAGTGCGGCGATGCCGTGGAATTTCTTCATGGCTGCCGACGACGACTGCTGCACTCCGCTTGCCACAAGCGCGGGCGTGTTGGCGGGATTGCGGTTGCCGCCGGAGAAAACCTCCTCCTGTTTCACGAGGTAGCACTGCTGTACGGCTTCGTCGGTCGAACCATATTCCGTGGAATTCTGGTAAATCATGTCCGTAGTGTGGTTCCCCCAGAAGATGATGGAGATGTCGGTGTTCTTGATACGCGACCAGTTGCCCCTGGAAAGCCAGTTTCCCTGGATGTCGAAGCCGGCATACAGGTTGTTCGTGCTGCCTTTCCTCAGGTTTTCTGCCGTCTGGATGGAGGTGTTGATGGAGTTTGCCCAGTCGTAATTGAGGAAGTATACGTCGGTAACCGTCTTGCCGTTCTTGATGAACCAGTCTGATTTCTCAGAGGTCAGCATGGAACTGAGGTTGAGTTTTCCGTTGTTCGAGTTGGCGCCATACCAGTAAACGTGGAACTCCCATCCGTATTTCGGCGCTTCTTCGATGACTGCCGCCAGGAAATCCTGCAACAGTCCGGCATTGGCGATGTAGCCTTCGGGGTTGAAAGTCACGCCGTCGACGCCGTAATAGCGGATGAACTTGATGAATTTCTCCAGATATTTGAACGTGCCGTCGGGGTTTTTCTCCACGAGGACATTGACGGTAGCCTGCGGAATGGTGTTGTCGCCGCCCCAGGAATCGAAGAAGATGACACCGCCGCTGTTGGCGACGCCGTTCTTATGGCAGACGTCGCTGTATGCGCCTACGGTGCGTATCCACGACTGTGACCATCCTCCCTGGCTGTCAATGTAGGACCACATGGAGAAATTGTCGCCGTCCATGACGTAGCGGGGCAGCGTTTGCCAGTAGGTGTCGGAGATGCCCATGGGCGTACACAGGCTGAATTTGCGCTGGTTGTTCCGTTCGTTGTCGGGAACCACCTGTGTGTTGCGGTTCACGAAGCGGTCCTTGATTTTGACGCGCGAGATGAAAAAGTTCTCGTCGGCCGAGAGTTTGTCGCCCGGTTCCCAAGTGGGGAAGTACTCATAGAAGGATTTGTCCTCGTCGATGTACGTCACATATTTCGGATGCGACGGCACATACTGCGCGAAGACTGCTGGCGTGACGGCGGCGAAGAGCGCCATCATACCGAGGGTTTTGTGCATGTTTTTCATAGTTTGGGGTATAAAATGCTTTTCTGGGTGTTGTAGTTCTTGGGGTTTCCTGCCGGCGTCGGGTGCCGTGGTCCGGACGGTAAGACCGTCGTCCGGCGGCTGTCGCTACAAACTGTTGTTGGAGGTCGCTCCAAATCCGTTGCGGCAAATATAGGCGTTTTGCAGCGATTTTCCAAAGGATAGTCGGAAAAATGGCGTGATTTGCGGAGGAATCTCCGGACTTTGTACGCCGTTTGCCGTCTTTTCCTTTTCCTGTCCGTCGCGGCATCGTGGCGGCGGGCTGCCCTGTCCGTCGGCGCTTTGTCCGCCTGCCATCCGCGGAGGCGGTGACGACTGCCGGAGGGCTCGTGTGGAAACATCCGAAGTTTTCATCATAAAGTTCCGAAGTTTACGTCATAAACCTCCGAGGAATTTATCATAAACCTCCGAAGTTTCCATCGTATGTCCAAAAGAAAATCCGGAGCGCTACCGCGAAAAGCGTGGTAACGTTCCGGATTCGTAGTGTGTGGATGTTGCAGGTGCTGCGATGCTGTGTGGGGTGTTCCGGCATGCAGGTCGGAACCGCCTCCCGCCTACATCAGAAGCGCACGTACATCATTGCCCAAAGTTGGTTGTAATTGTTGTGGTTTGTGCTGTTGTTGGCCTTCTTTTTGGTGTCGACAAAGTTGTACTGTGCCTGGAAATAAAGGTTCTTCGTGAACTTGAAGTTCAGCGCTGCCGAATAGATACTGTTCATATACGTGTCGTCGGCATACTGACGATACAGGTCGTACTTCAGATAAGCCTTGAGCCAGGGTGCGCAGGGGATACCGAGAGTGGCGTAAAAAGCGTCGGCTTCCTTGCCCTTTGCGCTGGCAGAAGCCTTGGCGGTGTACAGTTTGACGTCCTCGTTCCACTCGTAATCATCGAGTTTGTAGCCCCAACTGCGGGCGTATTCGGCGCGGAATGTCCAGTCGCTTTCATACTTTGCACCGACGGCGAGGCGGTTGCGCTTGGTGGAACGGATGCCCATGTCGTCCTTAACGCCGATGGTTCCCTTCCATCCGAAGACACCGATGGCAAGGTTCTTGATGGGATTGAACTGGAGGGTACCGATGATGTCCTTCTTCTTGTCGACGTCCCATGTGTTGATTCCCTGACCGTTGTAGAAGCCTAACTGGTAGTGAAGGAAGGTGTGTCCGTCGCGACGGCTGGGGAAAAGGTCACCCTGGAATTGGATTCCGAGGTCGCGGCCGCCGTTGGTCTTCACCTCATACTTTTTGCTTGAACTGTTGATGTGGTCGTCAAATCCGGCAAGTTTCTTGACCAGTTGGGAGTAATCGCCGACACCCACGTCGAAAGGATTGTAGGGATTCTCGAAAGTGAACGCACGTTTGAACTGTCCGGCCTTGATGCTGAACTCCTTCCAGTGGATCCATTCGAGCGTGGCATCCTTGATATGGGGCGTGCCGTTCACCTCAAGTTGCAAACGGTATTTGAAGTCGCGGAAAACTTCGCCGCTGACGTAGAGACGAACCAGGCGGAGATTGAAGCCGTCCTGCGATGTATTCATGGCGTCTCTGTCCTCCCAGGCGTACTTTCCGATGATGTATCCACCGAATTTCATGGAGGGTTTCGATGCCTTTGTCCATTCGTCGAGTCGGCGGCCGTCGGCGGCTTTGCCCTTCATGAAGGTCTCGTTGTTCGAAAGGTCGCTGTTGCCGAACTCGCTGTCGGCGGCATTGTAGTAGGGAGTTTCGATGCGTGCCATCTCGATGGTCTCGGTTTCGGTAACTTCGGGCGCCGTTTGGGTGGGAAGTCCGTCGCTCCATGCGGGCAGCGAAGCCATGGCGAGCATAGCAAGTAGAGTGGTATATTTCATGTTCTCTTGTTGGAAAAAATGTTTTCTTTTGGTGATGAGGATATGTCTTTTCGGATAAAGGGATGCGTTTGCCGGCGTGAGGGCGTGCCTCCTCTTGTAGGAGGGTAGGCGTTCTCCTGAACGGCCGGCGATGCTCCTCCGGCTGCGGCGTCAAACCGTGCGGAGGTCTGCTGTCCGTAGTCCCCGGGAATGTCGCATGCCGATGGGCGGAACAGCCTGGAATGCGGCGTGGCGGGCGGTGCCGCTTGTGGGATGCCGCGGCAAAGGACGGCGAAAAAACGTCTCCAAAAAACGGCTGCAAAAATACGAAATAAAATACAAAAACGTACAGCGGACTGAGAGTTTTGTGCCTAAATTACTCTAAATGAGGTCCAAATTGCGGCTTTCTGTGGATGAAAAGAGCGTGAAAAAATAAATTCTTCGTAATTTTGCATCGACTATGATACGAAAATTTATCCTGATAACAGCCGTGTTGCTTGCCTCCGCTACCGCCAAGGCACAGCAACCGAAGGTGGAGATGGACAGCATCCCTGCCGACAGTCTTGTCGCCTTGCTCTCCGACATCGAGCAGGAAATGGCAAAGATGGAGCAGACAAACCATAGGAAAGGTTTCTGGCCATGGCTGAGAGATTATTTCCGTCAGGGCAACAAGAACAACGATAAAAAGGCCTTCAACTACCGTCTGATTCTTGGTCCTCACTACAGTTCGACCGAGGGCTTCGGCATCGGTATCTGCGGCACCGGCGTCTATTCGTGGGATCGTAGCGATAAGGAACTTCCGCTTTCCAACGTCATCACCTTCGGCGATTTCACCACCAAAGGTCTGGTGCGCGTGGGTATCCGCGGCACGAATTTCCTGCCCGGAAAGCGCTTCAAGTGGGAGTATGTGCTCGATGGCTGCACCTTCCCGACCGACTTTTACGGCATGGGATTCCCCTATGGCGACCAGGATGTCATGAAGACCGAGTTCCGCAGGAACCGCTTTATCTTTGAGAACTACTTCCTCTTCCGCTTGGCGAACAACCTCTATTTCGGTCCGCATATCTCGTACGACTGGCTCGGTGCCGCCAAGGTTGAACTGCCGAAGGCGGACGATGTGGATGCCGTTTTCGGCGAGGGAGGCGTGAACCTTCCCGTGGAAACCCACATCGAACAGGGAATCCTGGAGGACGGAACCACCATGGAACAGCCGGTGAAATACTACGACACCTTCAACGGACAGCCGCGGAAGACGGGCGCCTTGAGCCTGGGAGCGACGCTGACCTACGACTCGCGCGACTTTACCCTCAACGCCCATCGCGGAATGTATCTGCAACTCGACCAGACGGTGTCGCCGGCATGCTTCTCGAACATGGGATTCTTCGCCTCCACCGAGGCGACCTTCGACATCTATCGTAAGGTGTGGAAAGGCGCCATCCTCGCCTATGACCTCCACGGACAGTTCATCTGGGGCGACCAACCCTATTGGAGTTTCATGAGCGAACTCGGAAATCCCAAGCGAATGAGGGGCTATTACGAGGGCCGTTACCGCGACCGTCATCTCGTGGAAACCCAAATCGAACTGCGCCAAAACCTGTGGCGGCGCTGGGGAATGGTGGTCTGGGGAGGCTGCGGAGAGGTGTTCGACAAGAAATTCAGCAAGTCGAACCTCCTGCCAACCTTCGGTATCGGCGCACGATGGGAGTTCATTAAGAACGTGAACATCCGTCTCGACTACGGCTTTACCAAAATCAACGGTAAGATGGGAGGCGGTGTCATCTTCTCGATGAACGAATCGTTCTGACGCCCTTTCCCCGGAAACCTTTGCCTCTTCTTCGGGAAACCCGTGCCGGACTTCCGCAGAATCTCGTGCCGGACTCTGGCATGAGGGTGCGGAATCTGCCCGGAACGCAGCAAGACGAACGCGAGGATTAAGCAGAAAACACAAAGGTGGATTTGCTGAAAAATCCATCTTTTCATTTGAAAACACGAAAAAACAGAATATATGAAAGGACTATTGACCATGTCGCTGGCGTTCGTTGCAACGCTCGGCGCCAAAGCACTTCCCTACAATGCTGAGGTGCTCGAACTGGCAGGAATGGACTATTCCTATGCCGAAATCGCCCAACCCTCACAGACGGATGCCGTACAGGGCGACGAACTTCTCCCCTTCGGCGACTTTAACTCGTGGTATGTCCGCAAGATAAAGGAGAGTGGACTGATGGGGGGAAAGACGAAAACCCTTTACGAAGTGGCGCCCAACGGCAGCACCAACGAGGCACAACCCTATAAGAACCTCGGAGGAAGTCCGTGGGCAACCTCCAACGTGTTGGCAAAACCTGTGGGAATCGTCAAGACGAACACATCGGTTTACCGCGAGGAACGCGCCGGTCACGGATATTGTGCCAAACTCCTGACGCACCTTGAATCGTGCAAAGTGCTCGGAAGGATTAACATCGAGGTGCTCGCCGCCGGAAGTGTCTTCCTCGGAGAACTGGTGGAACCGGTGAACAGTGCCAAGAATCCCTACGGAAAGATGAGTTTCGGCATGCCGTTCAAAAAGCGTCCGAAGGCCATAAAGTTCGACTATAAGACCCACATCGTCGGCACTCCCACCCGAATCAAGAAGGGTGTGAGCAGTCGTTCCACGGTCAATGGCATGGATATGGCGGACTGTGTGCTCTATTTGCAGAAACGTTGGGAAGACGCGGACGGCAACATCTATGCGTCGCGCGTAGGAACGATGGTGCATCGCTTCAAGAAATCCACCAGCGGATGGGTAAACAACGCCTCGTTCACCATACATTATGGCGACATCACCGGCGAAAGTTTCTACGATGCTTCGTCGATGGGCCTCAGCAAGATGCGTTGTGCCAAGAATTCAAAGGGAAAACTCGTGCCCGTGCAGGAGGTGAAATGGGAGGGCAACGCCACTCCTACGCACATCATGTTGCAGTTCTCCTCGAGCCATGGTGGCGCATACATCGGCACGGAAGGCAACACCCTCTGGCTCGACAATGTGCGCTTGACCTATTGATGCCGGCACGACCGGTGCGGGAAATACGAAACAACGACGGCGACACTTTTCCAAAACGTGGGGAAGAGTGTCGCCGTCGTTGGCATTATCTGCGGATGGTTCTCCCGGTGCCGGACGAGGTTCCGCATCCGATGTGCTGTGGTTGGCGTATCTGATACCTTGTTGTTAGCGCATTGGATGCCGTTGTTCGTGCATCCGATATGCTATGGTTGGTGCATCCGGTGCCATTGTTGTCGCATCCATCGGCGGAAAGCCGGGAGGGGTGGCGGAGATGATGTCGGGGAAGTGTCCGGAACCTTATCGGGGGAGACTTCCCCGTTTGTTGTGTACCGTCTTGTGGTTCGGGCGTAGCATCTTATGGTTTTCCTGCGGCATCCTCCGGCTTTGGCGTAACATCCTCCGGCTTTGCCGCAGCATTCTCCGATTTTGGTGTGAGCAATAGCAGACGGTCGCCGGGGAGGAGGGGGAGTTTGCCATCGGGGACAAGGTATTTCTCCCCGCGTTTCACCATGATCACCAGCATGCCGGCGGGCAGAATCTGGTCTTTCAGCGTGTTGCCGTGGGCGAGATGTCCGGCAGAGAGGATGATTTCGTTGAGGTCCGAACCCAGTTCTTCGGGCAGTTCCACACCGAACTCGTTGCCGCTCTTTTCCAGAGGGGCGGAAAGTCCGAGGGCGCGTGCCACAAAGGAGATGCTCGTGCCTTGGACAATGAGGGAGATGATGGTGATGAAGAAGACGATGTTGAAGATGATGTTTGCCCCCTCAATCTGTGCCACCACGGGATAAGTGGCGAAGATGATGGGTACGGCGCCGCGTAGTCCGACCCACGAGACCAGGGTGCGCGACGGAAGATTGACGCGGCGGAAGGGCAGCAGGCAGAGGAAGACGCTCAAAGGACGGGCGGCGACGATGAGGAATACGGCGATGAGCGACGCCACGGCGGCGACATCCACCAGTTCGTGCGGGTTGACGAGGAGACCGAGGCAGAGGAACATGATGATTTGGAACAACCATGTGAGTCCGTCCATAAAGGTGGCGATTTCGCGACGGTGGCATATCGGGGCGTTTCCCACCGTCATTCCGGCGATGTAGACGGCAAGATAGCCGTTGCCGTGCAGCAGTTGGGTGAAGGAAAAGGTGAAGAATACGAAGGAAAGCAGGAGGATGGGGTAGAGCGCGTGGTTGTCGATGTTCAGACGATTGAGGGCAACGACGGCGATGCGCCCGATAACGTATCCCAGAATGCCGCCGACGGCCATCTGTATGAGGAACATCCACACCACTTCTCCCGCAGACATCCCTGCGGAGGATAGGCATTGCAGCAGGACGAGGGTGAGCATGTAGGCCATAGGGTCGTTGCTGCCGCTTTCAAGTTCCAGCATCGGGCGCAGGTTGTGCTGGAGTTCCATTTTCTGTGAGCGGAGAATGGCGAAGACGGAGGCGGAGTCGGTGGACGACATTGTGGAGGCGAGGAGCAGGGATGCCGCGAGTCCGAAATGAATGTTCGTCCACGACAGTCCGGAAAGCCACCAGATGAAGAGACCGGTGAGGAGGGCCGTCAGCATCACTCCCAATGTAGACAGCATGATACCCGGGAAAATGACGGGGCGGATGGCGGAGTAGCGGGTGTCCATACCGCCGGAAAAGAGGATGACACTCAGTGCCACCATACCGATGCTTTGGGCTTCGGCGGCATTGTGGAACTGCAGTCCGATGCCGTCGCTGCCGAAAATCATGCCGACAATGAGGAAGAGCAGAAGGGTGGGGACGCCGAATTTATAGCCCGTCTTCCCGGCAATGATGCTGACGAAAAGGAGGATGGAGCCCAGCAGGAGGGCGTTTTCTGAGGTAATCATGGTTGTGGTAGTTTTTTCTGTTGAGGAGGGTGGTCCCCCGTATGCGGTGAGGTTACTGTGGGTAAGTGCTTGCAGATATTCGGCACAAAGATAATGATTTATATTGAGATGGGCAAATAATTCAGGTGTTGGTATTGTTACCTTGGATTTCATCCCCCGTTTTGACTTTGTCTTCTTCCTCCATGACTTCGTCTTCCTCTGTCACGACTCGGCATAGTTTGAGTAAACTCAACCTCTGCTCTCGCTGCTCCATCGGTTCGCGCCTCGGCAATATTCAAGCAAGCTTGGCTACGCCTTGCTCCTTGACTTCGTCTTCCTCTGTCGCGACTCGGCATAATCCAAGCAAGCTTGGCTTCTGCTCTCGCTGCTCCGTCGGTTCCACCCCTCTATCATAAAATGTGGCGTGAGCATTGATTCCCTGTTTCGGAAATCAAAAACATCGGACTTCTTTGGTGTATAGTACCGATGTTTTGCCTCAAAAGTACGGAGGTTTGCCTCAAAGAAGTCCGATGTTTTCAGTTTCCGGAATTTACCCCGGAAAAAAGTTTTTTTGTTTTTCTCCTACATTCCTACACCCATCTACCGAAATTGCCTTTATACATTGATGATTTGGGGTGAAGGAAAGGGTGTAGGATATCCCTTTTGGTGTAGGATAATCCTACATTTTCAGTGTTTTTCATCGCATTTCCGTCTGATTTAATCCTTATTTCCATAAGGAAACTGCAACTTTTTTGAGCGTTTTTCCTGACGGATTGTAGTGCCCTCTGTCGCCATATTCCAACGTAGAAGTGATATCCAACGTTTTTGTTCAGCCATATGGGCTGAGATGAGCTTGCTCAATCTATGCCGTGCAACCGACGACAAACCGAGTGCCATCAAGTTTACTTGAATGGCCGAGGTGCGAAGGAGGAAGGCGAGGCCAAGGAGGAAGTAGACGAAGTCAAAACGAAGGATGAAATCCAAGGAATTTCCTATAGCGGTTTTTATGCCTGTGCCAACAGCGTAATAGTATGTTGATAAAGGCAAAATTAGGGAATAAATACAAGCTTTCCAATTTTTGCACTTGGAAAAACGGAAAGAAGAAGAATTCTTGCCATTTTCTGTCAAAGAAACGAAGGCAAAGTCAACGTTTCCGTTAAGCGAGAGCAGAGGGCAAACTTGTTTGGACTTTGCCGAGCGCAGGAAAGGAAGGCAAAGTCAACGTTTCCGTTAAGCGAGAGTAGAGGGCAAACTTGTTTGGACTATGCCGAGCGCAGGAAACGAAGGCAAAGCCAAACTGTCCGAAACAGAGGTCATCACTACAGTGAAGGAAATCCGCCTCCAGCCGCAAGGCTTTGAAATGACGGAAAACAGTCCCATCATCCCGCTTGGTATACGAGATTGTGGGACTGTTGTTTGCGTGGAGGTTTTGCAGGTCTTTCAGTTTTTTCTCACTGGTTGTTTTTCAACCATTCCACACGCCTTTGGTCGGGAAGATGCTTGACCTTGAAGTCTGAAAAGCGTGCCTTGAAGCCTTTTCCGTCGGGGCATGCCGCCACGGGGCCCACCTGCAACGGACAGTTGTCCTTCATCCAGAGTGTGCGCATCATGGTGTATTTCCTGTCGTCAAAGCTATAATAGATTTCTATGGCATCCAGCCGGCGTATAGCCTTGAGCCAAAGATAGGGGATAGGCTCTTCAAGCTGTATCACACTCCAGTCAGAGGTATGATGCGTAACCACAGTGGAGATGTTGAATTTGCCGTCGACAAACTCAATGCCGAACTTCACATAGTTCTCGTGGTCCTGGCGGATCATCATCCCGGCCTGGTCGAAGCGAACCTTATAATCGCCGCTCACCTTGATCTTGGCCTCAAACTCCCCACCGTATGTGGCATAGAGGAAGGGTCCGTCATCCACGGTAAACCCATAGTGGGCAATGCGCCAATAGTCGGTTTGGGCAGGGACATCCATTTCAAGTGTACCTTCGTGGATGGTATAGGATTCGGGCTCGTTGAACCATTGCATCTTCTCGAGCGATTGTGCCTGTGCCGTCAGGCTGAGTGCAGCGACGGACGTGGCGAACAGAGTTTTCATTTGCATAATTTTTCACTTTTTGGAATTCCGGTGCAAAGATAGGTAAGAATGGAGAACCCTGCAATAGTGATTTTTCATCATCTCGTGCCCAACAGTCCTAACTTTCCGGCCACCGCAATTGCTTCTGCTGTATTTTGGCAGAGCAGTTTGCGCATGATGTGCTGTCTGTGATTGTTGACGGTGTTTATGCTGATGTGCAGCAATTCCGCTATCTGCTTGCTTGCTTTTCCCTGACCGGTCAGTTCCAGAATCTCGCGTTCCCTGGCTGTGAGGAGGGTCTGCATGTTGATGGAAGAATGGCTGACCAACGTATCATCGAGGGAGCGGACAATTCCTGACGCTCCGCTGTGTTGGTGCGCGGCAGTATAGAGGCAAAGCGTAATCCGCACGTTGCCTCTGGCATCGTGGTCAAGATAGAAGATGCGGTGTCGGACGTTAAGGACGAGGCCTTGGGCATCGCGCATACGTATGAAATGTTGCAGATAATAGTCGGACTTCTGCTCGGCAGGCTGTTCGTTTACAAACGACAGGAACTGCAATTCCCATGCAATCTTTTCGACCATGTCATCAGGGTGGATGCGGTCCATAAGTTTCTTTTCCCAAATGGATTCCACTTCTTCTGTCGCGTTGCCCAAACCCAGTCTCTCGCCCAAATGCCCGTAGCAGATGTAACTTGTGGCAAGGGGCATGTTGCTCAATACTGCCACAGCATTTTCTGCCACACAATAATGTCGGGCCACGGTCTTTGCGTTGTTGTAGAGCGCGAAGAATTCGTTGTCGCAACTGAACTCGTGATTCAACAGTTGCCTGTTGAGTTCTTCTCTTTCGGTTTTCTGTTTTGATGCCATGTTATTTTAGTTTGGATTTCATCCTTCGTTTTGGCTTTATCTTCTTCCTACTCACTCGGGATAGTCTGAGTAATTGGCTTCGCCTTCCTCCTTGGCTTTGTCTTCCTCTGTCACGACTCGGCAATATTCAAGCAAGCTTGGCTTCTGCTCTCGCTGCTCCATCGCTTGTCCTCTGCTCTCGCTTAACGAAAACGTCCCCTTTCGAAGGAGGTTCTTGTCGGTGAGACCCTGTAGTAGTATGACCATATCTTTCGGACACTTTACCGGCATAGTCCATGGTGCGTGCCGGTTATCTTGTCAGCCCCATACGGCGGACGATGCCATGCATACCTGCCGGCAGGGCTTTCAGCGGGTAGTTTTGGGCAGACGGTATGTGTGGTTCCGGCTTTTCGGGACGTTTCATTTGTCATAGACTCATTTGTTGCTTCGGATTTCCAGTGTTATATCCATATATGACCGCTTGCCGTCAATATAGTCAGCATAAAGTTGCTCTTCACTTCTGCCTTTCAGGACGTGGCACTTGCCGCAAAGTTCACAATTATGCAGACATCTCCATTCATTCAGAACATAATCCAAACGTTCCTCTCGTGTGGATGATTCTATATTCGGTGCGGTCATTTATTATTCTATTCAGTAAGTTACCTGTACTTAAGCAATGCCCAGCAGTTGCCCTTGGCTTCTTCTGTCACGACTCGGCATAATCCAAGCAAGCTTGGCTTCTGCTCTCGCTGCTCCAGCAGTTCTATCTCGAAGATAAGTGTGGAACCTCCGGGAATGCCAGGCTGCGAGAACTTGCCATAACCCATTTCGGCAGGGATATAAATCTCCCATTTGTCGCCCACACACATCTGCTGCATGGCGACAATCCATCCCTCTATAAGGTCGCAGAGGCGGATGGCAAGCGGAGCACCTCCACGGCTGCTGTCAAACTGCTTGCCGTCGATGGTACGTCCTGTGTAATGGGCTGTGACTATGCTCCGGGGCGTAGGATGCTTTCCATCAGCCTTGCCCTCAGCCAACACCTTATAATATATACCCTTGGGGAGCGGCTTTACTCCCTCTTCCTGAGCTTTTGTTGTAAGCCATTCCTTGTTAGCTTGTGCGTATTCTCTTTTATTCATGTTCAATCAGTATTTGTTAGCAGATAGACTGCCAAGACAACCTGCAAGATGATTATTATGGGTATGCCATACTTGAACTTCTTGTGCATCGTTTTGTGATGCCAAAGTCGCATACCTACCCAAGCTCCTATGCTGCCGCCAATTACTGCCATCAACAGCAGTGTAGCTTCTGATATGCGCCATTTGCCTCTTTTGGCTTTGTATTTGTCAATGCCATACAGGATGAAGGAAACAATATTGACGATGATAAGATAACCTGTTTTAATATCCATACTGCGATAAAGGTCAATTTATGAGCAACAGCCTTTCAGCCATGGGAATATACCAAGCCCTCACTTCCTCCTCCGTAGGCGTGTGTCCGCCGGGGAAATGATATGAGTGCGTGTAATGTTCAAGGAATAGCGGTTCGTAGTGGGCAATGAGGATACCCTCCGGGCCAATTATGCAACTTTCAAAATAGCCATCGCCTGTCA
>CAMAFY010000023.1 GCA_945833885.1 uncultured Bacteroidales bacterium
AGCCGTCGTTGATAATCTCGCTGAATGTCTGTATGCCGATGGGGTACTTCATGATGTGGGGAGTTTGGAGGGAATTTAGCGGTGCATAAAAGGTCGGGGACCGAAACTTTCTGCGAAGTTACACAATATTATTTATATGCGCAAACGATTGGTGTTTTTTTATAAATCCGTGGAGAGGAAAGGGAAAACCTCCGTACTTTGAGGGGAAAGTACGGAGGTTTTTTGATGGAGAAGGTGAACGTTGGGTTACACCCTTCGTTTTCTCGCCATGGCATATCACAAGCATGTTTCACCTGCTTCTGCTCTGCGCATCTGGCTTATCGAAAACGTTGGGTTACACCCTTCGTTTTCTCGCCATGGCATATCGTAAGCATGTTTCACCTGCTTCCGCTCTGCGCATCTGGCTTGTCGAAAACGTTGGGTTACACCCTTCGTTTTCTCGCCATGGCATATCGCAAGCATGTTTCACCTGCTTCCGCTCTGCGCATCTGGCTTATCGAAAACGTTGGGTTACACCCTTCGTTTTCTCGCCATGGCATATCGTAAGCGCGTTTCACCTGCTTCCGCTCTGCGCATCTGGCTTGTCGAAAACGTAGATAATCGTTACTCGGTCGTTGGTTTACGATGTCCAGCGTTTATTTTACGATACGGCGGACAACTGTACCATCAGAATACTTGACGATGTTGACGCCCTTCTGAGGTTTGTTGTGGCGTCGTCCATCGGTTGTGTAATAGGCTTCGATGGTGGCGGGTGCGGCAATCAGACCATTCACCAAATCGGGTTCGGGTTTTGAGACTCGGACAGACATGGAATAAGCACCCCGTAAGGAAGCAAAGGAACCCCATGATGAGAAATTTTTGGTAGCCATGAGCCAGAAAGAGAAGTCAGGGTCGCTTTCCGTCCATCCCATGGGGTAGAGTTGCTCATATACAGTCTGGTCAAAAGCGAAGCCGATGCATTGCTTTGTATATTTATCTTTGGGACTTCCAATGAGAATGGGCTCGGAAAACGCTGCGGTGTTCCAAGAACAATTGTCGTGATAGTCGACAGGATCCTTCTTGACACTTTCAATAAGCTCTGCATCTTGGAACTCTCCGGGTAAGCCCATGTGGGTCCAGATGCGGAGATTCTCAATGCCATGTGATGTTCCGAGGGCATAACGGATGGAATCGACTTGATACCCGACGAGTGAATCGGGCATGTAGATGCCGATGACGTAGGTTTCGGGGGACTGCCAACCTCCGAATTGCTTTGGTGTGGGGTCGCGGTAAGACCACCAATACGGTTTGACGTCGTCGCTTGATGCACGCATGACGACAGACTGTGCTGTGGGGGCAGGAGCGCCGATCCACGAGAATTCATCGGTGAGACTGCCGACAGTGGACTGTGCGAATGCAGAGATTGTGCCCATGATTGCCAGGGCAAGTGAGAGTAGAATTCGGGTCATATTTGATGTTTTTTTTAGTGTATGATGGAGAGAAACGGAACCAAACAGAGCCGATTTTGCGGACGTTCAATGAAATGTGGCCCGGTAGTCTTTGTCATTCTGAAATTGGTTCAAAAAGAATTTACGGATATTCCATGTCCCTTTTTCTGAACACCCCAGGAATTATTTTCGAATATCCCAGGAATTATTTTCGAACACCCCAGGATTTTTTCCGAATATCCCAGGAATTATATAGGTATATCAGCGTTTTTCTCAGATTAACCTATGTGGAATTCCTGGGTGTTCGGTGAAATATGTCGTGTGTTTGGTGGGGAATACCGTATAATCGGTGGAGGATATCAGTTGTTTGGTGGAAGATATCAGTTGTTAGGTGGAGAATGTCGTATGCTTGGTTTAGACGTTGCCGTCAGGGAATGAATGTCTTGCGGATGTTTCCGTCGGCATCCTTGCGGATGTAGATGCCCTTCGACGGCTGTCCGACGCGTACACCTTGCAAATTGTAGTAGACGCTACTGCCTTTGGCATCGGAAAGGGTGGTGGTGATGCCGCTGGGATCGTAGTCCGCGATGTGGCATTGTGCGGCATTGATGATGAAACCGTTGTTGTCGTTGAAGAGCAATGCCACGATTGTCAGTTTTTCCTTGTCTTGTATAAGGGTGTTCGTCGAGATGTCGAGGGTGGTTTCGTAGACAACGGTGTTATCAGCCACGATGGGTGCGGGGATGCTTCCCTCAATGCCCTGCATGGGTTCCCATGCTTCCACGACGACGTGGTCGAAGGTGGTGGAAACGATGGACGAGGCGTTAATCCAGAAGTCCATATCTCCATCGGGATATTGTGTGGATTTGTCGCCCTGTTCGTGGGAATATCCGTTGTATTGCGACCAAAGTTCCGATGTCGTTGTCTTTCCGCTCATGCCGTCTTCGCTGAGGATGAATCCGAGACGATAAGGCGAAGTCTCGCGAGAGACGCAGAATTCGCTTTCGGTATATACCTTGATGCCTTTCTTTTCTTCGTCAGCCCATTCCGCTTTCATCGACACTTTACCCTCGGATGGGAACATCTCGCGTATTTTTTCCACGAATCTGTCGGCTGCGAAATGGTTTGTTCCGTCGCCTTCCATTCCGCTGTCGCCCAGATAAGGGTCGGAAATTGCCATACGGTTGAAGGCTGCGCTGGGCAGACTTTGTCCGTAGACGGACATGACTTCCGCGTATGCCTTGCAGGTCATCGGGTCGGGCTTTGAGAGGGCATTATGCCCTGCCAGGGTGACGATGTCGTCGCCATAAATCTCTTTAAGTTTTGCCAGTCCGACGGTTCCGCGCGGACACCATTGGCAGGATGTGGAGGTGAATTCCTCGACAACCGGTAGGGTCGGGTATATGCGTTCGGGGTCGATGACGATGATTTTTCCCTCGGCCTTGCGGTGGTTCGACTCGTTTTCGCGTCCGTCGACACGGAGGATTTCGAGTGCCAGTTCGTGCTCTCCGGGCTCATCGAAGCGCATAGGGCGGGTGATGGTGCAGGAGGCATCGATGGGAAGTTGCCCTCCGAGGTCCAATGTTTCCGCGTCCTGTGCCACACCGTCTACGCTGATGGCGAGTTCCATACTGCTGAAAGGGATGGAACTGAGGTTGGTGACATTCCAGGCATAAAGGAATTCTTCGCCGGTGCGATAGTTGCGTTCGTCCTGTGCTTTCACGCTGGCATCGGTGACAATCTGGTCGCTAAGTTCCATATATACCGATGTTGTGACGTTCCCGAGTCCG
Source organism: uncultured Bacteroidales bacterium (assembly GCA_945833885.1). Classification (GTDB taxonomy): domain Bacteria; phylum Bacteroidota; class Bacteroidia; order Bacteroidales; family Bacteroidaceae; genus Alloprevotella. The sequence goes on from CAMAFY010000023.1 coordinate 3,218, forward strand.
TAGGGCGTCATGTTTTTCCAGGTGCGTGTGCCGTCAGACTCCTCAAATTGCAGGTAGCAACCTCCGTCTTCGCTTTCGCCCCAGAGGAAGAAAGCGTCCTCGTCGTTCCCCACTTCGAACTCATAACCTACGTAGCATCCGCCTTTCGGTACGACGTATGGGGTCTTGAGGGTGATGGTGTAGAACTGGAAATATACGCCGTTTGTGCGTGCTGTGGCATATTTCGTAACGTTCTCCGCCTCTGTGCTGTTATCGGGAATGACGTAGTTTTCCTGCCCTTGCTCATCGGTTTCCACTTTGACGGGCGAGAGCCAGAGGCGGATATAGTCGTCGGCATACTTCACTTTTGGGGGGGCGAGTGCGATTTTCACCTTGCTTATGGTGCATCCGGCGAACTTTCCGGGGATGATGCTGCAGATGTTGTAGCGTCGTTGTGCCGTGTAGGGGGTGAATTCCTCAGAATATTCCGTCAGTTTCGGGAAACTCAGCGTGAGTCCTTTCCCGGATTCGTCGATGGCATAGTTCCACCAGATAAAGCCTTCTTCGGAAGCGCGTTGTGGTACTTCCGCAGCATTGATGATGGTCTGCTGGGCGCTTGCGGTGAAGGGTGCCAACAGGATGGCCAGAAGAACGTAAATGTGTTTCATGCAGTATTGTGTTTTCAGTTTGTCGTACAGATGGTAGGATGGGTGAATGTCCGCGAAATGCGGCATGTTTTGCGGATGTTTCCTTTGGTGCGAGGCCCGGAAAACATCATTATTATCTGGAAAAGGTAATACCCGATATGGAAAAGTTATGTGCAAATTTACTAAAATCTTATTTTATATATGGTGTCATCTGTGCAAAATACGTGAAATTTTCGTGAGGAAAGCGTCCTTTTGCCCGAATGTTTATTGCCGTCCGCCTGTATCGGACTGCGTTTGTTCGATTCCCGATATGCCGCATCGTTTTCTCCCTTTTGTCGCAGTAATCCCCGGAAAGATGCAAAAAATATCCGGCCGCAGGCTGTTTATGGCTTGCGACCGGACCGGTATTTTGAGCGTTTCTAAGGTGAATCCTTGTATTCTTTTCGCCCTTGTCTTCCCCTGTTGCTGCGTGGTTTCAGCACGTCATGCTTGCTTCCACTCTGTCCCTAAAGCAGGGGAAGGTGGGTGGAATGCCGTGACGGGGGGCGGAAGGATCATTTCTTCATGTTGCTGATGGCAGAGGCAATGACCGCACCGAGCGAAGCGAAACTCATGGAGAGCGATAGAATCTGCGCGGTTGTCATGCGGTTGCGTTTGCCCTTTGCGGGAACCACGATGTTACATCCCGGCTGAATGTCCTTGCGGCTCCGCACTCTCGTGACGGTACCGTTCATGTTGATGGCGAAAACACGGGACTCCTTGGCGCGAAGGTTGAAACCTCCCGACTGGTTGATGTAGTAGGAGAGGGGGGCTTCGGGGATGTATGCTACGGTGTTGGGGTACATCACCTCGCCGTTTACGGTCACCGTGTTGTTATACTGCGGTATGGAGAGAATGTCACCGTCCTGAAGAATGATGTCGTAGCGGTCGTCTCCAGGATTTTCTATGGCTTTGTCGAGGTTGATACCGATGTATTTGGTGTCGCCGATTTCGAGTTTCTTCACGTCGATGCTGTCACCCGTTGCGGCGATTTTGAGGAGTGCGCGCTGCATGGCCTTGTCCTCTTCGGTCATCTGCCGTTGCAGGCGTGCGCCTTTGAGGTAGGCCTGTGCCGTTACTCCGCCACATTGTTTGACGATGTCCGACAGTCGGGAGTTCTTTTTCGTGAGTCCATAGGTGCCGACGAACGTTGCCTCGCCGAGAACCGTGACGTGTTGTTGCTCGTTGTTGCCTGGTGATTGGCGTACATAGACCTCGTCGAAGGGTTGCAGGACAAAGCCTTCGTTGCCGTCGACGATGAAGCCTTCTTTGAGGGAGAATGTGAAGAATTCGCCCACAGTCTCGGGTGCCGTGAGGGCATAGTTGTCGCGATGGCGACGCATGACGTCGATTTTCGTGACGGAAGCGTTGTCCTTCATGCCGCCGGCTTGGAGGATCAGGTCCTCGATGGTGGTACCTTCGGCATATTCGTACGTTCCGGGATAGATGACCTCGCCGCTGATGACGAGGACACGTTCCTCATCCTGGTCTTTTTGTGACGGGATAAAGACGATGTCTTCGTTCTTCAATGTGATGTCGGGCACCTCATGTGCCAGGAGTGCCGCGGTGTTGAAGGACACGACTTCGAGAGAACGGTTTTCCTTTCTGCGGTGGATGATGCCTCGTGTTGTGATGGCATCCTCGGTGGTTCCCCCCGCTTTCTCGATGAGTTGGCGGATGGTTGCCATGTTTCCATCAATCTGGAAGTATCCGGGACGCATGACAGCCCCCTTGATTTCCACGGTGTTTTCGAATCGGTTGAGCGTAGAGTCGACACTTACGCTGTCGGCATCGCAGAGTTGGAATGCGTCGCGGTCGAACTCTCCGACGGAGAATACGCGCTTCACGCCGCCTTTCTTGCGTACGACGGTGACGTTGTCTTCGTAGGCATCTCCGGCAAACCCTCCGGCATATTTCAGCAGTGTGCCGAGCGATTCGCTCTGCTTCATCTCGTACCACATGGGGCGCTTCACCTTTCCGGTGAGGTTGACGAGGCAGTCGTAGGGGCCGACGACGATGACATCGTTTGAGGTCAGACGCACGTTGCCCGTGAGATTTCCGTTGAGGATATAGTCATAGATGTCGACGGTGGAGATGCATCGTCCGTCGCGGAACACCTTAATGTCGCGCATAGTTCCGATGTCGTTCGTTCCGCCTGCCATATAAAGGGCATGGAAGACCGTGGCAAAGGCGCTGAGGGTATAGGTTCCCGGCATCTGCACCTCGCCCATGACGTTGACGGTGATGGTCTTGGTCTGTCCCACACTGAGGCGCACATTCGATCCTGCGAAGCGGGGAGCGAGGGTGTTTTTGATGCGTGCGTTCGCCTGTTTTACGGTAAGTCCGCTGACGTTGACGGGTCCGAAGTCCTCGAGATTGACGTATCCGTCGGGTGTGACGGTGCATTCGTACTGCTTGGTGGACGACCCCCAGACGTCGACGTTTACGGCATCTCCAGGACCGAGGCGGTAATCGTCGGGCGTGGCGATGTTCATCTCGGGCTCAAAGGTGAGTTGTTTGTTGTTGAAGATGTCGCGTCCGAAGACCTTCTTGCCGGTCTTTTCCTCCTCTTCCTCCATGAAATCGTCGAAATACCTCAGGGTGTCGGGGAAGAGGAAGTCTGCCTCTTCGTCCACCTCCTGCAGTTGTGTCTGCTTGTATTTCTGTCGCTCATGAGGCGTCATGTCCTGGGTGTTCACGCGTTTTTTGTCGCGTGTGGTGTAGTTGGGGTTGGTGTTTTCCTCGCGTTGCTGTCCGTTTGCGGTGCGCATTCTTGAGGATGACCCGGAGATGTCCTTTGCCCCTACTACGGTTCTGCTTTTCTGTTTTTCGTAGTTGCGTCGGATTTTTTGGATGCGTTCTATGGTGACACCCTTCTCGATAAGGTTGGTGACGATAGTAGATCGCTCGGTACCTTTTGCAACTTCCTTTGCGATATAGTCCTGAATCTGCGAGTCAGTCATGGTGGACTGTGCCATGGCCGCCATTGCGGTGACCATGAAGAGCAGGAGAATATGTAGGCGTTTGATGCACTTCATTTCGAAGTTCTTATCAGTTTTTTTGAATTATTTGGCGTAACTTACGGAACGAGTCTCGCGGATGACGGTGATTTTCACCTGTCCGGGATAGGTCATTTCGTTTTGGATCTGTGTGGCGATTTTCTGCGAAAGTTCCTCAATCTGGTCATCGTTGATTTTGTCTGCACCGACGATGACGCGGAGTTCGCGTCCGGCCTGGATGGCGTAAGTTTTGACGACTCCGGGATAGGACATGGCGATGTTCTCGAGGTCGTTGAGGCGTTTGATGTAAGCCTCCACGATTTCGCGCCGTGCTCCGGGGCGCGCACCGCTGATGGCGTCGCACACTTGTACGATGGGGGCGAGCAGGGTGGTCATCTCCATCTCGTCGTGGTGCGCTCCGATGGCGTTGCAGATGTCGGGTTTCTCCTTGAATTTTTCGGCAATCTTTGCGCCGTAGAGTGCGTGGCAGAGTTCGCTTTCCTCGTCGGGCACCTTACCGATGTCGTGGAGGAGTCCGGCACGCTTTGCCTTTTTGGGGTTGAGGCCGAGTTCGGCTGCCATGACGGCGCAGAGGTTTGCGGTTTCGCGGGCGTGTTGGAGGAGGTTCTGTCCGTAACTTGAACGGTATTTCATCTTACCGACGATGCGTATAAGTTCAGGATGCAGTCCGTGAATGCCAAGGTCGATGGCTGTACGTTTTCCGGTTTCGATGATTTCCTCTTCGACCTGTTTGCGCACTTTTGCCACGACTTCCTCGATGCGTGCGGGATGAATGCGTCCGTCGGAGATGAGGTTGTGGAGGGCGAGGCGGCAGATTTCGCGTCGGACGGGGTCGAACGCGCTGATGACGATGGCTTCGGGAGTGTCGTCGACAACGATTTCCACGCCGGTTGCGGCTTCGAGAGCGCGGATGTTTCGTCCTTCGCGTCCGATGATGCGTCCTTTCACCTCATCGTTGTCGATGTGGAAGACGGTGACGGAGTTCTCGATGGCCGTTTCTGTCGCCACTCGCTGTATGCTTTGTATGACGATTCGTTTGGCTTCTTTGTTTGCGGTGAGTTTGGCCTCGTCGATAATCTCGTTGATGTACATCTGTGCCTTGGTCTGAGCCTCGGCTTTCATATTGTCCATGAGGCGGTTTCGGGCTTCGTCTGCCGTGATTCCGCTGAGTTCTTCGAGTTTTTTGATTTCCCGTTCGTGTGCAGCCTCCACTTCGGCTTCGCGTGCGGCAATCTCGCTTTCCTTTTTACTGATGGTGTTCAGTTGCCCGTCAAGTTCCTGCTTGCGGCGTCCGAGTTCCTCGTGGCGCTGGTTGATGCTCATTTCGCGCTGCTTGAGTTTGTTTTCCTGTTGTGCGATGCGTGAGTTCCGCTGCTGCACTTCCTTCTCAAGTTCGGCTTTTTTATTGAGGAATTTCTCTTTAACTTCCAGTAGTTTCTTTTCTTTCAGTACGTCGGCCTCCTTCTTTGCCTCATCCATTTTCTTGTCGAACATATTGGTGAGTACATATCTGAAGAGACCGAATCCTGCGCCGAATCCGATGATGAGTGTGGCTACGGCGAGGATGGTGGCTAAGGTTATGGACATAGTTATTTGTGTAGTGGTATAGGTTTTTGGGTAATGGTTTCAGGTTGGTGTGGCATGTTGTCACGGAGGTGTCCGAAATTGTGGCGTCGCGGCATTGGCCTGGAGCCTTTCATGCCTTCTTCTTTTCACCGAGGACCTCCTCGATTTCATCGGTCAGTTGTGTGATGCTGTCCATGAAAGGTATGGTGTCCTGGTTGTCTTGCTGTTGCAGGTATCTAACGGCGATGTCGAGCATGACGACGGCGTTGTAGCGTTCAGAACTTTGGTTCTGGAAGCCCTGCTGATATTTGTTGAGGCGGTCGTTGATGAGATCGGCGGCCTTTCTGAAAAAATACTCCTTTTCCTTGGGCACGGTCAGTTGGTGCATGTTGCTGCCGATGCGCAGGCTGATGGTGATTTTATCGTTTTCTGTCATGGTGAAGTATCTTTGTTTTCAAGGCTTTGGTCGCTGATGTTTCATGGTAGGGCAGTGGAGGCCGGGCATGGCCATTGGCTTTGCGTGCCGCTTGCTGCCAGGCATTGGCTTCGACGTCATTCCGCATCGTTGTCTGTCTTCCCGTTTCCTCCGGTGTTTATCATACGTTGATGAGCGAGATACACTTGTCGATTTCGCGTATGAGTTTTGCGATGCGTTTCTGCGCCTCTTCCCTTTCGCCCGAGGTGACCTCAATCATTCTTGCCGTTTTCAGGTTCTTGTATTTCTTTTCCCATTCGGCAATGTCGCCTTGAAGTTGGGCGATGGTCTTGTCGCGTTCGTCCACCATGCTGTAAAGTTCTTGCGCTTCCTGCTCAAGAGCCTTATACTTGAAAATGAGTTGTCTTACGCGAGTTTCGAATTTGCGCAGGGCTTTTTCTTCGTCTTGTGTCATACTGCGTAGTGAACGTTGGGTGAATGGAAAGTTGAATCTTGCCCTTTCGGGGCTGGCGTTTTGTTGTCGGAGGTTGCCGTGGCGTCAACGTTTGTGCCGGATGCTTGGGTAAACGTGGCCTGACCTGCGGTGTTTGTGTCGGAAGGGTTTGGCATCCGTTCCGAAGCGTTTGGCAAGCGTCATGCCGAATCGCTTGGCGTTTGTGCCGGAATTTACTTTTCTGCTGTGGCGTCGCCCTGAGGTTCCTTCTTGGCAAGGATGACGACGTTGTAGACAAATTCCGTCATCCATTGCGGAGAGTAGGCAAGCGTTTGCGAATAGCGTCGCACGCTCATGACGCTTTTGCGGACATCGGCATCCTTCCATTTGTCGCTTGTCATGATGTCGTTGATGGCTTTTTCGGTCAGATGCCTGAGTGTGCCTTTGAGGAATCCGGGAAGGCGGAACTTCCACTTCATAAGATTGCCCAGAAGCATCATCAATTCCTGTGCGAAGCCTTGGAACTGGTAGAGATAGGTCTGCATATCCTGCAGGTTTTTGCAGCGGTGCTTGATGCTGCTGTCGATTTCCTGGAAGAAACTGTCGGAGATGCCGTAGATTTCCTGAAGCATCTTCTTGCACTGTTTCTTTTCTCCTATGCCGATTCTGTTGTTCACGGTGGGCACTTTCAGCGTCTGTTTGAAGACGCGGAGGTCAGGAAGCATTCTGAAGTCGCGGAGTCCGAAGTTCGAAGCCATGACAGCCTGGTAGTAAACCCTGATGAGTGTCATGAAGTCTTCCGTACCTCCTACTCTCCATCCTGCTTCGTTTGCGGCCTTTTTCTTGCCGAATATGTTGGAAAAAAATCCCATTTTTGTTTTAGATGTTTTGAATAGGTTTTATGCCCTTTCGGGTTGTTGTGAAAAAAAATATGGCGTGGTGTATGCCCATCCTTGTGTTTTCCTGTGGGGCATTGCCGTACAAACGTCAGTGGGCGTCCGTGTCCGTCGCTGCGATGGTTGTACTCCGTCGTCGCTGTGGTTGTACTCCGTCGTTGCAACGCTATGCTTGTCGATGTGGCACCTTGCGTCCTCCTTCGGTCGAAGCGGATGATGCCCCCATTTTAGTCGAAGGTTTATACACCAAATATCCGTGGCAAATTTAAGGATTTTTAATCAAACACCCAAAGTTTTCCCATGTTTTTTGCCAATTAGCGGACATTCTACGCGAATAATGAGACTTTTCCGCAGTTAAACGTTTGGGCAAAAGCGCTTGAGGAGGGTGATGCAGGGTAGGATTTTCCCTGAAAAAGGGTATGAAAAAAAGGATTCCGGGCATCTGAAAGTGATGCTCAGAATCCTTTTTGTGGAGGTGTTGGGTTTGTTTTATACGAGATGACGGATGATTTCCTCGCGGTCGCCGGGGAGATAATCGATGACGGGAATTTCAATCATCGTGTATGCTCCGGGCTGTTGGCGCATGGCGGCGCGTGCCACATTCACGAGAACCTGTGCCGTGAGTGCGGGATTGTTGATTTTCATGTTGAATTCGAAGAGTTGGTTGTGCGTCTTTCCGCTCACACCCTTGCGCACGAGGTTCACGCCGTGTCCGACATCGTTGAGGTCATCCACGGATGCCACCTGCATGACGTGCGTCTCGTCGTTGACGAAATAGGGGTCGGCCTTGATGGCAGCCTCCACGGTTTTGAAGTCGGCTCCCTCTTCCAGTTCCACGTAAACCATGCGTCGGTGGATGCCGGTTCCCACAGGAATGGTCATGCTCAGCGCGTCGCGGACACCGTCGATGGCGCGTACCGCCACGCTATGTCCCATACTCCGACCGGGTCCGAAGTTGGTATAACTGATGCCTTTCGGGGCAAGACTTTCGATGAGTGTTCGCACAACGCTGTCGCTTCCGGGGTCCCATCCGGCGCTGATGACGCTGACGGCGCCGTGTTCCTTTGCAGCGGCGTCGAGCGAACGGCGGAGGTCGACAATCTGGGTGTGGATGTCGAAGGAGTCGACAGTGTTGATGCCGAGGGCGAGACATTGCAGAGCGTACTCCTCAACCTTGCGTGTTGGGGTGGCGAGGATGGCAACGTCCACATCCTGGAGTTCGGTGATGTCCTTCACAACGTTGTAGTTTTCGAGTTCGGCAGGACGGTTTTCAGCACCCTGACGACGGACAACGCCGCAGCATTCCATGTCGGGTGCGGCTTCGATGGCTTCGAGCGCGTAATGGCCGATGTTGCCGTAGCCAATGATGGCAGCGCGGATTTTCTTTTCCATTGTTAGTCTTTATGTTTTGAGAATATAAGTTTTCGCTTGCTTTTCTGGTGGTAAGGCCGTATACGGGCCTCATGATGTTTCCATCAGTTTTCAAGGATAGGCGTATTCGTTTTCAAGGATAATCGTGGCCGATTTCAAGGATAATCGTGGCCGTTTTCGGGGATGGTCACATCTTTTTTTTGAGATGGTTGTATCCGATTTCAAGGATACTCGTATCCGTTTTCGGAGAATTCCGTTGTTTCCCGTGGGGGTATCATGCCGGTTCCTGCGTGTTGCCGTGTTCGGCCATTGTGGCGTTTTAGCGGCGGGGCTTGCCGTTGCGTTTGCCGGATGCCGTGCGTCGGGCGTCCTTTGACTTGGGATTAGGGCGTTCAAATCCGTGGTTTCTGCTGTCAAATCCATGTTTCCTGCCGTCAGCATTGGCGTTGTTCTTGCCTTCGGTGCGGACGTTCTTGCCATAGCGTGGTGCCTCCTTACGGCTGAAATTCCGCGATGCCGGTCCGTCGGGGTAGAGGCGCGCGAGCAAATCGGGGCGTCCCATACGTTGGAGTTCGCGCGAAATGGCCTGACGCTCCTCGGGTTTATACCAGAAGAAGAACATCCTTTGGCGCTGTTTCTCCGCATCGCTCACGGCGGTGAACACGGGTTCGAGGGTGTAGGGATGGTAGCCCGAATACCAGCATGTGGTGGCCACCGTCATGGGCGTCGGCGTAAAGTCCTGCACCTGTTCGAGTTTGAAGTCGAGGTCCTTGGTCTCCGCCGCCAGTTCTGCCATGTCCTCGGCGAGGCATCCCGGATGGCTCGACATGAAGTAGGGTATAATCTGCTGTTTCAGCCCTGCCCGCCGGTTGATATCGTCGAAGATCCGCTTGAAAGTGTGGAACTGCCGGAAGTCGGGTTTGCGCATGATGTCGAGAACCTTCGACGATGTATGCTCAGGTGCCACTTTCAGTCGTCCCGAAACGTGGTTCACAATCAGTTGCCGTGTGTATTCCTCGGCGTTTTTCCTCAGTTGTTCGTCCTTGTAAGGATGGAGGAGAAGGTCGTATCTTACGCCCGAACCGATGAAACTCTTCTTGATTTCCGGCAGGGCATCCACGGCGCGGTAGATGTCGAGGAGCGGTCCGTGGTCAGCGTTGAGGTTGGGGCACACGCCGGGATGTATGCACGATGGCTTCCTGCACTTCCGACAAATCTGCTGATTCTTCCCATGCATGGCATACATATTGGCGCTCGGTCCGCCGAGATCACTGAGGTATCCCTTGAAATCTTCCATCTTTACGATCTCTTTTACCTCACGCAGGATGCTTTCCTTTGAACGGCTCATGATAAACTTCCCCTGATGCGCGGAGATTGTGCAGAAAGCGCAACCGCCGAAGCAGCCTCTGTGGAGGTTGACTGAGAACTTTATCATCTCGTATGCCGGAATGGTCTTCCCTTTGTATTTGGGATGTGGCAGGCGAGTGTAGGGCAAATCGAAGGAATGGTCAATCTGTTCCTGCGTCATGGGCGGGAACATGGGGTTGCAGACCACGTAGCGTGTGTCGTCGGATGCGGCACTTTCATCCTCCGTGCATCGCATATCGGCATCGGTGGTGTAGTGCCGTTCGATGGGTTGTATCAGTCGTCGCGGCTCCATGCTGTTGCTCTCTTCCTCCACATGCCTGAAGTTTGCGGCGTGTGCCTTGCGGTCGGTGAGGCAGCGTTCGTGGCTGGCGAGGACGATATCGTCGGCAGTTATGCCACCGGGAATCTCGTCGTGGTGCATGATGGTGACGGTCTGGCGGATGGGAAACTTCCGCAGAAGGGTGTGGAAATCGTTGACGTTCACCAGGCATTCGTCGCGATGGTGACCCAGACGGTTCTCAAGAAGATGGATGAGTTCTACGATGGGGAGTTCGCCCATGCCGTAGGTTATGATGTCCGCTCCGCTCTCTTCGAGTATCGAAGGACGGAGTTGCTGCTTCCAATAGTCGTAGTGTGACACCCTTCGCAGCGATGCTTCGATGCCTCCGAGCACGACGGGGCAGTCGGGAAACAGGGCTTTCAGGATGCGCGTATATACGATTGTGGGCATCTCGGGCCGCATGTCGTGGCGTCCGTCAGGGCTGAAAGCATCCTCCGACCTCAGACGTCGGGCGGCAGTATATTTGTTCACCATGGAGTCCATTCCCCCGGGTGCCACCATAAAGCACAGTCTGGGACGCCCGAAACGTTTGAAGTCGCGGTAGTCACCATGCCAGTCGGGCTGGGGAACTATGCACACTCTGAAGCCCTCGGCCTCGATGATCCGGCCGATGACTGCGGCGCCGAAACTGGGATGGTCCACGTAAGCATCGGCAGAGAATATGACGACGTCGGGGACGCTCCAACCATGGAGTTCCATTTCGCGGCGTGTGGTGGGTAGCCAGTCAGTAAGTTGGGGCATGATGTTCGGGAAAGGAATGATGTTGTTTTCAGCGATACTGGACGAAATGCCGTTAACCGCTTTATTATTAACGCTTTATGGATGCTGAAAGGACGGATTTTTAAGCACGTGTCTTACGGCTTCCGTAGGCATGTGCTACGCCTTTTGCGGATATCCTTTTAGTGTTTTGGAATGTGTTGGACGGCGTTTCAGCATATACCGTCCAGCGTGTCTGGAAATACCGTCCGGCGTTTCGGGAAATATCTCCAGTGTGTCGGGAAATAGCGTCCAACGTGTCGGGAAATACCGTCCAGCGTGTCGGTATGTAAGGCACGGATGGTTTGGCTATAAACATCTCCCCTTAGAAAAATATATAAGGAGTGTTTGATGCGTAGATAAGGAATGTCCGTCACGCGGCACCTTGTTGAAGTCGCACGCGGCAGCCGCGGTGGGCGTATGAAAGTCGGGCGGTTGTCAGGCCTCTTCGGGAGCCTCGCCGGCAGCGGGATTTGCAGATTGCCACTGCTTGTAGGCTTCGAGGAGGTTGCGGAGTCCGTAAGCCTTCATCTTTTCGTGGAAGATGACGTCGTTGCAGAGCGCGAGAAGGTCTTGGGGATGTGCCGTCTCGCCGTCGAGCAAGTTGCGTACGGTGAGTTTCAGACGGTCGAGGTCGTGCTCCGTAACGTAGCCTGTGGAGTTCACAAGGTCCTGGAAAAGGTGATATTTATCGATGGTCTGGAATACGTTTTCCTCCACGTTGAGGTGGCGTGTTCCGCTTTCGTTGAGTTGGATATCGTACATGGTGGTAAAGGGGTATGGTTGAAAGGGTATGTAGTGTCGTTCGGTGCGCGTGATGCTTTTGTCCGGGTTTTCCGGATTGCCGCTCTGCCCATGCAGGACTATGTGCTTTTGCGCCGTTGAGGCTTTGCCTTTGCAAGGCGTAGCATGGTGTCGGATAAGATGGATGCTTTGCCTTTATAGAAGGTAGTTCAGTTTCTGATGCCGTTGATGTTCGGTCAAAAAGGCTTCGGATGCCTGCATTCCCGATGCGTGGCGTTGAGGGTCGGATGGTCAACGTCCGTCATAGATTTCGCGACATCGGGCGATGATGGCGTCGGGCACCATGGTGGCGAGGAAATCGTCGGACTTTTCCTCGGCAATGGCGCGGCGGATGTCGGTGCTGCTGAAGGGGAATAGGGGCGCCTGCAAGATGCTTGGAGGCGGAAATCCCGGAAGCGGCTCTACGCTACTGCCCTCGCGGGGATAGACGATGATGGGGACGGTGCGGAGGATGTCCTCCCAGTTGCGCCAGCGATGGATGATTTCCCAGTTGTCGGCACCGATGATGATGGCAAAATTCTTCTGCGGGAAGCGTTCGCGCAGGCAGCAGATGGTCTTCCAAGTGTAGGTGGGGCGTTCGAGCGAGAACTCGAAATCGCTGGCCGTAATCCGTTGTGCCACCTCGGGATTTCCCGACTTCCGGGCATAATCCTCCAAGGCTTTTTCCGCCATCTCCAACCTTTGTGTCTCGGGGGCGAGACCATTCGCCGCCTTCAGCGGGTTTTGGGGCGACACCATGAGCATGACCTCATCGACGAGACCCGCTTTTATGGCAGATTCCGCCAGACTGATGTGTCCGAAATGGAGGGGATTGAAGGAGCCTCCGAAGATGCCTGTTGTCATGTTTTCCGTGTGTAAGGTGGGCAGGATTGCCTGTGGAAGCGGCTATTGTGCCAGAAATTCCGTAACGACTTTGAGGATTTCAGCCTTGGCAGTTTCGAGGTCGTCGTTGACGATGATGGTGTCGAACTGGTTGGCGAACGACATTTCGTACTCCGCCTTGTTGAGGCGCACCTGTATGGTTTCGGGAGTATCGGTGCCGCGTCCCTCGAGACGTTGGCGCAGAACCTCCACCGATGGGGGCTGGATGAAGACGCTCAGTGCCCGGGTGCCGTAGTGTTTCTTGATGTTGATGCCGCCTTTGACGTCGACATCGCAGATGACGTTTTCGCCGTTTTCTAGTTGTCGGTCCACCTGTTGCGAGAGTGTTCCGTAGAAACGTCCTTCGTAGACCTCCTCATATTCGAGGAAATCTCCGGCATTGATGTGCTGTCGGAACTCTTCGGGTGTGATGAAGAAGTATTCCACGCCGTTCTTTTCCGTGCCTCGTGGCGGACGGCTGGTGCAACTGATGCTGAAATGCAGTGGCACTCCCTTCTCTATCAGATAGTTGACGAGGGTGGATTTTCCCGACCCTGACGGTGCGCTGAAAACGATGACTTTGGTCATGGGTATGAGTGTTATGGGTGAGAATTTGCTTTTGTTGAGGGCATTCCTTCCGGTTGCTCCGTGCATACCTTCCGGTTGCTCCGTGCATACCTGTCGGATGTTCCGTGCATTCCTGCAATGCCTTAAAGTCTTTCCTTAATGGGCTGGTGAACATTGCTTCAAGGCCTTTTGCGGATGCTGTTGAAAGCCTTGTGAATTACTTTTAATAGTTCGGAACTTCCCCTTTGATAGTTCGGAAGAATTCCCTTGAAAGTTCGGATGTTTTCCTTTCGTTGTTCCGGGGTCGTTTTCTGAACGCTTCCGGTATGCCATGGCGGGAAAACGAAGGGGGAACCCCATGGATTTGATGTGGGGAAACCGGAGTGCGGTAAGGAGCGAAAAAAAGGGCGGATTCCATTCATTCCGTTTTCGCGGGGAAGATGCGGAAAACGGGTAGCGTCATCGATGATGGGCATGATGAATGAATGGAATCCTCCCTATGAAATGGATTGTGGAACAGGATGTTACGTCTGCTGAAATCGGGAGACATAAGGGCGCGTGTGCCGTGTCTTTTAGTCCACGTTGAGCACCTTCGGCTTGCGTCCCACGTACCTTCGGTCGTGCTGACGCTGAGGACGTCCGGCAGACGTGGTGCGCTTGCTACATGACGTTGAGCACCTGTTCCTTGATTTGTTCCAACTCGTCCTTCATTTTTACCACGATGTTCTGCATCTCCGCCTGGTTCGATTTGGAACCGGTAGTGTTGATCTCGCGTCCCATTTCCTGGGCGATGAATCCCAACTTCTTGCCTTGTCCGGGTTTCGAAGCCATGGTTTCGCGGAAATAGTTCAGGTGGTTGGTGAGGCGTTGTTTCTCCTCGTTGATGTCGAGTTTCTCAATATAATAGATGAGTTCCTGCTCGAGCCGGTTCTTGTCGTAGTCCACGCCTTTGAGTTCTGCCAGGCGTTCTTCCAGACGTTTCCGTATTTTCGTCACGCGGCTTTGCTCGTAGGGCTCGATGCTGGCGAGGAGATTTTCGATGGTGTCGATGTTTTTGTTGAACTTTATCTCGAGCGCCATGCCCTCCTGACGGCGGAAATTCATCAGCGCCTCGGTGGCCTGGCTGACGGTGTCCTTCAACACTTCCCACTCATCCTCGGTAAATTCCTCCGTGGTGTTCGTCTGTGTGAGTTCGGGCAGTCGGGTGATGATTTGCCACATCTCCAGGGTAGAGGGTACGGCGATGCCGATGTTGGAGGAGATATCACGGAGTTGCTGCACGTAATTCTTCACGACGTCGGGGTTGATGATGGCTCCTGCTACCGTCGCCTCGCGCTCTGTCCAGATGCAGAGGTCAATCTTTCCGCGTTCGAGGACGGTGGAAACCATCTTCCTGATTTCCATCTCCTTTTCGCGGTAGATCGGTGCTATTCGTGTGGAAAAGTCGAGTGCCTTGCTGTTAAGCGACTTGATTTCCACATGAATCTTCTTATTATTGTATTCGGCTGTGGCGTTTCCATAGCCGGTCATGGACAATATCATCGTCTCAGTCTTCGATGTTCTTGATTTCGAGATGGAGTTCGTCGAGTTGTTTCTGGTCAACGAATCCCGGAGCATCGAGCATAACGTCGCGTCCGGAGTTGTTCTTCGGGAAGGCGATGCAGTCGCGTATGCTGTCGAGTCCGGCGAAGAGGCTGACGAAGCGGTCGAGACCGTAGGCAAGACCTCCGTGAGGCGGTGCGCCGTACTTGAAGGCGTTCATGAGGAATCCGAACTGCTCCTGTGCTTTTTCAGGAGTGAAGCCGAGGACATTGAAGATTTTTGCCTGCAACACGGCGTCGTGGATACGGATGGATCCGCCACCTACCTCCACACCGTTGCACACCATGTCGTAAGCGTCGGCGAGGACGCTGGCAGGGTCGGTGTCGAGTTTCTCGATGTCGCAGGGTTTCGGTGAGGTGAAGGGGTGGTGCATCGCCATCAGACGGCCCTCTTCCTCGCTCCATTCGAACATGGGGAAGTCGACGACCCAAAGAAGTGCGAACTTGTTCTTGTCGCGCAGGCCGAGACGTTCGCCCATGAGCAGACGGAGTTCGCAGAGTTGCTTGCGCGTGCGGTTGACATCGTCGCCGGAGAGGATGAGGATGAGGTCGCCGGGCTTGGCGTTGAAGGCGGCCTTCATCTGCTGGAGTACCTCCTGGGAGTAGAACTTGTCGACGGAACTCTTCACGCTGCCGTCGTCGCCGACGCGTGCATAGACGAGGCCTTTGGCGCCCACCTGCTGGCTTTTGACGAAGTTGGTGAGTTCGTCGATCTGCTTGCGGGTGTAGACGGCACAACCCTCGGCGCAGATACCGCCGATGTATGCGGCGTCGTTGAACACGGCAAAGTCGGCCTTACCTTTGAAGACGTCCATGAGTTCCACGAATTCCATGCCGAAGCGCATATCGGGCTTGTCGCTACCGAAGCGGCGCATCGCCTCGTTCCAACTCAGGCGGAGGAAGGGTGTTTCGCCGAGGTCCACGCCACGGAGTTCCTTGAAGAGGTGCTTGGTCATCTCCTCAAAGACGTTGATGATGTCGTCCTGCTGCACGAAACTCATCTCACAGTCGATCTGAGTGAACTCAGGTTGACGGTCGGCGCGGAGGTCTTCGTCGCGGAAACATTTGACGATTTGGAAGTAGCGGTCCATACCTGCCACCATGAGGAGTTGCTTGAGGGTCTGCGGCGACTGTGGAAGGGCATAGAACTGTCCGGGATTCATGCGTGAGGGCACGATGAAGTCGCGTGCGCCTTCGGGTGTTGAGCCCACGAGTACGGGAGTTTCGATTTCAAGGAATCCCTTGCTGTCGAGGAAGTGGCGCACGGCGAGGCAGAATTTGTGGCGCAGTTCAAGGTTTGCGCGGACGTTGCTACGGCGGAGGTCGAGGTAGCGGAACTTCATTCTCAGGTCGTCACCGCCGTCGGTGTTCTCCTCGATGGTGAAGGGCGGCGTCTGGCTTGCGTTGAGCACCAGCAGTTTGCTGACGGCGATTTCGATGTCGCCTGTGGGTATGTTGGCGTTCTTGGAATAACGTTCGTTGACGTCACCGGTAACCTGTATGACGTATTCGCGTCCGAGTTTGTTGGCTTGGGCGCAGAGTTCGGCGTTTGTCTCCTCGTTGAAGACGAGTTGGGTGATGCCATAGCGGTCGCGAAGGTCGACAAATGTCATACCGCCCATCTTGCGGGTGCGCTGTACCCATCCGGCAAGTGTGACAGTCTGGCCTACGTTTTCAATGCGGAGTTCTCCGCAGGTATTGGTCCGATACACGATTTTTATGTTTTATATGGTTGTGGCATTTGGGGAAAGGCATGGCGTTGTGCGTGGCCTTCCCCCGTTTTGCCAAATGTTTTTATGTTGTTATGCTGAGGATGTCCTGTGGCTTTTCCGGAAACGCTTTTAACGTTCCAAAGGAAGGGGGGCGGGCATTCCGGTGAAGGTGAGGCGTTTTAGAATTCCTGCCAGGACTTGATTTCGAGGTCTTCGGGCTTCATGGTGCAGAAAGCGTAGATGAAGGCCGATGCCAGACGGGCGTTGGTGATGAGGGGGATGTTGAGATCGACGGATGCGCGGCGGATAAGGTAGCCGTTGGTGAGTTCGCCGGTGGAGAAGTTCTTGTGGATGTTCACCACCATATCGATCTGCTTGTTGTGGAGCATGTCGAGCGCTCTGGGCAGTTTCTCCTCCTCGCTTCCGGGCACGATGTTCTCGGCCTCCGATGGCCAGAGGACGCGCTGCGCGGGAATGCCGTTCTCCTCGAGGTAGCGTGCCGTGCCTTGTGTGGCATAAATGGAGTAGCCGTTCTCGGCGAGCATCTGTGCGGCATTGAGCAAGTCGGCCTTTTGCTTGGCAGGACCTGTGGAGAGGAGTATGTTCTTTTGAGGTATTCTGTGGCCAACGCTGAGCATGGCTTTGAGTAGTGCGGAGCGTGCGTCCTCGCCGAGGCATCCCACTTCGCCGGTGGATGCCATGTCGACTCCGAGGATGGGGTCGGCCTTTTGCAGACGGTTGAAGGAGAACTGGCTGGCCTTGATGCCCACATAGTCGAGGTCGAAGATGCTCTTTGCCGGCTTTTCGACGGGCAGGCCGAGCATGATGCGCGTGGCCATCTCGATGAGGTTCACCTTCAACACCTTGCTGACGAAGGGGAAGGAGCGCGATGCGCGGAGGTTGCACTCGATGACCTTGATGTCGTTCTCGCGTGCGAGGAACTGGATATTGAAGGGTCCGGAGATGTTGAGTTCCTTGGCAATCTTCTTGGAGATCTTCTTTATGCGCCGTGCAGTCTCGACGTAGAGTTTCTGTGGCGGGAACTGTATGGTGGCGTCACCGGAGTGTACGCCTGCGAACTCGATGTGTTCGGAGATGGCGTATGCGATGATTTCGCCGTCCTTTGCCACGGCGTCCATCTCCACCTCTTTGGCGTTCATGAGGAACTTGCTGACGACGACGGGGTGTTTCTTCGAGACGTTTGCCGCCATCTTCAGGAACCGTTCGAGGTCGTCCTGGTTGTGGCATACGTTCATGGCGGCTCCGGAGAGCACGTACGACGGGCGTACGAGGACGGGGAATCCCACCTTCTGGATGAATTCGTTGATGTCGTCCATCGAGGTGAGCGCCGCCCATGCCGGCTGGTCGACGTTGATGCGGTCGAGCATGGCTGAGAACTTGTCGCGGTCCTCGGCGTTGTCGATGTATTTTGCCTGTGTTCCGAGGATGGGCACGTGCTGTTCGTCGAGACGCATGGCGAGATTGTTGGGGATCTGTCCGCCGGTGGAGACGACGACACCATAGGGTGTTTCGAGGTCGAGGATGTCGAGGACGCGCTCAAACGTCAGTTCATCGAAGTAGAGGCGGTCGCACATGTCGTAGTCCGTCGACACGGTTTCGGGGTTGTAGTTGATCATCACCGAGCGGAAACCTTCCTTACGGATGGTGTTGAGTGCCTGCACTCCGCACCAGTCGAACTCTACGGAGGAGCCGATTCTGTAGGCTCCGGATCCGAGGACGACGACGGAACGGTGGTCGTTCTCGAAGGGGATGTCGTGCGCTACGGCGCTGTAGGTGAGGTAGAGGTAGTTGGTCTGTGCGGGATATTCCGCTGCCAGGGTGTCGATTTGCTTGACGTAGGGTACGATGCCTGCCATCTTCCGTCGTGCGCGGATGGCCATCTGTGCCTTTTCCATCTCCATCTCCTTTTCCAGACCTATGGCGCGTGCCACCTGGAAGTCGGTGAAACCCTGGCGCTTGGCCTTTGCTAGGAGTTCGTTGTCGAGGATGTTGATGTTGCCCGTTCCCTCAAGTTCCTTGTAGGTGAGGTGGATGTTGTAGAGTTTTTGCAGGAACCACCGGTCGATTTTTGTGAGTTCGTGGATCTGGTCGATGGTGTAACCTTGTGCGAAGGCCTTTTCGATGACGAAGATGCGCTTGTCGGTGGGTGCTTTGAGTGCGGCGTCGACGTTGTCGATCTTCAGTTCGTGGTTGCCGACGAATCCGTGCATTCCCTGTCCGATCATGCGGAGTCCCTTCTGGATGACCTCCTCAAAGGTGCGTCCGATGGCCATGACTTCGCCTACAGACTTCATGCTGCTGCCCAGTTCGCGGTCCACTCCGCGGAATTTTCCGAGGTCCCAGCGTGGGATTTTGCAGACACAATAGTCGAGGGCAGGCTCGAAAAATGCCGAAGTGGTCTTGGTAACGGAGTTCTTAAGGTCGAAGAGTCCGTAGCCAAGTCCGAGTTTCGCCGCTACGAAGGCCAAAGGATAGCCTGTGGCTTTCGAAGCAAGGGCAGAGGAACGGCTGAGACGTGCGTTGACTTCGATGACGCGATAGTCCTCGCTTTCGGGGTCGAAGGCATACTGCACGTTGCACTCGCCGACGATTCCCACGTGGCGGACGATGCGGATGGCGAGTTCGCGGAGTTTATGGTATTCGGAGTTTGTGAGGGTTTGTGAGGGAGCGATGACGATGGACTCTCCGGTGTGGATGCCGAGAGGGTCGAAGTTCTCCATGTTGCAGACGGTGATACAGTTGTCGAATCGGTCACGAACGACTTCGTATTCCACCTCTTTCCATCCCTTAAGGCTCTTCTCCACGAGCACTTGCGGGGAGAATGAGAAGGCCTTTTCGGCGGTCCGGTTGAGTTCTTCCTCGTTGTCGCAGAAGCCCGAGCCGAGACCTCCGAGGGCGTATGCCGCACGGATGATGACGGGGTATCCCAGTTCGCGTGCCGCACGGCGGGCGTCCTCGATGTTTTCTACGGCTTCCGACTTGATGGTCTTGACGTTGATCTCATCGAGTTTTTTGACGAAGAGTTCGCGGTCCTCGGTGTCGATGATGGCCTGTACGGGTGTTCCGAGCACCTGCACGTCGTATTTGTCGAGAATGCCGGTGCGGAAGAGTTCCACTCCGCAGTTGAGGGCTGTCTGTCCTCCGAAGGCGAGCATGATGCCCTGTGGCCGCTCTTTTTCGATGACACGTTCGACGAAGTAGGGTGTGACGGGGAGGAAGTAGATCTGGTCCGCCACGCCTTCCGAGGTCTGTACGGTGGCGATGTTGGGGTTGATGAGGATGGTTTCGATGCCTTCTTCCTTCAGTGCCTTCAGACATTGGCTGCCGGAGTAGTCGAATTCTCCGGCCTCACCGATTTTCAATGCTCCGGAACCGAGGAGCAGGACTTTCTTTATGGTGTTGTTGTTGTCGGTCATTGTGTGTTCGTTTTCTGTATTAGGCAGGTTGTGCCTGTGGAAAATGCAGGTTGTTCCTATTGGGGGTGCAAGTGATGCTTTTGGAAAGTTTGGGTTGTTCCTTCGGAAATGTAGGTTGTTCCTTCGGGGGTTGGGGGGGTGTTCCTTCGTAGGGATTTGAGAATCCTTTGTGGGGGGATGGGAATGTCCCTTCGGAAGGGGTTTGAAATTCCTTTGGAAAACGTTTTGGAATTCCTTTGGAAAACGCTTTGGAAACCTTTGGAAAACGTTTTGGAAACCTTTGGAAAACGTTTTGGAATTCCTTTGGAAAACGTTTTGGAAACCTTTGGAAAACGTTTTGAAAACCTTTGGAAAACGCTTGTGAATCCTTTGGAAAATGTTGTGTGAAGTTCGGAACTTTCCGTTTATTCCTTGCAGAGGAGGTCAACGAAGTCGTCGAAGAGGAATTCGGTATCCACGGGTCCGGAGCAAGCCTCGGGGTGGAACTGTGCCGAGAACCAGGGGTTGGTCTTGTGGCGTATTCCCTCGTTCGACCCGTCGTTCATATTGATGAAATAGGGTTCCCATTCGGTTCCGAGGGTGTCGGTCTTGACGGCATATCCGTGGTTTTGGCTGGTGATGAAGCATTTGTTCGTCCCCACCATCCGCACGGGTTGGTTGTGTGAACGATGACCGTATTTGAGTTTGTAGATGGTGGCTCCCGCGGCTTTCGACAGGAGTTGGTTGCCCATGCAGATGCCCATGCAGGGTTTTACGGGCGTTGAGTCGAGGAATTTCCTGATGTTCTCCACGGCTGCCGCGCAGGTGTCGGGGTCGCCGGGACCGTTGGCAAGGAAAAGTCCGTCGAACTCCAGCGTGTTGAAGTCGTAGTCCCAGGGTACGCGGATGACGTCTACGCCCCGGCGGAGGAGACATCGGATGATGTTGTTCTTGACGCCGCAGTCGACGAGCACCACCTTCTTGCCGTTGGGCTGGCGCAGTGGTGTAAGGTGGTCGTGTGCGGCGGCGGTGTATTCCGAAGCCTTGTATTCGGTGACCTCCTTGCAACTGACCTGTTCCACGAAGTTCACGCCTTCGTAGGCGGCTTCGGGGATGTTGTCGGGCTCGTCGTCGAAGAGGATTTTGCCCATCATCACGCCATGCTCCCGGAGCACCTTGGTCAGTTGTCGGGTGTCGATGCCTGTTATGCCCGGCACGTGTTCGCGTTTGAGCCATTCGGCGAGGCTTTCCTTGGCGTTCCAGTGGGAGTATTCTTCGGAATAGTCGCTGACGATGATGGCTCGTGCATAGATTTTATCGCTTTCCATGAAGGTTGCGAGTCCGTTGTCTTCGACGCTGAAAGCGGGGACGCCGTAGTTGCCCACGAGGGGGTAGGTGAGCGCCATCAGTTGTCCGGCATAGGAGGGGTCGGTAAGGCTTTCGGGATATCCCGTCATGGCGGTGTTGAAGACGACTTCTCCTGCCACGGGGGCTTCGTATCCGAAACTCGTGCCGTGAAATTTTGTGCCGTCGCTGAGCAAGAGTGTGACTTTTCGCATTGCTATTGTGGGTCGTTTTGGTTTTTTATGAGGATGAACGTCTGCTGACGTATAGGAAATTTTGCGTGCAAAATTAGTAAATTCTTTCGAGGTTTTTGAATTTTGTCAGCCTTTTTTGCACACTTTCATGATGAGTGCTCAAAATATTTGGTGGAAAAGGGCAATGGCCGCAGCATCTTCCGGTGTCCGATGCCTGCCGGCTCCGCCCTGTCGGGGGGCAGGTTCCGGTGGGGACGTGCTTTGCCGCCGCAAGGTTTTGTGCCTCCGTCCGCGGGAAGCGTGTTTGCGGAATCGGGGCTCAGGCTGCGGCAGGGCTTGCTCCGGCGCTCACCTTGTTCCGAACAGCGTCCACAGTCCCGTGGCGGGATAGTCGGCGGTGACGCTGATGCGCTGGTGCGACACGGGGTGTTCGAACTCGATGTGCCGGGCGTGCAGGCAGATGCTGCCGTCGGGGTTGGAGCGTGGTGCGCCGTATTTGAGGTCGCCGCGAATGGGAAGACCGATGGCGGCGAGTTGGCATCGTATCTGGTGGTGGCGTCCGGTGTGCAGGTTGACTTCGAGGAGTTGCACCTTTTCCGCGGCTGCTATGGTGCGTACGTCCAGCAGGGCGAGTTTCGCCCCCGGCTTTTCGTGGTTGAGGGCGTAGGCCTTGTTCTGGCGCTCGTTGCGCGTGAGGTAGTGCCTGAGGGTGATTCCCTCGTGGAGATGCTGCCTTTCGGCGGCGCCCTTCGCCGGATTTTCCGCCTCGCGCGGCACAATGGCATGGTAAGTCTTGTGCACCTCGCCCTTGCGGAACATATCGTTGAGGCGTGTGAGGGCTTTCGAGGTGCGTGCGAAGAGGACAATGCCGCTCACGGGACGGTCGAGGCGGTGGACGGTGCCGAGGAAGACGGCTCCGGGTTTCGCATATTTCTCCTTGATGTATTCCTTCACGTCGTCGGCCAGTGTGCGGTCGCCGGTCTTGTCGCCCTGGACAATCTCGCCCGACTGCTTGTTGACGATGATGATATGGTTGTCTTCGTAGATAACGTTCACGTCTTGAAAGGTGATGACGGGGCGTTTTTCCCCGTGGTGTTGTTTGTGTGGAAATGGTGGTTGGCGCGCCTCCGGACAGCCAGGCGTTTGCATGCCGCGCTAAGGCTGGGGCTGTTTTGGCCGCAAGGTGGCGCGGTCTTGGGTGCCTTGTGTTGACAATCGCGCTAAGGCTGGGGCTATTTTGGCCATAAAGGTGGCGCGGTCTTGGGTGCGCGGATTGCGGAGGTGGGGGAGGGCAGAGCCGGTTGATTTCCGGAAGATAGGAAAATGTATCCCTTCGAATGACCGGGCGGAAATGATGACGGTGATGGTGGATTATGCCCGGAGGGTTTAGATACACCAAAGGCTTTGGAGAGCCAGAGCCCTTCAAAGCCTTGAATTTACGGACGCGGTGTCCGTAATATGGTTTACATGTTCATTCCTCCGTCAACCTGGATGACCTGTCCGGTGACATAACTTGAGAGGTCGGAGGCGAGGAAGAGAGCCACATTGGCGATGTCTTCCACCTGTCCGCCGCGACGGAGAGGAATCTTCTTCATCCAATCCTTGCGGACGTCTTCGGGGAGTTGCTGCGTCATTGCCGTCTCGATGAAGCCCGGTGCGATGGCGTTGACACGTATGCCGCGGCTACCCATCTCCTGACCTACGCTCTTGGCGAGTGCGATCATTCCGGCCTTTGATGCGGAATAGTTGGCCTGTCCTGCGTTACCATGAACGCCGACAACCGAACTCATGTTGATGATACGTCCGTCGCGCTGGCGCATCATGATGGGGAGGAGGGCATGGATGAAGTTGAAAGCCGACTTGAGGTTGACGTTGATGACGGCGTCCCATTGGGCTTCCGTCATGCGGAGCATCAGACCATCCTTGGTGATACCGGCGTTGTTGACGAGGATATCAATGTGTCCGAAGTCTTCGTGGATCTGCTTTACTACGGCTTCAGTCTCGGTGAAGTCGGCGGCGTTGCCGGCATATGCGCGGCAGGTGACGCCGATGGCTTCGATTTCCTGCCGTGTGGCTTCGAGGCCGGCCTTCATATCGTCGTTGAGAACAAGGTCGGTGAAGGCGATATCTGCGCCTTCTTCGGCAAACTTAATGGCGAGAGCCTTACCGATTCCGCGTGCGGCACCGGTGATAAGTGCTACTTTTCCTGATAAAAGTCCCATATATTTTATATGTGTTGTTTTGAGTGTTCAGCGTTGATGTGCGGAATTTGTGGGGTGGTTCCTCGGTGGTTCCGCGTGAGGAGTGGGGTGGGGTGCTCAGCCTTTCTTCACGCCGAGGGCGCGGCAGATGAGACGTTCGGCAAGTGGAATGCTGTCTTCCACGCTGATGCCGTTGCCCACCTTGTCGAAGATGTACGGCACTTCCATGCCCTTGATGGCGAAGTGGATGATGTCGGCGGTGAGGTTGATGTTGTCCACCTCGAAGGTTCCCATCTCGATGCCCTGCTGGAGGATGGAACGGATGGCGAAGATTTCCTCCATATCGAAGCGCTTGCGCGTGCGTTCCACCTTGTTGATGTCGCGGAAGAACTCAGCATTGATGTTGCCGTTGCGCTTGACGATGTCGGCAATGAGGCTGAGATGTTTGTAGATGACCTGCACAATCTTCTTTTCGGGTGTGATGTTTGCCTGCACCACCTTGTCCATTTCACCAGAAATGTATTCCAGTTCGCTCTCCACGACGGCGCTGTAAATCTCCTCCTTGTTGCGGAAATAGGTGTAGAGCGTCCGGCGTCCTCTGCCCGACTGTGCAGCGATGTCGTTCATTGTTGTCGCCTCAATGCCTTTCTTGGCAAAGAGTTCGCGGGCTACATCAATAAGTTTCTGTCGGGTTTTGCTGATAGACATTTTGTCGTTGTATGCGAGGTGAATACTTCTGGAATGGGTTTTTTAGTGGACATCTTGGGGCATTCCTTTCGAAATCCACTGCAAAATTACGCATTTTGTACCGAAGTGTGCAATTTTTCTGCCGAAATATTTCTCAAATTCCCCAAAATTCGTTCAAACTTCTTTTTCCGTCGCCCCTCTTGGAATGTTGAGAAAGCAAAGCATGCGGCTTGTCAACGCCTTGTGAGGAAGCGTGGAAACCCTCACGGGGCCCTGCGCTGCGTAGGGAGGAACGGCCGCCATCTCCCCATCCTCTTCCCTCTTGAAACCTCTCCGATATGCGCGTGCGTGGAGGATAAGACGGGAGAATTATAGGCAATCCGTGGCAATCCGAGGTAAGTGTTAAGCGCGCGATCTATCAGCGCGTCCTCGACGAGAAGGTCAGCATACCCTTCCTCCTGCTTATGCTCACCAGAGCCATACCGGGCTACGACTCAAAGGAAGGCGACGCGGAAGATATGCCCGAGCAGTATGAACGTGCGATGAACTTGCTGCAGACCTTCACGTCAGGGAGTTCCCTGTTCAGCGTACTGCCCGCCATCAACAGGGGCAGAGAGGAGGAGAGAAAGTCGAGGCTGATGCTCCTCTATCACGTGTCGCAGATACTCGACACCTACGAATCGTACGTCGACAGTGCCAGCATCATAATTTCCTCCGAAACTTTTATATGATTTCTTCCGAATTTCTTGAAAGATTCCTCAAAGGTTTTTGGGGGATTTTCCAAAAGTTTTTGAGGGATTCTTCAAAGGTTACAAGAAGGAAGGATTTATGGGCTTTGACGGGGAATCCGGAAGCCCTTGAAGGGGAGAGCAGAGGGCTTTGAAGGGGAGTGTGGTAGGGGTTGAAGTGGAGAATAGAAGGGCTTTGAAGGGGAATTAGGATGTACTTGAAAGGGGGCGGAGGTTCCTGAAGGGGAGTGTGGAGGTTTACGGAAGGGGAAATCCCGGGGGGAGGTGGGGATGTGGGGAAAGGGGTCAGTGGGCTTTGGAGCGTGAGGTGACGAGGTATTCCAGTTGGAGGGTGTTTCCGTCGGTGTCGGTGCCCTTGATGATGTAGGTTCCGGGGGTGAAATGGTCGAAGGTGTAGCGGTCGGTGAGGGGTGTGCGGTCAACGATGGTGCCTGCAGCGTTGTAGATGTAGAGGCGCATGGGGCGGAGGGTGCTGAGGGTGTTGCCCGTGATGCTGTATCTTTGGGTCCTCGGCTGTGCGTCGATGGCGTTGCTCTCGTCGACGATGAGCATGGGGAAGTCGATGGCGAAGCCCTTCATGAGTTCGCCGCAGGGGAAGGGTTCGTCCGCCCAGGCGTCGGCATAGACGAGGCGCATGCGCGATTCTCCGGGTATCGCGTCCTCAGGAACGCTGATGCTGAAGAGGGCGTTGAGGAGGGTGCTGTTCGCCTGGTTGGCATTTCCTTTCCTGCCCAGCAGTTCGTTGCCTTCGGTGTTGAAGACGAAGTCGCGGTTCCAGTCGGCGAAGAGTGCCGCCCTGCAGTAGCGCATGTCATCGTCGTTCTGCGTGGTCTTCACCCTGAGGCTGAACTTTGAGCCGGGTTTCACGATGAGCGTTTCGGGTGTGACGACGTATCCTGTGGCGCTGGGCTGTGCTGAGGAGTAGTTGATGTCGGTCTGTGCGCCCGTTGTCTGTGCGCTGGTGACCCATCGTTTCTCGAGAGCCACGTCGCGTTTCGATGCTGCGAGAGAGGTGGGGCAGTATTCTGTCTGCTCTTCCGCCTCGGGTACGGGTGCGTCGTTGAGGAGTGCTTCGATGACGTTGACGAGCATTGCTGCAGATTCGTAGTAGGTGAGTTTTCCGCTCTTGAAGCGTTCGAGTGCTTTTTCGAGGTTTTCGAGGCTTTCGTTGTCGCCGTTTTCGGCATAGAATTTCCGCAAGGCGAGCACTTTCTCGTATTGTTGTATGCCTTCGATGAGACGTTCGAAACGTACGCCGGATCGGCATCCGGGATATACGCTGTAGGTGTCGCCGGGTGCGAACATGCGGAATCTGGAGTCGGTGAGTGGGGTGTCGTGCCAGTTCATCCACGACCAATGCAGGTAGCCGTCGAGGTTGTTCGCCAGACAATATAGGGGGAGGTATGCGGCTTCGGCGGGTGCGGAGTTGGTGAAGATGTTGGGTTGCGGGTCGGCGCAACTGGTGTATGCGGTGGTGACGAAGCCGTTGGCTTTGCGTTCGGCGAGTTCTGCGGCTGAGAATTCCTGGTCGAGTGCGATGGAATAGTCGTAGAGCACGGTGGCGAACTCCTGGTGTTTGACGCCTGCGAGGGCCATCTTGATGCCGGGAAGTACGTCCTGTGCAATCTTGTAGGCGCTTCTCATAGCGTCGAGTCCGCGCTCATCCATGGCGAGACACGTCTTGTCGAACCATCCCATTTCGCGGAGGTGTTTGCCGAAGGCTTCGAGGAAACTGGTCCATAGTGTGCGGTAAGCCTCGCTGTTGTGGTCGGCGGCGATGTACTGGTAGGTTTGTGTTTTGGCGTCGAAATACCGGAACTTCATTTCCCAGGGGATCATGGAGTAGCAGTTGATTTGCCGGTCGATGCCGCATTCCTCGCAGAGTTTGACGTAGGCGTCGAAGCGGTCGTAGCGGTATTCCCAGTCACCTTCGGTGTTAAGAATGGTCTCCACCATGGGTTCGAACTTGTCGTGGCTCTGCACGCCCCAGGGTTCGTAGAAGAGGATGGTGGTAGCCACGCGCTGTCCTGCCCGTGCGAGCATGCGGAGATAGGGGCGCAGGGCGTCGAGGTGTTCGGTGGAATAGATGTCGGTGCCGTAGTATCGGCTCACGGCATAGGGCTGCTGCCAGAAGTCGAGGTGGAAGGTCTGGTCGGCGGGTTTCGGCAGGGTGTGCTCGCGGATGTTGACCTTCATGTTGAGGCTTGCGAGGGCCTCTCCGCTGTCCTCGCCGGTTACCTGCAGCGTGAGGGCGTATGCTCCGGGTGCGGCATCGTAGGGAATCTCGAGCGTGCACCACACTGGGCGCACCTCCATGCCCTGGAGTTCCAACGGTGCGTCGCGGTCGATGATGTCGGGCACCAGATAGGTCTCGGTGTTCATGGGGTTGTTTCCGCAGGCTTTGAAGCCGTCGGTGATGACGTATCTCAGGAATCGCGCCTCCGCCCCGGCGTATTCCGCGTCATTGCCGTCGGTGCTTCTCATCGGCGACATGCTCACTTTGATGCGTCCTTGTCCGACGGGTGCGAAGAGCAGAGCCTCCATGTTCGCGCGTTCTCCGCGCCAGACGTAGATGGTGGTGTCCGCCTTGATTTTCGTCTGCGGCAGGCTGTGGCGGCTGTAGTGTACGTCGCGCGATGCCCATGTGGCGTAGAGGCGCTCATCGAGGTCCGCCCATTCCTCGGGGTTTGCGGCGATGGGTGAGGTGGGCTCCTCGTAGTCGTCGATGGGGAATGCTGTGCGTTCTGCGGTGTTCTTCCCGGTCGTCTGCTGGCCGTAGGCTTGTGGGGCGAGGGCGAATGCGAGGCAAAGGGAGAGGATGGTGAATGTTTTTTTCATGAGTATGCGAAGAATAAGGTGAGGGGATTGGAGGGGGCGATAGGAAAGCCGAGAAAATCCAAGGAAAACCTAAGAAATTTGAGGAAAACCTAAGAGGGAAAAGCAGGGGGAAACAAAGGCAATCCGAGGGGAACCTAAGGGGGAAGGCTGGGGGAAACCTAAGGGGAAAGCAGGGGGATTCTATGGGATTATAGAAAGGAGTGGGGGGCTATTTTTTTTAGCCCCCCATCCTTTGCGAGACGGGAAAGACCGTGGTTTATTTCACGATGGTCTTTTGTCCGTTGATGATGTATACGCCTTTTGCGTCAGGCATGGTGCGGCGTCCGCGGAGGTCGTAGCACACCTGGTCGGTGGCGTCGCCGGTGATGGTGTGGCAGATGCCGACATTCAGGGGAGCCTCTTCGATGAGCAGTGCCGAGGAGTATGTGTCGTTGAAGTATGCAGCGCTGGCACCGTCGTAGGTGTCGCCGTTCTTGATGACGAAATATCCCACCTTCGCGGCGTCGTCGCGCTCACCGTTGAGGGTGACGTATCCGAAACGTTCGCGGGCGGTTCCCGTCACTTGGTCGCCCTGCATTTTGAGAACGGAGAGTTCGGCTGCGCTCACATGGGAGTTGGCATATCCGCGGTTGCTGTTGTAACCGTTGGAACTTCCGCCGGAGTTCGCTCCACGATAGACGAGAAAACGTCCGCCATTATCGACGAAATTGTACTTGCCAGCCGTCTCGCCGTCGCGTGCGGTGAGGCGTGCGCTTTCGGGATAGTTGGTGTTGTCCGTGTCGGTTGTGACGTTGATGTCGTAGCGGTCGGCAGCCTCATCGTAGCACATATAGGCGCGTACGCCGCTCTTGCTGACGCAGGTGATGGTGTAAGCCTTTCCGGCGACGGGCATTTCGATGTCGTCGGTTGCCACATACTGTTCGATGACGTCTTCGAAAGCGGCGACGTCGTCGCGTGAGAAGGTGCAGGTTCCGATCTTTGCCTCCGCTTCGTCGGCCTTTTCCTTCAGGGTGGTGCGCTGTTCAGCGTCGTTGGCGGGATATCCCACGCCCGTCATGCCGAGGAGGAGGCGTGCTTCGGCGATGGCGGCCTTCATCTCCTCCGTGAAATCGGTCTGTTCGGGGTCTTTTCCGGCAAGGAGGTTGCGGATAAGGTCGGTCTCTTCGTAGGTGCCCTCAGTGCTGAGGTTTTCTATGGCCTGCTGCAATTTTCCCTTGATGGCGTCGGAGACATCGGCTCCTTGCAGCAGTTCTTCAAAAAAACGCTTCAGGATGGCTGTACGGTCGATGTCGCGCTTTATGCTATAAGCCTTGTCTGTAATCTTTTCAAGGGAGATGGGAATGTAGATTCCGTCGTAACCATCGTTGTTATGACCGTCCTTCACGCCGATGTAGCGGTAGTTTTCCTCAAAGAAGAATCCGATTTTGTCGTCCTTTTGGAGACACATGGTGGAGTAGGCCGATGTGTTTTGGCTCACCTGGAGCGAACCGTCCCAGTCCTTTGCGAAGGCTGTGACGTCCTTCCAGTCCTCGGCGCTGAAAAGTTCCTTGTAGAAGATGCCGACATTGTTGCGGCTTCCTGCCATAGGCACGGATTGGAGTGCGACGTAGACTTCGGCCTCGTCGGCGTTGCGTACGGCTGGCACGATGAGGATTTCGCCGTTCGTACTGTTGCCACCGATGGCGATACCATTGTTGACAGCCCCCGAGAAGGTCTGTGATGCCCACTCGCCTTCGGCGGTGGCCGAGTTGGTGAAGGTGTAGATGTTGTAGTAACGTCCTGAAGCGCAGCGGCTTGAAATCAGCAGTCTGCCGTCGGGAAGTTCCTCGCATTTCGGTTCGTCGCCGTTGGGCACGGGCAGTGCCTTTGCTCCTCCGAGGGCGTTCCACGTCTCTCCGAAGTCGTCGGAATAGATGACTCGGTTGCCGTTTGGCTTAGCGCAGAGGGCGGCATATATGCGGTAGTGCGATCCGACCTTCACGGTTTTGCTCTGGCAGATCTTACCACTTCCTACGAACATGCTCTGTACGACGTTTCCGCTGTCGTAGAGCGAGTAGATGCTTTCGGTGATTTCCTCGGGCTCCTCCCAAGTGAGTCCGCCGTCGTGGCTGCGGTGTCGTGCGATGCGGTTTGGATTGTTGCGTGTGGCCTGGCTGTAAATGGTGTTTCCGGTGACGCTGATGACGAGGACTTCATTGTTGTCCTCGCAGTCGGCAACGATGGCTGGGTCGCCGTATCCGCACTTGGGGTCGCCGGAGATGCCGTTACCTTCGGCCATGACGAGGGCCTTGCTCCAAGTCTGTCCGTTGTCATCGCTGTAGCGGTAGTGGAGGTCAACCTGTCCGTATCCGATGTCGGTGCCGCAGACAAGGTAACCGTTGACGGCGATGAGGCGGCCTGTCTCGCAGGTGGCTGCGATGGCCGGGATGCGGTATGGGATGTCGCTGTTGGCGGTGTCGAAGAGTTTGGTGCGTTCAAGGCTCTCTTCGTCATAAGGACCGTAGAAGACTTCGAGTTTCTTCACCAGTACGCCCTTGTTCTGTGTCTCGCAGGAGATGCCGAAAGTGGTGGATTTCTTGCACATTCCGCTGACGGGAATCTCGTATTCTGTGGAGCCCTGCATCTGCAGTACGGTGTTGATAGGCTCCGCTGTGACGAGCATGGAGTATGCAGGGTCGTCGTTGCGGACGATGATGTTGTAGCCGAGGATGCGGAATCCCTCAGAGATGGAGAGGGTGTAGACGTTCTCGTAGTTGTTGAGTCCTGTGTAGCACTGTAATCCGTCGGCGGTTTCCTTCATGTTGTTGCGGTCGACGGAGAGGGTGATTTCGGGTTCTTTGGAGTTTGAAGTCCATTTGTAAGCCCAAGTGCTGGTGGTTCCGGGCAACTGTTCGAACACTCCGTCCGTGCTGTTGACGAGGCATGATGGTGCTTTCTCGAGGGCGTTGAACTCGGCGCACGTGAGCCAGTAGTTGTCGGTCAGCACGGTGGCGTCGGCGACGAAGAGGATGTAGCGTGCGTTCTTCGGAGTGTCGAAGTGGAAGGTTTGCACTTGGTCGTTGCCAGTCCAAATCCATGTTCCGCTGGCATCGGCGGTACCGAGTCCGTCGGTGCTGAGTGCTGAGTTTTTGTTGGCGAGGTTTTGCAGTTTGTCAAAGCCTCCGAAGGGCATATCCTCCTCGGCGGTGTAGAGATAGATACGCCATTCTGTGGGTTTTGTTCCGTCCGTTTTGTCGGTACGTCCCTGATAGTCGAAGCCGGTCAGTTCGTGTTCTTCCGCCATATCAATGAGGAAAGCCTGCGGCATTCCGGCACCAGTTTTGGATCCGCTCCAGTCGGAGTGGTACCATGTTGCGCTGTTGCCGTCGATGGCGGCGAAAGCCCTACCGTCGGCAGCGTTCTCAATCTGCGTGGTGGCGTTGCTGTAGGCCGTGATGTTCCATCCTGAACGGTCGATGGTGACGTTCTGGGCCTGCAAACTTCCCATCATACCGAGTAATGCGGCTGTGAGAGAGAGTAAGAATTTCTTCATAAGATTATGGTTTAAGGTTGAAGTTTTATAAAGGGAGGGAGGATAGGAAATTATAGGAAATCCTAGGAAAACCGAGGAAATTCTAGGGGGCTGAGGCAAGGCAATCCTAGGAAACCCTAGGCTATCCTAGGGGATCCTAGGGGATCCTAGGGGATTATAGGCAATCCTAGGGGGAGTCCGAGGCAAGGCTATGCCGGGTCTTCGGCAATCAGGTCGCGCATGATGTTGGCGAGGACGGGTTGCACGGCGTTGGCGGCCTGCTGCACCTCCTCGTGACTGACCTCCACAATGCAGCCTTCCACGCCGATGTCGGTGATGATGCTCACACCAAGGGTGCGGATGCCACAATGGTGGGCGACGATGACCTCGGGGACGGTACTCATGCCTACTGCATCTCCACCGAGAATACGGTACATCTTATACTCCGCTGGTGTCTCGAAAGTGGGTCCGCTTACGCCCACATACACCCCTTCGTGGGCGTTGATGCCGTGGCGGAGTGCAATGTCGTGCGCCCGCCGGAGCAGTTGGCGGTCGTAGGCCTCGCTCATGTCGGGGAACCGTGGTCCCGTGGGGAAGTTCTTCCCGCGCAGAGGATGCTCGGGGAAAAGGTTGATGTGGTCGCGTATGAACATGATGTCGCCGATGCGGAAGTCGGGGTTCATACCCCCTGCGGCGTTGCTGACGTAGAGGGTTTTGATGCCGAGTTCATACATGACCCTTATGGGGAAGGTGACCGTCTTCATGTCGTAGCCTTCGTAATAGTGGAAACGTCCCTGCATGGCGAGGACGGGTGTGGTGCCGAGATGCCCGAAAAGGAGTCTGCCGCAGTGACCTTCGACGGTAGAAACTGGGAAGTTTGGGATGTCGGCATAGTTGAAACTGTCGCTTACTTCAATCTCTTCGGCCAGACGTCCGAGTCCTGTTCCGAGGATGATGGCGGTGGTGGGCTTCTGTGAGGTGTGTGCCTGCAACCATGCTGCGGTGTCTTTGATTTTTTCGTACATAAGTAAGTGAACAAATTAGGGTGGATTCCATGATTTACCACCGTAAATTCGTGGTGAAATTTCGGTCGGAAAATAAAACAGATGTCCGTCTTAAGGCGGGAGTGTGTAGGATGATTTCCGGAGATGCTTTGGATTGTTTCCGGAGATGCTTTGGATTGTTTCCGGAGATGTTTTGGATGATTTGATATGATCTTTTGCGTTCGCCGGTAGCGGATTATGTGGGGAGGAGTGCTTTCAGGGCGGCCTCTTCTGCGAAGAGCACGCTGATGGTGATGTCCTGGACGATGATTTTCTCCATCACTTGCGGTGGCAGTCCGGCATGGCGGAGGCGTTGGAAGTCCTTCGCCGTGGTAATGATGGCGGGGACGTCGGCTGCGGCAACGCTGATGCGGCGGACATCGGCGGGGGAGAAACGGTGATGGTCGGGGAAGTTGAGGTGGCTGGTGAGGGCGATGCCCATGCCGCGCAGATGGTTTTCAAGGGGTTCGGGGCGTGCGATGCCCGTGATGAGGAGGGCTTTCTGCGGAACATCCCCCGGAAGTGGGGCGTAGGTCATGGTGGTGAAGAACACCCTTTGCCCTTCGTCGGGTTGGAGCCTGCCGACGATGTCGCGTGCTTCCTGTTGGGAGAGGTCGTTGGGGCACTTGGTGACGATGATGATGTCTGCCCGCCGTGCCCCTTTCCGGCGTTCGCGGAGACGGCCTGCAGGCAGTACGAAGTCGGCATAATAGGGTCGTGCATAGTCGGTGAGGAGGATGGTGATGCGGGGCTTGACGTAGCGGTGCTGGAAGATGTCGTCGAGGACCACCACATCGGGTTTGCGCTCGTTGCCGAGGCGTGTGATGGCAGGTGCCCGCCGTTCGCCGACCGCCACGCACACCTTGCCGCGGAATCTGCGGAACATCTGCAAAGGCTCGTCGCCCACGTCGTCGGCGGTGCTGTTGCCGTCGGCATAGCGGAAGCCTCGTGTCCGTCTGCCATAGCCCCTTGAAAGGATGGCGACGGAGCGCCCCTTATCCAGATAATGTGCCGCCAGAAATTCGGTGTGTGGTGTTTTTCCCGTGCCTCCCACGGTGAGGTTTCCGATGCCGACGGTGGGCATCCCGGGGTGCGTCACCGCCAGCCGTCCGTGGTCGAACAGCCAGTTGCGCACATCGGTCACCGCAGCGTAGAGGGCGGCGAAGGGCAACAGTAGGTAGCGGAGGACGGTCATTGGGGCGGGGAGGATTGCAGGTTTTGGGGGAAAGAGTGGGAGGGAAAACTTAGTAGGGCCGAGGAGGGGGGCTGGGGAATCCGAGACCCTACTAGGCAATCCTAGGAGAACCTAGGAAATCCGAGGCGATCATAGGCAGTTTTAGGCGATCATAGGCAGCCCGAGGCGATCATAGGAAACCCTAAGTGGCCTTAGGAGATGCTATGAAGCCCAGGCCTGAGAGACGGAAGGCGATACTAAGTGAGAAAAAATGGGAGGGCTTGAGGGCTGATAATCGCTTGGAGAGGGATTATTCCGCGCTGAAACCGAGGATGTTTGGCTCGTAGGGCATGCGGGCTTGCAGGACGGAGTTGTTGCCGGCGCTGCGGATGACGTTGAGGGGCTCGTAGTAGACGCCGAGGGTTTCGCGGAGTTTCTGCTCCATATAGTCGGGCTCGTCCTTCTGCATCATCTGTTCCATGAATCCCATGGGCAGAGGATAACTGCTGCGTGAGTAGTCGCCGTCGTCGAGTTTGGCGAGGTCTGCCGCCTTTTTCACGGCGTCGTCGAGGCTTCCGATGCGGTCCACGAGTCCGAGTTTCAGCGCCTGCTTGCCGGTCCATACGCGGCCCTGTCCGATGCTGTCGACACTTTCGGTGGTCATGCGGCGTCCGGCGGCGGTGCGTCCCTTTGCCACTCGGTTGAGGAAGAGGGCATAGCCACGGTTGACATACTGCTGCATCATGTCGCTCTCATAGTCGTTGAAGGGTCGGCCCATGGCACCGAAGTCGCTATGGCTGTTCGTTTTGACGACATCGAACGAGAGTCCGAGTTTCTCTTTGAGGAGGTTGCTGGCATCGGGTATCATGCCGAAGATGCCGATGCTGCCCGTAATGGTGGTGTTTTCGGCGAAGATGTAGTCGGCACCGCAACTCATATAATAACCACCGCTGGCAGCCATGCCACCCATCGACACCACTACGGGTTTCTTCTGTTTGAGCAGTTGGATGGCACGCCACATCTGTTCGCTGGCGTATGCCGAACCTCCGCCGCTGTTGATGCGCAGAACGACCGCCTTCACGTTGTCGTCCTCAGCCAGAAGGTCGAGGTCCTTCACCACCTTTTCGCCGACGATTACGGGGTTATAGGCGGAATATCCGGTGGTCGACGCCGCGTCGACGATGGAACCCTCGGCATAGTATACCGCCACGACGTCGCCCGTGGTGATGGGAAGTTGCGCCTCGACGAGGTCGGAAGGCTCGACGAAGTTCACCGTCTCCTCGCCCACACGCCCGCGAAGGCTGGCACGCACCTGGTCAGCATACGCCAGACGGTCGACGAGATGCTGCTCCTTTAACTGCTTCGTCTCGATGAACGTGGTGTTCGTGTCCGCCAGTTTTTTCAGGTTCTCGGCGGAAATTTTTCGGCTCTTTCCGACCGCTTCCATGATTTCCTCCCAGATGCTGCCGAGATAACTCGACATCTGTTCGCGGTTCGCCTCGCTCATCGAGGTGAGGATGTAGGGTTCCACGGCGCTTTTGTAGGTTCCCACCTTGAAGACCTGCATCTTCACGCCCAGTTTTTCAAGGAGTCCGGTGTAGAAGATGGGCTGTGCCGCCATTCCGCGCCACTCCACGATGCCCGAAGGGTTGACGAAGATGCTGTCGGCCACTGAGGCTACGTAGTAGGAGCCTTGTGAATAGGTGTCGGCATAGGCGTAGATCCATTTTCCGCTCTTCTTGAAATCCGCCAGATGACGTCGGAGATATTCCAGCGATGCGGGGTCGGCGGCGAGGGTACCACCGTCGAGGAAGATGCCTTCGATGTTGTCGTTTTCCTTGGCGGCATCGATGGCCTCCACCAGTTGGTCGAGTCCTGTGACGCTTGCCGCGCTGTTGCCGAGTATGGCGTCTATGGGGTTTTCCGCCGGTGTCTGCTCCGTCAGGGTGCCTGCCATGCGGATGCGCAGCACGCTATGCTTGGTGACGCTGCCTCCCGTGGTCCCCATCTGGCTGAGGGCGGAGGCCATGATGAAGAGGAGGACAAGGGCGAAAACGTTGACGAGGATAAAGCCAAGCATGGTGGCGAGGGTGTATTTCACAAATTCTTTCATAGTCGTTGTTCTATGTTTTTAGGGGGGTAGGGTGGGTGAATGCTTCGGAGAAAATCTCCCGTTTGTCAGAGGTAGGGAATGATATATAAAGGATATCTGAATTATATATAAAGGAGATGGAATTTATATATATTAAGGAGATGGGAATGATATATTAAGGAGATGGGGACTGTATGTCCGTGAAATGGGAAAATATATCAAGGAACCGAGGAAGATATATAAGGATGAGGAAAACTGGAATGGCAGGTTTCAGGGGGACGGAACACCGCTTTCAGCCGTTTCTTGACGCATCTGTAAATACCTGAATATCAGTTTTCAGAGGTTTGTGTGTTGGACTCTTGGAATAAGCGTCATTGAATTTCGAGTTCTACGGGGCAATGGTCCGACCCGAAGACTTCGGGATGGATGGCCGCCTTCTGCAAGCGTCCGTCGAGGGTCTTGGAGGTGATGAAGTAGTCGATGCGCCATCCTGCGTTCTTCTCGCGGGCGCGGAACCTGTAACTCCACCAGGAATAAGCGTCGGTGAGGGTTGGGAAGAAGTGGCGGAAAGTGTCGGTGAATCCTGCGTCGAGCAGGCGCGTCATCTTCTCGCGTTCCTCGTCGGTGAATCCGGCGTTCTTGCGGTTCGTCTTCGGATTTTTGAGGTCAATCTCCTGATGTGCCACGTTCAGGTCGCCGCAGACGACGACGGGCTTGCGGTTTTCCAGGTCTTTGAGGAAGCGGAGGAAGTCGTCCTCCCAGCGCATGCGGTAGTCGAGCCGCCGCAGACCGTCCTGGGAGTTCGGGGTGTAGCAGGTGACGAGGTAGAAGTCCTGAAATTCGAGGGTGATGATGCGGCCCTCGTGGTCGTGTTCGTCGATGCCCATGCCGTAAGTCACGCTGATGGGTTTGACACGTGTGAAGATGGCAGTGCCGGAATATCCCTTTTTCTCGGCATAGTTCCAATAACTTTCGTAGCCTTCAAAGGCGATGTCGGTTTGTCCGGCCTGCAACTTCGTTTCCTGCAGGCAGAAGCAGTCGGCATCGAGTGTGCGGAAACTATCCTCGAAGCCCTTTTCGCGGCAGGCTCTCAAGCCGTTGACGTTCCATGATATCAGTCTCATATCGAGTGTATTGTATGTTTTCTTTTATAGTGTTTTATGAATGTTCCGGAAGGATTGCGCCATACTTGCTGTAAGCATTTGCGGAGGTGCCGTGTGACTTGTGCGGAAGTCCGCGGAGGTCCGTGCACCACACATCGTGCGCTTCGGCCAGACATTCCGCAATGCCTTTCCGTTTTCGGAATGGAGGTATACACCAAGCCTGTGGCAAATTTACAATAATTAGATGAAACGATTGCTGCAAATGCTACATAATTTTCATATTTTTTTCACTCTCCTGCCTGTTTTTCCTTCCTTTCCCCTCTGCCATCCCTATCTCACAGGCGCATCATCGCCATATTCTGTGTCTGTCATCTCAATGGAAAGAGCCTGTTATCTCTATAAAATAAACGCATCATCTTAGTTAGATAAGCCCATTATCTCTATAAAATAAGATAAGCCCATTATCTCTATAAAATAAACGCATTGTCCTCATCAAACAAGCACATCATCCCCATCAGATATATGTTTCAATATGTGTTGTTTGATTATGTTGAAAGTGAATTTCAATGATTAAATAAACAATAGGAAATATTACGTATCGGAAATATACAATGCGTTTATTATCCCTTGTGGAAGTCCTGTGGAAAGTCCGCGGTTTGCGTGTGGAATGTTCCGAAGAATGGGGTAGGAAGTGTTGCGGTTCGTGATGGGAAATGGCGTGGTTCCCATGCTCCGGAGGGGTGGAGGAGATAAGGGACTGTAAGTTTGGGGAGCGTAAGGAGGAGAGTGGGAGAGGGCGGTGTAGGGGCGGAAGGAAAGGAGGAGGACGGAACGCAGGAGAGGCTTGGTTCGGGGTGGGTGAGCGGAGCGGAAGGGAGGTGTGGGAAGGTGCGTTGCCGACGGATCTCCGGGGTGTTGTGGAGGCGGCGGAAACGCCCGTGAGGGACGGGGAGAAGCGTGGGGAACAGGGTGGCGGGGACGCTGGTGAAGGGATGGCGGAAATCGGGGGACGACGGTGGGGATGCCGGGCGGAAGGTGGTGGCGGTGGCGCGCTCTGCAAAGTGCGGCACTTCCGGATCGGAGGTGGTTGGCGAGGGGCTGTTCCGGAGGGGGCTGGTGACAAAATTGGAGGGTCGGGAAAATTTTTATGAAGATTTTCAGAAGATTGTTTTGGACTTCCCGACAAAGGCTTTAACTTTGCAAAAAAAATCAAAGACAAGTTTAGGATAACAGTAGTGATTACTGTACTTTTCGATGGCTATATGCGGAAAGCGCCGTACGGACCTTTCCGGTTGGCGCACCATTGACGCACCGCTCCGTAAAGGTTCCGCTTATCGGGCTTCCGCGAAGCCCTGCACGATGCTCCTGCAAATGCCGCATCCTGACCCTTCCGGCCGCATGCCGGAGGTTGGTCTTCCGCCGCTTGCGCGCCCTGTGCGGGGCGGAAGGAAAAAGGCGCTGCGCATCAACTTTTCGTAATGGCCACGATAACCGTTTCGGGAAAATTCCGGTTTGGCAGCATCAGGATAACATTCGGACCGGCGGTTTTAGGATAACCTTAAAAAAACACGGTGGTGGTTTGCTGTCCCCCACCTTGCACGGAATTTCTATGAGTAGCATGTTTTACGTTCCGTTCTCCCTTGAGGTGCTCACCATCCTCAGGGACCTCACCGACGCCCAGCGTGGCAAGGTCTACGACGCTCTCGCCTATTATCAGGCATACAGCGTGTATCCCGAATTCAAGAGCCGTCTGCTCCGCACCGTCTTCCGTCTCGTCGCCTTCAACCTCGGTTTTTCCCTCATCGTGAAAGAAGAAGAGAGGGAGAATATAGAGGGAGAGATAATAATAGATAAAAAAGTTAATAATCTTAACTCTAAAGTTAACTTTAACTCTTATCTGGCGATTAAAGAAAAAGATATAGAAAAAGAAAAGGGAAAAGAAAAGACAAGCGCCGCCGATGTGCCGGGCACCCCGTCAGCCGCCACGGCAAACGCGCAGGCATCTTCCGCAGAAAACACGAATGTCGCGCAAAGCGCCTCAACCCCCACCATCGCAGGTTCTGCGCCCGTTTCCGGCAAGGCTTCAGTAAATGTTTCGGACGCTCCGGAGAGCGTTGCCGCTGGTTCTATGCCCGTTTCCGGTAAGATTTCAGTAAACGTTTCGGACGCTCCGGAGAGCGTTGCCGCAGGATTTATGGCCGTTTCCGGCAAGGCTTCAGTAAATGTTTCGGACGCTCCGGAGAGCGTCGTCGCAGGATCTATGGCCGTTTCCGGCAAGGCTTCGGTAAATGTTTCGGACGCTCCGGAGAATGCTGACGCGGACGGTGCGGAAAACCGTGCCGGAACAATGTCCGCATCCCAGGCATCGTCCTCCGTGCATAGCCCGATAGTATCGGAAAATGTTGAAAATCATTATCTTACGCATCGTTCAAATTCTTCAAACCCTTCCCTTAAACCACAGAATGCCATCAATGTTGAAAAAGTTAATCCGCCATATTCCGCAAATTTTGAGAATGTTCATCAGGATAATCCTCCAAGCCCTGTTGAAGGGGTAGGCACGGGGCGTGAGGCAAGTCTGGAGCATCCTCGCGATGCCTACTGTCCTTCCGGTTCCGTCCGGCTGTTCAGCCTCGACGCTTCTTCCGGCATCGACGCCATGCTCTGCGGACCGGAACCCTCCGACGCCGAATGCTCCTTCGACGCCGTCTGGAAACTCTACGGCAAGGACGTCGGCGACATGACCTACCTGAGGGGACGCTGGGCGCGCATCGGCATGGACGAACGCCGCAGGATTGTCCGCTACATCCGCGAATATGTCCGCGTCCGCCCGAAAGTCATCTTCCGCCGCAACTTCCGCAACTTCCTCGACATGCGCATCTGGGAGACGGAGCCACTGAGGGTATATCCCACGTCCGGCTCAACCTCCGCCCACCGCTCTTATGCCTCTCCCCAGCAACAGGCAGCGCCCTATGCGGGAAGTCCGACCTTCGGCACCCAACCACCGGCAGCCGCCGAGACGACGGAGGAGGGTGTGCGCCGCGAACTCGAAAGGATGCACCGCGACGAGGAGGAATACGAGGAACTGATGAAAGGCATCGATCCTAAAAAACTCAGTGAGGAATGGAAGAATCTCGAAGTTTGAAACAGCAGATGACCCTCGAGCGCACCGAGGGAATGGAGCGCCTGCTGAAAGGCTATTCCGAGCGCTTCGTGCAGAAACACGGCACCGCCGACCTTGCGGATTGCATCGACGCCGCCCCATCGTTGCAGATGATTGCCACCGCCCTCGACCGCGACAAGGTGGTGATGTGGCTTGCCGACCACTTGAAGTCGCTGGGCGATTTCAGCGGGGCGCGGCGCACCCTCGACAACCGCCAGATGACCGTCCTCGCCGAAATCCTCTACAACGAGTACGGATGGATCAACGTGCGTGAACTGATGGTGTTTTTCTACCGTCTGAAACTCGGGAGGTATGCCATGACCTACGGCTCCTTCGACCCCGGTGTGGTGATGCGCTCCATCCGCACCTTCCTCGGCGAGCGCATGGCAGCCATCCATGAGGTGGAGGACCGCCGGCAGCGCCAGGAGTTGCACGCCGACCGCTCGAAATGCGTCAGTTACGACGAATACCGCCGCATGCTCACCGCCGGCGAACTGGACCACCTGATGACCCCCGAGCAGAAGGAGTTCTTCGCCAACGGAGGTTCCGGCCTCCCCGTCCTCTCCGCCGAGCACGTCGTCCGCCACGGCCTCGGCAAGACCGTCGCCCTGAAAAGGCCCCGCACCTCCTGACCGTGGCGGAAGCCTCCGGTGAATCCCACCTTCCACCTCCCCTCCCCACCGTCCCTCCCCGCGTGGCAAAGAGGGTGAATGCCCCTCGCCGGAGTCGATGCGGCTGTTCTTCAGGGTCTTCTTTCCGCGTGGTAAAGAGGGTGAATGCCCCTCGCCGGTGTCGATGCGCCCGTTCTTTTTGCTCTTCTTTCCGTGTGGCAAATGGTCTTCTTTCCGCGTGGCAAAGCGTGCGGGTGTCGCGCTTCATCCCTTCGGAATAAGTGCGTTTAACCCGCAATTCTCCCGCGTGTTTCCGCCTGTTCAGGACATCACGTTCCGTTTTCTTGCACCAATTCTTTCCGTTTCATCGATAAATTTGTATATTTGCGGCGG
>CAMAFY010000024.1 GCA_945833885.1 uncultured Bacteroidales bacterium
AAAAACGACTCAAATTACGATAAAACACACCAAAAAAGCAGACGAGGGCAACCTCAGAAGGCATACCCTCGTCTATAGTTATCGAATTCTTAGAATTAAACGACAATCCCTAAAATAAATATTGAAGCCTACCTGAGAATCTACGGAAACAAATTGTTGCGCCCACATTTTACGATATCCGCACCGCCGAACACCATGCCATCCGTCATTCTTCCCGAGGTTAGGGTATCGAATCTTCGTTTTTATACGTATTTTTGCACACGGAAACCTTCATCATCGACAATGGTTCACATACGGAACAACAGGACAATGAAAAAAAACATACTTACCTTTTTACTTCTCCTCGCAATATGCAATACGGAGACAACGGCTAAAAACCAGACAGATATGAACGAAAATATTGAACTGACACAGGAGTGGGACAAGACGTTCCCGCAGAATGACAAAGTGAAACACGAGAAAGTGACGTTCCGCAACCGCTTCGGCATCGTGCTTGCCGCCGACCTTTACATGCCGAAAGGCGCGGAAGGGAAGATGGCGGCCGTGGCAGTGAGCGGACCTTTCGGAGCGGTCAAGGAGCAGTCGAGCGGACTTTATGCACAGCATCTTGCGGAAGATGATTTCCTGACCATCGCTTTCGACCCCTCGTTTACGGGCGAAAGCGGCGGCGAACCCCGATATTCCTCATCGATGGACATCAACACCGAGGACTTTTGTGCCGCAGTGGACTACCTCTCCTGCCGCAAGGACGTCGACGCCGAGCGCATCGGCATCCTCGGCATCTGCGGTTGGGGAGGCATCGGCATCAATGCCGCCGCCCTCGATCCGCGCATCAAAGCCACCGTTTCCGTCACACTTTACAACCTCACACGCGTGACACAACAGGGTTATTTCGACGCGATGGACGAGGACGACCGCCACACATTGAAACGGCAACTTGCGGCACAACGCACCGAGGAATTCCGCAAGGGCGAGATCCTTCCGCAAGGCGGACTGCCCGACAATCCCGCAGCCGATGCACCCGACTTCCTCAAACAGTATGTGGCTTACTACAAATCCCCTACGAGAGGCTACCATCCCCGGTCGCTCAACTCCAACATGGGATGGAACATCACCTCGCCTCTCATGCGTCTCAACCAAAACCTGTGGATAGCGGCCCCGGAAGTCCGCACCCCCGTCCTCATTGTTCACGGCGAGAAAGCCCACAGCCGTTACTTCGGAGAGGAGGCATTCCAGAAACTGACGAGCGGCAAATATGCCGGCAACAAGCGGCTGCTCATCGTGCCCGGTGCCACACATTGTGACCTTTATGACGGAGGCGAGGGCAACTTCATCCCGTGGACTGAGATTACCGGTTTCCTGAATGACAACCTGAAATAACGTGTCATGAAATGTGTTCTTTTTGTCTGTATGCTGTTCTCTATGGCCATGCAGGAGCAAAACTTCAACGATATGGATTCGAAAAACAGCCTGACTCCACGCCAACTGTCGTTAGCGGAATGCGCAAGCCTTGAAGCCCAAGACAACATGACGGCACTCGACGCCGCCATCCGCCGGGCTCTCGACAACGGAGTCGCGGTGAACGAACTGAAAGAGGCGTTCTCCCAACTCTATGCCTACACGGGATTTCCGCGCTCCCTCAACGCTTTGAACCAACTGAAAGCGGTTCTCGAAGACCGGAAGGCGCAGGGCGTCGCCGACAATGAGGGAGAACCATGGACAAAACCCGAGGTGTGGGAC
This sequence comes from uncultured Bacteroidales bacterium, assembly GCA_945833885.1. Lineage (GTDB taxonomy): Bacteria > Bacteroidota > Bacteroidia > Bacteroidales > Bacteroidaceae > Alloprevotella. The sequence goes on from CAMAFY010000024.1 coordinate 1,741, forward strand.
CATGCGGACGAGGCGTTGAAGCGGGGGACCGCGGTGCAATCGCGCCTCGTCGGCGGCAAGACCTACCACTATGACTTCTGCCCGCAGGCCGACCATTACCTGAAAAGCCATCTTTTCGGCGACATCTTCGCCGGTAATCTGCTGTCGGAATCCGACCGCGAACTGGTGACCGTGGCGGCACTCTCGGCAATGAAGGGCGTAGAGTCCCAACTGGCGGCGCACAAACGCGGCGCAGTGGCCATGGGGAACAGTTCCGAACAGGTGGAAGCGCTGTGTTCCTGGCTCGATGCTGAGGGATTGACGCTGAAAAGTGACTTTGAAAAAGGCGCACCCAACGTGCATTATGCCCAATACTTCAAAGGAAACAGTTATCTTGCGCCGATGAGGGCGAAGAATCTTCCGGAAAACGCGGCGGGGATTCAAGGTTACAGCAACGTGACCTTCGAACCCGGATGCCGCAACAACTGGCACATCCACCACGGTGCCCACCAGATTCTCATCTGCGTCAGCGGACGGGGATGGTACCAGGAATGGGGGAAGCCCGCCATTCCACTCCTGCCCGGCGACGTGATTGACATACCTGAGGGGGTGAAACATTGGCACGGCGCCCAACGCGACTCGTGGTTCCAGCACATCGCCACCCACGTAAAGACATCGGAAACGGAAAACAACGAATGGCTCGAGGCCGTGAGCGACGAGGAATACGACGCCATCGCGCCATAAGATTCCATGGGGATGCTGCTGATTTCACCCAAAATATCCTTCCGGTTGCATTGCGGATGATGCTTCGTCATCCCGTTCATAGCCCCTCACCGTAGGGCGGATTCCACCAGATGACGCCGCGATGAAGAAAACACAGTGCTTAATATCATCACAGATTTTATGGCAATAAAGGAAATAAATCTGGACACCGTCCAGCAGTTCAATGAGCAATATGGCTTCGAAACCCTGCACCCTCTCGTGAACGTTGTCCGCTTCGACAAGCCCCGCGAGGTGGAGGAACATCTCGTGCACTACGGTCTTTACGCCCTCTTTCTGAAAGAGAACAAGGGCTGCAAACTCTCATACGGCCGCACAAAGTACGACTTCGACGAGATGACAGTCACCACCTTCGCCCCCGGACAGACCATTCACGTGCAGCCGATGCCCGGAGTCACCTACCCCAAATGGACGGCACTCGTCTTCCATCCCGACCTGCTTGCACGCACATCATTGGGGAAAAACATCGGCCGATATGAGTTCTTCTCCTATTCAAGCAACGAGGCGCTGCACCTCTCTCTGGGAGAAATCAACATTTTCCGCGGCGTGCTGGACATGATCGCACAGGAACTTCACCACGCCATCGACAAGCATAGCCGCGAACTCATCGTGTCGAACATCGAACTGCTGCTGAACTATTGCCTGCGTTTCTACGACCGGCAGTTCATCACCCGCGAGGAAATCAACCACGATGTCGTGAGAAAATTCGAGAAACTGCTGAAAGAGTACATCGAAAGCAAGGCCATCCGCGAGGGACTGCCCACGGTTGCCTACTTTGCCGACAAATGTTGCCTCTCAAATGGTTACTTCGGAAGCCTCGTAAGAGTGGAGACCGGAAAGACGGCAAAGGACTTTATCGCCGGCTATCTGCTGAATGCCGCCAAGCAACTGCTCAACGACAGCACTTTGAGCATCCATTGTGTAAGCCGAAAACTCGGGTTCGAATATCCACAACATTTCGTGCGTTTCTTCAAGGCACACACGGGAAAGACTCCAAAACAGTTCAGGGAAGCCTCGTGACATGCCGCCGTTGCTCCCGTCGGACACGGCGTTCCACCCTTCATCCTGCCGCTTTCCGCCTGTGAGGAAACGGCAATGCACGGCCCGTAGAACTGCAAGAAAAAGGCGTTGCGGTGGACATTCATTAAATCCGTCGCAAGCGATAGAGCAGGAAAATATCGCCACGGAAAGGACAAGAAGCGCATTCTTATGCCCCGGCATGCCGCAGATTAAGCCCGAAAGCATTATCTTTGCAGACGTTTTTTGCCGTGGTTCAACGAAGACGTCCCGGCAAACCGAAACGAATTTCCAAAATACTGTTCCGCGGTGGTGCCCCGCAATCCGCACCGTCTCCCCAAACCCATGAATCAGAACAACGTCTATTTAGAACCGAAACCACGGTATGAAATCCTCGACGGACTGCGTGGTGTGGCGGCCATGATGGTGGTTGCCTTCCATCTTTTCGAGACATATTCGGCCGGACCTGCCCATCAAATCCTCAACCATGGTTACCTTGCCGTCGACTTTTTCTTTGTCCTTTCGGGCTTCGTCATCGGATATGCCTATGACGACCGTTGGGACAAAATGTCGGCATGGAACTTCTGTAAGCGCCGTCTTATCCGCCTTCATCCCATGGTTGTCTTCGGTTCTTTCCTCGGTTTGCTCCTGTATTATTTCGGCGATTGCCCAACATTTGCCATCATCGGACAGACAGAATGGTACAAGCCCCTCATACTTTTCCTGATAGGATGCACGATGATTCCCGTCGGGGCAAGCATGGATATCCGCGGATGGTCCGAAACTTATCCGCTCAATGGTCCGGCATGGTCGCTGATGTTGGAGTATGTCGGCAACATCCTTTACGCCCTTTTCATTCGCCGCTTGCCGAAGATTGCCCTTGCCATACTGGTTGTTCTCTTTGCCGGCATGACCATCATGCTGTGCCTGAACGTCGACCCTTTGGGCGTACTTGCCCCTCATCACTATGCCGCCTTTACGGTCATCGGAGGCTGGGGCATTGATGCCTGCCAGTTGTGGGTGGGCTTCACCCGCCTGCTTTTCCCGTTCTTCTGCGGTCTGCTCCTCGCACGCTGCAGGAAATTCATCCGCGTCAAAGGCGCGTTCTGGCTGTGTTCCCTCATCATGATTGCCGTGCTGGCCATGCCGCGACTGGGCGCCGACCCTGTGGCATTCACGGATTCGGGCGTTGTCTTCAACGTTGCCGAGGGCATGAAGAACGGCATCTACGAGGCCATCTGCATACTGATAGTCTTCCCGTTAGTGGTGATGATGGGTGCCGGCAGCAGCATCAAGGGCAAGAAATCCTTTGCCTTTTGCAAGTGGCTGGGCGACATTTCCTTCCCCCTTTACATCACTCACTTCCCCCTTGTCTACATGCAGATAGCCTGGAAGGCGGCACACGAGGACGCACCTTTGGGCACTCACATCTCCGCAGGTCTGGGCATCTGGATCTGCGCCATCATGCTTGCCTACGCTTCCTTGAAACTTTATGACGAGCCGGTACGGGAATGGCTCAAAGACAAACTGTTTGTACGGGCACCGAAAAAACCGGAATAAGGACCGGGAACACCGGACTTACAGCACCTACGCAACGTGGGATGGAAGGGATTGCCAGACGTTCTCCGACGCCGTCAGCAATCGTTTCCATCCCACTTTCTTTTCCATCCGCATGAGATGTATGGCGGATACCGACGCGGCATTCAATTTTTCCTTAAACGTTTGATTTACAAGTATTTGAAAATTCACAGAAAAACAACATCTCCCACCTTGCAAATCCGCTGAAAATGTGCGGCACTTTCACTTGAAAAGTTCGGAACTTTCGGGTGGAAAGTGCCGCACTTTCGCATCGGAAATGCGGATGTTTTGAAGAGAGCGTTCCGAGGGATGGTTTCGGGACGCCGGAAAGGGCGGCATCAAACCGTCGAGGGGCTTCACGAACGTTCCCGGAAACACGGCCGCCGCGCGCCGGAAACCGGCACGGAAATGACGGAGGCATCTGTAAATCGCCACCACGGAAACGCTGAACTTCACCCTTCGTCTTCGCGCCATGGCATCACACAAACCATTTCGAACCGCTTGCATACCGCACATCTGGCTTGACGGAAACAGCGCTTTTTCGCGGACTTCGATTCCGCGTACCGGCGCTGAAATTCCTGCCTTCTTATGATGTTCCCTTATCCAACCTCAACTGTTTTCTGTAAAAAGCATCCGAATTAAAAGCGGATTCGCGGTGACAAATCAACAGAATCGCTTGCCTTCCGAAAGATTTTTCGCGGGGAAAGACACGAAAATGCGCTGAAATAGGGCGGATTTCAAGAATGAACCGAAAAGAAATGCTTATATTTGCCACTGACTTGAACCCTTGTGCGCATGGCAAAGCATCGTGCGCCAAACATTCAACATCATCTATGAAATCACATTTTCCCCGTTTCCTTGCCTTTCCGCTACTGTTGTTGGCGGGAATTGTTCTGACCGGTTGCGACAAATTCGGCGACACTTCCGATGAGCGTACGCCCTACGAATGCGTCGATCCCATGGTGGGAACCGGCTTCCACGGCCACACTTTCCCCGGCGCGACCACGCCTTACGGAGCCGTTCAACTGAGCCCTGACACCCGATCTGGCAATTGGGATGCCGCAGCAGGCTATCATTTCTCCGACTCAGCCCTGTATGGTTTCAGCCATACGCACCTGAGTGGAACGGGATGTACCGACCTTGGCGACGTATTGCTCCGTCCAACGCGTGAAGACCTCGACCAACTCCTTGCGCCAAGCGAGGAAGACCGCCGGCGTTCACCGGGAGATGAGATGCATCCTGCAACATTCAGCCACGAAAACGAACAGGCTTCGCCCGGATTCTACAGCGTAAGCCTCGACGAAGGCATACACTGTGAACTCACGGCAACCACACATTGCGGCCTGCACCGCTACACTTTCGGCACGAAAGGTGAGGGAACACCCAGCGTGGTCATCGACCTTGCGCACCTGCTCTCCGCAGACGACTGCATCAGTGAGATGGAGATGGAGCAGACGGCTCCCGATGAAGTGCAGGGATATCGCATCACTGAAGGCTGGAGTCCCGACCGTCACACCTATTTTGTGGCGCGTTTTTCAAAGCCTGCCACGCAGATGACGGAGGGAAACGTCCGTGGAATCATGCAACTGACATTCGACAATGCCGACACTTTGGTGGTGACCGTCGGCATATCGCAGGTAAGTATCGAGGGCGCAGCGCGCAATCTTGAGGCGGAAGTGGGGGCTCCCTCATCCGCAACCTTCGACGTCGCCTGCAAGGCCGCCAAAGAAACGTGGAGCAAAGCATTGGAGAAAATCACCGTGAAAGGCGGCACGCGCGACGAACGCACCGTATTCTACACCTCGCTCTACCATACCATGATAGCGCCGAACCTGGTGAACGACGCCGATGGTCAGTACAGACGTGCCGACGGTACGGTGGCCACCGTCCCCGAAGGCCAACGTCGTTACAGCACACTTTCGACATGGGACACCTTCCGTGCCCTGCATCCCCTGCTGACACTCACGGATTCAGCCCTCGTCAGCGATGTTTGCTACTCAATGCTCGACTGGTTTGATGCCAAAGGTGAACTTCCGATATGGCCTTTGGCGGCAGGCGAGACGAAATGTATGATAGGTTATCACAGCGCAAGCATCATTGCCGATGCCTATCTTAAAGGTATATGGCCGGCAGAAGGCGACGAAACGTCGGCAAAACGTGCGCTGAACGCTATGGTACGTTCCTCGAACATCAACGAAAAGGGCAGCGATTACTACGTCCGCGATGGCTATATTCCCGCCGATAGGAAGCGCGAAAACGTGTCCTGTCTGTTGGAATATTCCTACGACGACTGGTGCATTTCCACCATGGCGGAACGGATGGGCGAGACGGCGACTGCTGAAAAATACCGCCAGCGTGCCATGAACTTCGCCAACTGTTTCGACGGTGGTTCGCGCTTCTTCCGCGGACGTCGTTCCGACGGAAACTGGAGCGAGGGCTTCAATCCCTACGAGGCGGGACGCGACTACACCGAAGCAACGGCATGGCAATACCGCTTCGGTGCCCTCCACGATGTGCGCGGAATGGTGTCGCTCTTCGGAGGTCAGCAGCACTTCCGCGAGGCTCTCGACAGCCTTTTCTCGTTCGAGGCGAAAGTGGATGCCGACATTCAGGACATCACCGGCATTGTCGGGCAGTACGCACACGGCAATGAGCCGTCGCATCACATGGCATATCTCTACAATTACATCGGCATGCCGTGGGAAACACAGCGCATAACGCGCCAACTGCTCCGCACTATGTACAGCCCGACGCCGGAAGGCATCTGCGGAAATGAGGACTGCGGACAGATGTCTGCCTGGTTTGTCCTCTCAGCACTCGGACTTTACAGCGTCACACCCGGCAGTCTTGAATACAATCTTACGCTGCCCCTGTTCGACGAGGCGGCAATTCAACTCGACAATGGCAGGAAACTCGTCATCAGAGTGAAGGAAGGCGGGGGAAAGACCTACATCAAACGTGTGGCATTCTCCGCCGATGCCGAAGCGCCGATGCCGGACGAGGAGGAGCACGAAGGCGACATCGCACAGAATTTCATCGGACATGCACGCCTGATGGCCGGCGGCGCACTCACCTTCTTCCCGTCAGACGAGCCGGAAGAGCAGCGCGGAACGGCGGAAAGCGACGCTCCCTTCAGCCTTTCATCCGAACTTTCCGCCAGCATCCCCTATGTCGACGGCGACCTGAGCCTGTTTATCGACAGCATACCTCTGCAACTGGGATGTGCAACCGACGGGGCCGTCGTGCATTATACCCTCGATGGCACCGAACCCACCGAGGCTTCGCCGGCATACCGGCAGCCGATTGTCCTGAAAAACACCACCACAGTGCGCGCCATTGCCGTGAAAAAAGGCATGAAGTCCAGCGCACCCATGAGCATCCGCGCCACCCGTGCGGAATTTCTGCCGGCAATCAACGCCACAACCGGGGGAAACGGATGCCACTACCGCTATCTTGAAGGCGATTTCCACCGCACTTCCGACATCACGGAAGGGATAGAGAAGGACTGTGGCGTGATGCCTGAACCCGGCATCGGCAATGCTTTGAGGGCGGATCATTTCGGATATATCTTCGAAGGCTTCATCGATGTGCCGGAAAAGGGCGTATATGTCTTCTCAACCGCTACGGACGACGGCAGCGTTCTCTACGTGGATGGACAACTGGTGGTCGACAACGATGGCAGCCATGCCGCGATTTCCGCCACCGGACGCATCGCCCTTTCTCCCGGAAAACACCGCTACCGCATCCTGTACTTCGAGGATTACGAGGGAGAAGCCTTCTCCTGGGCATGGCAAACGCCCGGCAGCCGGAAGTTGGAACCCGTGCCTGCATCATGCCTTTATACGAAACAGTAGCACCGGATCACAAGATAATCTCCACCGGATTACAAGACAATTCCGCTGATTTGTAAAGGTCTTCACGATGACTTATAAAGGACGTCACGATGTTTTTCAAGGCAATTCTGTGTGACGGACGTAAAAACAACACGCGGAGTGCGGAGTAACACATCCGCAAAGTCTGCCTGAATCCAACCATTTCAACATATTCACAACATTCAACAAGTATCATATCCCTATGAAACCTCTGAAATCTCTGCTCACACTTTCCATAGTCCTTTTCTGTTTCAACGCAAACGCTGACACACGCACCGACAAATTGCAGACCTATGTGCTGGAAACGCCCTACGAAGTGAAGGACATCCAGGTGCCCGAAACGGCACGCCGACCCAAGAACGTCATACTGATGATTGGCGATGGTATGAGCCTTATGCACGTCTACACCGCATGGGTGGCAAACCGTGGCGCACTTTACATCACAGACTGCCATCCTCACGTGGGACTTGCCAAGACCCTCTGCGCCGACAAACTCATTACCGACAGCGGTGCCGGCGGAACGTTCCTTGCCACAGGTAAGATGACGCGCTACCATAGCATCGGTGTTGACGCCGAAGGACGCCCCGCACCCTCACTCGTTGACTTCGCGAAAGACAACGGAATGGGGGCAGGAATGGCTTTCACCTGCCGCATTTGGGATGCCACACCATCGGACTTCAACTGCCATCAAGTGGACCGCGACAAGGAATTCGACGTTGCCGCTGACTATGCCGACTGCAGAATGGACTACGTTTGTGGCGGAGGTTGGAAGAAATTGGTGGAACGTCCCGACGGAAGGAACATCATGAAGGAACTCGAAGCACGGGGCTACAACCTGGCATATACGTGGGAAGACGCCCAGAAACTCGGACAACTCCCGATTTTTGCACTTACCGACGAGGTGGATACTCCCCTGCCCGCCGACCGCGGTGACCGCCTGGCACAGTCGTCACTTAAAGGACTTGACCTGCTGAAAGCGCAGACTTCAAAGCAGACACCCAAAGACCAGCGCACGAAAGGCTTCTTCTTCATGATTGAAGGTTCGCAACTCGATGACTACGGACACTTCAACGACCTGCCCATGTTGATGGAGGAAACGCACGACTTCGACCGCACTGTCGGCGCCGTCCTCGAATGGGCGGCACGCGATGGTGAGACTCTCGTGGTGGTAACTGCCGACCATGAGACCGGAGGCCTCACACTTGTCGACGGAGACCTCGGACGTGGCGAGGTGCAATGCAAGTTCTCCACCACCGGACACAGCGGAATCATGGTGCCTGTCTACGCTTATGGACCCGGAGCAACCTGCTTCGACGGCGTATATACACAAGGTGAAGTGAATGAAAAAATCAAACAATTACTCTCGAAATGAAGTTTCTTGGCATAATTTCACTGAGCATCGCCCTGCATTGCACGGCCGCCACGGCACAGACCACCAGTGGAAACGACAGCATCTACAAACTTCCCTACAAGGACACCTACGTCCGCGATGCCCATGTGGCGGAAAATTCCTTCCGGACCATGAAACCCCGGACCATGGACATCCCCACTTTCGACCAGGCGCGCGGCATTTTGCCCGAACCGATATGGAAAGGCCATGAGGAAGAACTGAACATGTACTGGCGGGCATGGGAAATCGGAGTGGGAAACATCCGCAATCCACAGCCCGGAAGCGGATTTGTGGCGCCATACTTCGACACTGCCTACAACGGAAACATCTTCATGTGGGACAGTTCCTTCATACTTATGTTCGCAAAGTACGGCACCCGGCTGTTCCCTTTCCAACTGACGCTTGACAATTTCTACGCCAAACAGCATCCCGACGGCTTCATCTGCCGCGAAATCAAGCGCGATGGCTCAGACTGTTTCGAGCGCTATGACCCCGTTTCCACCGGTCCTAACCTCATTCCATGGTGCGAAATGGAGTATTTCCGCCAATTCGGGGATACCGAACGTCTGCACAAGATATTCCCAGTCCTTGTAAGTTACAACAATTGGCTCCGTCTTAACCGCACGTGGCGCAACGGAACGTACTGGTCTTCGGGGTGGGGAACGGGCATGGACAACATACCTCGACTGCCGGAAGGCTACAATCTCAACTTCAGTCACGGACATATGATATGGCTGGATACGAACCTTCAGCAGATTTTCATTGACTATCAGATGCTACAGATGGGATTTTACATCGAAAGGTGGCAAGAAATCGAGCACATGGAGGACGAAGCCATCCGATTAAGCGGCTATATCCAGGACAATCTGTGGGACGAAACGACAGGATTCCTGTACGATCAGTATGCCGATGGCGCACTTGCAGGCGTAAAGACCATCAGTGCCTACTGGGCATTGCTGACCGACGGCCTGCTTTCGCGGAACCAGCAGGAACGATTGGTGGCACATCTGACGGATACTACGGAATTCTGCCGCCCAGGTATGGTACCCAGCATCGAAAAGAAGTGTCCAAAATACCGTCCGAACGGCAGATATTGGCAGGGAGGTGTGTGGCCCGGCACGAATTATATGGTGATGCGCGGCCTCGACCGCCAAGGTTTCCGTAAGGAAGCACGGGAGATTGCCGCCAAACATTACCACCAAGTGTTTGAGGTCTTCAAGCGCGACCACACCTTTTATGAGTACTATTCCCCCGAAACTATGGACCCCGGATTCATGGCAAGGCGCGAATTCATCGGATGGACCGGGCTGGCCCCCATCGGTGTCTTCATAGAATACATCCTCGGCATCAAAGCCGACTACCCCGAAAACACCATCATTTGGGACTGTAACCTGACGGAAGAGCACGGCATCACCCGCTACCCTTACGGTCCGGAAGGGAACATCAGTTTCAAGGCTGCGGCACGCAAGAACGCTTCGGCGCGTCCGCAACTCACCATCCACAGCAATGTGGCCTTCAAACTCCGCCTCCGCTATGGCGATAAGGAGGAGATGCTGGACGTCACTCCCGACAAAGCCACTTATTAAAACCCGAAGGAACTGCAACGAAGTCTGCGGGGACCTCAAAAAAACGGGGCATACGATGGTGGAAACTGCCAAACTCCCTGCCGCAAACAATGGCAGCACACGCCGGATTCCACGGAGGTTGCAAACGTATACAATCGCTATCCGGATGGGATCTTTCGGAATAACCAAAGATAGACATTGGCCATTCAAATAGGAATCCACGGCATTCTACCCTTCAATGTTCCGCCCCCCAGACTTCAAAGCACCATATTCTTTACCCTTATCATGAAAACATTCCTCAATATTCTTCTGGCCTTCTCCGCAGTAAGCGCCAACGCCTACTGCGCCGCACCCGCAGAGGTTGCCGACCAACGTCCGGCAAAATCGGAACGCGCCTTTGTCTCTGCCGAGGTGGAGCGCGTCATCACCGAGGTGGCGGAGCGCATCAAGGACCCCAAACTGCGGCAGATGTTCATCAACTGCTTCCCGAACACCCTCGACACCACCGTACGTTTCAAGATGAAGGACGGCGTTCCCGACACGTTTGTCATCACCGGCGACATCCCAGCCATGTGGCTTCGCGACTCTTCTGCCCAGATTTGGCCCTACCTGAACCTTTGTCAAGACGACAAAGACCTGCAGATTATGATTGCAGGACTGATACGCCGACAGGCAGACTGCATCATTCTTGACCCCTATGCCAACGCTTTCAACGACGGACCTACGGGAAGTTTCTGGGAAACCGACTTCACTCAGCACATGGTGAAGGAACTTCATGAGAGGAAATGGGAGATCGATTCGCTCTGTTATCCCATACGCATCGCCTACAAATACTGGCAACTCACCGGCGATGCCAGCGTCTTCACCGACACTTGGCACAAGGCCATGGAACTCGTCCTCCGCACTTTCCGCGAGCAACAGCGGAAGGACGGCCGCGGACCGTACAGTTTCTTCCGCGAATGTGAGCGTCCCACCGACTCGAACATCAATGGTGGCTTCGGCGCACCCGTGCGTCCTGTCGGTCTGATCTTCTCGGCTTTCCGTCCCAGCGACGACGCTACGCAGTACGGATTTCTGATTCCCAGCAACATGTTTGCCGTGACTTCCCTCCGACAGTTGGCAGAAATCGAGTCAAAGGTCCTACATCACGACGAGTTTGCCCGCGATTGTCGCGAACTGGCCGGAGAAGTGGAGGCCGCACTGCTGAAGTATGCCATCGTAGACCACCCGAAATACGGAAAAATCTACGCTTACGAGGTCGACGGTTACGGCAATTACCTCATGATGGACGACGCTAACGTGCCCAGTCTTTTGGCTTTGCCGTACATGGGATGGAGAAACGCAGAAGATTCTCTGTACCGCAACACCCGAAACTTTGTATGGAGCGAGGACAACCCCTACTTTTTCCGCGGAAAGGCCGGCGAGGGCATCGGAGGTCCCCACGTCGGACTGGACTATCCATGGCCCATGAGCATCATTCTGAAGGGACTTACCACCGAAAATGCCGATGAACTCCGCGAATGTCTTGCCATGCTGCGCGATACTGACGGAGATACGGGCTTCATGCACGAAAGTTTCCATAAGGATGACGCGAAAAACTTCACACGTTCATGGTTCGCCTGGGCGAATACGCTGTTCGGCGAACTCATTCTGCACGTCGCCGACACCCATCCCGAGGTTCTTCAGACCGATTTCAATTGATGTTTCGCCCTCGTTTTTCCACGAAATTACACCCAATCTTCCACGAATTACCACCAATCATCCACAAAACCTGTCATGTTCAAACATATTTTCCTATCCATTTCCGCCCTCTGCATGCTGGCTTTTGCCGCATGTACGAACAAGGAGGCCGACACCGTGAGCCTCAATTATGCGACCTTCAACATCCGTTATGACAATCCCGAGGACAGTTTGAACAACTGGAAATACCGCAAAGACTCCGTAGCGGCGTTCATCACTGCCCACAATCTCGACATCGTCGGCTGTCAGGAGGTGCTCTATCATCAGTTGACCGACCTGCAGGAACGCCTCCCCGACTACGGATATGTGGGTGTTTGCCGCGACGATGGCGACCGTGCCGGCGAGGCTGCCCCGATTTTCTATAAGAAAGACCGCTTCGAGGTGCTGGCAAACAGCACATTCTGGCTCTCGCAATACCCTGATTCCGTAGGATTCATCGGATGGGACGGCGCATGCTGCCGCATTGCCACATGGGCAAAACTGCGCGAGCGGAAGAGCGGACGAATCTTCATGGCCGTAAACACGCACTTCGACCACGTCGGGACCGAAGCACGCCGCAAGGCTGCGCTGCTGATCATCGACAGCATACGGAGCATTGTGGGCGAAGAACCCGCAATTCTCACCGGAGACTTCAATGTCAACGACGAAAGTGAGGCATACAAGACCATCACGACCAACGAGTTTGTCCTCAACGACGCCTTCAAGACCGCCGAAGAACGGGAAGGCGTGACGTGGACCTTCCATGATTGGGGAAAAATTCCCGAGGATGAGTGCGAGAAGATCGACTTCATCTTCGTCACCTCCGGCATCAGCGTGAAGAAAGCCCTGATTCCCCACCCCGGTACCGGCCCCACCGGCTACCTTTCGGACCACAATCCACACATTGCCCAACTGGAATTCTGAGCAGACGGGGCGGCAACGCTCCGCACTGACCTACACAACCTCCGCCTTTATTTTCCGACATTTCCGCCAACACCATGCGACGATTGTCCACCATTCTCCTCCTTCTCCTGGGATTCCTGCCGATGTCCGCACAGCAAAGCCCCGACCTTTCCGAATGGATGTCGGCATTGCCCGACGAAACACCCGTACATCGGATGTCAATCCCCGGAAGTCACGACAGCGGTGCCGTATGTGGCAACGTTTTCCTCAAAGTTCAGGACGCCGATATTCCGCGACAACTTGAACTGGGCGTGCGTTTCTTCGACATTCGTCTGAAAGCCGACCGCGAAAACGGCGTGACGGCCGACGACAACAGCGGCAAAGGGGCACGCATGCTCGGAGTCTACCACTCCGGACAGTTCATGAACCAGACGTGGGATGCCGATGTCCTGCCCGCCATGCGCCGCTTTCTCACCGAGCATCCACGGGAATTCCTCATCGTGCTGCTCAAGTGCGAGGGGGGCAACCGTGCGGCGTTCTCCAGGCTCCTCGGCCGCAGTCTGACCGCCGCCGAAGGGGTGGCGAAGGACTTTTCTGCCAATCTTTCGCTGGGAGAATGCCGCGGACGCATCCTCTTTCTCCTGCGCGACGAGGTGGAGGGCACGCCCACGGCATCGATGATTGCGGGATGGGACGACAACGTCACCTGCAACGTCACCATCCATCCCCGCAACGGCACGGCGGGAACAGCGTGCGTTGAGGACGAATATGGCTACGAAACCATCGCGGCGGCACGCTACAAGACGCTGACCACCCTGCGCAATATGGCCGCGGCGGCCCTGCAACGTCCGGCGGACGACGGCGCTCCATGCTGGTACTTCTCCTATGCTTCGTGCCACGCCGTGCCGAACAATTCACCGGAACAGTTTGCCGATGTGGTCAATCCTGCCGTACTGGCGGCGCTGCCCACCATAGAAGGCCCCCTCGGCATCGTACTTATCGACTTCTGCGAACGCTACAAAACGCTCATCCAACGGATAGTAGAGCGCAACTAAGACGCCGTTTCCTGCCTGCAAGACACCGGAAAATCTCCCCAAAGGTCCATACCCGCCGCGAGATTTTCCGGTGTTTTTTGTGTCACAGCGGCAGAGTCCGTCCCTTAGGGTTGCGGCGTCATCCGGCGATTTCCCGACACTTCCCCCCACCCTTTCTGCGCAGACGGGCAGCACTCGATGCGGCGCACACAGGCGGATTTTCAGCACAACGCCTCCACCGTTTCCCGCACCGGAAAACGGAGATGGGGAAAACGCGGACGGACCATGTGGAGGTGGTAAACGGGAAACATGGAGGCAGGGAAGCCTGTGCACAGGCGTAATATAAGGAAAATATTGAGGATGGAAATGCGGACACGAAGGTCGGAGAATGCGGACACAGAGAATGGAAAATACAGACACGGAGGCTGTAAACGAATATCACGGAGACTGTAAACGGTTATCACAGAGGCCGGAAACGGGGAAAACCGAGATTGGGAGAAGCGAATGCGGAGGCCGGAAAAGCCACCTCGGAGAAGGGCGTGAGAAAGTGCCGCACTTCGCATCGGAAAGTGCCGCACTTCATCATCGGAAATTCCGTACTTTCCATCGCAAAATGCGGCACTTTTTCGGCGGCACCGCACGATGTGTTTCCGGCATTGTACGGACAACGCTGAACGGATGGACAGACCTGAGTCACAGCGTGTTCCGTAGCGGAAAGGCGGGAATGCTGCACCTGAATTTGAAATGTTCGGTATACATCCGCAGAGATTACGGCAGAACGGAGAATTGAAAAGGGAGGTTTTGAACAGTTTCTGTTTCATTTTGAACGTAAAAGAATGTGAAAACCGCCGTAACTTTGCAGCCGAAAAAAGCAAATGGATAAGGAAAGGTAACGGAAAACGTCGGGAAAAGCCCGCCACAGGTTCCGCTACCGCCCTTCAGTTCCTCCCACATACTCACCCCCGAACAGCGCCGCCTGCCACAGCGGATGTGCCGCAAGCCGCGCCAATGTTCCCCCTGCCTCAACGACAGGGGGCGACGGTTGCGCCCGCCGATGCCGCAAATGCCGGCAAAGGGTGCGGAATACCGGGGATGGAAGCGGCGGAAGGGCATAACGCATCATCCACACACCGATAACACATCTTCTATATTGATATGAGAAAAACATTGACAGCATTGATGCTGATGACCGGAAGTTTTTCGGTTTTGTCGGCTCAGGAAACACTGACCCTCGACGATTGTCTGCGCATAGGTCTGGAAAACAACCTGAACCTCAAGAGCAGTCGCAACGAAATCGCCAAAGGTAAGCACGGCATCAGCGAGAACCGTGCGAAACTGTTGCCGCAAATCAACGGCGTGGTTGGCTTCAACGACAACTTCGAACCTCCGGTGTCCGTCACCGACGGTTCGGCCTACGGCAACAAATACAACGTGACGAAGACCCTGCAATACAACGCTTCGGCAGGCTTTCAACTGCAAATGCCGCTCTATAACCAGATGCTTCTGACGGCAATGGACATAGCCCGTACCGTCGATGAACTGAACACACTGTCCTATGAAAAGGCACGCGAGGACCTGATGGTCCAAATCTGCAAGATGTATTATCTGGCACAGAACACAGCGGAACAGATACGCCTGGTGGAAGACAACATCAAACGCCTCGAGGAACTCCGCGACATCACCACGGCATTCTACGACAATGGCATGGTAATGGAGGTGGATGTGAAGCGCGTAAACCTGAACATCGAGAACCTGAGTGTGCAACGCGACAATGCGAACTCCATGCTCGAGCAGCAGTATAATATGCTGAAATACATCATCGATTACCCTGTCGACGCGCAAATCTCCCTCACTCCCGTCAATCCGGGTCAGACCTCCGAAATCCAACTTACGGGACTCAGCACCGACCTTTACGAATTTCAACTGCTGGAAAAGCAGCAGACGCTGGCTGAGCAACAGAAGAAACTCGTGCGCGACGGCTATCTTCCATCACTGAATCTTACGGCAAACTGGATGTTCACCGCCTATACCGACAAGGCAAGGAATTGGTTCAAGTCGGGGCCGTCGAGCCATTGGTACCGCTCCGATGGCGTAGGTCTTACCCTGAGGGTCCCCATTTTCGACGGACTTGAAAAGCGTTCGAAGACGAGAAAGGCGCAGATCGACATCGAGAATGCGAACATCGCCTACGAGAATGCCATGAAAAGCATGACGACACAGTACATCAACGCCACCAATGACCTGAACAACAGCCTGCGGAACTACACCAAACAGTACGACAACTACCGCCTGGCTGAGGACGTATACAGCGTCACCGCCGACCAGTACCGCGAGGGTGTGGCATCGATGACCGATGTCCTGCAGGACGAGATGCGGATGAGCGAGGCACAAAACAACTATCTTACCGCACACTACAACCTGCAAGTGGCACAACTGACGCTGCTGAAACTTTCAGGACAACTTGACACCCTTACCAAATAAGAGGGACGCCCGCCACGGAAACGTGGGGACTTCACCGATTTCAAACACGCATACAACATCATAATTTTCCGCATATCATGGCAAGCAAAAAGAATAACGGCAACGCCGACAACAGCAAACAAAGCACAAACTACGAACGTCAGGCCAAGAAACTCAAGCGACAGCGTGGCAGACAACTCATTGCCAGCCTCCTCGGCATCGGCATTCTCATCTGGGGACTGGTGAAGGTGGTGTGCATCTTCCTCGACTATAAGAGCACCGAAACCTGCAACGACGCTCAGGTGGAACAGTACATCTCGCCCATCAACCTCCGCGCATCAGGATACATCAGCCGCATCTGCTTCACCGAACATCAGGACGTGAAGAAGGGCGACACCCTGCTTATACTCGACGACCGCGAATACCGCATACGCGTTATGGAGGCCGAGGCTGCCCTGAAAGACGCAAAAGCCGGGGCACAGGTCATTGATGCCACACTGAATACTACGAAGACTTCGGCAACAGTCTACGATGCCGGCATCGCAGAGATTGAGGTTCGCCTGGCAAAACTCGAAAAAGACCGCCAACGCTATCAGAACCTTGTGGCGAAAAAGGCCGCGACTCCCATACAGTTGGAGCAGATTGAGACCGAATATGACGCGCTGAAAAAGAAACTCGAAGCCACACGCCGGCAGAAGAGCGCCGCACAATCGGGCGTCAATGAGGTGTCAACGCGCAAACTGAATACCGCTGCTGCCATCGAACGTGCCGAGGCTGCGCTGGCAATGGCACGCCTCAACCTCTCCTATACCGTGGTGACGGCTCCCTGCGACGGCAAACTCGGACGCCGCGCACTTGAGGAAGGTCAGGCCGTAAATGCCGGACAAACCATCACTTACATCATGCCCGACAGCGAAAAATGGGTGATTGCCAACTTCAAAGAGACGCAGATGGAGAACATTTTTGTGGGACAAAACGTGAAAATGACCGTGGATGCCATCAAGGATAAGGAATTCTGCGGCAAGGTTACCGCCATTTCCGGTGCCACAGGTTCGAAATACTCACTCATCCCCACCGACAATTCCGCCGGCAACTTCGTGAAAATCCAGCAGCGTGTCCCCGTCCGCATCGCATTTGAGGGGCTTTCCAAAGAAGATAATGAGCGACTTGCCGCCGGAATGATGGTCATCGTCAAGGCTGAACGCAAGAAGTAACGCCACGGAACCTCCGTTTCTGCCATGAGGAACACCGCAGCGTCCTCATGGAACATTCCCCACAAGCGGGTACGGACTCCAAACAACCGCGCATACAGGTTCCGGAAACCGGACAGAAACACAGCGGAAACAACGGAGAGTACCCCCTACAAATTATTGAAAACCATGGCAAAAGTTCCAAAGAACTTCCCATTCTACGACTGGGTTCCTAAGCCTCTGGGCATCATTTTCCTCATATTCCTCTTCATCCCCATCCTGACCATCGGCGGCGTTTATTCCGCAAACAGCGGTGAGATGATGAGCGGACTCGGCATACAATCCGAGCACATCCAGTTCGTAGGATTTGTAACCTCTGTCGGAATGGCGGCATTCTCGCCCTTCTTCTTCGACCTTGTGAGGGTGAGAAACGAGAAGATGATGTGCATCGTTGGCTTCAGTTTGATGTACATTCTCAGTTATGTCTGTGCCAAGACTGACAGCATTTTCATCCTCGCACTATGCAGTCTCATCATGGGATTTATGCGAAACGTGCTGATGATGTGCAACCTTTTCACCCTCATCAAGTACGCCTTCGGCATAGAAGCCACGCGGAACATCACCCCCGGAAACGAACCTAAGACGGAAGAAGGATGGGACAAACTCGACAAGGAGAAGACGGCAAGCATGCCCACCATCTACCTTTTCTTCATGATTCTCGGACAGTTGGGAACGTGGCTCACGGCATGGCTGGCCTATGAATACGAATGGCAGTATGTCTATTACTTCATGATGGCTACCATGTTGGCGTCGATTCTCATCATCTTCGTCACCATGCCGTACCAGAAATATCAGACGAAACGATTCCCGATTACGTTCAGCAAGTTCGGAAACGTCGTCATTTTCAGCGTCATGATGTGCTCGTTCATCTACGTTTGTGTCTATGGAAAGACCTACGACTGGTTTGATAACGAGAGCATTCGTCTGGCCACCGGCATCTGTGTTGCCTTCACCGCGCTGTTCATCTACATGGAGGCCAGCCGCCGTTCGCCGTACTTCCTGCTCGACGCCCTGAAACTCCGCAGCATCCAATACGGCATCGTGCTGTTCATGATGCTGATGATCCTCAATTCCAGCGCCATGTTCGTGAACGTCTTCACAGGACTTGGCATGAAAATCGACAACTGGCAGAACGCAATGTTGGGAAATTGGGTGCTGCCAGGCTACTTCATCGGATGCGTCATTGCCGTCATCGCCGGTGGCAAGGGCGTACATCTGAAATATCTTTTCTCGCTCGGTTTCATCCTTATCGGCGCGGCATCGCTCTTCATGTACTTCGAAGTGCAGACGGATGGTCTGTACGAACGCATGAAATGGCCAGTCATCATCCGCGCAACCGGCATGATGCTCCTCTACACACTCACGGCTGTCCATGCCAATCAGCGGATGCCGTTCAAGTTTATGTCCACATGGGTCTGCATCATGCTCGCTGTTCGTATGGTCGTTGCTCCGGGAATCGGGTCGGCACTCTACAGCAATGTGCTGCAACATCGCCAACAATACTACGTCACACGCTTCGCCCACGACTTCGACCGCACGGAGGCTTCCACCGCCAACACCTACGACCTCACCGTAAGAGGTATGATGGCGCAGGGGAAAAATCCCGCTGAAGCCCAGCACATGGCCGCGATATCGCTGAAAGGAAAGATGCAGGTTCAGGCCACCATCACCGCAGTAAAGGAGATGGCAGGATGGACCATCTACGGATGTATTGCCGCCGCTGCCATCACATTGCTCGTACCATGGAGGAAGCGGAAACTCGCTCCTGAGGAAATCGAAGCCGACGAAAAGGCAGAGGAAGCCACAGCATAACGACGGCGATAGGCAAGGATTTCGCAAGAAACAGCAAGGTCTTCTGCAAGGAAGAATGGGGATTCCGCAAGAAACAACAAGGTCTTCTGCAAGGAAAGACCTGCATTTCCTGCCTGAAAGCCTCGCCGCCGACAACAAGATCTACGGGCGTTGAAAAGAGAAACGCCCGAATTTGGAGAGGAGAAAACTGTTTACTTCTACCCTGATTTTCCGATCCTTCAGCGGAAGGGTCCTGTAAAGGTTTTACACATCTTATCCTATTTGCTTGATATTGTCCTCCTCTCCATAAGCCGTTTCATAGGTAGTGATTACCGATGAAACGGCATTTTTTCATGCCATGCCCCGAAAGCCTTGCGGAATCAGTGGGAAGAGAAGATGGATTTCGCAATAAATTCCGTAAATTTGCACAAAGAAAACTCCACGTTTTCGTTGAACCAAATGGGCAGGACGACAACAGATGAAACCGGATTCCGTTGCTCCCTAACGGGAAAACAAAGGACAAGCCCCAACGCTTTTTCCAATATTTCCGGCATATCATACTGCAATTCCCGGTTATAATCATTGAGAATTCAGGATATTCCCGCCGTAATTCCCGGTTATTATCATCGATGATTCCGGATATTCCCACCGTAATTCCCGGCTATTATCGTCGATGATTCCGGATATTCCCACCATAATTCCTGTTTATTATCATTGTAACTTGCGGTTATTTCCCCTGCACATTCCGGCATACAACACCTTGTTTTCCGGCTATCCTCACCGGACATTTCCACATTTTTCACCGCAAAACGCCTTGCCGCCGCCCGTCTTCCCCGATGGGTTCCGGCGGAGAAGCAGGGTAAGACCACTGAACTCATCAGAAGCATGAAGACCGAAGACGAACGCATACTCCAACTCGAAACGGCACTGAATGCCCACGCCACCGTCTGCTGTTCCGGCGGAAACCTGTCGCGACTGCCGGACATCCTCACCACTCCCTACGATGTCAACTACGTGGGTTTCCTCATTCTCAAACAGGGTTCGCTGTGCGCCACCCTACCGGAGACGACGATTCTGGTCAAAGGGGGCGAGACTATCTATTTCAGTCAGCGGACCACGCTGCGACTTCAGCAGACCAGTCAGCGGCTGAAATACGTACTGCTGCTCTTCAAGAGCGACACCATCCGCGAAATCATCGGAAACTCGCTGCTGAAAATGCGGCTCCACAGCCGCCATCACGCGGAAGGACTGACCGTACGCACCACAGAACAGCGCGACCAACTGGAGAATTTCGTCAGATTGCTCGACACGCTCGACGACGAGAATGCGGACTTCGTAGAGGAAGAACGGAGATTGCTGCTCATGACCCTCACCTATCGCATGTGCAACATCTTCAGCCGCAACCGAAAGGACGAATATCCGCAGCAAGGACGTCGGCTGGAAATCTTCGAACGTCTGCTGACGCTCATCGAAAAGCAGTTCATGCACCACCGCGATGTGGCATTCTATGCCAGCGAACTCTGTCTTTCGCCGAAATACCTCAGCACAATGACCAAGGAGATCTGCGGTTACTCACTCCATCATCTCATCTTCCGCGCGATTATACGGCGAAGCATCTTCCTTTTGACCACAACAAGCATGACAGTTCAGGAGATTTCCGATGCCATGCACTTCCCAAATGCCTCGGCTTTCGGGACATTCTTCAAGAAGCAGACGGGCGTTTCACCGAAAAACTACCATCATCTGCCATCGGAAGAACGGAGCCGCCACGCGGATTTCCCGGAATTCTGAACCATCATCCACAACAAAGGGCGTTGCAGAACACACAGAAATGTGCATTCCGCAACGCCCTTCTTCGGCTCGATGTGCGGGGATTTCAGCGGCAAACACCGAAAAAACGTGACGGCAAACGTTGGAAAACGTATCGTCAAACGTTGGAAAAAGTGACGCCAAACGCTGGAAAACGTGACGCCAAACGCTGGAAAACGTGACGCCAAACGCTGGAAAACGTATCGTCAAACGCTGGAAAAAGTGACGCCAAACGCTGGAAAATGTGACGTCGCCTCTTGTGGAAAAGGCTAATTCTTTTGGAAGTCATCACGAACTTCCGCGCTGACTTCGCGGGCAACGTTCGGCAATGTCTTCTTGCCATTGCTGCGTGCGTAGCGGCTGACTGAGAGCATCATACCGAAATAGCCCGCAGTGATGATGGTGGAAGTTCCGCCGCGCGACACCATGGGAAGCGTCTGTCCGGTGACGGGGAACAGACCTACCGCCACCATCATGTTGAGCAAGGCCTGCACCATCAGCAAGGTGGCGAGGCCCAAGATGAGGAAGGCCGGGAAGTTACTGTCGCACCGGCTGGCTATTCGTCCCGCCCTTATGAACAAAGTGATGTAGAGAAGGAGCACAATTATACAGCCCGCTATGCCCAATTCCTCGGCAATGATGGCGAAAATGAAGTCGGAAAACGACTGCGGAAGGAAGTCCCTCTGCACGGAATTTCCCGGCATCAAACCCTTCAACCCCGCATTCGCCACGGCGATTCGTGCGTGGACTTTCTGCCGGTTCTCATCGGTTACGACGAAAGAGTCCGCAGGAACACTCGTGTCCATGTTGTCGTCCGCCACACGATGATGCCATGTTGAGAAGCGTTCCGTCACCTTTGTCTGATAAAAAGGATGGTGACTGTCGTCGGGAAGACTGAGGAGAGTGAAATAGGCTGCGGCACAAAAAATGGCGATACCGACAACAAAGGGGTAGAACTGCCGTCCGGGAATGCGGCCAAGCCACATCATGAGGACGATGACACCGAAAATCATCACCGCCGTGGACAGGTTTTGCGTAAAGATAAGCCCGCAAACGATGCAGGTGGCCACAAGGATTGTGGTGATGGCATTCTGGTCTGCGCCATCCTTTCGTTGCGAAGAACTGAGGACAAGCGACACAAAAGCGATAAGGGCTCCTTTGGACAATTCGCTCGGTTGGAAGGTGAATCCCAGGAAAGGAACCTGCAACCACCGTGCTCCACCATTGATGTCGACACCCTTAAACAGCACCCATATCAGCAGAATCACCGTGAGGGGATAGCCCGCGACGCCGACCAACTTGAAATAACGGCACGGAATATGGTGGACAAAGACCGCAACAATGGTGGCAAAAACAAGCATTCCCGCCTGCTTGATAAAGGCAGAAAGGAAGTGGCTTTCGCCGTAAACCAACTGACTTCCTGCGCTGAACACCTCGATAAGACTGATGCCTGAGAGCAGAAAGAAGATGGTCCAGATAACAAGGTCGCCCTTTAATACCGACTGTTTCATGGAAATCCGGATTGAAGATATCAGAGAAAACGATTAAAGTTTGCGGGTCTCCTCCTTGAAAAGCCGCCCACGGTGTCCCATATTCTGGAAGAGATCGAAACTGGCACAGCAAGGACTGAGGAGAACCGTGTCGCCCTCCTGCGCCAACTGTGCGGAAGCCTTGACGCAATCGACCATGGAATGGGTGTCGGCAAGCGCGATTCCGTGTTCCGAAGCAAAGGCATCGAAGGCACGGTGAAGCGTGGAATTGTCGGCTCCGAGGAAGACAATGGCACGGCATTTACGGGCAATGAGGGGGAAAAGCGTGGTGTAGTCGTTGCCCTTGTCGGTGCCTCCGACGATGAGGACCACGGGTGTTGTCTGCGCCTCGAGCGCCACATGACAGGCGTCGACATTGGTGGCTTTGGAGTCGTTGACGTAACGAACGCCATGCGACTCGCAGACATATTCAAGGCGATGTTCCACACCGGGGAAGGTGCGGAGACACTCTTTGACGGTGTCGGCATCGACTCCCGCCGCCAAAGCCGCCATGGCAGCGGCCAGACAGTTCCGCACATTGTGGCGTCCGGGTATGGAAAGTTCACCCTCGGGAATGGAGAGTTGGGCACCGTCTTCGAGGCGCGGTGTCAGGCCTTCCGGCACATCGATGCGCATCATGCCGTCGCGGCTGTAACCAAGACTGCCGCTTTGGGGCTCGTCGGTGAAGGGAAGTGCGGTGACAACGTTGCCTTCGGCGCGGCGTTTGCCGAGATCCGCCTCGGCATATTCGTCATCACGCCAGTAGATGAAGCAGTCCTGACGACGCTGGTTGCGGATGATCCGCATCTTGGAATCCACATATCGCTGCATGACGTAGCCATAACGGTCGAGATGGTCGGGCGTGATGTTGAGGAGAATGCTGATGTCGGCACGGAAATCGTACATGGTGTCGAGTTGGAAGGACGACACTTCGAGCACCGTCCATTCGTGTTCCTCGCCCTGAGCCACCTGAAGTGCGAGGCTTTTTCCGATGTTTCCACCCAGTCCGACCTGAAATCCGGCCTTCTGAAGGATGTAGTAGACGAGCGATGTCGTGGTGGTTTTTCCGTTCGACCCCGTGATGCAGATGGTCTGCCCCTTGAGGTATCGGGCGGCGAATTCCAATTCTCCGATGATGGGAACACCGCGTTCCGCGAGTGCCTGCACAACGGGTGCCGTCTCGGGAATGCCGGGACTCTTCACGCATTCGTGGGCATCGAGGATGCGTTCCATGGTGTGCTGACCCTCCTCCCACGGCAGATGATGCTCGTCGAGCATGGTCTTGTAGGCGTCCTTGATGGTTCCGGCGTCGGAAACAAAGACATCGTAACCCTTCTGCTGCGCCAAAATGGCTGCGCCGACTCCGCTTTCGCCGGCTCCGAGTACAACAATTTTATGCTTTTCCATGGTTCTTATTACCGGATTTTGAGGGTGATGATGGTGAGTGCTGCAAGGAGAATGGTGGTAATCCAGAAGCGAACGGTGATCTTACTTTCGTGCCAGGCGCCCTTAGGCCAGTTACGCACGACGTAAGTGCTCGTAGGATCGAGTTGCGAATCGAGGCGTCGGAAGGCATCGTGTATGGGAGTGCTCTTGAAGAACCTCACACGTCGGCCACGGCGTTTGTAGAACTTGAAGACCTGGGTCTGGACAATCACGCTGACACTTTCAAAGAGGAAGATGCCGCAGAGCAGGGGAACGAGCAGTTCCTTGTGGATGATGCAGGCCATGACACCAATGGTTCCACCGATGGCAAGGCTGCCGGTGTCGCCCATGAACACCTGTGCCGGATAGGCATTGTACCACAGAAAACCGATGAGGGCGCCGACCATCGCACAGATGAACACCACCAATTCCTGCGCCCCCGGCACGTACATGATGTTCAGATAACCGGCATATTCTATGTGACTGGACACGTAGGCGAGTATGCCGAGAGCGATACATATTACGGCAGAGTTCCCCGCCGCCATGCCGTCCATGCCGTCGTTGAGGTTGGCACCGTTGCTGACAGAGGTGATAACCAGCACGACCATGATGACAAATATCCCCCATCCGATGGCCTGACTGTGGTCTCCCGCCCAAGAAGCAAGGGAGGCGTAGTCGAAATTGTTGTTCTTCAGGAAGGGAATGGTGGTCTTAGTGCTCTTCACCGCCTCACTTTTGTAGACAACCTCCGTGGTGGTGCCCACACGTTGCGTCTCGATGTTCTCGCGAATGACGGCATCCGGACTCAGATAGAGCGTCAATCCGACAAGAAGTCCCATGAAAGCCTGGCCAAGGAGTTTCCAACGGCCTGCCAGACCTTCCTTGTTTTTCTTGAAAATCTTGATGTAGTCATCAAGAAATCCCAAGGCTCCGAACCAAACGGTCGTGACAATCATGATGAGAAGATAGATGTTGCGCAGACGTCCGAGGAGGATGACGGGAACAAGTGTGGCGACAAGGATGATGATTCCGCCCATTGAGGGCACGCCGACCTTGTCGACGCCGAAAGGATCGATGGAGGCATCGCGCGCCGTTTCCCCAATATTGAGGCGGCGCATGCGCTTGATATACTTCTCACCGAACCACATTGAGATGACAAGTCCGAGGATGAGCGCCAGCAAAGAGCGGAAGGAGATGTAACCCCACATGGCGGAACCGGGGATGCCGAACGATTCAAGGAATCTGAAAAGATAGTACAACATACAAGGAATTTCGGATGTTTCCGATGGCTTCTACCGACCTACCACCGGGAAAGTTCAAAGGGGAAATTGGTTTTTAGCGAAAAAAAGCAAGTATAAATACCTGCCTTCTAAAATGGGTTCATTGGGGAAACGGGGGTGTTTACCCGGGGATGCCGGAGGTTGGCGCCGGAGAATGGCGCGACACTCCTGGGAAAAAGTGGGGCGATGCTTCGGAACAAGATGTGGTTTCCTCGGGAAAGAGGGGGTGGCTCTTTCGGGGGAGGACGAGGGGATCACGCCAAATTCCGGGGATGGACTTCTGAACAACGAGGGGGAAAAACCTGGAGAAAAGGATAGGGAAACGGACGTGCTGAACGCAATGTGCGGAGGTTCAATGCGCAATGTCGCGAAGTCTTTCATCAGACATCCGGAGGTTGCTGATGGAATGTCCGGAGGTTACTGATGATAATTGCGGACGCTACTGATAAAACGTGCGGAAAATGCTGATGGAAAGTTCCGATGTTTCCGGCAAAAAGTTCCGATGTTTCTGACGGAAAGTGCGGAACTTTCAAGTGTAAAATGCGGCACTTCCGGACGCGGAATGCGGCGCTTTCTACGTCGGGGTTCCGTGGCTTCCAGTCCCTTTCCCGAAGTTTTTCCCCGTGTTCTCAAAGTTTTCGGCTCCGTAAGGCGATGCCCTTAGATGCCGAATGCCTTGCGGATTTCCTCATGGTCGTCAAAATGATGCTTCACACCCTTGACTTCCTGATAAGGTTCGTGGCCCTTTCCCGCCACAAGGATGACATCTCCGGGCTGCGCCATCATGGCTGCGCAACGGATAGCCTCGCGACGGTCGACGATGCTGATGGTCTTCTGCATGTCGTCCTCCGAAAGTCCGGCAAGCATATCATTGATGATGGCCTGGGGTTCCTCAAAGCGCGGGTTGTCACTTGTGATGATTACGCGGTCAGAACGCCGTGCCGCCTCCTGAGCCATCAAAGGTCGTTTGCCCTTATCGCGGTTGCCGCCGGCACCACATACGGTGATGACCTTGCCGCGTCCGGCCACAATCTCGTTGATGCTCGTCAGAACATTCTCCAAAGCGTCGGGAGTGTGGGCATAATCCACAATGGCGCTGAAACCTTTCGGGCTGCGAATGGCCTCGAAACGCCCGTTTACGGGACGCAAGGACGACATCAGGCGCAACACTTCGCCGGACTCCATGCCCAAAGACACGGCGGCACCGTAGACGGCAAGGAGGTTGCTGACATTGAAACGTCCGACGAACGCCACGCTCACCTCCGTGCCGTTGATTTCGAGGAGCATGCCTTCGATGCTCTCCTCCACGATGTGTCCGCGCAAATCCGCCATGGAACGTGTGGAATAGGTCAACTGTCGGGCCTGGCAATTCTGGAGCATGAAGAGACCGTTGCGGTCATCGATGTTCGTCACCGCAAAGGCTTCGGGTGCCAAAGCATCGAAGAAGGCCTTCTTGGCATCACGATAGTTCTCGAAGGTTTTGTGGTAATCGAGGTGGTCGCGTGTAAGGTTTGTGAAGACGCCTCCCGCAAATTTGAGGCCTCCGATACGCTTCTGGTGGATGGCATGTGAGGAACATTCCATGAAGGCATACTCGCATCCGTCGGCCACCATTTCGGCAAGCAGACGGTTAAGCGTGATGGGATCGGGGGTGGTGTGCGTGGCTTCGACGGCACGTTCTCCGATATAGTTGCAGACCGTGGAGCACAATCCGGCACGATGTCCGGCAGCCATGAAGAGTTCGTAGAGGACTGTGGCGATGGTTGTCTTGCCGTTGGTGCCGGTGACACCCACAAGTTTGAGTTTTTCCGTGGGATTTCCATAGAAAGCCGTCGCGGTAGGACCTACGGCAGCCTCGGTGTCGGCGACACGGACAACGGTGATTTCCGCCGGAACGCCGGCATCGCCGAAGATTTCCTCCACGGAAGCGGACACAAGGAGCGCCTTTGCTCCCTGCTCGATGGCGCGGGGAATGTAGGAATGTCCGTCAGCCTGGGTTCCTTTGACGGCAACGAAGAGGTCGCCTTCCTTAACAAGGCGGCTGTCCATATTGATGCCGGTGACTTCAAGGTCGGCATTGCCATGAACCTCCATCGGATTCAGGCAATTGATTATTGCAGAGATTTTCATTGTTTATTCCTTTATCTCTTTGTTTTGGTGTGGATTTTTCGTGCCTCCACCTTTGCTGTTTCAGGTAGGTACGACAAAATGCCATCGTATGTTTTTGGGTTGTTTTGCGGGATATGTTCTGCCATTTTGTGCCGGATGTTGGGGGCTGCCCCGCATTCGGTCCGTGACTCTGGCACGGAATGCTCCGGCCCTTATGGCAAAATCCTCAGTACATTGTGCTTGATTCCTCCGCACGATGTGGAAACGTCCTCGGAACGTTATGGATGCGGCTTCGCGGAATCCTGCTTTTTCACGACGGCAGCCGTCGGCTTCTGTTCCGCAGGCTTTGCCTCATCCTCAGGCTTCTTTGCCACGGTTTTGGGCTGTGTCTTCACCTTTTTCTCCAATCCCGTGGCAAGGACGAGGGCGACGGTCTGCCCGCGATGTATGGCAGTTCCCGGCGCGATGCTCTGCTGTTTCACCGCACCGCTGCCCTGCACCTTCACCTTCAGGCCGAGGAGTTCGAGGCGATATACCGCATCGCGGAGTCCGTAGCCCTTGACGTCGGGCATCCGTTCCTTGGAGGTCCTGTCGGTGCGGAGTTGGGGTTGCGCGGTGATGTCCGCCGCATTGCCACCCCATTCCAGGGTGTTCCCGGAGATTTGTCCGGAATAATCGATGCTCAATTCGTTGAGGACGTGTTCCGTTGCTTGGAGGTTTCCGCCCTTGATGCGTGGCGCCGCCGTCCGATATGCCGTGGTATCGCACGCCTGTTTGAGGTCTGCCCTGACATTTCGCGCCCAAATGGTCTCGGCAACGCGCTTGAATACGGGGGCACATGCGGAACCTCCATAGAGTCCGGGCCCTTCAATGCAGACAATCATGCTGTAAAGCGGCTTGTCGGCAGGGAAGTATCCGACGAAAGTCACAAAGCGCGAGCCCGTATTTCCCGCTTTACTCCACACCTGGGCCGTACCCGTCTTGCCGGCAATGCGGAACTTTTTCGTGTAAGCGTCCTTACCCGTACCCTTATTCTTCTGCACTACGCGCCCAAGACACGTCTGGATTTGCCGCAATGTTGAGGGCGAACACATCATGTGGTCCTTGCGGTTCGGGTGGACATAAGCAACAGGAAAGGTCTTCACCACCTCGTTCCCGCGACGCAATTCCGTGACGAATCGGGGCTTTAACATCACACCTCCGTTGGCGATTCCATTGTAGAACGCAAGGGTCTGTATGGGCGAAATCTGGGTCTCGTATCCGATACTCATCCACGGTAATGCCGTAGCCGACCAGTTGGTCCATTGTCCCCGCTCGTTCACCTTCGGCAATCTGATGTTCGGTTTCTTGTAAAGCGAGATGGGAACCTCAAGGTCCGCCTTGATGCCTGTGCGGTAAAGCGCATTGACAAATTCCTCGGGATGATCGTGATAATGGCGGTCAATGAGCAGGGAAGTTCCGACGTTCGAGGAATGTTCTATGACCTCCGCCACGTTGATGAGCGAAGGAAATATCTGGTGAGAGTCGGACATTCGCGCACGACCGAAGTAACATTCGCCCCGACCTACGTCAATCGTACTGTTGATGTCCAGTTTTCCGTCCTCGATTGCCGCCATGAACGAGACGGTTTTGAACACGGAACCGGGACTGTGATACGACGTAATGGCACGGTTCTCGTACTCATTGTAGCCCGTTCCAAAGGGGTTCGACATCGAAGCGATGGCTTTCACGTCGCCCGTCTTCACCTCCATGAGGATGCAAAGTCCGATTTCCTTTTGGAGTTCCTCCATACGTTCCCGCAGGGCAGAGGCGACAATGTCCTGCATTCCTACGTCGATTGTGGTCACAACATCGCAACCATTGATGGCGTTTGTATCGACAAGGTTGAGGTATTTATCCTGTATTTTCTGCCGGCGACCCATGCCATCGCGACCGCTAAGTTCGGTATTGAAGTGTTCCTCAAGCCCTTGCATCTTATGGTCAGCGTTGTCCGGATTGTAGTATCCTATGGTACTTGTCGCCAGATTTCCAAAAGGTTTCTTACGCTTTGGTTCGGGGGGCGCATGAACACCTGTGAGGGAAAAGGGCTCGCGGAAGAAGGGAAGTTCCAGCAAAGTGCAGTATTCCAGATAGGTGATGCGCCGTGGTGTTACACGGAAGTGCTTTTCCTGGCTGTACCTTCCTGTGAGGATTCTCTCCTTAAACTCCGCAGGCGTCACCTCGGGGAACAAAGTATGGAGGCCGTTACACATGCTGTCGAGTTTGAGAAACAGAATCCTGTCGCGCCTCAACTGGTACTTTTGCGTAAGATATTCCGTCTTTTCCTTGACGGTAAAGTCGATGTATACATGGTATTCCGGCAATGTTGTTGCCAGCACCTGCCCATCGGCGGATATGATGTTTCCGCGTTTTGCATACAAAGGGACGCCACTTTTCTTGAAGCGTTTGCTGACATCGAGCCAGTATTGCTGCTGCTCTCCGTGCATCATCATGAAGGTTTTACCTATAATTGCCGCGCCAACGACAATGAAAATGCCCGTCAGGATGAGGTAACGTATCTTGATTGCTTCATAATTAAAGCGCAGGTATTTCTTTTTACTTGCCATGTTTCGAATGTTTTTTGGCAATTCTTCTGTTGCTTTCAGTCAAAAAAAATCAGTAATGCTCAAGGCGTTTCGGACGGGAAACATGCGTTTTCCGACGTTTCCTTCACTCCGCAACTTTCAGCGAATACGCCTGTTCCGTGGGAATATGTATGGTGGTGTCGCGCAACAATCCCTCAATATGGGTGCTCAACGTCATTTCCTTCACCTTACTTTCTACGGACAAAGCCTTGTATTGCCGGTCAATCAGCATCTTGTTGTACCGGTCATTCTCCATCCGGGCCTCCTCCATCATGTAACGTAATGACGTGTTCACAAGGGAGAAGACAACGATGACGAGGATCAGCATCAGATTCCGCCTGACGATTCCCAGGAGGCTGTCGCCTCCGAAGATGGCCTGCACGGAGAAGTTCAGGGGGATATCCTCGTCGCTGTTGACGTAATCGTTGAGCATCTGCGCAAAGGATTTCTTCTTTCCGTCCGCAGTCTCCTCATCACCATTTCCGTAGTCGTCGCCCTCTTCATCGGTTGTTCCGGCGGCCGTGTCCGATGTTTTTGAGGCTGTGTCCGATGTTTGGTCGGCCTTTTTCGCCGCTTTTCCGCCGCTTTTCCGCAGTTTTCCGTCCGTTTCGGCGCTCTCTGTTCCGCCAACCTCCGCAGCCGGGGTGGCTTCCGCGCCATCAAGGCCTACGGATTCCGCAACATTTTCGGCGGCGTCTATGATGTTCTTTTCGTTTTCTTCCATAATTTCTTCTATTTCGGGTTCAACATTTCTCGGCAATCCTCAGTTTCGCGCTTCGGCTTCTGGGGTTTTCCGCCTGCTCTTTCTCGCCAGGAACAATCATTTTTCCCACAGTCCTCATGGGGCAAAGGCGGTTTCCGTAGAAGTCAGTCTCGACCTTTCCCTCGACATTTCCGCTCTTCATGAAGTTCTTCACCATGCGGTCTTCGAGGCTATGATAGGTAAGGACCACCAGACGTCCCCCAGGTTTGAGGGTCTTTACTGCGCCGTTCAGCATCTCTTCAAGGGCATCCATCTCATGATTCACCTCGATACGCAATGCTTGAAACACCTTTGCCATCTCCTTCTTCTCGCGCTCTCTGGGCAGGAAAGGCCGCACCACATCGAGCAAGGATGCAATGCTTCCGTAGTCCGCACGCTGGCGGTTCTTGACGATAGCCGCCGCAAGTTTCCGCGCGTTCTTCAATTCTCCGTAGACGAAGAGCAGCCTTGCGAGTTCCTCCTCGCTGTAACTGTTCAGCACATCAGCCGCAGTTGCCCCTCCCCGACCGTTCATCCTCATATCCAAAGGTGCGTCGAAACGGAAGGAGAATCCGCGTTCCTCGGCATCGAAATGGTGGCTCGACACCCCGAGGTCGGCAAGAATACCATCCACCTTTCCCAAGACATCGTAATAGCGCATCCAGTTGGTCAGGTAGCGGAAATTTGAGCGTACGAACGTCAGGCGCCGCTCTCCCTCCGGCACATTGGCCTCGGCATCGGCGTCCTGGTCAAAACTATACAGGCGGCCGCCCTGACCTATTCGCCGGAGAACCTCGCGGCTGTGGCCGCCACCGCCGAAGGTTACGTCCACAAAAATGCCATCTTCAGTAGGCAACAGCCCGTCCACCGCTTCGTTTAGCAGGACGGGGACATGATAAGTAGGGCAAATCACAGCGCACTGATTTATTGATAGTTAAGTAAAAATTGTTGAAGCAATGGTTAATTCGCCCGCAAATATAGTCAATATTTGGCGTTCTGAGTAAAAAAAAACTCTTTTTTTTGTAAAGAGTAAAAAAAAGTGTAACTTTGCGGCTGGAACAAAGGATGAAAAGGCACAATGCTTTCCGCCACGGACCTCCGTCCCCGTCTTCCGCTCCGCGGCATTCCGCCCTCCGGACGCCGGATTCCGCCATGTCCTTCCCCGGAAGTCCGCCTCGGGACACCGGCTTCCGGACACCGCATCCCCGGTGTTTCCCGCCGCATTCCACGGCTCCCGGAAGGGCATTTTCCGCGGTTCCGCAACCCCCGTTTCCGACCTTCGGACGGACAGGCATGGGGAAACGGCTCCATTGCGGGGGCAAAAGGCCTTACCAACCTCCTTCCACGATTATAAAAACATTCTAAATATTTATTATGGCACACAAAGCACTTCTCATGATTCTCGACGGTTGGGGAATCGGAAACGAGGGAAAAGGCGATGTCATCTTCCAGACTCCGACGCCCTACCTCGACTATCTCAATGCAAACTATCCGCATTCTGCCCTCCAGGCCAGCGGTGAAAACGTTGGACTTCCCGATGGACAGATGGGAAACTCCGAAGTGGGTCACCTCAATATCGGTGCCGGCCGCATCGTATATCAGGACCTTGTAAAGATCAACCGCGCATGTGCTGACGGCAGCATTCTGCAAAATCCCGAAATCGTTGCCGCATACTCCTATGCCCGCGACAACGGAAAGGCCGTCCATCTTATGGGTCTCACCTCCACCGGTGGCGTACATTCCAGTTTCGAACATATCCTCCGTCTTGTCGACATCTCCAAGGAATACGGCGTTGAAGGCCGCACCTTCGTACACTGTTTCATGGACGGTCGCGACACCGACCCCAAGAGCGGCAAGGGATTCATCGCCGACCTTCAGGCACATTGCCAGAAGCAGGGGGCACACATCGCCAGCATTGTCGGCCGATTCTACGCCATGGACCGCGACAAACGTTGGGAGCGCGTCAAGGTGGCCTACGACCTTCTCGTGAAGGGCGAGGGCAAAAACGCCGAGGACATGGTGCAGGCCATGCAGGAAAGTTACGATGATGGCGTCACGGACGAGTTCGTCCTCCCCATCCACAACGCCACAGTTGACGGCACAATCAAGGAAGGCGACGTCGTCATCTTCTTCAATTTCCGCAACGACCGTGCGAAGGAACTCACCATTGTCCTCACACAACAGGACATGCCCGACGCAGGAATGACCACCATTCCCGGGCTGAAATTCTTCAGCATGACGCCCTACGACGCAAGTTTCACCGGTGTTCACGTCCTCTTCCCCAAAGAAAACGTCACCAACACCCTCGGTGAGTACATCGCTTCCAAAGGTCTCCGCCAACTCCATACGGCAGAAACGGAGAAATATGCCCACGTCACCTTCTTCTTCAACGGCGGACGCGAGACGCCCTTCGAAGGTGAGGACCGCATTCTTGTGGCAAGTCCGAAGGTGGCCACCTACGACCTCAAGCCCGAAATGAGCGCATACGAGGTGAAAGACAAACTCGTCGAGGCCATCGGCACGGGAAAATACGACTGGATTGTCGTGAATTTCGCCAACGGAGATATGGTAGGCCACACCGGAATCTACGAGGCTATCGAAAAGGCTGTCACGGCTGTCGACAACTGTGTCCGCGATGTTGTGGAGGCTGCTAAGGCAAACGACTATGAAACCATCATCATTGCCGACCACGGAAACGCTGATAACGCCGTGAACGCCGACGGTTCGCCCAACACCGCCCACTCTCTCAACCCCGTTCCCTTCATCTATGTCACCGAAAACAAGGCTGCCAAAGTGAAGGACGGCGTTCTTGCCGACGTGGCTCCCTCCATTCTCCACATCATGGGTCTGGAACAGCCTGCCGAAATGACCGGCGAATGCCTCATCGAGGACTGATTCCATGACTTCGGAACATCGCTCCCGGAGATGGGGAAGGCGGTGAAATCCACCTCTTTCCCGCCCTGAACGGCGATGAAACCACTGATATCCGTTGCCTGGTCCGCAAAAGACCGGGCAACTTTTTTGTGTCCTCACAAAAAGATGCGGAGGTTCATCACGGAAAGCACGGAGGTTTTCGATGAGAAACGCGGAACTTTCAACGATAAACATCGGAGGTTCTTAGCCAAAAGCACGGAGGTTTACAATGGAAAATACAGCGTTTTCCACGATGAATCCGTCGTTTTTTGTCGTTTTCCATCATATCATAAGGACTATTCAAGAAAGATTTTCCGCCTTTTGACAGGATTCTTCAGGCAGACATCTTGAAAAAAAACACTGAAATCCACGATGAAACCGTTGGAAATGGCAGGGAATCCACGTAAGGAACAACACCATACGTTGCCATAATCCATACAGGTCCGTCCAAAGAAACGGTCACCACAAGGCAAATTCCCCCTTGAAACCGGCAAATATGCGGCACTTCGCACCGCCGATTCCTGCCGAGGGAAGGCGGATTGGCGGAATCTCCAGCCCCCCTTTTCCGGCATCGTCCGCCACAGCGGCAAAGGAAAATCACACGCGGATTGCAAAAAACATCCGTTTTTCTTGCGGCTTTCTCTAACGAATTGCGTAAATTTGCCGAAAAATTCACCCTTACCTTACCATGAAAAACCTGCATCATCTTATCGCATGGCTCCTTTTCCTATGCCTTTCCGCGGCATTCTGCGGATGCAAGAAGGAGAAAGTTGTTGAAAACAACCTTACCCTGCGCTACCAGGACGGGAAATTCCGCATCGCACAACTGACGGATATCCACTGGGGCGACGAGGGTTCCGACACAGTTCTCAACTGTATGCTCATCGAAGCCGTGGCAAACGAGCAGAAACCCCAACTGTTTGTCCTCACAGGCGACATCGTCACCAGCGGCGATGCCCGCAAAGGCTGGCAAAGGTTGCTCGCCATTCTCGAGACAACCAAGATTCCCTATGCCGTCTGCCTGGGCAACCACGATGGCGAAGCACAGCCCGGCTTCCCCGCCGACAGCGTAATGGCATGGCTCCGACTTTGGGGAAAACACTGCGTAACCCTCAATCCCGCACCCGACGTCCACGGTTTCAACACCTCGCTACCTGTGGTCGGCGCCACCGATGACAGCGTAAGAAACGTCATCTATTGCATCGATTCCAACTCCTATCCTGCCGACAGCGCGCTGCTCAGATACAGCGATTACGACTGGATTCATCCCGACCAAATAGACTGGTATACGGAGGAAAGCCGGAAATATGCCGAGGCTAACGGCGGAAAGCCCGTGCCTTCGCTGGCCTATTTCCACATCTGCGTGCCGGAATTTACGGAAATCGTCAAGCAGCCGCTCACGTATGGCCGCTACGGAGAGTCCTGTTGTCCCGCCGGAGTGAACAGCGGTTTCTTTGCAAGAGCCTTCATGCAGAAGGACATTATGGGCATGTTTGTAGGCCACGACCACAGCAACGACTTTATCGGACAACGGGCAGGCATCTGCTTAGGATACGGACGTCAGTCGGGCGTTATGGCGAACTCTCCCAGCGCTCCCATGGGATGCCGCCTCGTGGAACTCAGCGAAGGCCGCCGCGCCTTCCGCACTTGGATTGTCACACTGCAAGGCGAGGAGCCGGCATATTACTATCCCATGGGTTACCGGAACGGACAATGCCGCGAGACACTCCCCGCCGTGGCCTTCACACCTCAGAAACAGGGCGTGGCATACACCATGTACAGCGACCCGACCGCCAAGGATGTGAAGACGATGTTCGAACGCGGAGGCATCATAGGACGGGGAGTCTGGAGCAATTTCGACCGTTGGACGAAGGTGCCTGAGGACCATTTCGGCCTCGTCTTCCACACTATGATCCGCATTGACGAGACCGCTCCGTACCGTTTCACCCTGACTTCCGACGACGGCAGCAAACTTTACATCGACGAACAACTGGTGGTGGACAACGACGGTTCGCACAGCGTACGCGAACGCTCGGGATTCGTGCGCCTCGAAAAGGGATTCCACCGCGTACGACTGGAGTACTTCGAGGACACGATGGGCAGCACCCTCTCCCTGAAATACTGCACTCCGACGATGGATGAGTGCCGCGTTCCCGACAGCGTGCTCTACCTTCCCGAATGACACCACGGCATTCCGTGCCGAAAACCTGCCGCCCCACACCCGTGAAGCGCCGCACTCCGACACCCGGTCCTCCATCCCTCGCGACGGAGAACCGGGTGTTTGCCGTAAAACAGAGCCGACGAAACACCCCCTTCGCAGAAACAAAAAACGCCGTTCTGCGGACGGATTGTTTACTTTTACACCTATATTATAGCGATTTTCCCGTGAAAAACACTAAATTTGTCGGCATAACCAACCGGACACCCCAATACGGAATGCCCATTTCATCCTCAATACCATGAAAATCAACCCACACCTTGCCCACCTCATCCACGAGTCGGCAAAAATCTATGGCGACCGTACCGCACTGAAATATAAGGATTATGACAGCGGAAAATGGCTTGATGTCAGTTGGAAACAGTTCGACAACAACGTCCGGAGAACAAGCCTTGCCATGCTGGGAATCGGCATCAAGGCACAGGAAAACATTGCAGTCTTCTCCCAGAACAAGCCCGAATTCCTATACGCGGAGTTCGCAACGATGGGCATACGTGCCGTCACCATACCCTTTTATGCCACCACAAGCGCGGCACAGGTCACATATATGGTCAACGATGCACAGATACGCCTCATCTTCGTTGGCGAACAACAGCAGTACGACACCGTGTTTTCGGTTCTCGCACTCTGCCACTCCCTGGAGCATATCGTCATCTTTGACCGAAAGGTGAAACGCGCGGAGAACGACCATCTGTCGGTGTATTTCAACGATTTCATCAAACAAGGCGCGGGAAACGACGCACTGATAGCGGAATTTCACCGGCGCCAGAACGACGCCAACAACGAGGATACGGCAAACATCCTCTACACTTCCGGCACGACAGGCGTGTCAAAGGGCGTGATCATCACGCATTCGCAGTACCATCATGCCCTGGCGGCACACCACAAGACCCTCGACCTCGGGGATAAAGACCTGGTCATGAACTTCCTTCCCTACACACATGTATTCGAAGGAGCCTGGACAAAACTCAGCATTACCTGCGGTGCCACGCTGGCCGTGAACGAACGTCCGCAGGACATCCTCCAATCCTTGCAGGAAGTCCGCCCCACTTGTATGTGCTCCGTGCCGCGCTTTTGGGAGAAAGTGTACCATGCCGTACTCGAAAAGGCGGAGAAAAGCAGCCCCATCCAGCGCAAACTCATTCTCGATGCCTTGAAGACCGGCGGGGAATATTGGGAGAAATACAAGTCGAAAGGCGTTCCCGCACCCATCGGACTGCGGTTGAAGCATGAGATGTATGAGCGCACCATCGTCAAACTCCTCCGCAAAACGCTGGGCTTCGACCGGCCGAACTTCTTCCCGGTTGCGGGAGCCGCGGTGATGCCGAACATCGAACGCTTCGGACATGCCGCAGGATTCAACCTCGTTGTGGGGTACGGACTCACCGAAACATGCGCTTCCGTGTCGTTCGACCGCGCCGGCGAACGCGTATCGCTCGGCTCCATCGGACGCCCGTTGCCGGGAGTAGAGGTGAAAATCAGCGAGGAAGGCGAGATTCTCGTCAAAGGTCCCACCGTCACACCGGGGTACTACAACAAGGCTTTCGAGACACAAGCATCCTTCACCGCCGACGGTTGGTTCAAGACAGGTGACGCAGGTTACATCAAAAACGGCGAACTCTACATCACCGAACGTATCAAGGATCTCTTCAAAACATCCAACGGGAAATACATCGCGCCCCAACTCATCGAGGGTAAACTCACCATAGACCGCCACTTCGAGCAGGCAGTAATCGTTGCCGACCAGCGGAAGTTTGTCTCTGCACTCATCGTCCCCAACTTCGCC
Organism: uncultured Bacteroidales bacterium; assembly: GCA_945833885.1. GTDB lineage: Bacteria > Bacteroidota > Bacteroidia > Bacteroidales > Bacteroidaceae > Alloprevotella. The sequence goes on from CAMAFY010000024.1 coordinate 39,514, forward strand.
GCACTCGAGGAATGGGCTGCCGAACAGGGCATCAACGGACTCTCGCGAGAGGAACTTTGCCGCGACAAGCGCGTCAACCTGTTCATCAAAGAGCGCATCGACACCCTGCAACAGGACCTTGCCAACTACGAACGCATCAAAAGATTCACACTCCTGCCACGACCATTCAGTATGGAAAATGGCGAACTTACCAATACGCTGAAAATAAAACGCCGCGTCGTTTATGCGAACTTTGCCGCCATTATCGATGCGATGTACTCTGACTAATTCAACAAATGATTACACAAGAACAATACAAAGGACTCCAAGAACGCGTAGCACAGTTGCACCGCTACCTCGATATCGACGCGAAAATCATGCAGCATGAGGAGGAACAAATCCGCACTCAGGACCCCGAATTCTGGAATGACCGCGAACGTGCCGAGGAACAAATGAAACTCGTCAAAGGACTTGAGAAGTGGATTAACGGATACAACGAGGTCTGCACACTGACCGAAGAGGTGGAACTCTCCCTGGAATTCTACCGGAATGAGATGGTCAGCGAGGAGGAAGTTGACGAAAGTTATGCCAAAGCACTCGACGCTATCGAGGCCCTGGAACTGAAAAACATGCTCCGCGAAGAGGAGGATTCCATGGCATGTGTGCTGAAAATCAACTCCGGAGCCGGAGGAACCGAGGCACAGGATTGGGCACAAATGCTCATGCGCATGTATCTCCGCTATGCCGAACAGCACGGCTACAAGACCACAATCGCCAACCTTATCGACGGCGACGAGGCTGGAATCAAGACCGTCACTATGGAGATTGAGGGCGATATGGCCTATGGTTACCTGAAAAGTGAGAACGGTGTGCACCGTCTTGTCCGCGTAAGCCCCTACAATGCTCAGGGAAAACGCATGACATCCTTTGCCAGCGTCTTCGTAACTCCCCTTGTTGACGACACCATAGAGGTGTATGTCGACCCCGCACGCATCAGTTGGGACACCTTCAGGTCCAGCGGTGCGGGAGGACAAAATGTGAACAAAGTGGAGACGGGTGTCCGCCTTCGCTACCAATATGTCGACCCTGAGACCGGCGAAGAAGAGGAAATCCTCATCGAAAACACCGAAAGCCGTAAGCAACTTCAGAACAGAGAGAATGCCATGCGTCTGCTCCGTTCGAACCTTTATGACCGGGAAATGAAGCGAAGACAGGCGGCTCAGGCCAAGATAGAGGCGGGGAAAAAGAAGATTGAATGGGGCTCGCAGATCCGATCCTACGTCTTCGACGACCGCCGTGTCAAGGATCACCGCACGAACTTCCAGACTTCCGACGTCGGAGGTGTGATGGACGGAAAAATTGACGGGTTCATCAAGGCCTATCTTATGGAGTTCGCCGGAACGGAAAACGAAGGTTAAGACCTCAACCTGCCGGAAATCCCATAACACCCCGTCGGATAATCCACAACATTTTGCCGAGAAGTCCTCAACGCCTCGCCGGGAATACACCCCGAAACGACGCAGTTCCAGCCAAAGGCTTGCGGATTACAGACCCGTGAAGATGCGCCACATCACACCACGGTAAGGACAGAAAGAACGATATTCAACAAAACATTTACCATAAAAATCTAAACAACAATACTATGTCACGCAAATCTCCCAAGAAATACGACCGTCAGTCAAACCCGAAAGTTACGGCAGCCGAAGAGCGCCAGGCCCGTCGTGTCATCAACGGAATCGTCATCGCTCTGCTGGCCATCATGGTCATCACCGTGCTCGTGTACAAACTTATTGATTGACAATGGCCACGGAAATTGAACGGAAATTCCTCGTTACGGGGGATTTCCGCCCGTTTGCCGCATCAAAACACCACATTGTCCAAGGCTACATCTCCGCACAAAGCGGACGCACTGTCCGTATACGCCTCTACGACAACAAGGCTTTCCTGACCATCAAAGGTCCATCGTTCGATGGTGGACTCTCGCGAAATGAATACGAATATGCCGTCCCCATGGCCGACGCCCCTGGACTCCTCGCACTCTGCGAGGGCGGCATCATCGACAAAACACGCTGGCTCGTAAACGTAGAGGGCCACACTTTTGAGGTCGATGAGTTTCATGGCGACAACGAAGGACTGGAAGTGGCGGAGATAGAACTTGGGAAGGCCGACGAGGACTTTCCACGACCGGAATGGCTGGGAACGGAAGTCACCGGACAGCGACGCTACTACAACTCACAACTTCGCGAGCATCCGTACTGCCAATGGACGGACGCCACGCGGAAAGATGACGCTATATGACCGCCGCACTCGCCACAGTTTCCACACGACATTGCGGAACATGGTGTCCGGAACCGCTGAACCTCCACCACAAATCTACTACCAAAACACAACCAGAATCCCCACTATGCGCATCATAATCAACCCACGTTATGCCTATTTGAGGGATTACCTTGAACATATTGAAGAGCACTTTGACCGCGAAGGTCACGAGATTCACCGCGACAGAAACGTGATTCGCACCCTGCAAGTGCAGGGACTTACCCTCTGTGTCAAGCGCTATGGCAAGGTATCAATTACGGCACGCGTGGCGACAAAACTCCGTGTCCGCACCTCCCGGGCCCGCAAAGCCTACGTCAGTCCGTTGCTCTTGAAGGAGCGGGGCTTTGAAAGTCCGGAGCCCGTTGCCTTTATCCGATACAACCGAGGACTGATCGATTCGGTCAGTTATTTTGTCTGCCTGCACTCCAACTACCGATATTCCATGGCAGACATCATGACACTCGATGCGGAAAAGCGGCATGAGGTGACCGAAGCCTTTGCAAAATATGCGGCGAACCTGCATACTGACGGATTCCTACACCGCGACTTTTCGGCAGACAACATCCTCTTCGACTTCGTGGACGACGCTCTTTCCTCACGCATTCATTTCTCATTGGTCGACACAAATTCCATGCGCTGCGGCAGAAGCGTTGGACTTAAAAAGGGTTGTGCCAACTTTGCACGTCTGGTTGGTGACGAGAAATTCTTCAGACATCTTGCGGAATGCTATGCAAAAGCCCGAGGTGCCGACATCGAGGAATGCACGGAAAACATACTCAAAGCACACCGGAACTACCTGCAACGCACGGGAAAATAAGACGTACAGCAGAAGAAAACACAGACAAAGCCCGCCATCACGCACTGAAGCTGATGGCGGGCTTTGTATTATATATTTGTATTATAAGATAACGTGAGTTCGATGAATATACTTTAGAATAAAGTAGGGATGCTCGCAAATTAATCAAAACAAATCTAACGAATTGATTGTCAGTGTCATATAATTTTTGCACCTTTGCATAAAACAACAAAAAATCCCCCAAACTGCTGTGCAAGGCCTGTTTTG
>CAMAFY010000025.1 GCA_945833885.1 uncultured Bacteroidales bacterium
CCATCACGTGATAAATTCCACCAAAGGATGTGATGTTCTCACTTTTTATTGCTACTTTTGCCATGTCAAATGTTTTACTTTTTTTGTTTTGCAGCATCAAAATAGGTGAAAATCCTGACATAATCAAGTCTTTCCAGAACTTTCTTAAGTGCTTGGAATTACTTACAAGAATTCGTAATACGGAATTAAGGAATCGTACAATTTTTTAGGATTAATTTAGATTTAAAATTATGAATGTGCTATCATTTGATAAAAAGACAGATTCTCTATATTATAACACTTGGAATCATCCCATTCTCTTTTCCACGTACGAGGAAAATGGTTGGAAAGACTCTGGGTGGATACAAGTTCCTGAAAGTAGTTTTGCTTTTAGAATCATGTCAAACTTTGGATATGGAAATAAGGCTTATTTAAAATGCGGTGTAAAATATAAAGAGCAATTGCTTGTAAACTCGGATAGTTGGTGTGAAACGAAGAAACTTTTAACTTATTGGGAAGAACAACCAACGACTGATTATTGGGAGGATTTGCTCATGCATATTGTGGATATTTATAAAAAACGTGATGCATGGAATTACAACAATATTTTGAATGCAGCAAATAAACTTAACCATTATCTTTCATTTCCAGAGCAGCTAGAAGTAATTGCACATAAATGGTCAAATACGCACTTTAATTATTCCCTACAAATAAAGAATATTCATTTAATAGAAAAATGCAACGAACTAATAACGAAGGTGCAAGAGTTAAAGTTGGAGAATTATGATTATATCAGAGATGTTACAAGTGAAATTTGTGGAAAAGTGATAACGTTGATATTTAAAACATATAATAGTATCATAGACGAATCATCTAGTACTGCAAAGATAAAAGAAACTCATATAGAAAGAATCACCAACTGCTTTAATACTGTATATAGATTTTTACAAAATACAAATCAACTCCACCTTCTATTTTGTAATAAAAACGTAATCAATGAAATGTAATCTCTACAAAGAACGGTATTTAAATTCATTTTTTTCCTTTCTATAATCTGTAGGCATAGGGTAATGATAAAAAATAACTATGAACTCCGAAATTCTTTTTAAGCAAGCATCTGCACTCATTCGAGAGAATTATTCATAACAGCGAAGAGGCATGGAATATTGCACGTGCACTTAAGATTCTGATTGAAGCGAACAAATTGGAGCCAGAAATTACACCATTAAAGATTAAAATCATAATGGCGATGGCTTCATGTAACTATCAGATAGATAATTTTAACTATGCGTATAACTGTGCCATTATTGCCAAAGAGAAAATAGATGAATATATCAAGTCTGACAGTCCGTTTGATGCCCTTTCTACAAGAAGATTATTGAGGGAAGAAGACTGCGATGAAATAATAGAGGCTGTAAAACATAGTGGAGAGGGATATTCTCGTCTAGTGGAGAATCATGTTTTGACAACTCTTAATACAGACAATTTAAGGAAAGTCTTTCCACCCAAAAACGAGGTTTCATTCACTAAAGATGAACTGTATCATTTGATTCATGCTATTGAACAGACAAAAAATGCCATTACTTTACAAGCATGTCGTCATGGTGATTTTCAATATGTTGGCAAAGTGGAGTCTGTATTTAATATGTATAAATATCCACTCTATTATATTTGGCAAAAGTATAAGTTTGGAAGAGATGAAGAAGTTTGGGTCGAGGGCGAAAGTATGTTGCCATATCAATTCTTCATATCGAATATTAGGGAACACACAGACGAGTTGTTGTTAATGTTACGTAATGCTAATCCATTTGCAACACTGAGTAATGGTCCTGCAATTACCCATTTACTACAGAAAATTCTCTGTGATTTGCAAATAAGAATTCACGAAGGGAGAATCTGATATATACCTACAACACATTGTCAGTGTGGGTGTCTGCACCGGTTTGGCGGAGTATGTACCGTATCTTGCGGTGTCGAAGAGTGCCTGTGTGCTGTTGGTGCCCAAAAGCAAGTCGGATTCGCTCCAGGCATTGGCGGCAAAGTAGATGTTGTCGTATGTGTAACCCGCTTCGGATTGCGCAGTCTCTTTCGGATAGGCTTGTCGGTAAGCGAGCTTATCCAGAGGCTCACGAAAGGCGTAGCCCAGCCGATATAAATGCTATAGGAATCGGAAGAAAAGTTCACCTTCCGCCCTTGCTTCGGACTCCACGATGATTTGCTCGCTTTCCTTGAAACTGATTCTTGAGTTAATCAGGCCGCATCCCGGATGCTGCAAAGGCATTTTTCTCCTGCTTAGAAAAAACATCGCACCTGCGTTCCGTGTTTTGGAGCGTAGGTGCGATGTCCGGTTTATGGTATGTGGCTGAAAGATGCCTGAATGCGGGGGAGCGGAATCACTCGGGATAGTTGAGGTTGCGTTCTGTGGCGTGCTCAAGGATGTGCACATATTTTTCGGCCTCATAACGTGCCATAGGCAGGTCGTGGAGGAGTGCCGTGCCGCAGTCGCGCGGAGTGGCTCCGGGGATGTCGCCTTCGAAATCGGCGACAAAGCGGAAGGTCTCGACCATCAGCGGCAGCACATCGCGGCTGTCATATTCGCCACGGACGAGCAGATAGTTGCCGGTGAGGCAGCCCATCGGGCCCCAATAGACGATGCGTTCGCCCCAAACGGGATGGTTGCGCAGGAAGGTGGCGGCAAGATGCTCGATGGTGTGGATGGCACCCTGCCCCAGTACGGGCTCGCGGTTCGGACGTTTCATGCGGACATCGAAGGTGGTGACGACATCGCCGCCCACATTGTCGCGGCGGGAGACGTAGATGCCCGGTTCGAGGGTCAGATGGTTGATGGTGAAAGAGGCTATTTTCTTCATAAGATGTTCGGAATAATTTTCGTCGCTTCCGGAATGTCTTTTACGTTTTCCAGGGATGTCGGAGGTTATTTCACCTGCATGTCAATCTCGCGGAAGTCGATGACGTGGTTGATGTCGGCGATGGTCTTGGAGAAAGGTCCGAAGGCTTCGAGTTTCAGCGTGGACATAGCGGCGGCAAAGCACGCGGCTTCCTTGAACGAAGCACCGGCAGCGCGCTTGTAAAGATAGCCCGTCATGTAGGTATCGCCGCATCCTGTGGCGTCGACAATCTTCTTCGGCGGATAGGCGCGCACCTCTATCAGGCGGCCTTCGGTGTAGATGTAACTGCCAAGACTGCCCTCGGTGATGATGACTTCGCGAACTCCCCATCCGGCGAGGCAACGTGCGGCTGCCAGCACTTCGCTCTCGCCGGTCAGCACCTGCATCTCATGCTCATTGACCTTCAGGATGTCGACATAGCGAAGGTAGCGCACCTTGTCGGGCCAGTCGATAGCCACGACCGATTCGCCCTCGACCTTGCGCAGGAAACCCTGGATGTCGAGGCTCACAACTCCCTTCGTACTGAGGTAGCGCATCAGTTCTGGTTGGAAATCATCAGCGAGCAATGTGCCGAGATGATAATAATCGGCACGGATATCGATAAGGTCTTCAATGCGGAAAGGGTCGGCCTTTGCCAATACGCGCTGCGTACGGTTGTCCTGATTCTCGCCATATTTGTTCTCGAAGTACACCGTTTCGCGCGAGGGGAAGACGACGACGTCGATTCCCTTGCGGCGCATGGCGTCGACGGCATCCATCTGCGCCTCACCCAACGACGTGACAAGTTGGAAATTGGCATTGGGGAGTTGCGCCATACCGTGGGCGAAATAGTAGGATGTTCCGCCGTTAAGGTAGGTGGTAGCCTCGGGGGTGATGATTTTATCGAGAGTGATATGACCTATACAACAAACTTTCTTCATTCAGTTAGTGGACAAAATTAAACGATATTCGGATTTATAAGCAAGTTTATGCGCGTTTATAAATTAGTATATGCGGAGTTATAAATAAGTCCATTCCCATTTATAAAAAAGATTGTGCGGATTTATAAACAAATCTATCCCCATTTATAAATAAGACTGTGTGGATTTATAAATAAGTCCATTCTCATTTATAAATAAGACTGTGCGCACCTACTTATAAAAAAAGGATAATGGTGGCAAACCTGTTGACAAAAGCGGGCAAAGAAAAGATCCGGTTTATCGATAACGTTTTGCCGTATTCCGGAACCATCCCGGCTGAAGACAGACTGACATCCGGCAAAAAGGATTTACAGAAACCGCCAGAAAAAAGGTGATAAAGCGTGGGGAGGTCAACTCTTATGTATGAGTTGGAGGAACTCCTCGCGCGTCTTTGCCTGGTTGAAAGCACCGGAGAATGCGGAAGTGGTGGTGAGGCTGTGCTGCTTCTCCACGCCACGCATCTGCATGCACATGTGCTCCGCCTCGATGACAACCATCACGCCCTGAGGGTTGAGGGCTGTCTCGATGGCCTCCTTGATTTGCATCGTCAGGCGTTCCTGCACCTGAAGGCGGTGACTGAGAATGTCAACGACACGGGGAATTTTGGAAAGTCCGCAGATGTATCCGTTAGGAATGTATGCCACGTGCGCCTTTCCATAGAAAGGCAGCAGATGATGCTCGCAAAGACTGTAGACCTGAATGTCCTTGACAATGACCATCTGGTTGTAATCCTCGTTGAATTTTGCCGAGCATAGCGTGGCGATGGGGTCCTGTTGGTAGCCCCTTGTAAGGTCGCACATGGCCTTTGCCACACGAAGTGGGGTCTTGATGAGTCCTTCGCGCCCGGGATCTTCGTTCATAAGTCCGAGCAGCGCTTTGACATGAGGCATCATCGCCTCTATACGTTCGTCTTTTTCTATATCGTTCATAAGGATGATGGGTGCGAGGGAAGAGGGGAAATATGGCGGATAAGCACTATTCCACGAGGAGGACGGTGTCGGGTACGATGCTGGCCTCGGGTGAAATCTTCTGTTTTCTGATGAGGGTAAGATAGCGTTCAGCCTCCTCCCTTGTGGCAAAATCTCCGACGCGGCATACCCAACGCGGGGATTTGAAATGGCAATATATTGAGAGTTCCGGGAAAGCCTTTCTGACACGGCTTTCCATAAGTTTGGCCTGTCGTTTGGCGGCACTGCTACCCGTACCGGCATAGACCTCGATACGGTAACCGCGGGCTTTGTGGCGGACACGCGCTCCACTGTACTTTCCTGCCGATGCATCGGAACTTTTCGCACTGGCATCAGCGGTTTCGGCATGGGAAGACTTGCTCTTCGTGGTGGAAGAGTGGGTGGTTTTTCCCGACGTGCTTTCGGTTTTCACCGGCAAAGGTGCGTTGTCTACAAGACGCGTTATCTCCTCGTCCTGCAAAAGCACCACACTTCCCATCCCCTCACCCGACTGTTGCAGATGGCGGGTAAAGGTCGTGGGCGTCTGGGCACCGAGGATGATGGTCATCATGAAAAATAAAATGGCATGAAGATAACGCATATTCAACGAAAGATAACGCATATTCAATGGATAAGGATTGGAGGGAGGTTCAATTGAGGTGAGTTCTGTAAACCGTCGTCTTCGGCAATGCGTTCGGCAAAAAACCGGACATCGTATCCGGAAATCCGGCAATTTACAGAGCCCACCTGTAAAAGATATCAGGACGGGGAGCATGAATTGTTACAGGAAACACAATGGAGGCTTTCGGGCACGTCCATCGTCAGCATCCGTATTCCCCGTCCCGCATTCCGCGCGGAGGCTTACTTCCAGGCGTCGATGATGGCCTTGAAGTCAGCAGCCTTCAACGAAGCGCCACCGATGAGACCGCCGTCGATGTTGGGTTTGCCGAAGAGTTCGGGAGCATTGCTGCCCTTGCATGAACCACCATAGAGGATGCTGGTCTCGTCAGCCACTTCCTGTCCGTAGACTTCTGCCACGCAACTGCGGATGAAGGCATGGATTTCCTCAGCCTGCTCTGCGGTAGCGGTCTTGCCGGTACCGATGGCCCAGATGGGTTCGTAAGCGATAACGATGTTCTTCCACTGCTCAGCGGTGAGGTGGAATACGCTGCCAGCGAGTTCAGCCTTGCAGACTGCTTCCTGCTCGTTGTTCTCGCGCTGCTCGAGGCTTTCGCCGATGCAGAAGATGACCTTGAGGCCGTTTGCGAGAGCGAGGTCAACCTTTTCCTTGAGGATTTCGGGAGTTTCAGCATAGTATTCGCGACGCTCGCTGTGTCCGAGGATGACGTATTCAGCGCCGGTGCTCTTCACCATTTCAGCGGAAACTTCACCGGTGTAAGCGCCCTTGTCGTGGTTTGCGCAGTTTTCTGCGGAAACAGCGATGCAACTGTCCTTCAGAAGTTCGCTGACAGTGGCGAGGTGGATGAAGGGAGTGCCGATGATAACATCACAGTTGGGGGCTTCTGCTGCGAGAATCTCCTTGAGTTCGGTAGCGAGTGCTACGCCTTCTTGCAGGTTCTTGTTCATTTTCCAGTTACCTGCTACAATGTGCTTTCTCATGATTGTTTACGAAAATTTATGTTATAGGGTTTGTTGAAAAGACTGTGGAAGATGGGAAGTGGTTGTTAGGAGTGCTTAGGGGAGCCTAAGGAAACTTTGTAGGAGGTCATAGGGAAACCTAGGAAAGCCTAGGAAAGCCTAGGGAAACCAAGGGAAGCCTAGGAAATCCTAGGAGGCCCTAGGGAAAAACCTAAGCGGGAGCGTTGCCGGACTGTGAGAGCCAGAGGCGGGCACGGCGGATGCGCTGATAGTAGCGGTTGCCAGTCCAAAGGCGGTCGATGAGGACAACGAAAAGGAGGATGCCGATATACAATCCCGTGAGGATGAGGTAAATCTTCCGCGTGCTGACGGCCTCGGAACTGCGGCTCATCGCATCGAGTTGGGGCATCGTCAGCATTTCTCCGTCGGGCATGTTGTGATGTCCCCACTTGTTGATGATGCGACCATCGTGGATAAGGAGAAGTCCGGGGTTGCTTCGCACCATCGCTTTCAGGGTTTCGCTCCCCGCAATAGCGAAGGGATATGCGGCTCCCGTACGGTCGGACCAGAGGCACTGCTCGTCCTCGCTGAGGGAGGTGGCGCAGAGCATGGTGATGGAATGGTCGTTGGCGAAGTCGCAAACATCGTTGAGGATGTCGCTGCATCCCGCATCGGCGGTGGTGAATTCCGGCAGTGTGAGCAGGAAAGTGTAGCCCTCGTCATCGAGGATTTCCGCACCGATGTCCGTACCTTCGGCATCGGTGATGGAGAAGTCCTGGATTTTCGGTGGCGTTATCTCCTCGCTTTCCGCCGAGAGCATGCTCCATGTGGAGTCGGGCAAAGTCTCGCCATCGTAGAAAGTGCGGGTTTCTCCATCGCGTTCATAGACATATCGCGTGCGGTATTCCCCGTAAAGTGCGCTGCGGAGGTCGGTGCCCACGCCGTAACCGGTGAAATCGACCACCGGAAGATGGCGCATGCCGTAGAGACTCAGCAGGAGGATGTAGAGGAACGATGTGGTGGTGGCGAACCATTCATTGCGCCTCGACACACAGCGTACCATCAGTCGGCGGTAGACCATGAGGAGGATTGCGACGGCAAGCAGGACGATATTCTTCGCCAACGTCTGACCGTTCGTCAGCACAAAGGCGTCGCCGAAGCATCCGCAATCGGACACCGGGTCATAAAGATAAATCCATACGGTCAGCAACGTCATGAAAGTCATGAGCAGACTTCCGAAGATTGTCGTCATGCGCTGGTGCATTCCGAGGGCATAATACATACCTATGAGAAACTCCACAAGCGCCATTGCGACGACAATGATGTCGAGCGTTGCCGTTCCTGCCAGCAAGGGGATGTCGATGCTCGAGAGATTGATGCCCATAGCACGGAAGTACGCCTCGAGTTTGTGCTCCATACCAAGAGGATCCGCCGCCTTGACGAAGCCGGAGATCATGAACACGGCTCCCAATATCCATTGTCCCGCCAACACGAGGCTGACGTATGCGATACGTTGCAAGGGATTTGCGGGCATCATCTGTGGTGGATTTTTTTCGGACGTTTATGGATGTTTGCGGTATGGACGGAAAATCAATGATGACGTTCCTGAGAAGCAGGGGCGATATTTCTGAAAAACAGAGGGGATATTTCTGAAAAACAGGGGCTCCGCTTTGGGAATATGGCACTAAGCCTGCTGCTCCTCCTCGCCCTCGACTACGAGTTTGATGAGTGCGAAGGCGGAATAATTGAGCATATCGAGGTAGTTTGCCGCCACTCCCTCGCTGACCAATGTCTGTCCTTGCAGGTCTTCAATCTGCTTGGTACGGAACACTTTCATGAGGATAAGGTCGGCATACGAACTGACGCGCATGGCTCTCCACGCCTCATCGTAGTCGTGGTTCTTGCGCAACATCAGCGCTAAAGCCTCCGCGGCATGCTTGTCGTAGAGTTCGGCGGCACGGTGGTCGCGGAGGTCATTCTCGTCGGTACCGTCGGAAACACCCAGTTCCAGTTGGATGAGTGCCATGATGGCATAGTTGATGATTCCGATGAACTCCGGCGTGATGCCTTCGTTGACCATCGCCTTGCCCTTGGTCTGCAAGGAGCGTATGCGGTTGGCCTTGATATAGATTTGGTCGGTAAGGCTGGTGGTGCGGAGTATGCGCCACGCTGTGCCGTAGTCGTGCATTTTTTTCACAAACACCTCACGGCAGATGGCCATTACCTTCTCGAATTCTTCCTGTGTAGTCATTGCTGACAGACTTGAAAGGGTTAGGGATTAAAGTCGGGGTTTTCCCGACGTTTTCACGCGCGGCGTAAGAAAGGTTTTACGCCCGTCAGATCAAAAACGTCGGGATTTTTCAACCCAAAGTAAGTGAACAAAGTTAAACGTCTTCAATATTCAAGTGGGGTTGAATCATCCTTTATACTTCAAACGTTTGTTTTGCCCGCTTACACATCTTTAATAACTGCGTGCGATGACCACGCGTGCTACGGCAGGCTTTCCGGAAACCATGTCGACGCCCAGGTTGTCCTGACTGACGCCATAGGGCACACAGCGGATGGTGGCTTGGGTGTCCGCCTTGATCTGCGCCTCGGTCTCTGCCGTTCCGTCCCAGGGACAGAGGAAGAAACCGCCGTCCTTCACGCGCTCCTTGAACTCCTCGTAGTCGTTGCATTCGAAGATATTGGCGTCGAGACGCTCCTTTGCCTTGTTGTAAATGGCGGTCTGCATCTCCTCGAGGAGTGCCACGATGTGGTCCTCGATGCCCTCGAAGGGCAGGGTTTCCTTCTCCAAAGTGTCGCGGCGCATCACCTCGCAGGTACCGTTTTCGAGGTCACGTCCACCGACAACCACGCGAACGGGGACACCCTTGAGTTCGTAATCGGCAAACTTGAATCCGGGCCGCTTGTTGTCGGCGTTGTCGTATTTCACGCGGACGCCACGTGCTTCGAGGCGTTCTGCCAAAGCACCGAGCACGGTGTCGAACATTTCGATTTCTGGACCTTTGAAGATGGGCACGATGACCACCTGGAGGGGAGCCACATGAGGCGGCAGCACGAGTCCGTTGTCATCGCTGTGGGTCATGATGAGTGCGCCCATAAGACGTGTGGAGACGCCCCAACTGGTAGCCCAGGCATACTCCTCCTTGTTCTCCTTGTTGACGAACTTGACGTCGAAGGCACGTCCGAAGTTCTGTCCGAGGAAGTGGCTTGTGCCGCTTTGCAGCGCCTTTCCGTCCTGCATCATCGCCTCGATGGTATAGGTGTCGAGGGCTCCGGCGAAGCGTTCCGTCTCGCTCTTCACGCCGCGTACGACGGGAATGGCAAGGATGTCGCGGGCAAAGTCGGCATAGACATCGAGCATGAGTTTCGCACGTTCCTCGGCTTCCTCGCGTGTGGCATGGGCGGTGTGTCCCTCCTGCCAGAGGAATTCCGAGGTGCGGAGGAAGAGGCGGGTACGCATTTCCCAACGCATGACGTTGCACCACTGGTTGCAGAGGACGGGAAGGTCGCGCCAGGAGTGGATCCAGTTCTTATAAGTGTTCCAGATGATTGTCTCGGAAGTAGGACGGATGATGAGTTCCTCCTCGAGGCGTGCCGCAGGGTCGACGACGACTCCGGTATGCTCCTCGTTGGTCTTCAGACGATAGTGTGTGACGACGGCGCATTCCTTTGCGAAACCTTCCACATGCTCAGCCTCGCGGGAGAGATAACTCTTGGGGATGAGGAGGGGGAAGTATGCGTTTTTCACGCCGGTCTTCTTGAAGCGTAGGTCGAGTTCGTGCTGGAGGGTCTCCCAGATGGCATAGCCATAGGGCTTGATGACCATGCATCCTCGCACGTCAGACTGCTCGGCAAGGTCGGCTTTTACTACCAATTCATTGTACCAGCGCGAATAGTCGACGCTGCGTTTGGTAAGGTCTTTGAGTTCTTTTGCCATTTATCTTTTGTTCAATTAGAGTGCCGCGCCGTTTGGCGTCACGCCGCAGACACGCTTTTATGGTTTATTACCGTTTATTATGGGTCGGGCCATTACGGGTGTTTCCGTCGGGCCTTCTGTAAGTTTCCAAAAGTTTTTTCCGTCAGCGTGCGGGCTTCATGAGTATTCCCGTGAAGATGCGTCCGGAATGTATGCCGAGCCTCCGCGCCGAAAAGAAGCGGTGATGTTCGGCAAAAGTGTCGATGCCTGCCGAACGAATGTTCCGCAATGGCACGCCCGCCTGTTCGAGTTGCCAGGCACAGGCGCCTTGCAGGTCGATGTGTGGTTTTGGCCATGCCCGTGAAAGGATGCAGGGAGGGAATCCGGCATCGAGGAAAGCCTCTACGACCTCCTCCCCGACCTCGAAACTTTCGAGTCCGATGCCCGGACCTATCACTGCCACGGTGCGGGTGGGGTCGGCGCCTGCGCGCTGCATGGCGCTGAGGGTTTTGGCGACGATGTGCTGCACTGCCCCACGCCATCCGGCATGCACGGCCGCCGCTATGCGGTTGCTCCCGTCGTAGAGGAGGACGGGGACGCAGTCGGCGGTGGAGACACCGATGCAAAGTCCCGGAAGGGTCGTCACCAGGGCGTCGGCATCGGGGAGGATGCTCTGCCGGAACTCTGGGAACACCTCGCCGAAGGTAGGGTCGATGACGAGTACGCGGTCGGAATGTATCTGGTGCGGGAGCAGAAGGCGCTCGTCGGGGATGCGCAGTTCCGCGCAGAGCATCCTGCGGCATTCCGCCACGTGTGCGGGATTGTCGCCGCAATAGTGCGTAATATTAAATGAGGAATAGGGGTCGTCGGGACAAACATCTCCGCGGAAGGTGGAGAATGCCCTCACGCCCTTTCCCAGGGGATATTCCAACAGCCTCATACGATTCTGGTGGGGGTTAAGGATTTATCACCGTTGTTATAGGGTCATTCTGGCGGTATGTTCCGCCGTCATCAGCGGTTCTGGGGCTCTTCGAGTTCCTCGATATCGTATTCCTCGAGGTCCTCAATCTCATATTCCTCGAGGTCCTCAATCTCCTCGGGATCAGCGGTTTCGGGTTCGCCGTCAGCCGTCTCCCCGAAGTTATCCAGGTCCTCGATGTCGTAGTCTTCGAGTTCGTCGAGTTCCTCCCCGTCAGCCTCGTCGTAATCGTCCGCCCAATCGGCGAAGTCCTGTCCGAACATTGCGACGTCGCGGTCGCGGTGTACGATGCTTCCGCCCTCGGCGACGCTTTGCAGTTTGTTGCTCTCGCTGTTGAGTTCCTCCCAGACCATATCCTTGAGTTGCTGCATGTTCTTGCCGCTTACGGCGCTGATGAAGATGACGGGAAGGTCGTCGGGGAGGTCGTCGCTGAGCATTTCCTCAAGTTCGTCGTCGAGCAGGTCGCTCTTGGTGACGGCGAGAATGCGGTGCTTGTCGAGGAGTCCGGGATTGAAGTTCCCCACCTCGCGCAGCAGGAGTTCGTATTCCTTGCGGATGTTGTCCGTATCGCCGGGGACCATAAACAGGAGGAGGGAGTTGCGTTCGATGTGGCGTAGGAAGCGGAGTCCGAGTCCCCGACCTTCCGAAGCGCCCTCGATGATGCCCGGAATGTCGGCGATGACGAAGGAGCGTCCGTCACGGTAAGGCACGATTCCGAGCGAGGGTTCCATGGTGGTGAAGGGATAGTTCGCAATCTTCGGACGGGCGTTGCTCATGGCACTCACGAGAGTGGACTTTCCGGCATTCGGAAGTCCTACGAGTCCGACGTCGGCAAGGAGTTTGAGTTCAAGGATGACCATCATCTCCTGCATGGGCTCTCCGGGCTGTGCGAAGCGTGGCGCCTGACGGGTTGCCGTGGCGAAATGCTGGTTTCCGAGGCCTCCGCGTCCTCCGCGCAGGAGCATCACCACCTGTCCGTCCTCGACTACGTCGCAGATATACTTGCCGGTTTCGGCATCGTATGCCACGGTTCCCGGCGGAACGTCGATGTAGCGGTCCTCGCCCTTCGCTCCCGTGCTGCCGCATTTTCCGCCGTTCTCGCCGTTTCCGGCAAACACGTGGCGGTCATAGCGCAGATGGAGGAGGGTCCAGAAGTTGTGGTTTCCTCTCAGATAGACGTGTCCTCCGCGTCCGCCGTCGCCACCGTCAGGTCCGCCATTGGGTTGGTATTTGGCCCGATGCATGTGCATACTGCCTCGGCCGCCCTTTCCGGAGCGGCAATAGATCTTCACATAGTCGATGAAATTGGTCTCTGCCATGTATTAAAGGTGGGTGAAAGAATCACCGTTATAAGGATTTCAGTATTGAAGTTGTTGGGATTTCAGTATTGAAATGTTGTGTCTGGGAGGAATGGGGTGCAGCGCTTTGAGGTGCCGTGCGCCGCAGGTCAGGAGGGGCAATGCCGCGTCCCCGGCAGGGGGTGGCGCGGGGCGGGCGCCGTCCACGGCGGAGGGGCGTCTGGCATATCTGCAAAATCCTTGCCATGCCGGCGCGGCGGCTCACGTCCGTTTTACGTCCAAAAGGCCCTGTCCGTTCCGTCCCCGTGGAATGTGAGGGCAAGGGAACGGACAGAACCCTCGGAAGTCTGTAGCGGCATGTGCTGTGAACACTGTGTTCCCGTCAAGGTGGAAGCCTGTTCATGCTCTGCCGTCTGGCGAAGCAGCGCCGGGATTACTGGGCGTCGAGATAGTCGCAGATGGCCTTCACCATCTCGTCCTTGTCGGGATGCTCGTTCCAATAGAATGCGGCACGTATGCCTTCCTTCTCGAACCATTCCGAGAGCGGAGCGGTCTGGGTGCGGTAAACCTCGAAACGCTTCTTGATGGTTTCCTCGTTGTCGTCGGCACGACCCTGCTCGATGGCACGGTTGAGCAGACGGGCCATGAGGACATCCTCGGGAACGACGAGTTCGAGCATGACGCCCATTTCGTGGCCGCGCTCCTGAAGCATGGTCTTCAACGCCTCAGCCTGCGCGATGGTGCGGGGGAAACCGTCGAAGATGACACCGCTGCCGCCGCACTTGTCGTAGGTGGCTGCAAGGATGTCGATCATCAGGGAGTCGGGGATGAGTTGGCCGTTGTCGATGTATCCTTTGGCAATCTTGCCCAATTCCGTCCCCGCTTTGATTTCGCCGCGGAGGACGTCGCCCGTGGAGATGTGGCCGAGGCCGTACTTGCTGACGAGTTCCGCGCTATAAGTGCCCTTGCCGGAGCCGGGGGCACCGAAGATGATGATGTTTTTCATGGAGTATGTTTTGATAAGATTTTACGATGATAAGTAGGTTTTAGGGAGTTTGAGCAAGCCTTCGAGGTGGATTCGATGAATCACCACGGCAAATTTTGCTTGTCGTAAGCGTTGCGCGTTTGCCACCTTAAAGGTAAACGGTTCATCCTGCGCACCTACAGTACAGAGGTTTCGAAGGCGGTCCTCCCGCCAAACCCGCCGTGGGCTTTTGCAGGCGCCCGGATGACGGGGGCAGGTCCTGCGCCGAAAGCGGGGGCTCCGCCCCACCCCTGTTGCCGTGCCGTGCGGTTCCGTCCGCGCTTACCCGACGGGCTCCGCCTCGGGGTCCACCACGTAGATGCTGGCGAGTCCGCGGCCGTAGCCGTCGTAGTCGAGGCCGTAGCCCACGATGAAATCGTTGGGGATGTTGAATCCGCAATAGTCGATGCTGAAGTCTCCCTTCACGTTCTCGGGCTTCGCCAGGAGCGTGCATACGCGCAAATCGGAGGGATTCTTCCGTCGCAGGGTCTTGAGGAGGTTGTCCATGGTGAATCCGGAGTCGATGATGTCCTCGATGATGATGACGGGCCGTCCTTCGATGTCCTCAGAGAGTCCGATGACCTCCTTGAGTTCGCCGGTGCTCGACATGCCGTCGTAACTGCGAACGCGGATGAAGGAGATGGTGAAGGGCGTGGTCATCCTGCGCGCCAGGTCGGCTGCGAAGACGAAGGAACCGTTGAGGACGACGAGGAGAAGTGGCTGGCGACCCTGGAAGTCGGCCGACATCTGTGCGCCTATCTCCGCCACACGGCGGGCAATCTCCTCCTCGGAGATGAATGATTTGAAGTAACGGTCTTTGACCAGAATTCTGTCCATAGTGGGGTTAATTTGTGGCAAATTTAACGATTTTTCCCATACATACTGATGATTTTATGAAAAATTCGTATTTTCGTGCACAAAACAACTGATTTATGAAAGAACAACATCTATTTTATGCTCCCGAAATCGCAACGACGCATGCCCTGAACGGCGACGACGCCGCCCACGCGCTGAGGGTGCTGAGGATGAAAGAGGGCGACGAACTGTGGGCTACCGACGGCCGGGGGACTTTCTACGAGGGTACCGCCCTGCCGGGGGGAAGCGGGAAACATCCGGAATGCTTCGTCGACATCCGGCACACCACGACATGGCAACGGCCGTGGCGGAGCGACATCCATCTGGCGGTGGCACCGACGAAGAACATCGACCGCATAGAATGGATGATGGAGAAGGCCACCGAGGTGGGGCTCGACGCCTTCCACCTCCTCTGCTGCGCCAATTCCGAACGCCGCGTGGTGAAGACGGAGAGGCTGGAGAAAATCGTCGTCTCGGCGATGAAGCAGAGCCACAAAGCGCTGAAGCCAAGCATCGGCGAACTGACGGATTTCCGCAAATTCATCGCGCAACCGTTCGAGGGCGACAAGTTCATCGCCCACTGCTACTGCCAGAGCGACATCGGCGATGGGGAGAAGGCGTTCCTTTTCGACGTGGTACGCCCCGACGTCCCCACGCTGGTGCTCATCGGTCCCGAGGGCGATTTCAGCATCGACGAGGTGAAGGCTGCCGAAGCGGCGGGATTCCGCTCCATCTCGTTGGGCGAGAGCCGGTTACGCACGGAGACTGCCGCCCTTACCGCCGTCGTCCACACCTACCTGCGCAAGACGTGGGAGCCTAACTCCGCGGCAAACAGATAAAAAGCCCTCTAGGAAAGCCTAGGGGATCCTAGGGAATCCTAGAAAGCCTGGAAGCCTAAGAAAACCTAGGAAAGCCTAAGAAATCCTAGGAAAACCTAGGGAAGCCTATAAACCTCCCCAAAAGATTACAACATCATTCCCCATATCATGCAACAACTTATCTCACTCTATAAATCCACCTACGGATGTGCGCCGCTGAAAGTGGTGACGCTGGCGAAGGCCGGCAGCAACCGTCAGTATGTGCGGATGACGGCGGCAGGCGGAGAAATGCCGGAGAACGTCATCGGCGTCATCGGAACCGCCGTGGAGGAGAACCGCACTTTCATCTATCTGGCACGGCATTTCCACCATGCCGGGCTGCCGGTGCCGGAAATCCTTGCCGTCAGCGACGACGGCAGCCGCTATCTGCAGACCGACCTCGGGACGACTTCCCTCTACGACGCCCTTGCACACGGACGGGGCTCGGAGGAGGGTTACAGCGAGACGGAGGAGGCCCTGCTGCGGAAAACCATCCGCCTGCTACCCCACGTGCAGGTGGAGGGGGCGCGGGATTTGGAGATGTCGTGCCTGCTCTCGCCGGAACAATTCAACGTGCAGGCGGCGATGTTCGACCTCAACTATTTCAAATACTGCTTCCTCAGGACGACGGACCTGCCCGTGGACGAGGTTCGGCTCGAGACGGACTTCCTGGCGCTGGCGACCGACCTTGCGGATTGCGCGGGAGGACAGCAGACGTTTCTCTACCGCGACTTCCAGGCCCGCAACGTGATGCTGACGGACGGCAAGCCACATTTCATCGACTTCCAGGGCGGACAGATCGGACCGCTGCAATACGACGTGGCGTCGTTCCTCTGGCAGGCCTCGGCACGCTACCCGCAACGCCTACGCGACATGCTCATCAATGAGTATCTCGACGAACTGGAAACACTGGTGAACGTCGACCGCGACGCCTTCCGCTGCCTGCTCATGCGCTTCGTACTCTTCCGCCTGTTGCAGGTGTTGGGGGCATACGGTCTGAGGGGATATTTCGAACGCAAGAAGTATTTCATCGACTCCATCCCGCATGCCCTGGCGAGCCTGCGGCGCCTGCTCTTCGAGGGTGTGGCAGACCCCTATCCGTGCCTGAAGGACACGTTGCAACGCCTGACGGAGATGCCACGCTTCAACACGCCATCGCCGAGCGTGCTGCGCCACAGCGCGGAAAGCAGCGGACAAAGCGCGCCGGCGGAGATGACGGAGCGGCAACCGCTGAAGGTGCGCATCTTCAGTTTCAGTTACAAGAAGGGGATTCCCGCCGACGAGAGCGGAAACGGCGGGGGCTACGTCTTCGACTGCCGCTCGACCCACAACCCCGGGCGCTACGAGCCCTACAAACAACTGACGGGAATGGACGATGCGGTGATAAAGTTCCTCGAAGACGACGGTGAGATCCTGACCTTCCTCGATGCCGTCTACCATCTTGCCGACGCCCATTGCAAACGTTACATCGAGCGCGGCTTCACCGACCTGATGTTCTCCTTCGGATGCACCGGCGGCCAGCACCGCTCCGTCTATTGCGCCGAGCACCTCGCCGCTCACCTCAACGCGAAGTTCGGCATCGAAATCCGCCTCGTCCACCGCGAACAAAACGTCACCAAAACGCTGAAGGCGAAGGAATAATAAACATAAAAAAAACAATCCCCACCATTGCCGGTTGTTGCAATGGTGGGGATTTTTATTGTCTACCGATGGGTAGCGGAATCGGAAGAAACGCTACCCGACGGTGGGAGGAAATCAGTCGTTCTTGGGAGCAGGGAGATACCAGTTGTTGGGATCGGAAAGGAAGTTGTAGAGCGATCCGGTGGTCTGCGGCTCAGCATAGGGTGCGAGACCGAGGCCACGGCGGCTGATGAGCCATGCCATCCATGCCGAACCGTCCAGACCGGCATTGTTGCGGTGACGGGCAATGCGCATGAGGTCGTAGTAGCGGTTTCCTTCGAAAGCGAGGTCGAGCGCCATTTCGTCGGCGATGAGGGTTTCCACTGCCGAGATTTCGTCCTCAGCAGGGCCGTAGTATTCGTAGCCTGCCACGATGTCCTGATACTCGTAGGGGAACTTCTTTCCGTTGAGTTCCCACGTCTTCTTGCTCACCTTCGACTCCTCTCCGGGAACTTCTGCCACGCGTGCATGCTCGTTGCTGAGGGTCATTCCCGAGCGGACCTGCTCCTCAAGGATGCGCTGTGCCACCATATTCTCGTAGGTGAAGACAGTGTCCATATCGGTGAAGTATCCGCATCCGGCACGGTGAATACCGTAGGCGGGCTTGGAGGTGAAGTTCTTGAAGTCGAGCCACTCGACGTTCTCGGCACGCTTGAGTTCGTTGAGGTCGATGCAGTTGGCACCACCCTGGTTGTTCGAAGCGCTGTCGGCCACAACCCTGTAGTGCATGGTCACATTTGCAGGAACCTGGAACTCGCCCTCTGCCCTCCAAGTGGTATCGGCCTCGACCACCATTTTTCCGATTTCGGGCATGTTGTTGGGATAGAGACCGTCGCGGAGGATGGCAAAGGCGTGGCGGGGGAATCCGGCACGGTTCACAGCCTCGGCATACTTCAGATAAATCTGACGTGTGGTGTAGACGGGGATGAGGTAGCGGAATTCGAAGAGACGTGTGTCGGTGACATCCTTGCTGTCGCCGTTGGTGGAGCAGAACTTGTTGATGAAGCGCAGACGTCCGACGTCGGTACGCACGCGGGGAGCGGACTCGTCGAGGCGGAGGTCCTGGTAACCGTCTTCAAGATATTCCACACCGATGTAACGGCTGTCGTCGAGGGGGTCTTCGACGTTGTAAACGAGCGGCTGTGCCTCGTTCAGCGCGATGTAACTTGGCGAGGGCTCCAACTGGCGGCTCTTGTAGTTGGCCGTCACGTTGATTTTGCCCGATGTGGTAACTACGTCCTGCTCGTTTCCTTCGTCATCGGTTCCGGTACTCGTTTCGGTAGATACACCTGATGAGGGGTCGAAACCGTAGATTTGGGGAATGCGTGTAAGCACCTTTCCGAAGAAGGAGTTGGCAGCCGAAGGCACGGCGGTGACGATGTTGGTGACCATCTGGTACTGATCGCCCCAACTGCTGGAACTGGTGTAGTAGTCGACCTGGTCGCCGCGCTGCATCTTAACGATGGAAGCACCATAATCGGGATAGTCGGTGCAGTAGCGGTCGAGGTAGCGGTGGAAGTGGTATGCCGCCTTCTCGTAGTCCTGCCTGTCGCGTCCGCGGAGGAGGTAGAGGTCACCGTAGATGACGTCGGCGTTGAAGGTCAACCTTTGGTGGCTGAATTCTTCGGCACCGGTCTTGAACGCACCGTAGTTGATGTATCCGAGTGCCTCGGAATAGTTGTAGGCCTGCGAAAGCGGCTGTCCTTCGGCACCCTCAAGGAGTTCGAGGAGGTTGTCGGGAGTAGCCCATCCCTCGGGCGGATTGTTTTCCCATCCCGTACCCGCGCTCTGCACGGGTTTGGTGATGAAGGGTACGCGTCCGTAGTTCTGCACGAGCTGCATATAGGTCCATGCACGTACGAGTTCCACCTGTGCGAGTTCGCGACGCATGAAGTAGGAGTTGTTCTTCATGGCCATGGAGTCGACCTTTGCGAGGTAGTAGTTGCACTGGTTGATGACCTTATAGTAAGCAGCGCGGTTGAGGAGTTGGTTTTCTCCGTCTTCGAGGTTGGTGAAGTTAGCGATTGCAGAAACGGAGTCTGAAACATATTCGGTGGGAGCCACGAGGTCGCCACGGAGTTCTCCGAGCAGGATGTTCTGTTCCACCATGCCCTGCAGTCCGGAAAGGATTCCGAGATAGAAGTTTACGGTGTCCTTGCCGTTGAACTCGGTGGCGTAGCGGTCGAGATCGGGCGTAAGCATATCCTCGCACGATGTGGTGACAGTGCCCAGGCCGAGAATGGCAAGACCGAGTGTTAGAATTGACTTTTTCATTTTTTCACAACGTGTTTAGAGGTTGATGGTAAGTCCGAGGTTGAAGTTCCGGCTTACAGGCAGCATACCTGTGTCGATGCCCTGGTAGAGTACGGAGTTTCCGCAGGAGACTTCAGGATCCTGTCCGAGATACTTGGTGATGGTCACCAGGTTGTTGGCCTCGCCCCATACGGAGAGTCCCTGCAGCCAAGAGAGCGAGAGGGGCACCTTGTATGTGAGGCGTACACGCTTGAGTTTGAGGTACGATCCGTCCTCGATCCAGCGGTCGGAGAAGCGTTCGTTGTTGACCCAGTATTCGGAGTCGGCACTCATGGTACGCGGCACGTCGGTCTGCTGTCCCTCATACTTCCAGCGGTTCACCACAGCGGTGCTCTGGTTCCAGATGTTGTTGGCGCTTTCCATCTGCATGCGCTGGTAGTTGTAGACATCGTTTCCGAGCGAATACTTGAAGGTGACGTCGAGTGTGAGGTCCTTCCAGGTGAGTGAGGTGTAGATGTTACCGTAGATGTCGGGGTTGGGGTCACCGATTACCACCTTGTCGGCCTCGGAAATCCATCCGTCGCCGTTCTGGTCGACGAAGCGCACGTCGCCGGCACGGAAGTCGCGGCTGGGCTGGCTGGAGAGTCCGGTAGGATACTTCAGGCCTTCCTTCTGAGCCTCTTCGGTAGTGGCGTAAACACCGTTGGTCTGGTAGCCGTAGAATACTCCGGCGGCATGTCCCACAGCGGTGAGGATGTTGTCCTGTCCGTAGATGCTGGAGGTGTAGCCGACGATGGTCTGCTTGCTGCTTTCGACGCGCTGTCCTGCAGCGTCGAGCATATAGGTCTCGAGGCGGTTGTTGCGGGTGTCGGGAAGTTTGCTGATCTCGTTGGTGTAGTGTCCGACGGTAGCGCCGAGCTGCCACTTCCAGTTCTTGGTGGAGATGAGGTGGGCGTTGATGCTGGCGTTGTAACCCCAGTTCTTGAGCTCACCGTCGTTGGTCCACATCTGCGAGAGTCCGGTGATGTCGCTCACGGTCTTGCGCACGAGGAGGTCGGTGGTACGTGAGTTGAAGTACTCGAATCCGACGGAGAGCCGGTTGCGGAGCATGTTCATCTGCAGTGCCACGTTTGCGCGGTGGTTGGTCTCCCACTGGATGGCGGGGTTCTCGATGTTGGCGAGTTCGAGGGCGGTAGCCATGTCGAGGAACTTGACGTTGTTGAAGTAGGTACGTGCAGCGTAGTAGTCGATGTTGTCGTTACCGGACATTTCGTAACCGGCTGTAATCTGGAGGAAGTTGATCCAGTCGGCGTTGAACCATTCTTCGTTGCTCATTACCCATCCAGCCTGGATGCTGGGGAACATTCCCCAGGGCACTCCTGCCACCTTGATGCCACCTTCGGCTTCCTTACCGAAACGGCTGCTGGCCTCGGCAGAGAGGATGAACTTGGCGAAGTAGCGGTTCTTGAAGTTGTAGTCGGCGTTGAGGTAGTAGGAGAGGTTCGTCCAGCGGTCGTTGACACCACCGTAGGAGAGGTACTGGAGCGAATAGGAGAGGTTCGGCATCTTGTCGTTGGAGTTGTTGTATCCGCGGACGTGGGAGCTGGTGTAGCTGTAGTTGGCGATGCGGAAACCTCCGAAGAGGTCGATGTTGTGTGCGCCGAAGTTGCGGTTCCAGTCCACGCGGAAGTCATTGAAGAGCGTGGTTTCCTTACCGAACTGCGATGCGATGACGCTCTGTACTACACCGAGGTTCTCGACCACCTTGTTGGGCGTACCTGCCGAAGGCATGAAGTACTTTTCGTTGCTGCGGTTGAGGACGTAGCTGAAGCGGTCGGTGATGGTGATGTACTTGTTGGGCTTGTACTTGGGCTGGATGTTGAGGAGGAACTGTGTCTGCTCCTGGTAGTTCTTGTTGTCGCCCTGTCCGTTCTGGAGGATCCAGAAGGGGTTGGCAAGACCTTCGTATCCGAAAGCACTGGCAAAGAGGAAGGGGTTGTTGCTGTCGCTGTAGTTCATTCCGGCATAGGTCTTGTCGGTATGTTCGAGCGAAAGTTGGTTGTTGCCGTTGTACTTGACGTAGTAGGTAAAGGGGTCGATGAAGGGCGCCTGGATGAGTCCGAGGACGTTGGGCGAGGAGATGTTCTTCTTTGCGTAGCTTTCTGCCCATCCGTTGTCGCGGAGGTTGTATGCGTTGCGCACATATCCCATGTCGATGCTTGCGGTGAATCCCTTCCAAAGGTTGACGTCGGTGTTGAAGCGGATGTTCAGACGGTTGAAGTCGTTCTGCTTCGCCGTGGCGTCGGCCTGTGCATAACCGAGCGAGAGGTTGTACATGGCTACGTCGTCACCACCCTGCACGCCCACGCGGTAGTTCTGGGTGAAGCTTTCCTTGTAGAGGTCGCTCTGCCAGTCGGTATCGTTGTGATACTGCTTGTAGTAGAGGTAGTTGGGGTCCTCGTTGAGGAAGGGAATGGTGAGCCGGGAGCCGAGGTCGTTCTGCTGCGCGTACTTGGTGGTACCGAGGAACTCGGTGAGGTAGTTGCGGTACTGTGCGGCATTCATCACGTCCATGGTGGCAGGTGCGAGTTCGTAGCCACCCCATGCGCGGATGTTGATGCGTGTGGCCATGGAGTGTCCGCGCTTGGTGGTGATGCGGATGACACCGTTGGCACCTTCAGCACCGTAGAGTGCGAGTCCGTTGCGGAGCACCTCGACGTTCTCGATGTCTTCAGGGTCGATGAGGTTGAAGATGTTGTTGAAGAATCCGTCGTGGATGCTGGCACGGTCGTACTGCATATCCCAGATGACACCGTCGACCACCACGAGGGGCTGCGCGTTGGTGTTGAGGGAGTTGAGACCGTTGACGAGCATGAGTGCTCCCTGTGCGGGCAGTCCGCCACGGTTGACGGTGCGCACGGCAGCGTTGAGCTGGTTGTCGAGTTCACTCTCCATGGAGATGGCGGAGGGAGTGTCGAATGTGGCCTCGGCGGTGTTGAGGACGTTCACTCCGTCGGCGTAGAGTGGCTTGAAGTGGGTGGAATAGACGTAAGCGTCGGGCGCCTTCGTGCCGCGGAGTCCCACCTGCACGGCGTTGTAGCCTTCGGTGGCGACGTAGAGTGCGGTGACGTGCTCGGGCACGCTGACGGTGTATTCACCCTTTTCGTCGGTCATTGCGGTGTAGCGCTTGTCGCCGAGAGCCTGCACGCGTACGCCGGAGAGGGGCTGTCTGGAACCGGCATCGTAGACGGTTCCGCGGACTTCCTTCATGACGTACTGTGGAAGGTTGGCCTTCTTGGCGGGCTGTGCCGCAGGTGCGGTCTGTGCCTCGTCGGGAGTCACGTCGTCCTGGGCAAAAGCCTGTCCGGCGCCGAAGAGCATAAAGAGGCTGATACCGGCACGCAGTGCGGCCTGCTGTATCATGAGGTAGCGGTTATCTGTCTTCATAGTATCTGATTATTCGGCGCGATAGGGCTCGCAGGAGATTTCTACAATATTGAGTGAAGCATAAACAATCTTGTTGCGGCCGCCGCCACGGGGAACGGTGATGCGCAGGCGGGGGAAGGTGTCGCCGGTGGGACAGGGAACGTCAACATAGCACTTGTCGAAGTGGAACTTCGGGAAGAGCGTGAAGGTGGTGACACCTGTCATGGGGTCGATGATGATGGCGTCCTTCTTGTTGCTGTCGTCCTTTTCGCCGTCCTTCTTGTAGGCATAGGTGACCTTGCCGCATGACTTGTCGCTGTCGTCGATGATTTCGGCAGAGAAGCAGAGGTTCTCGTAGAAGTCGGCCTGCTGGTCCTCGTTGACGATATCGTAGTTGATGTTGCTGGGCACGAGGGTCATCTTGATGCAGTAGTCGGCGCTGTAGACGTTGTTCAGGCGGAAGTCGATTTCCATGGCTTCGGCCATGTTGGCGATTTCGAAGCGCTGGTACATGTTGTTCAGCACGTCGCCCTCGACACCTGACATGATGGGATTTCCATCCTCATCGTAGAGGGGATTGCCCTCTTCGTCAAGTTGCTCACGATAGTAGTTGTAGTTGTCGTTGGTGAGGGTGATGGTGCTTCCGGTGCTGGAGGTACAACCCGACGAGCGTGCGGTCATGTAGGATATGATGGGCTGGAAACTGAACTTCGAAACCCATGAATACGCGGGGTCGATGCTGTAGTTGGGGAGTTTGAGGACATAACCGTTCGAAGCGTCGACCGTAACGGCATTCTGGAACATGGGGTTCGGGTTGGAGTCGGGAGCATCCTCCTTGGCAGCAGGATTGTAGAAGATGACGTTCTTGCTGGAGATGAGGGAGTCGGCCTTCAGCATGTGGTCGAGGATTTCCTGCGTCTTCTTGCTCTCGAGTCCCATGCGGTAGGGCTGGAAGAACATGTTGGTGATGATGGCTTCCTTGGCCTTTGCCTCTGCCAGCGAGTCGGCATTGACCTTGAGTGCGCTACCGCGGGCGGTGGAGTAGGTGAAGGTCGATCCGTCCCATCCGTAACTGTAGGTGGGGGCGTAGTTCATGATGGCCTTCACCTTTTCGAGAGCTTCGGTCCAGGCGTTGTTGTCGGGGATGACAGCGACGTAGCAGGAGTCCTCGTCGTCGAGGCTGATGCCAATCTGGTCGAGGAGGAGGTTGGTGCGTACGAATACGGAGTCGATGTATACCATGTCGCCGTTCTCGTTCATGGCTCCGGGTGTGGAGAGAATCTCGGAGAAAGTTTCGCTCTCCACTGCGGGGTCCTTGATGTAGGCGTTGACAGCCGTGATTTCAGGGTCGGCCGAGAGGTAGTCGTAGATGTTGTACGCAAAGGGGTTGATGCCCTGGAGGGTGTAGAGTACACCGTTGCTGCCGATGATGCGTCCGCCGTTGTTGAGGGCCACACCGTTGAAGCTTCCGGGCAGGCTCTGCACGTTCTTGCCGTTCAAGAGGTGCACGCGCTGCTCCTCTTCGAGGTTGAAGTTGAAGCGTGCGATGTGGTTCATGGCGAACTGTGCGGATGCGACGTTCATAAGTCGGCGTCCTTCGCGTTCGTTGTCGGGGTCGGCGAGCAGACGGTTCGCCTTGTCGATGGTGTCGCTCCAGGCCTGGTAGTCGAAGGTACCGTCGAGGGGTGCCACTACGGTGAAACTCTGCGAGGAGTTGAGCAGCTGGCTGTATTTTACTGTGGCGGCCTTGTCGTTCTCGCTCTTCATCACCGTGATTCGGGAGAGGAGGTCCTTGAACTGCGAGAGGCTCTCGTTGTCCTGGATGTTCTCCCACAGTGTCTGGTCGGCCTGTCCCTGTGCGACGACATCGAAGTGGTCGTCGGAACATGCGGTGACGAGTGCCGTAGCGGCAATGGCGAGGAGCCCGCCCTTGAACATGTTGTTGATATTATATTTCATAATCGTTTTGATTCGGGAATTTGTTGGATGTCATTCTTCCTGTTCTGCCAGAGGTCCGGCTTCCGCCTCCCTGTGCTCCGCGCCCTCCCCTGCCCTTTTCCCGTGGCGTTTCCGCCGGGAGTGCGGTGCGCTTCCGCTGTGCGGGCGGTGCTTTCCGCTGTGGGCGTTGGGGGATTCCGATGTTTCGGTGGCGTTTGCCCGATGTTTCGGTGCTGTTTGACCGAAGTTTCGGTGTCGTTTGCCCGATGTTTCGGTGGCGTTTGTCCGCTGTGTAAGCGGTGTGCTTTCCACTGTGGGCATTGGGGCTTACCGATGTTTCGGTGGCGCGGTGGCTTCAGGGTGGATGGGGATGTTTACCAGATGTCCTCGGGCTCTACGCCGTTGTAGACGGTGCGTGGGCAGAACTCGAAATAGTCGGAGAAGAACTGCGAGGCGTTGTCCTCGAGACACGACTTGAAGCGCATGTAGTAGGTCTCGTTGGGCGAGAGCTGCTCGGTGGTGATGATGAGTCGCACGTGTCCGGAGTAGTCGCGGGCGGTGGTGGCGGCATCACCGTTGGAGATACAGAAGATCTTGGGACCCTTCATGTATCCCTGGTTGCGCATGTTCTTGTCCTTTTCCCGAATGGTGGCATCGTCGAGGTTACCGTCGGAGAACCATCCTACGTTGTCGCCGGTGGTGGACATACGCATGTCGAAGGGCAGTCCGACGGGGAGGAGGTTCTTGGGATCCTTTCCGAAGTAGATCTGACACATACCGCGGAGGCTGTTGAGCGAGCATCCCATTCGGATTTCATAGGTTCCTTCCTTCGGCACTGGGGGCAGACGGAGTACGAAGTCGTAGATACCGAGTACCATGAACTCGTCGCCCTCGAGGTCGCACCATCCGTATGCACCCTGCGATGCAGTGGTGAGATAGAGGAGTTTGGTGTCGTCGGAGCATCCGGAGATGTTGCTGAAGTAGTCGTTGCTGTCGAAGTACTGGTAGCTCTGGCTGCGGCAACCGTTGTTGAGGATTTCGGGTAGGATGGTGGTGATGTCGAATCGTATGCGTTCGCCTCCGAGGGCGTCGGCAGTGGCGCGGTCGAGGATGAAGAGGTCGTCGACGGGATAGTAGTATCCGTTCTTGGCGTTGTTCTCGTTGAGTTCCTCGGGGTTGGTGGTCGAGGGGTTGGTGGCGGCAATCTTCACACCGGGATGCTTGACGCCGGTCTGCTCGTAGCTGCCTTCGACGTCATAGGTGCATACGCGGTTGGCATAGAGTTCCTTGCTCTTTGCCTCGTGGGTGATCTTGACGAGTCCGCGCATGGAACCGGTGGTGTAGAAGTAGTCGGTGAGGTCGACGGTGAGTTCGGTCTGCTGTGGATTGAGGATGTCTCCCCACTTGTAGCCATACTCGCAGAAGTGGTTGACGAACTTGTTGTGTGCCATCTTTCCTTCGATGAAGTGGTATGCTACGAAGCGGTTGACGGCGTTGCGTTCGTTGGTGATGTCGCCCTTGGCCTCGGTGCCGTAAGCAGCCTCGGCGATGGGTGTGATGGCATCGATGATGGCCTGGAGGTTGGAGCAGGTACCGCCCTCTTCGAAGTTGTAGTTCTCAGGCATGGGGACGTTGTACTTTGCGTACACGTCGTCAGTCTCCACGAGTGCGGTGTATCCCAGGTAGCGGTGCTGTGCTACGGGGAAGGTTGCCAGATTGGGGAGCTTGATGGTCTGCTCGTGTTCGGCGTTCTCGTATTCGAGGTCGATGAAGTCGGTCAGCTTAGCGTCCCATCCGGTAGCCTTCAGCAGGACTCCCATGACATGCATGTTGTCGGCCATCTTGATGAGGTCGGGCACCATTTCGTTCGAGGGAGCGATGACGGTTGCCACCTCGTGGAGGTAACCGTTCGAGAGCTGTACGTCGAACTTCACTACGCGGCACTTGCCGTTGAGTTCGTAGTAGGTGGTACCGTCGTCGGCAGCCACTTCGTCGCAGGTGATGGTGCGGTCGTTGAGGTCGCTCTTCGAGAATGCGGCGTTGCCCTGGGGGAAGTCGGGGCTTTCGTATGCCGACTCGTCACCGTTGTCGATGATGCAGGAGTATGCGATGAGTTCGGCCTGCTCGTCGTCGAGCTGTTCCACGGATGCCACGCCGAGTTCGGCGAGATAGGCGTCGATGGCTTCGTTGTTGGGTGCGAAGATGGTGTAGTTTCCGCGTGCTGAGAGCACGGCGGAGAGCGACGACGCCCCTTCCTTGTGACCGAGGGGAACGCGGTCGAGTATGGCCTTGAACTTGGAGAAATTCGGTGTTTCGGCAAGATAGTCAGATATGGTCTGCTTCTCAGCGATGGCGTAGTCACCTTCGCTCAGGTCTTCTTTACAGCTCTGGAAGGTGAAGAGCACGCTGGAAGTCATGCCCGCAAAGCAGAGGAATGCGGCGAGCGACTTGATTTTGATACAAATACTTTTCATTGCTGTGTGGAATTATTCTTGCATGTATTTCGCCCAAACGGGGTTCTGGACGAGTTTTCCGTTACCGTCGCCGTATCCTACACCGTTGACTTTCATTTCGTCGGCATAGATGGGGTTGTAGAGTGCCCAGAGGTTGCGGCAGCGGTTCTTGACGCTGTTCGAGGCTCCCATCATGTCGGAGAGGACGTCTTCGGTGGAGTTGCGCCATTCGCATTCACGCACGAGGTCGAACCAGCGCTTGCCCTCGGCGAGGAATTCGCGCTGACGCTCGTAGTAGGTGAGGCGGAGGAGCGAGTCGGTGGAGTTTTCGCTGCGCTTCGATGCCCAACCCTTGGCGAGGCGTGCGCAGTAGCGTTCGCTGCCGGTGTCGATGGAGTCGGCCTTGGGGTTGTTGCGTGCGAAGATGTTGTTGATGAGGTGGAATCCCATGGAGCGGCTTGCGTCGCCGCCCTTCGAGAGGAGGCGTGCGATGGCCTCGCTCTTGATGAGCATGATGTCGGTGAGGCGGTACACGTGTCCGGACGACGAGCTGTTGGCCTGTGTGCGGAGGCTGCTGTAATCATTGCCTTCGCGCATGTCTTCGGCATCCATCACCTGCACCATTGTGGCCACGTTCTTGATGATGGGGAAGGTATTCTGTCCCACCTTCTCATGCAGGACGGAGGAGCAGTAGCGGAAGTCGGTGCGTCCGAATCCCTTGGCGAATCCCATTTCGGGGTCGGCCTTGTCGAGGTTGCTGAAGAGGGGCACGGCAGCGGTCATGATGGTGGGGTTGACGGCGCCGGACGCATCCTTACCGTAGAACATGTCGCCGTAGAAGGTGTTGCAGGAGCGTACACCGTCGAACTGGAGTTCGAAGACGCTCTCGGCACTGTTGCCCTGCGAGAAGATCTGGTAATAGGGGGCGTCGATGGTGACGCCCATGGTGCTCACCGTATTGAGGATAAGCGGGAAGGGCTGCTTGCGGCGCGGGTCGTTCTCGAGCACGTTCTGGAGGTCGAGTTTGCGGTCGTACTCGCTCTTGAGGCGGTCGATGACGATGTCGCAGTGCTCGATGCACTTCTGGAGGCTCTGGGTCACCACCTGTTCGGCGTTCTCCACGACGTAGGGTTCGCCGGCAGCGTTCTTCTTCTCATTAATATTATTATAGAGGCATGCGCGCCAGAGGTACATGTCGGCAAGGAGTGCTGACATGGAGTAGGTGTTGAAGCG
The DNA here is from genome assembly GCA_945833885.1 of uncultured Bacteroidales bacterium. Classification (GTDB taxonomy): domain Bacteria; phylum Bacteroidota; class Bacteroidia; order Bacteroidales; family Bacteroidaceae; genus Alloprevotella. The sequence goes on from CAMAFY010000025.1 coordinate 28,312, forward strand.
TCCGGTGTTGGTGATGCCAGCACCGAAGTTCTTTGCGGCATATGCCTTGGCCTCCTCCACCTCTGCGATGCACTGGTCGAGAATCTGGTATCCGGGAGTGGCAGCGATGCGGCTGGCCTTGGCCTCGGTGTCGGTGCTGACGGATGCGGTGACGTAGGGTACGTCGCGGTATGCGCGCACGAGATAGAAGTAGTTGAGTGCACGGAGGCTGAGCATCTCGGCCTTGACGGGGAGCCAGTCGCCCTCGGTGAACGAGGGGTCGATGCTCTCGTCGATCATCCGCTGACCGTTCTCAAGGACTTCGTTGCAGAAGTTGATGCCCTTGTAGAATCCGGACCAGTCGAACATGCCCTGTGTGGGCTGGAGCACGGCCTCCTGGAGTCGGAGGTACTCCGTCTTGTCCATCTTGTTGAGGGTGACGTTGTCGGAACGGAATTCACCCCAGATGAGTATTTTGCCGAGCTGCTGTGTCAGCTGGTAATATGCGGCAGCGCGAACGTTGTCGACGTCGTTGGCCGTATTCCAGTAGTCCTCCCTGGTGATGGAGTCGGTGGGATAGATGGTGAGGTAGTCCTCGCAGGATGCAAGACCTCCCAATGCCACGACGGCAGCACCAATCAGAAATCTGTTGAATTTATTCTTTTTCATGGTTGAATGGCAAATTTAGAATCCGAAGTTCAGGCTGAAAGTGAAACTCTTGGAACGCGGCGTGGTGGAGTTGTCGACGCAGGGTCCGTAACCGCTCTGGCTGTGTTCGGGGTCAACGCCGGAGTATTTGCTGAAGCAGAAGATGTTGTTTCCGGATGCGCTGATGCGGAGTGTGGAGAGGCGGATCTTCTTGAGCTTCTTGGGGTCGACGGAGTATCCGAGCTGGAAGTACTGGAAGCGGAGGAAGTCGCCGGGCTCTACGTAGCGGTCGCTGATGAGTGCGTTGTACGATTCGCCGGCTTCGGCGTTCTTGGCACGGGGAATGTCGGTGATGTCACCGTTCTTGCGCCAGCGCCATGCCACGGATGCCATCTGGTTGACATTCGTACGCATGTCCTCGGCATACATCTTCGCCATGTTGAGGATCTTGTTGCCGATGCGGAAGTTGAAGTTGGTCTTCAGGGTCCAGCGTCCGTAGGTGAGGTCGATACCGAAACCGCCGTTCACCTTGGGGTTGGAGGTTCCGAGGTAGCAGATGTCGAGTTCGTTGATCTGACCGTCGTGGTTGATGTCTTCGTAGCATACGTCACCGCCGTCGAAGGCGTAGTTCGTACCGCCGTAGTTGAACATCATGCGTACGGGGTTTCCGGCCTTGTCGTAGATGACGTTGCCCTGTGCATCGCGTGCGATGGGGGCGGCGTTCTCGATGGTGAGACCGGCCTTGCGGTTGGGATTCTGAAGTGCGGCGGCAGCGGTATTGGGGTTACCCTGCGCGTCGGTGTACTTGTTCTTGTCTTCGTTCGAGAAGTAGCCGTTGTGGTCGTAGTCGTAGGCGTACACACCCTTATAGCGGAAACCGTAGATGGCTCCAAGGCTGTGGCCCACTTCGACGCGGCTCATGACGCTCTCGTTCTTGTTGTTGAAGTCGGGGTTCATCGATTCAAGCACGTTGGCGTCCATTTCGGTGAGGGTGTTGATGTTCTGTGCGATGTTGGCACGGAGCACCACGCTGAACTTGCCGTACTTGAGGATAGGCTTGGTGTTGACGTAGAGTTCCCATCCTTCGTTCTCCATCTTTCCGACGTTACTGTTGCTGAGGGTGGCGAATCCGGTGCTTGAGGGGATGCGTACACCGCCCATGAGGAGGTCGCTGGTATACTTGTGGTATACGTTGAGGTCGAACTGGATAAGGTCGTTGAAGAGTCCGAGGTTGGCACCGATGTTCCACGAGCGGGTCTTCTCCCACTTGATTTCGGTGAGTCGGAGGTTTTCGGGGGCAATACCTGCCACGCCGTCGTAGTAGCCGTAACTGCCGTACTTGTTGTAGATGACACCTTCGCCGAACCATGCGTTACCGTTGATACCCCATCCCGGACGGACGGCGAGCATGCTGACAACGCTGCGGAGAGGTTCGAAGAACTTTTCGTCGGAGATGTTCCAACGTCCGGAGATACCGGGGAATACGCCCCACTTGTTTCCGGCTCCGAACTTCGTCATACCGTCGGCGCGCACGGTGGCGTCGATGCTGTACTTCGATCCGAAGCTGTAGTGGAACGAACCTGTGGCGCTGGCGGAGTGTCCCTTCCAGGTGCCGGTACCGGTGGATGTGAGGTATCCGGGGACGGTGGGGTCGGTGATGCCTCCGTTGATACCGGTGCTGCGCAGGCTCTGGGTGGTACCGTTTGAGCTGCTGACCTCGAAGCGTCCGAGCACCTGGAGCGAGTGGTTCTCGTTCTCGAAGTAGGGCACGTAGACGAGGCTGTGGCGTGTGGTGAAGGCGAAGGTCTTGTTCTGGTAGTCGGCGGTGACGTCGACACCCTTGTCCCATGTGGTGGAGACGAGTTGGTGGGGGTAGTACGAGTTGTCGCCCTGTGTGAAGGCGTTCATGTAAACCTCACCGGTGTAGTTGAGTTGGTGCTCGTCGTCTTCCTTGCCGAGGAGCTTGTACTCGAGGGAGAACTGGGGTGTGATGGTGTAGGTGGATGTGCGGTAGTATGCGAGGTTGGCGATGGCGACGGGGTTGCCGTTACCGATCATGTCGCGCAGATAGTAGGACGAGAGGTTGGAGTTGTTGGCCACCAGTCCGGCACCGGATGCTGCGGGGGGCATGATGTAGTATTCGCCGGTGTTGAAGTATTCGCCGGAGGTCTGGTCGTACTCCCAGCGGTATACGCTCATGTTAGGCATGGCCTTGTAGGCGTAGCTGAGGAGGTAGTTGTCGTAGTTCTTGTTGTTCTTGGTGTAAACCAGGGAGAAGTTGGAACTGAACTTGATGCGGTCGCTGACGTAGTAGTCGAGGGCGAGACGTGTGGAGAAGCGGTCGAGACTCTGCTTGATGATGGTACCGGTCTCGTGGTCGTAGTTGCCGCTGATGCGGAACGATGCCTTCTCACCACCTCCGGAGAGGTTGATACCGTAGTTGTGGGTCTGTCCGAACTGTGTGACTTCGTCAATCCAGTCGGTATTCTTGTTGTAGTTGGCGTAGTATGCGGGGTGGTCCTGGAGGTACATGAGCTCCACGATTCCGGATGCTACGTCGCTCTGGTTGGGGTTGAAGTATGCTTCCTTGAGCATCATGGAGTATCCGTCACCGTCGAGCATCTTCATGCCTTCGGGCTGCCATGCTCCGCTGAAGCGGTATGAGAAGTTGACCTTCGTGGGGCCGCGCTTACCGCGGCGTGTGGTGATTTCGATGACACCGTTCGAACCGCGGGCACCCCAGATGGCGGTGGCGGCGGCATCCTTGAGTACGCGGATGTTCTGGATGTCTTCGGGGTTCACCTGGAGGAGTGTGGCGAACTGTTCCTCGTTCTCCATGTTGTTGAGGTCGAGGTCTTCGGTGGAATAGTCTTCGAGGATGTATCCGTCGACGACGATGAGGGGTTCGCAGTCACCGTTGATGGAACTTACACCACGGAGGCGCATGGAGGTTCCGGAACCGAGGTTACCGGAGTTGGCAACGATGTCGAGACCTGCAATCTGTCCCTGGAGGGCGTCGCCGGCAGTCTCGAAGGAGAGACCCTCGAGGTTGTCCATGTTGAGCGACTGTGTGGCGGTAGAGATTTCGCGTTCGGGGATGGTCAGACCGTTGTTCTTCACCTTTCTGGTGGTGACGACCTTTGCCTCGGAGAGTGCGGTCTTGTCGATCATCTCGACCTTGAAGGATGTCTGTGCGCCGATGGGGTTGATGACCTTGGTGGAGTATCCGATGTAGGATATCTGTAGTTTGTTGGCGGGGTTCTTGATGGTCAGCGAGAAGTTACCGCTCATATCGGTCTGCGTAGCGCTGACGATACGGTTCGACTTGTCGATTTCGACCACGTTTGCCATAATCACGGGTCCGTCGTTCTTGCTCCATACGTGTCCCGAGATTCGCTTCTGCTGTGCGAAGGCGACGCTGGCACAGATGAAAAGCGCGAGTGTGAGGATATATTTTATATTCTTCATGGCATGCTGTTATTTCTGTGTTCCGTACTTGGCAAGGAAAGCCTTCGCCTTTTTGGCAGATTTCCATGCGTTGTCCCAGCGTCCGTCGGTGAGCTTCTCGAAGTGGAGGGCCTGGTCGAGCTGGTGTACGACAACGTACGAGCTGCTCTCGATGAGTCGGGGGTTGGTGGTGGTGTTGTAGTGTGCGTCGCGTGCGAGGAGGTTGGTGTGCTCGCCGTTGGCGCTGACGTTCACGGTGCGGCCTTCAGCATCGGTGAGGGCAATCTGTCCTTCTTTCTGTACGACTTTGAGGTTGAGGTAGTTGCCGTTGCTGATGCAGGCGGTCATGTATTCGCCGCTGCTGGCGACGTTGTCGGCGAACACCGATTCATCCTGGAAGTGGTACTTGAGGAAGTTGACGAGGGTGTTGATCATGCCCTGTGCCTGGAGCTTGACGACTTCGTCCTTGGCGAGGTCGGCTTCGTAGAGCTTGTATTCCACGGTGCTCTTCCACTCTGCGAGCTGGCGCTCGTACTCCTTCACCTGGTCTTCGTAGTCGTCGGCTTCGACGTCGGTGGGACGCTGGGGCTCTCCGGCGGGCTTTTCAGGACGTATGAGGTTGGCGTCGAGGAATTCCTCGATGGTGTCCCATGTAGGCAGACCGTTCTGGATTTCCTTCTCCACGGCTTCGTTGGTGGGGACGTAGACGGTGTAGCGGTAGTTGTTGAAGCTGCGGACGAGCTTGTCGCCGCTGGGGACGTTGAACTTGGCACCGCCCTTCTCGCCCTGGTAGAAGAGGTAGTAGAGGAGTGCTGCCTGCTGCCACTTGGTCTCGGCGTCCTTGCTCTCGGAGTTGGCATAGGGGTCGCGGAGTCCGGCGTCCTTGAGGATGTCGTCGTTCACGCCTTCGCAGAGTTCCATGAACTTGGAGGTGGAGGGCATGGACTTCACAACCTTGTAGACGGTGTTGGTGGTGGGCTGCATGGGACGGTCGATGAAGTAGGTCATACCGTTACCGTAGCCGTTGGTCTCCTGGCTCTGGTCGTAGACATCGTTTTCTTCCTTAACGGTGCAGTTGTAGGCCGATGCAAGTCCCTGGCGGCTGAGTTGTTCCTGGAATCCGCCACGCACCTTCATGCCTGCACCCTTGCCTGTACCCTTGTCCTGGATGATGACGGGTGCACCGGTGCGGGAGAGGAAGTACTTGCGGCCGCTGCGGATGTCCTCGGTGCCTTCGTGCACGACGATGTGCTGGTTCACCATTTCGATGAGCAACTTCTTCTTCACTTCACCGTAGGTGGAGGAGAGGAGGTCGTTGTAGAGGGAGCGGTAGTCGTTTCCGCGTGCCTTGTCGGCGGGGTCGTAGCCCTTCTCCATATTATATGTATATGCCACGGCGTCGATGGGGAGTCGCTTTCCGGTGGAGGCTACGTTACCGGTCTTGTAGGCGTAGCGCCAGTACATGTAGTTGCGGGAGTTGCCGGCAGCGAGGCTGGCGGGGTCAACATATCCGCAGGTGGAGAGTCCGTCGTCGGTGGGGACGAAGAGGCTGAAGCGGCTCTGCATGGCCTTCAGATAGGTGGAGAAGTAGGTCTGCAGAGGGGCGTTGGCATACTGCGAACCCTGGATGTAACTTTCGTCGGCACGTACCACGGCACGCATCACCTGGGCGTTGTTGCTGTAGAGGACGGGGGCGATGACGGAGGAGTAGTCGGCAGGGGCTACCACCTTGTTCATCACGTATACCACACCGTTGTTGGCGAGCATCACCTTGTCGAAGATGGCCTTGTAGGCGTCGAGGTTGGTGTAGCCGTCGCTGATGGGGAACATCTGGTCACGGGCGTCGTTCATGATGGAGAGGTACTTCGAGGGAACGGTCTCGTTGAAGGAGTTCTTCATCAGGTTGTTCACCAGCGCCTGGATGATGTCGAGGGGTATCTGGTCGATGTTGTAGAGGAGGTTGGCCTTGTCGACGGGTTTTTGAGTGGCATAGCGCTCCATGAGGACCTTACCACCACCGTTGATGAAATATTCGGTGAGGACCTCGTCGCTGGGTACGAACATGGCACCCATGTTCTTCTCGGCGGCTTCCGACTCGGTGCTCATGAACTGGTTCCACGAGGGGTCGAAACTCAGGTAGGGGTATCCGGACTTGACGTTCGACTTGTTGGGGTCGGTGGTCAACTGTCCGCTCTGCGTGCGTACGGCGAAGTAGCGCTTCACGAAGACGCTGTCGGTGCCGTCGTCATAGAGCGACTTGTAGTTGTAGGTGAGGTCGTCGTCGTAATAGGGTGCGCTGAAGCGGTCGAGGATGTGGCTGAAGATGTTGGTCATGCCGTTGGTGCGGATCACCTCGGCCATGTTCGAGGGTGCCACAAGCACCTTGTCAATCTCGTGGATGTAACCGTTCATGCAGACGATGTCCTGGCCTTCGGGGAGGATGCGGGCATCGTAGACGTAACTGCGGTTCTCCGGATTTTCATTTGTCCACTCGCGTTCGCCCTCGAGGTTGAGGATGAAGCCGACGTCCTCGTGGGTGATGTTCTTCTCGAGCATCTGTCCTTCGAGGAAGTGGACAATCATGGGCGTGGTGTTGTTGACGGCCATGCGGATGCCCATCTTCGGCGTGCCTGTGGCGGCCTGGTCTTCGGCACCCTCGGTGTCACCGGTTCCCTGGTGGAAGCGGTGCCAGAAGTCGGGATAGTCCGAGTTTTCGGACTGGATGAGGGGCAGGTCGTAGGTGTGCCAGAAGGTGACGCTGTCGGTGATGCTGGCGGCAGAGGTCTGGCGCAGGCAGAGGTTCTTCTCGCCGCTGGGGCAGTTGGCCATCATCTCCAGCACGTAGGCATTGTTGAGCATGGCGTTGTTCAGCAGGTGCTTCTTCTGTGCCAGGCTAAGTTTTTCGTACGAGTCCACAGGGGTGCCGTCGGCAGTCGTCCATGTGGTTTCCTTGAAGAACTTCTCGAAGGCTGCGTCGTTGGCTGCGAAGATGGTCTTGCTACCGGTCTTCGCCAACACATCGGCGTAGTCAAGGTCGTTGATGAGTCGGAGCGTGTACTTGAAATTGCCACGCGCTTCCAGTTCGTCGTAGATGCTTCCGCCCAGGAAACTCGGCTTGGTGTCGTCGAGGTCGTAGTCGTCTGAACAGGAGAACATCAAGCCTCCGGCTGAAAACAACAGGCAAAGACCGAGTGCGGTCTGGCTCATGGTTGAAAAGCGGTTTTTCATACTTGATGGTTAATTATTTTGAATTGTTTTGTTTTTCATATACGTTGTCCGTCCTCCTCGCGCCTTTCCGCGCCCCGGGAACGTGGGGGAAGGGGGAAAGGCTCCGGAAAGTGTCCGGACATCCTGCCATCGGGAGTGGGGGTGGCGGACCTTCAAGGTCGCCGCTTCCCCTATAGGTACGACAGGCCGTAAGACACCGCAAATTTATTGTTTTTTCACGCACGCGACAAATTTTTCTGATATTTTTTTAACATTTTCTCCGCTTTTTGTTGAAAAAACAGCAATTACAACGATGGCGGGGGACAATTTCCAATGCCAGAAAATACGGTTTCCCGTGTTATTTTCCATCTCCCTACCCTCCTTTCCCCTTTCTTTACAAGCGATTTTCACCACAGAATGCCCCTTTCCGGCACCCGTCGGGACGGCATAAAACCGCCAGTCGCCGGCGGAAGGGAAAGGCAAGGGCAGAGGAACGCCCATAGGGCATCGCTTATTCGTCCTATCCGTGCTCGTTATAAATCCTCATCCGCATTCGTATAATTCGTTAAATTCGTGTTCAAAATATAATTCATTCGTGTTCGTCATAATCCCCATCCACATTCGTATAATTCGTTCAATTCGTGTTCGAAATATAATTCATTCGTGTTCGTCATAATCTCCATCCGCATTCGTATAATTCGTTCAATTCGTGTTCGAAATAAAATCCATCCGCGTTCGCCACAAAATCTCATCCGCGCCCCATCCATATCCGTGTTCACCCCATCGGCATTTCCGCCCGAAATCCCCGGCATTTCGCCCCTCGATTTTCCGCTGTTTCCGATGCGGAATCCCGCGTTTTCCGCTGCCCCGGAACGCCCTCGGGGAAATATTGCACACAGCGTTGCACACAGCATTGCACACAACAGGAAACTTGACGAGAGCGCCAACAGAAGGATTTTCAACTATAATTAGGAAACTCGCGAAATTGCACACAACATTGCACACGGCATTGCACACCGCGTTTTTCTCCACGACTGCCCAAAACGCCGTTTTTGCCCCATTCCGCACGCCCCGGACCCTCCCGTTCCGTGAGAAGAAGAGAGGGAGAATATAGAGGGAGAGATAATAAGAGAGTTAAATTTAACTTTTTAATTAACTTAAAATTTTTATCTTAACTTGAATTATCTGGCGATAATTATCTAAGTGAAAAAAAGAAAAAGAAAAAAAAGAAAGACGGCGATGTGGAACCGTCACACCCCACGTCTCCGCGTCCCCGCGCCACACCGCCACAATTTGGGCCAGCACGGATTTGTGAATGTGCGAACGCCGTGCGGATGAGCGAACGCGCACGGCACAATGCGCCATCGACGCAACGTATCACATATAGTTGTTGACCGTCAGTTTAAGGCGTGACGTTTTTGCGTCATGGACGCACCCAGGGCGTTGCCCTACGGGTATTCTTCTGCTCCTTGCCTTTCCCTTCCGCCGGCGACCTTCGGTTCAAGGCGTGGCCTGCGGCATCGCTTATTCGTTAAATCCGTATAATTCGCGTTCGAAAAAAAATATAGGGGTGTTCTATAAATTAGATTGAGACGATTATGAGGCTATTACGCAGCAGGTATCTCATTTTTCATAAAGAAGCGATGCGGGCATCGTGACTGCATGAAAATGAGATAGATGCAAGTAAGAGACCATAAGCGTCCAAGCAAATGATGACACCCCTGAAAATAGTACTTAAACTAATTTATAGAACACCCCTACAATCATTGTCGCCTAATCCGCGTTCACCATAAAATTCCCATCCGTGATCCTCCCCATCCCCATCCGTTATATCCGTTCCATCCGCCTTCGCCCCTCCATCATATCCGTTTCCTCTCCTCACTTGGCCCATCCGAAACTCCCGCAGTTCTTCATCTCTCCACCAACAAACATCGCGCAAACGTCCACATTTTGAAACATTGATGAAAATATTTTGAAAATTTCTTCCGAAAAATTTGGAGGATAAAACATAAAGCCGTACCTTTGCACCATCAAACGGAACAATAATAGTTCCAACGATAAACGCTCAACGCTACGTCGCGGAGGAGGATCCGGACCGCGACCGTCAACGTCAGACCGGTAGACGACGACGGCACATCGCCCTCCCCAACGCCTCCAGCGACTGTAAGGCCGAAAGATTGTTTAGGAAACGTTTTTATCGAGAACCGGCCGACGACCGCACGGCTTGCACGCCTCGGGAACCTCGGCAGCCGACGCTCCGGCAAGACTGGGACAAAACCTCACGCACCTCCGCCGCGAAGGACCCAAGCGACGGCAGACGGCATCACCGACCCACGCTACGCCCGACCGCTGCATCACAGCACTTCCCCCTCACGGCAGCCCCGCGCCTCGACAGCCTCTACCACGGAAAACACCCCTCCTCACAGGACATCCTTTCGGAGCAGCGTCCACCTTACTCTTTCACGGTGCCGCCACCGCCCCCCGTCGTCCCCACCGACGACCCTTCGTGGAGCCTTCCGGCATCCAGCCCGAACTGTGGCGACATCAACATTCACCTTTATTAACCTTAAAAGATTGTTTAGAACATGAGTTTCAAATGTATGAAAGTCCAGCGCTATATGCCTGGCAACACCGAAGTCAAGAAGTGGTATCCCGCCCTTGCACCCGTATCCACCATCCGCATCGACGACGTCATCGAGGGCATCGTAGCACGCTGCACCCTCACCTCCCCCGACATCAAGGCTTGCCTCAACGCCCTGCAGGAGGTCATCATCGAGCAACTCCAACTGGGCAACGCCGTGGAGTTCGGCGACCTCGGACGCTTCCGTCCGCGCCTCTCCTCGCACTTCTACAGCAAGTCGCTCGGCATCTACACCGGCGGAGGTCGTGAGGTGGCCGACACCACCTACGAGACCGACGGCAAGACCGTCAAGCAACTTGGCGTCACCGCCCAGGACATCAAGGCCATCACCGTGGGCTTCTACCCCAGCAAGGCCATCCGCAACGCCATCGCCCGCGAACGGCTCTCCTTCGAGTTCAACGGCGTCAAGCGTGCCCTGAGTTAAGGTGAGGCTAATTCCTAATCCTTAATGACGGCAGATCCCGACACCCGGATGTCGGGACCTGCCCCTCCAAAACCACAGTTTTCCGGCGACCGCCTCCGAGGTTTGGCAGGGGCGGACAAAAGACGTTTCCGCAAATCTTTTCTTCTGATATTTTTCTAAACCGCCCTCCATTCCTAAACGCAGTTTTTCCAGACTGTTTATCCTATCCTTTCTTGTCAACCTGAACATCATCTTTTCTGATCCGTCACCTGCCATGTAGGTTTCAACAAGCGGTTTAACATAAGTTCCGCTTCCAAAGCGCGCGGGAACCGTGTTACCGCCTATGAAGAACCATAACAACAATTACTGTATTAACCCATTTCCGAAACCTACCTACAGCCCGGAGGCCGCCGAAAACTTCCACGCACACAACAACCGTTCCTGCGGTGGCAATTCACAGAATCCACCGCCATCATCAACCCTCAAAACCCTAATTTTCACCATGATACGACTGATTTTCAACGACCCTATGTCACACAAGCGCAAGAGCGTCATACGAATCACTCAGATAACCATCACCGACCAGAACACCACCATCGTCCAGACCACCAACAAGCCCGTCTACTAACACCCTCCGCCGGTCTACGGCGAACCAGAAAGACACGGATCATCTTCTGTAATATTTTCAACATCTTTTTATTGTTAATTTGCATTTTAATTTATAAGTAGAACAATCCTTTTATAACCGTACAACTGGAAGGTGGCGACAGTGATCCACCACCTTCGGCCTATCTTTGTTTTTCCTCACCGCTCTTGGATGTCGCCAGGGGCGGTGATTCTTTTCCCTCCGCCCTCCCTCCTCTTAACACGACAATAACATTCATTCCCCTTTACCTTTTTTAACACGACAACGTCGACAACGTCGACAACATTTATCTCCTCCCTCTTAACACGACAATAACCTTAATCCACCTCTTATCCTCTTTTAACACGACAACGTCGACAACATTTTACACTCTTTCATTTACCATTCACCCCTTAATCATTTCCCCCTTTCCCAATATGAAGCAGCGACTTGCCATCTCCTCATTCATCTGTGCCATAGCCTTTGCCGTCGCCGGGGTGTGCATACCTCCCACGGGCGTCATCCATTCATCGGTGCTGATGCTCGTCGCCCAACTGTTCGTCCTCACCGCCACCCTCCTCGGCGTCGACTCCTACCGCGACATCATCCGCGACTCCCACCGCCAGAACCTCAAATAACACCCAAACGATTTATCTACGAACACGGATGAACGAACGCGGACAATGATTTACGAACACGAATTTTACGAATCATACGAATTCATCCGCACGAAAAAAACGCCTATTCGTTAAATACGCGTTCGCTATAAAATCAAATCGCAGGCGTTGAAAGATTCGTTTAATTCGTGTTCGTCATAAAATCCATCCGAGTTCACCCCATCCACATTCGTTAAATTCGTTCGATTCGCGTTCGTCATAAATTCTGTCCGCGTTCGTTATAAATTCTCCTCGCTCCGCCACACGTCATAGCATCCGCGTTCGCTCCCTTTCGTCCCCCGAAACATACGTTTTTCACCCCACATTCGCATCATTAACGCCTCCCCCGCCCCACAATTTCACATTTTTTTATTGTTTCATTCCCCTTTTCTCCCCCAGAAACCTTAACTTTGTAGCAATTATGGACTGCAAACAAAGGCTATAAGCAAACGGACGCCATTGCAATACAGAAAAACACACTTCAACAAAACGCAGGATTACAGTTAATTCTCTGTGTTTGAAAGATTTACAAGAAACCTATGGACAAAGATAATAAAATGGAAGAAAAATATGATTTAGCGACAGGTTGCCTGTCCGAAGATGGTGTGATTAAGATAGGACCCAATATCCGGGTCTCAGGGAGGGCATGAACTATGTCAGTTACATCCTGGAGCAAGACCCCATCACATTTGGCGAAATAGACATCGTCTCATTGCTCAGGGACTATAAGACCGCCCACAAGGACCATAAAAAGGGCGAGCCCATCTTCATGCTGGGCAAAGACCTCATACAATACAGAAAGAAGGGCTACTGAAAATCGATTGCTGAAATTCGATTGCTGAAATTCGATTGCTAAAGAAAGGCTACTGATAATCGATTGCTGAGTCTAAGATCACCTTATCATAGAGCCTCCTATCATAGTCAAGCCTATTTTCCCCTTGGCCATCATAGTTTCTCTTAGATTATCCTAGTTTCCCCTCGGTCTTCCTATATTATCCTAGTTTCTCCTCGGTCTTCCTAGTTTCTCCTATCCCACCCTAGATTATCCTCCCCCCTCAGAAAATCCCCCCATCACAAAACACCTCCACACCACCCTCAGGAACAACTCCTAACCGCGTGACGGACAACCGATACGCACACACGTCTTACGAAATGTGGCTTCTATAAATCACCATCGCAATTTATAGAAGCCACACTTATTTTTTTTAGGAAAAGCAACAGCACTATCAACTCAAAATAACTCTTGCTTATGAAGCAACACTATATTCACGCTTAGTAAACTCTTTCCATTTGTCTAAAACCATACCGAATTTATTGTATTTGTAAGATTTGGGATGTTCCTTGATGTACGGTTTTAACTTATCAATGTTATCGTTGATTTGCGACACCATTTCATAAAGGGAAGACTTATTGGTGCTGGACTCAAGATGGTTTTTATCTTTGATAATATAGTTGATGGCAGACTCAATCTTTTCGTGTAACGAATTATAGGTGTCATCAAAATCGTGTCCTCCCTCTGCCGCATACCACAAGGCGTTGGTAAGGGCTCTTAAAGCGTTCCAATAATACTTCTGGTCATCCTCCTTTTTCACGTAACCTTCAGCCATCTGGTAACGCATGCGGCCGATGGTGTAGGCGTTGTAGTACTTACACTCTATCCGCGCCTTATCAAGTTCATCGATTTTCTTGCTCATTTCCTGCTTCTCGACATCCAAGCGGTCCAACTTGTTCGTAAAGTAGATGTGATTCCAGATTTGGAAACCTACCACAAAGGTGGTACAGACGCCAATGAACGCACCCAACACGCCACTAAAATCCACATCACATTCTGCGTCTTTAACACAAAACATTTGTGACAGCACTACTATACACAAAGCAATCGAGATAAAATTCACGATGAACAACATAAAATTAATAATGGTTCTGTTGTTCTGGATAAAATTACAACTCATATTTGATGATAACGTTTTGATTGTTAATGTTTTCCAATTAAATAGGTTTGTCGCATTCCCGTGGTGGCGCAACAAGGCCTTCGGCGCTTTCCGCCAAGACAGAGAGCGTAATGACCGGTCCTTGAGCGGCGGGAAACGGCAGGAACCGGTTGCCACCACTCAAGATCGAGCCCCTCGACGATTTGGGATTTCATATAGATGTCGTGAGTAAACTCCTCAAATCTTCCGTCCGGGACAAAGCGTGTGTCGGAATTGTTCACCTGCAATCCCCATGGAATGTCCTTCGACTGGCATTCGCGGATCAGGCGGATCACCTTATCCCTGTCGATGGGAGTGATGCCGATCAGGTTGTCGTTGATGGTAACTCCATAGCCTCCATCGCTCACCATGTTCACAAAACCAAGTTGGTGCATGTAGTCAACAGCCATTGCCTGGGAACGTCCTGTGGCGATGCAGAGGAAGTGTCCGGCCTCACGCAGTTTCTTCAACGCCAATTCCGTTGATTCCGGAATGTAGGTGTTGCCGTATCCACCGGCGGCAAGTGTGCCGTCGATATCGAAAAACAAATATCTTTTCCTGCTCATAAACCAATGAAAATATTGCGCGTTTCCGTTATGCCATGGCGAGAAAACGAAGGGAGAATCCCGACGTTATAAATAACGTAAATGAACAAAAATAAACGATAAGTAGGTGTTCAAAATTAGTTTTATGTTTGAATGCTCTATTTGGATGCAGATT
>CAMAFY010000026.1 GCA_945833885.1 uncultured Bacteroidales bacterium
ACGACCTCGGTGCTGATTCTCTCGAAACTGTAGAACTCATGATGGACCTCGAGAAAGAGTTTGGTATCACCATTCCCGAAGAGGAGTCTGAGAAGATTGCTACCGTAGGTGACGCTATTGCCTACATCGAGGCTCACGCTGAATAATTCTCACCTTGACAATTTGGAAAGGACTGGCGGGAACTTCATGGTTCAACCTCGGTGACCGTCATGGCTTTCCATAGGTGAATGTGCTAATATGCCGCATCTCCCCGTATGGCGGAGGGTAGCATATTAGCATGTTTTGTAGAGAAAGGAGCAGGCTGAACGCCGAATCTTCCCCCAATCTTCGCACGAGGAAGGCTCCAAACTGCCCCAAAACGTTCACCACTCATCTTATAATATTAATATTGTAAACGCTTGATATTGATGTTGGGTACGCTCCAATGTGGAGAAATGCACGACTCAATATTAATATTATAACGGCGTTTTCGTTAAGCCAGATGGGCAGGACACGAGCGGTTTGAAACTTTTGTGTTATGCCATGGCGAGAAGACGAAGGATGAAATGCGGCGTTACGGGTAGTAAAATACAGCCTTCGTGCCAGCAACTTTTGTTGTTCGTCCTGGAAATCTACGGCATTCTTCCTTGAAAAAATGGTGATATGCTGAGAAATCGGCGGTATCGCACCTGGGATGAATGCTAACATGCTGAGGAGACATCGGCATGGCATCCTCCGAAACGTTTATGTCCTTTTGCCTTTGCAGGGAAATGCCCCGCCGCGGGGTAAGTACTCGTCCTCCCTATTCAGGGCCGGTAAAGGCAAAAGGGTCTGGAGAACCATTCTTTAGGAATGGGGAAACCCCTCGGAAATTGCCGCCAAATCTCCGCCAAGCGGCGCAGGTTTTTCTTGGAAACTTCCATAGAATCTCCGCCAAACGCTGTGCGGTTTTCTTTGGAACATCTTCAGAACCTCTACTATACGTTGCAGGTTTTTCTCGAAAACTTCCACAGAACCTCCGCCAAGCGACGCAGGTTTTTCACTGGAACATCAGAAGAATTTCCGCCAAACGCTGCGGGATTATGCTAAAAAGTCCGGCATCATTAGTGGCAAGGCTTTGCCAAAAGTCCGGCATTTTGCCGCCACATCACATCTCACACCCCTTGAAAACAAACAAGGGGGCTCAAATAAATAAAAATTTTTTGAGGAATATCCTCCGCGGTTCCCGCATCATCCTTGTGTCAGTCAGCCCGTGATTGTCTTCCGTTTTTCCGCTACCGCGTAGTCCGCTACGCAACGTTTTTACGGAAAATCGGGAGAAACGATGGGAAAAGACATGCAGGATGTTTAGGAAAAACCGGAAGGTTTCCCTACAAATCATCACATTTCCCCCAATATCTTTCCCAATATGGAATTGAAAAGAGTAGTAGTTACTGGCCTCGGAGCAATAACCCCCGTCGGCAACACCCTCGAAGAAACTTGGAAAAATCTCGTGGCCGGTGTCAGTGGTGCAGCCCCCATCCAGGGCTTTGACGCATCACAGTTCAAGACACAGTTCGCCTGCGAGGTGAAAAACTTCAATGCTACTGACTTCATCGACAAGAAGGAGGTTCGCAAAATGGACCGTTATGAGCAACTTGCTCTGGTCGCTGCCATGGAAGCCGTCGCTGATAGCGCCATGGACCTTGAAACTGTCGACAAGAACCGCATCGGTGTTGTCCTCGGTGTCGGCATCGGTGGTATTCATACCTTTGAAGAACAGATTGGAGACTACGCTATTAACGGCGCAGAACGCGGTCCCCGCTTCAATCCTTTCTTCATTCCTAAGATGATTGCCGACATCGCTGCCGGTCAAATATCCATCCAATACGGCTTCCACGGCCCGAATTACACGACAACCTCGGCATGTGCTTCCAGCACCAACGCCATTGCCGCCGCTTTTGACCTCATCCGTCTCGGCAAGGCCAACGTGATGGTGACCGGAGGTGCCGAAGCTGCCATCACTCCTGGCGGAGTAGGAGGTTTCAATGCCATGCACGCCCTCTCTACCCGCAACGATGATCCTACCCGCGCAAGCCGTCCTTTCAGCGCCAGCCGCGACGGTTTCATCATGGGAGAAGGTGCAGGTGTGCTCATCCTTGAGGAACTTGAGCATGCAAAGGCCCGTGGTGCGAAAATCTATTGCGAACTCGCCGGTGTCGGAATGAGCGCGGATGCACACCACATCACCGCATCTCACCCCGAGGGACTTGGTGCAACACTCGTTATGCAGAACGCACTTGAGGATGCCGGAATGCAGCCCGAGGACATCGATTACATCAATGTTCACGGTACCTCCACCCCCGTCGGTGACATCTCTGAGGCGAAGGCCATCGCCGCCGTCTTCGGACAACATGCCTATGAACTCAACATTTCCTCCACCAAGTCTATGACGGGTCACCTCCTCGGTGCCGCAGGTGCTGTGGAAGCCATCGCATGTTGTTTGAGCGTGAAGAACGACATTGTTCCTCCCACCATCAACCATGATGACGACGATTGCGACGAGCGCATCGACTACAATATGAACTTCACCTTCAACAAGGCCCAGCAGCGTACCGTACGTGCCGCACTTTCCAACACTTTCGGCTTCGGTGGTCACAACGCATGTTGCATCCTTAAGAAGTACGAGGCTTGATGTCGAGCACTCAAAGTGCCGTGAAAAGCGTTGGAAATGACGGGACTTTCCCTCTCGTTTTACCATAGTTTTTCAGACGAAATGCGGAACTTTTCCGGAACGGTTTCCTGACGTCGGAATCCGATGCTTTGCCGGAAGTTTTCGAAAGGTTTGTCCTCCCGGCACCTTGAAGGCAGTCTCATCATAGCCGGAATCCATTATTTATATATCCACAGGCTGCATACGGCGTCTGTTGCACAGCGAGTGTTCACGTCGTAATGCAGAGAATCCCTGTAATACGCTTAGCGGTACTTCTCCCCCCTTTTCGGGGGTGGAAATGCTGCTAAGCGTATATACGTATCTCAACCTTATGAGTAATTTCATTGATAGGCTGAAACTTATTGTCCAAACTGACAAGGAGTTTCGCACAGCGCTCTATGATATCATGGGATTCTACCCCCATGACGTCGAATTATACCGCATAGCCTTTGCCCATAAGTCGCAGGAATACAAGTCAAAACGCTCTGGCGACCGTCCGTTGAACAACGAACGCCTCGAGTTTCTCGGCGATGCCGTACTCGAAACTGTTGTCAGTGATATTGTATATCACCGCTTTCAAAACAAGCGCGAGGGCTTCCTTACCAACACTCGTTCCAAGATTGTCAGCCGCGAATCGTTGGGACGCATCGCCAAGGAAATCGGTCTTGAACGGCTCATCCAAAGCCATACGTACAGCCGTTCCCACAATTCCTTCATCGCCGGCAACGCTTTTGAGGCCCTGATGGGCGCCATTTATCTCGACCGAGGCTTTGAGTTCGCCTTCCGTTTCATTGAAAAACGCATCTTCGGCAAGCAACTTAATCTGGAAAGTGTTGCCCAAAAAGAGGTGAATTTCAAGAGCAAACTTCTGGAATATTGCCAGAAAAACCGTTTGATGATCGACTTTAACGACAAGTCGGAGGGCGAAAAAGGCAACAATCCTTCCTTCATTACCTCCATCGTCATCGAAGGTCTCTTCACCGCCGACGGCAAAGGCTACTCCAAAAAGGAGGCACATCAGAATGCCGCCCGCGAGGCTTTGCTCCGTATGCGTCGCGAACCGATGTTCGAAGACAGCATCTATCGCGCCAAAGAAGGCCGCACCGCCATGGAGGCCGACCCCTGTTTTGTCCTCCCTGTCATCGATGAAATCGAGGCGGACCTCGCACGCGAGAAGGAGGAACGCGAGTCGGCGGCACGCGAACAGCGCAATGCCGGCAACAAAAAGTCCGATGATGCCCAGGCTTCGCGCAAGGCAGAGCGGAAGCGTGCCGAGAAAAAGACTGCCGCTACGGAGAACAAAGCAGTAGAGAAAGCCGCTGAAAACGCGCCTGCTGACGAAAAACCGGTACAGAAAGCATCGAAAACGGAAAAGGCCGCCAAGGCTGAAAGGACTGCGAAAGCCGAGGATAACATCGGCAAGGAGAAGCAGGAAAAGCCGCAGAAGGCGGCAAAAACACCTAAGGCCGACAAACCTGTGAAGGTTGAAAAGGCTGAAAAACAGGAGAAACCGCAGAAGAAAGGCAAGCAGAAGTCCGCTCCTGCCGCCGCAACTGCAGAGGTTGCCGCCGCTGGCGCTGCCGTTGAGGCTGCTGCGGAAGGCGGTGTTCCCCAGGCTACTTCGGTTGTCGCAGACACGAAGGTGGAGGAATCGTCGGTAGAAACACCGAAGTCTACCCCCGTCGAGCCGAAGGAATCCCCTGCCAGGATTGCAGAATCCTCGGCGGATGCTGTAGAAACCCTTCCGGAGTCCGCAGAAGTTCCTGCCGAGGCAGGCGAAAACGTGGCGGAAGTTTCCGACGTGCATCCCGAAACTGCGGTGAATGCGAAGAATTTTGAAGCATCTGCTGCAGTGGTTTCCGAAGAAGCCCTTCCCGAACCTGCCGAGATTTCCCCGGCATCTGCTGAGGTCCTTCCCGAAGCAGACGGAGGAGTATCCGAAAACATCGCTGAGGTCTCGGATGCTGAGGCCGACGTTGTACCGGAAAATGTCGCAGAAAATCCATTGAAAGTTGCGGTTGAAACGTCTTCGGAGTCCGTTGAATCTCCTTCGGAAACCGTTGAATCCCCTTCGGAAGCCGTTGAGTCTTTGTCAGAACCTGCGGACCTCTCATCAGAATCTACGGTGAATCCGTCAGAATCTGCCAAATCTTCCGATGAAACCGTGGAAAATTCCGCTCCCGCAACCGCGTTTTCTTCCGATGTCATCGAGATTTCTCTTGATGAAATCGTGGAACCGGTGAAGGAAAATGCCAAGGTTCTTCCCGAAACTGCGGAACAACCTTCGGCACCTGCTGCGATTTCCGATGAAATCATCGAAATTTCCATGGAAAGTGTGCCCGAAAAGGCGTCTGCCCGTATGGAAAAGAAGGTGGAAACACCGGTGCCCACTGCTGACGTTCGCCCTGAGGATTCCGCCAAACAGAAGGCTTCCGTACGGACCGAGGCGGACGTCTTTGCCCGTGCTGCCGCCATGATGGCAACGGCCTACGGCACCACCGCACAACAAACGTCGGCGGAAAATGCCGCGTCTGCCCATCCCGCGAATGTGAAGAGCGGGGTTACGAAGGGCAACAGCGGATTTGTGGAGGACGATGTGCTGCCCATTTCCATGGAAAGTGTCGAAACACCCGTTCGTCCTGCCAAGAAACACGCTCAAAAGTCCGCCCCCAGAGTTGAGGAACCGCGCGTGGATGTAATGCCGACGGAGGTGATTTTCGACGATTTCTCCGCACCGCTCACCGATTTTATCCCTGCTGATGCGGCAAATGCCGCCGACATTCCGGCAGAGATTACGGAGGAAATGGCCGCCGCTTTGGACGTTACGCTGTTGGACGAGGCAGAAACGCCTGAAATGCTCGCCGTTGCCGCTCCTGCGGAGGGCGTGGAGGTGGCGCAGACTGCCGAGGTTCCTGCTGCCGATGGCGGCAAACCCCATCGTCCGCGTGGCCGTCGTCAGAATGCCACCGCGTTCACCAACACCGAAATTATCCTTGCCGAGACCTCGCACCGCGCTGAAAAGGCGAAGAAAAAGGTGGAGGAAGCCCGCAAATTAAAGGCACGCAGGATGGCACATAAGGACCTTAAAGAGGCCACCCGCCACATTTTTGATGAGAATGCTGCGGAATCCGGCGCTGAAAGCACGGTGGAAACCGACAAGCCTGCACGGAAAACCACCAGAAAGCCGCGCCAGCGGACAGCAAAGAAGCGTGGTTCCGAGGGTGGAGGACAGGCAAACAACAGCAATCCTGCCACAACTGAATAAATGTCCGACGGATGTCAGGGATGGAAAATTCCCGATATCCGTGCGGAATCATCAAGATAACTGATGCGTTCTATAAATTGTTCATCGCCGTTTTTTGAGTCCTTTACCGACACAAAAATGCGTTTGTGATTTATGGAATCCACCGAAAGTCATTATTAACCACTTAACAATACTGTCACCCGGACGGTGAAAACTGTCCGGGATGGGGATGTTCCGGAATGAACCCTTCGTCATTTCCCCCATCTGTCCTCTTTGCGTTTCTGCCAGAGAGTGGCTGATGGTGCCTGGTTTGTTGGAGGTCCGGCCAGAGCGTGGCGAAAACACGTTTCGATTGTTTCTGTTCCGCTCATTCGATTTGACGGGATTTCCCCCAAAAAACACTGATCTACTTTTCAACATGGCCTACATGACCCAGGAGGGCTACGACAAAATGGTAGCCCAACTCCAGCACATGGAGCAGATTGAACGCCCCGCAGCCTCGGAAGCCATTGCCGAAGCACGCGATAAGGGCGACCTTTCCGAGAATGCCGAGTACGATGCCGCTAAGGAAGCACAGAGCAAACTCGAGACAAAGATTGCAGAACTCAAGGCGCAAATCCGCGCTGCCAAAATCATTGACACCACCCGTATCCGTACGGATGTCGTGCAAATCCTCTCAACCGTCGAGATGCGCAATGTGAAGGCTGGCGTGAAAATGAAGTATACCATTGTTTCCGAGAGCGAGGCAGACCTTCGTAGCGGAAAGATTTCGAGCGAGACTCCCATCGCACAAGCCCTGCTTGGCCACAAGGTGGGCGACATCGTCGATGCCAAAACTCCCCGTGGCATCATCCAGTTGGAGGTGCTTTCCATCAGCGTCGGCTGAGATTTTTGAGCAATCGTCGGGGAAGAGCGATGGAGACCGCCGGACTTTCTGATGTGTTCTCCGTACGTTCCTTTCCGGCAGTTTCCCGCTTACTGTGGCGTATTCCGGGCATTCTGTGGCGGACTTCCTGTCCTCCGGGGAACGTTTTCGCAAGCCGGATGAGCGGAACGGCAACAAGTGAAACTTGGTTCCGTCATGCCACGGCAAGAGAACAATGGATGAAATCCAACGGAACACGGCACGAAGGGGGCGGAAACCATGCGGAATCCTCCCGTTGACTCCCGTGAAACCATCACGCATGACAAAGCGTCTGTCCATTAGCGACGGGCGCTTTTGTTGTTTTATGCGGCCAAATGCGCCCCTCTTTGCTGAAGTTTCCCTCCAATATGTTGCAAAATAGCGGCGTTTTTTTTGCATTCGCTGATTTTATGTGTAATTTTGCAGCGAATGTGGTGCGTTATGTCCTGCCCGAACAGCGGTTCGGCGGATAGGAACGACGCATCATCGCGAACAGAAAACTCTTGGCAACCCGCCGGGATGTACCCTAAAATCCATCAAAGATATGAGTATTTTCAGCAAGATCGCCGCCGGCGAAATCCCTTCCTTCAAGTGTGCTGAGGATGAAAGATTCTATGCTTTCCTCGACATCAACCCCCTCGCTTACGGACATACCCTCGTCATTCCCCGCGAGGAGACCGACTATATTTTCGACCTTGACGACCAAACCCTGGCCGACTTGCACGTGTTTGCCAAGAAGGTTGCCATCGCCCTCAAGCAGGTAGTGCCCTGCGTCAAGGTGGGCGTTGCCGTTCTTGGACTGGAAGTCCCCCATGCCCACATCCATCTTGTGCCCATGCAGACGGAAGGCGATATGGACTTCCGCAAGGCAAAAAAGCAGTTCTCGCCCGAAGAGATGCAGGCACTTGCCGACAAGGTCTACGCCGCTTTCAAGACCCTCTGACCCGTAGGTCCGTTCCCCTTTGCCGGTGTTCCTCCCCGCCAGCCCTCTGTGTTTTCGGGTGGAGACCCCTGAAAGCCGGCAGCAAGAATGGTGGAACGCTCTCCCAAACGCAAACGGTGCCCTTTTCAGACACAAACTATCAACATGCCTTTCTCACGACTTTTCCATGAAACGAACCCTCCTTCTTTCCCTCTTTACCTTTGCCCTTGGAGCGGTGGCTCAGGTACCTGCCGGCCATAGTATCTGGCTCGACCGTCCCTGTACCAACGACAACGAATGGGAAACGCGCTCGCTTCCCATCGGAAACGGCAATATAGGTGCCAATATCTTCGGCAACATCGACACCGAGTGCATCACCCTCAACGAGAAATCGTTGTGGTTGGGTGGTCCGAATGCCACTCGTGGTGCCGAATTCTATTGGAATTCCAACAAGAACGGCGCTGCTGTCCTCAAAGACATCCGCCGAGCCTTCCAGCAGAACGACCTTGAGACGGCGGAAAGGCTGACGCAGGACAACTTCAACGGCACGGTTCCTTACGACACGGTCACCTTTGGCGGCTATACAACTTTGGGCGACCTCCGCATTGAAACGGGACTTTCGCCCGAGAACTACAGCGATTACGTCCGCGCCCTCAGTGTTGACAGTGCCTTTACTACGGTGAATTTCCGCACTTCCGATGGTGTCCGCTACGAACGTCGCGCGTTTGTCTCCTATCCTGACAACATGATGGTGCTCCGCTACAGTGCTTCCGCTCCCGGATGCCAACATCTTCGTCTGAAATACAATCCCAACAGCGCGTCTCACGGCACTTTCGCCCCCGATGGTAAGGATGGTATCGTCTTCCTGGGCCATCTTTACAACAACGATATGGCATATTGCGTGCGCATCCGCGCCGTTGCCAAAGGCGGAAGCGTGAGCAACGAGGGTGGAGTGCTGACCGTGAAGGGGGCTGACGAGGTGATGTTCCTCCTGACGGCCGACACTGATTATAAGATGAACCTCGACCCCGACTTCAACGATCCCAAGACTTACGTCGGAGTAGAGCCGGAAAAGACCACCGCACAGTGGATGAAACGTGTGGCGAAGAAGAGTTACGGGCAACTTTTTGCCAAACATCTCAAGGATTACCTCGCCCTGTATGACCGCGTGGGACTGGACATCTCCTCTACGACCGCCGATTGCGGACTGCCCACCGACGCACGTCTGGAGGCGTATCGCAAGGGAGCCACCGACCCCCAACTCGAGGAAACCTACTTCCAGTACGGACGTTACCTGCTCATTGCCTCGTCGCGTCCCGGCAATCTTCCCGCCAACCTTCAGGGCATCTGGGCCAACGGTCTCGACGGACCTTGGCATGTCGACTACCATAACAACATCAATTTGCAGATGAACTACTGGCCTGCGCTCACCTGTGGCTTGCAGGAGTGCCAGGAACCGCTCCACGAGTTCATCCTTTCGCAGCGCAAGCACGGTGTTGAAACCGCAAAAAAATACTTCAATGCCCGCGGTTGGGCGACGAACATCTCCAGCAATCCCTTCGGATTCACCGCACCGCTGATTGACAAGGACATGTCATGGAACTTCAATCCCGTGGCAGCGTCGTGGCTGGCTACCCACATGTGGGAGTATTATGCCTTTACCCGCGACCTCAAATTCCTGCGCGAGGTGGCCTATCCCGTCCTTAAAGATTGTGCGAACTTCTGCTGCGACTACCTCTGGCAGAAGGCCGACGGCACCCTGACCGCCGCTCCCAGCACCTCGCCCGAGCACGGTCCCGTTGACGAAGGTACGACCTTTACCCATGCCGTTATCCGTGAAGTCCTCCACGAAGCCTGTCTTGCCGCCGACACGCTCGGCATCGACGCCGCCGACATCACCACTTGGCACAGCAATCTTTTGGCTCTTGCACCTTATGAGATTGGTCGTTACGGCCAACTTAAGGAATGGAGCCGCGACATTGACGACCCTAACGACCATCACCGCCATGTAAACCACCTCTTTGGTCTGCATCCCGGTAGCACAATATCGCCTGTCACCACGCCGGAGTTGGCACAAGCCTCGCGGGTTGTCCTTGAACACCGCGGAGATGGCGCCACCGGATGGTCAATGGGATGGAAACTCAACCAATGGGCACGCCTCCACGACGGCAACCATTCCTACCTTTTGTTCCGAAACCTCCTCAGCAACGGCACGAACGACAACCTTTGGGACACCCATCCCCCATTCCAGATTGACGGAAACTTCGGAGGTACGGCCGGCATCGTCGAGATGCTTCTCCAAAGTCACGCCGGATGCCTCCATCTCCTTCCCGCACTTCCCGACGCTTGGGCGGAAGGCAGCGTGAAGGGACTCCGTGCCCGCGGCGGATTCATCGTGGATATCGCCTGGAAGGCAGGATGCCTCACCGAGGTTACCGTCACATCCCTTTCCGGAGAACCCTGCACACTCCGTTATGGCAACGAGGAAGTGGAGTTCGCCACTAAGGTAGGAAGCACCTACCGTGCCGGACTTTACAACGGATACCTCAAAGTGGCTAAATGAAAAAGGATGGTGCGCTTTGCCGCCACCACCCGAAATTCCCTGACCGCTTTCTGGAAATCCTGACGCGGAAAGAGGAATATGATGACGCTTTTCCGGGGGAGAAAAATCCGTAGGTGCGGAGCCTTCCTGTCGACGGCGTGCTACCTTTCCAACGGCTGTCCGCCACCTTTTCAACGAAGGTTTGACACATCTCCATCGAGTGTCCGATGCTTCTTCGTCGGGTGTCCGCCACCTTTTTGCCGAGGAGATGCTACCTCCTGATTGAGGATTCGGAACCGCCTTATGAAAAGTATGGTATTTCCCCCTCAAAAATGCGGAACTTCTCCTTCAAAAGTACGGAACTTTTCCCTTGAAAGTACGGAACTTTTCCTTCAAAACCACGGCACTTTCTCTCCCCTGAAAACGCGGAACCTGTCATCTACACGGCGAAGCCCCACTTTGAGCGCGGGTTTCCCCCATTCCAAAGTTGGAATCTCTTTTGAAAGAGGCGGAGTAATCCCTCCCGAAAAGTAAAGGAATCTTCTCGATAAGCCTCACTATTTACATACAATCATCTTACAACCAATGTTCAAACGTTCCCTATCCCTTCTCCTGTTCGCAGTGTTTGCGCTCTTTGCCTTTGCGCAAGTCGACTTCCAGGTGAGTTACAAACGCGTCAGTCCTACGGAGGTTGACGTCATCTTTACCGGAAAGGCCGCTCCCGGATGGCACATTTATGGTACAAACATCCCTGATGGCGGTCCCACTCCAGCGACGTTTAATATCGATTCTGCCAAGGGCGCGCGTCTGAAAGGCGCACTTAAAGGCGGACCTGGCCTAAAAACTTCCAACGATCCTATATTCGAGATGGAAGTAAGTTTCTATGAAGGCACGGCAACCTTCACACAACGTGTGGAAATCACCGAAAAAGAGTATGACCTTCAGGGGTATTTGAAGTTCGGAGCCTGCAATGATGAGAACTGTCTTCCCCCAACCAGCATCGATTGTCGTGTGAATGGTAGCGATGGTCCTGCCGCAGTTGCTGCCGCCGCAGCCGCCGTTCCTGAGAAGGTTGTGCCCGAAACTCCCGAGGCGGAGACTGCAGTTGTCGATACGGTGGACGTGCCTGTCGCCCCCGAAGTTACGGACAGTGTCGCCGCCAATGCCCTCTGGACGCCCGTCATCGACCAGTTGAACGCCTTCGGAAATGAGAACGATACGACCGGAAAGAGCCTCTGGGTCATCTTCGGACTTGGCTTCTTGGGTGGTCTTATTGCCCTGCTCACCCCCTGCGTTTGGCCCATTATCCCCATGACAGTAAGTTTCTTCCTGAAGCGTGCCAAGGGAGATCGTGCCAAAGGTATCCGCGATGCCGTGACCTATGGTATCAGCATTGTGGTCATTTATGTGACGCTCGGCCTTGTCATCACCACCATTTTCGGTGCCTCTGCCCTCAACGACCTGTCTACGAATGCCGTCTTCAACATCCTCTTCTTCCTGATGCTCGTGGTATTTGCCGCCAGTTTCCTCGGAGGATTCGAGATAACGCTGCCCAGCAGTTGGACATCGAGCGTCGACAGCAAGGCGGAATCCACCACCGGACTGCTGAGCATCTTCCTCATGGCCTTCACGCTTTGCCTCGTAAGTTTCAGTTGCACCGGTCCCATCATCGGCTTCCTCCTTGTAGAGGTCAGCACCAGCGGCGGCACAAGCCTCGCTCCCACCATCGGAATGTTGGGCTTTGCCATCGCCCTTGCCATACCTTTCACCCTTTTCGCCCTCTTCCCCAGCATGTTGAAGAAGACCAGTCGTGGTGGAAACTGGATGAATCAGGTGAAGGTTTGCCTTGGTCTCCTCGAACTGGCCTTCGCCTTCAAGTTCCTTTCTGTGGCAGATTTGGCCTACGGATGGCGCATTCTTGACCGCGAACCCTTCCTCTGCATCTGGATAGGTATCTTTGCCACGATGGCATTCTACCTCTTCGGCTGGCTCCGTTTCCCGCACGACGAGTACGATCCTGAGGAAGGCACCAAGACCAGTGTCCCCGCTTACTTCCTCGGTCTCGCGTCCTTCGCCTTCGCCATCTACATGATTCCCGGTCTCTGGGGCGCACCTTGCAAGGCTGTCAGCGCCTTCGCTCCGCCCAAAACCACGCAGGATTTCGACCTCGACCACGTGAAAGTGGAGCCCATGTTCCTTGATTACGAGCAGGGAATGGCGTATGCCCGTGCCAATCATAAGCCCGTGATGGTCGATTTCACCGGATTCGGATGTGTAAACTGCCGTAAGATGGAACTCGCGGTATGGCACGACGTCAAGGTCCGTGACTATCTTACCAAGGATTATGTCCTCATTTCCCTCTACGTTGACGACAAGACTCCGCTCCCCACTCCCATCGTTGTGGAGGAAAACGGCCAACAAGTGAAACTCCGTACCGTGGGCGACCGCTGGAGTTATCTGCAACGTTCCAAGTTCGGAGCCAATGCCCAGCCCTTCTATGTTCTGCTCGACAACGATGGTATGCCCATCGGTCCTTCGCGCAGTTACAACGAGGATATCGACGCTTACGTGGACTTCCTCAAGGCAGGTCTTGAAGAATACCGCAAGTGATGCCGTCTTCCGCACCGGCTTTGGGGTGGATGCTGTCAGTCATTGCCGCATAATCATCAAGGTTCTGTGGTCATGCCTGTCCCGTTTCGTGGTCATGCCTGCTCCGTTTCGTGGTCATGCCTGTCCCGTTAGTGGTTAGGTTCATCCACCTTTAACCAGTCCTGGAAGGCTCTTCGGGTGGAACTTTCTCCTCCCGTCATCCGTAAAACGCCATAAAAGATGCCGCGCCGCACCCGTTGAAAGGGTACGGCGCGGCTTTGCGTCTTCCGAGGTTGTGGTGGAAATCAGAACTCGAATTTCTCGAGTTTCAGCGTACCACACGCCTCAATCATCGGAACATATTGCAGGAAATGTGGTGCTTGCATGTGCTGTTGAAGCGAGGCTTCGTCGCTCCATGTTTCGCAAATCATGAAGACGTCTGGCCGTGTTGCGCTCTCGAAAGTGTCGTACGCTACGCATCCGACATCGTTGCGCGAGGCGGCAGTCAGCGCAATGGCAGCCTCAAGAGCCTCGGTATAGCGTCCCTCGTTGGCTTGGAAAAAGCAGTTCAGTCTAAGCATATTTTGAAAGATTTATAAATGGTTTAGGTGGATTTTGTAAGTTGTAAACACCGGGTTTTCCGGAGAAAGGGTGGTGGATGCCCGTATGTCCGTACATGTGCCGGCAGGTTTTCCGCCTCCATCATGCGGGAGAATGGTTGCGGAAACGGCGTCAGGCAAGTTCCGCACGGTGGCGGTTCCCTTCGCCTTCCTCCGATGTCCGGGGATGGCGTGTGCGCCGTTGGCGGTCAGAAGAGCAATGCCGCTTGCAGTTGGAACGTGTTGGGCTTGTATTCAATGTCGTAGCCTGCATTACCGTTGTTTTGGGGAACGAATATGTTTCCTGCGTTCTTCAAGGCGAAATTATAGCCGATGCCCACTTCCAGAACTTTGAACAATCGTACGCCACCTCCCACATTCCAGGTGGTGGTAAGGTTCTCCTTTTCGAACACACCTTCGGATATTGCCTGGTTCCAACGCATGTTTTTCAGGGCAAAACCTAACTGTGGTCCGGTGGCGATGTACAGTCCTAACGAACTGCCCAGTCCGATGTTGTAGCGGACATTGATGGGAATTTCCAGCGAGTGTGACGCCGTGTTGTCATCGTTGATGTCGAGCATCCGCTTGGAATATTCCAAAGCCACGTCGGCACCCAGCCCAATTCGGCTGGAGAGTACCATCTTTCCTCCCACATACCATCCGGTCTGGTTTGCCGAATCAAAGATTCCTGCGCCCGGAGCGTTGGAGGAAATGCGGAGTTTCGTCAGGTTCATACCGCCAACGACGCCGAACTTCACGCCCTGCGCCGCAGCGTTTGTGGTGGTGCATGCCATTGCTGTCATCAGCAGCATTTTGCAAATCGTCTTGGTTTTCATTGTCTTTTCTTTTTTCCCTGTGAGAATTTTGGTTGGGGGGTACCCGTCGCCACAGCAAATCTTCATTGTTGTTTGAGGTGGCTTTTACCCGTCACCGCAGCAATTTCTATGGTTGTTCTATGTGTTGTGTTTTGTCGTTTCGCGGTTCCTTTCTGCCAATGTTTTAGCGGGTGTGCTGCAGGTTGATGCCGTTTTCCGCGTGATACCTTTGCCGAAACGGCGAGGAGTGGTCCGTGCTGTCCGCCGGATCACTTTTCAAAGTGCTGGTAATCCTTCGCTGTCCGCCATGCTCCTCCCCAGGTATATCCGTGTGCGGTGAACAATCTGTGGCACAAGTCGCCGCGCACCAGCCTGTAATCGCTCTTCACGTTCCGGTCGGCATAGCGCTTTCCTTCGTCCGGTTGCACATGAAGTTTCCCGTTTCGTGTCCGCACGTACGGATTGTAGAGCGGATTGATGTCGACCGCCATTCCCCGGCTGTGCGCCGAAAGCCGCGAGGTTCCCGCCACTTTCCGGAAGTTGAAGCACGATGTGTTGTTGGCAACCATTGAACGGTTGTCGTCGCCACCGTAGACATCTGCCAGCCGCATGCGCTCAATGGGGTAACGATTCTCGTAGAGTTGCCGGAAAATCTCCGTCAGTTCCTTTGCCACAAGTCTGTGACACACCATCTCCCCCAGGATAATCCTGCCCTTCGCATCGCGGTGAAGCAGTCGGAGATAGCGGAGGTCGGAGCGCGGAACGTTGCAGTCCTTGCGGTACGTCTTCCCCGCCATCGCGCGGAAAATGCTGTCGGGAATGGTGGTGACTGCAAAGCAATGCTCCATGCCGTACGCCCTTACGCTCGCCTCGTCCACCACGCTGCCCGCCTTCCATTGCCGCAGTTCTTGCAGGTGACGCGGCGGATGCTGGGCGGAAAAGGCGGTGATGAGCGTCAGCAACACCATCAGCAACAGGGCGGGAAACAGGCGCTTTGCGGGGGGAATGGCGGAGAATCGTGACATCGGGATACGTTCTTTATGCGTTGCAAAGTTATGGTGAAACGTGGAAACAGCGAAGAAAAGTCCGGCATTTTCGCATACATACAGGGGAAATTCTGCGGGAGATGCCTGCCGTCTTCCCAAAACGTCCCATCTTTCCGGCGCGCTTTCCCCGTTCCACCACCGTTCATGTCGCCGGCCTCCCCTCCTCTTTTAAGATAAAGGCGAGGGGATAAGTTTAAGCGATATCCGCACCAATAGGTTCCGATCCTGCCATTCCCCTCCCACCTTTTCCTCGCTTCTTGGCGGTTTCCGCCATATCCTCCCCCTTGTCTTCCCATATTCCGGCATTCAAAGTTCCGATGTTTCGCGTCCAAAGTTCCGCACTTTCTTGTCCAAAGTTCCGATGTTTTCCTCTTAAAGTTCCGCACTTTCTTGTCCGATGTTCCGCGTTTTTTTACGGTACCCGCTCATAAAAAACAGTTTTTTGACGGAGGAAATATAAAGAAAACGGGTGATGTCTTGCGGCTTTTTCGGCAAATTGTTTTATTTTTGCAGTAGAAAAGCCAGATTAACCATGTCGTGCCTTGCCCTTTCTTCGGCATCGCCGGCACCCCGTACCGCCATTGCCGGTACCTTTATCCAGATTAGATTATGCGTAAGTTCCTCACCCTCCTTTTGGTCCTTTTGTCTTCCGCCGCGTCCGTCATGGCACAGGCGATAGACCTTCCCCAGCGTCAGTCCTCCTCCCTCCCGTCGCCCTGCGACCCTGTGACGGCGCGTTTTGTCGCCGTCCCCATGGTTTCGATGTCGCATTCGCCGTCGTCCCCCTTGCGGACCGCGGCTTCCGGTGCCGTCTTCTTCGATTCTTTCGAGGAGAGCGGTTCGTGGACCATCACCGATGCCGCCGGACTAATGCGCACGGGTGCCCAAATCCTCAATGTCCGTGCCCTCGACGGTGAGCGCTATATGACGTCGGGTTACGACGATGCCCCCCGCGATGCCCGTGCCCTTTCGCCCTACATCGCCCTTGAAGGTGGGGTGGAGCACTATGTCAGCCTTTGGGTCTTCGCCCCGGGCTACGGCATGCTCAAGGAGGAATTCCGCGTGTGGGCGGTCGACCCTTCCACCGACAGCCGCACGCTCCTCGTGGATTGCAGTGGTGCTGCGGCGCAGAAGATCAGCGATTGGACGCGTTTCGAGGCCACCTTCACCCCCGAGTTGGGCGGCCCCTACCAGTTCGAGATCGAGCATTGCACGCAGGAAAGCAGCGTCAACCTTGTGGCTTTCGACCGGTTTTACGTAGGTCGCACCCCCGATGACTTCGTTCCCGAGAAGCCGGAGTTGGTGGTTCCGCCTGCCGATGGCCGGTGGTGCGATGTCCTTTACCGCTGCGGCACGAAGTTTGTCTACCGCTACGAGGTGCGTACGAACGTCGTTTATGGCGACAACGACAGCATTTTCGTCAAGGGCCTTTGTCCTTCCATGTCGCGGGCATGGGTCTGGGGCAAGCGTACCGGCAATCGTGTGGCCTTCCCCAAGGGACAATACATCGGCATTTATCAGGGAAATTCCCGCCAGTTCGACCTCTTTTTCCAGCCTGCCACCGACTATTATTTCAACGAGTCCGGCGTCCTCGTCTTCACTCCTGCCGACAGTCTGACGGGCACCATCGGCGATGACGGTACCATACAGGTGGATGCCGGCATGCTGACCGTGGAGAGCGCCAACGCCGCGGGCAACCTCGACCTGGCGGAAGAGCAGGGCATTGTGCCCTTCGACCGCACCTATTGCTATCCCCCCGACAAGGCGAAGCGCCGCGAACTGCAATATCAGTCGGTCATTAACGGCGTCTATCCCACGTATCGTGTCGTGGAAGTGGCTGAAGACGGCGACGATGTCTACCTCTGCGGACTGTGCGAGGACACCAAAATGACGTGGGTCAAGGGTCGCCGTGACGGCAATGATGTGGTCATCCCCTCAGGACAATATATGGGAATGATTGGCGATTTCCCCATCAACTTCACAGGTATCACCCTTTCCGACGTGGACGGTCTTGTGGAAACGCCGGAGTTCGTGATGGAATGTTCCGCCGACGGAGGCTTCTATTCCGAAGAACCCTATGCCACACGCATCTATGACAACTACGGAAGTACGTACATCTATTCCAATACGACGCTGCGTCCCTACGTCCTTGCCGCTGTCTGCCCCGAAAAGCCCCTTGAGGTGATTCACGAAGTCCGCACCGGCACCCCCTATGTGGTGCTCTATTTCAGTCCGCTCAACGTGGACGGCTACCTGATGGACATGGATTATCTCTATTATCGCGTCTATCTCGACGGCAAACTTTACAGGTTCACCACCTCGGTCTACCCTCTTCTCCCCGAAAACACCACGGAAATAGCCGTAACGTACAACGATTCCTGGAATTTCTTCGACTACGACGGCAATTATAGCCGCATCTTCTCGTTCGATGAACTCGATTACGACGTCATGGAAGTGGAGATGGTCTACCGTCTGGACGGCAAGGTCCTCACCTCGGAGCGCTATTCCCTCGTCAATCCCACCAAGATTCCTGAGGGCATCACCGCTGTCGGGGCGGACGCTTCCCGCATTTCCTGCTACGACCTTCAGGGCCGTCCCGCCGGTTCCGCCGCCTCCGGACTCCTCATCCGCCGTACGGTTCTCCCCGATGGCAGCGTCCACACGGAAAAAGTGTTCCGCCGCTGATGCCACGGTTCCCTGTCTTTCGGGCAATGCTTTCCGCAGAAATCATGGGGAAGGCATTGCCGCATCAGACCCGCGCACAGGCAGATATGGCAAGAATGCTTTGCGACGGTCATGCTGAAAACCCATATAAACTAAACTATATTGCCCTATGAAAATTTCTACTTTCCTCCTTTCCTGCGCGCTGACGTGCGCCATTCCGGCCTCCGCCTTCGAGTATGAGGGTCTGGAATACGAGGACCTCGGTGATGGCACCGCGCAGTTGTATTCCGCAGCCTCGGCAACGGGCGACGTGGAAATCCCCGCCACGGTCTACGATGCCGAAGGAAACGCCTATACCGTCGTGGCACTCCGCAAGAGCAGTTTCCGCGACGCACAGGTGAGCACCGTGACGTTTCCCGAAACCTTGCGGAGCATCGGCAGTTCGGCATTTGCACACAGCACCGTGAAGTACATCAAGTTCAACGAAGGACTGGAGAGCATCGACCGCAACGCCTTCTACGATTGCAAGAGTCTTGACAACGTTGTGCTGCCGAGCACATTGAAGGAATTGGGCGAAATGGCGTTCATTTATTGCGAGTCGCTCATGAAGATTGCCATCCCCGAAGGCGTGACATCGTTGGGAATGGCCACCTTCAAGGAGTGCGTACGCCTGGAAACCGTCGACCTCCCTTCCACACTTACCAACTTCGAGGAGCAGGTGTTCTCCACCTGTTATTCCCTCGAATCCATCGCCATTCCCGAAGGAACGACCTTCCTTCCCGAGAGTTTCTGCTACCAGTGTACGCAACTTACCGACATCCAGTTCCCCTCGACGCTCGAGGAAATCCGCAATGGTGCCTTCGCCCTTTGCTATGGTTTGGAGCATATTTCCCTGCCCAACTCCCTGACAACCATGCGCAATGGAGCCTTCGCCAACTGCTATAACCTGCAGGAAGTGGTGGTGCCTTCCTCCGTACGTACCATGGGAAGCGACGTTTTCTACCAGAATTCCAGCATGAAGACCATCACTTTGGGCGAGAACGTCGAGGTTTTGGGCTACGGAACGCTGGGAGCCTGGGAGGTTTTGGCGGACAACAGCCACCGATGGGCGCTGACCGACATCTACAGCCTCAATCCTGTGCCCCCACATTTTGAGTACGATGGCTTCGCACGTCCTGAACCCGACTTCTTCAGTCTCGAGGAATTCACCGAGGAAGAGAAGACACAGTTCTATGCGACCGTGACACTCCATGTCCCCGACACCGCAGTTGACGCCTACCGCACCGCCAGTCTGTGGAGCGCATTCAGCAATATCGTGGGCGATGCTACGGGCATCTCCGCCCCCACCACCATGCCGACGACGGTGGAGGCCGGCGAAGGCAGCCTGCATGTTTCGGGACTCGAATCCGGAACCGTTGCCATGCTCTACAACACGGCCGGACGTCTGGTAGCCACCTCTACGGCAATGACCTCGGGAAGTGTCCATTTCGATGCCCTTCCGGCCGGCATCTATATGGTGCGCACGGCGGGAAAGAGCCATAAGGTGATGGTTCGCTGATACGTTTTCAGCCTCTTCCGTCGTCTGAAAGTCCGGAATCCGCATGGCAGGAATCCGGAGGTTCAGGGCACACAACGCCCCCTTGCCTTGGCAGAAAACCAGGGCAAGGGGGCGTATTCATTCCGTCGTTTCAGCGGACGAGTGTCTTCTTGCGGTCTACGATGTACAGGTGATGCCGAGCGGTATGCCGCCACCTTGATTTGCAGCCCTCGGCATTGCCTGACAGAAACATCGGAACTTTCCTTCATAAAGTGCGGCACTTTGTCGACAAAAGTGCGGATGTTTGTTTGACAAAATGCGGCACTTTGTGGCGCAATCATCGGAACTTTCTTTCCGGAACTTCAGAGGCCCCCCCTTCCGTGCGTCTGGATTTGGGGAAAGGCAAGGCTGTGAAATGAAACAACATCCTCCACTCTCCCAAAGATTTTTGCCGATTTTCTTCCCTGCGTCTTGCTGGATTTCGGTGAGTAATGTTTTGGAATGGCGAGACAAAAACTGAGATGAATGATGCCGGGACCTTTGAGAACCGTGCCGGCCGGTAGGCGTGTCTCTTCCCGCTTTTGTGGGTCCTTTAGAGGCCAAACCCGGAGAAGGACGGGAAAAGGATGGGGCAAAACTAAAAAAAACTGACGACTATGCAAGAATTTTGCCGATTTTTTTCACGGAAATTCCTGTATTCCGCGTGAAATGTCGCGGAGACCCCGTGCGCGTTTCTCCATCGTGCCTCTGTGGCATGACGGGAAACCGCGCAGACACTCGAGGCGAAAGACAAAAAAATCCCCCATGAAAACCATGGAGGATAGGGGAAAAGAGGAGTGTTTCCTGAGGAAATATGCGGCAGAACGACGGGCATTTCATGCACGTTTCCCCAATCATTTTGCCTCGGTGTGCTGCTCTCCGTGCGGCAATTCTGCGCTGCATCCGGGCCTTACAGCGAACGGACGAGCATGGCAA
This sequence comes from uncultured Bacteroidales bacterium, assembly GCA_945833885.1. Lineage (GTDB taxonomy): Bacteria > Bacteroidota > Bacteroidia > Bacteroidales > Bacteroidaceae > Alloprevotella. Next base: position 20,509 of record CAMAFY010000026.1, read on the forward strand.
GTACGGGGATGGAGAGCATGGAAAGGGCAGTGCTGAGGAAGATGCTTTGTGCCATCAGCCGCTCATCCTTGTTGAACTTCAGGCAAAACATCACACCATTGACTCCAATGGGCATACCACTGAGCACGACAGCCACCTGAAGTGTGAAGGAATCTATGGAGGGAATCAGGCGGAATACGGCATATACCACCGCAGGGACCAGTATCAGGCGGACAATGCTCACGGTGTAGGCAAACCTGCTGCCGAGCATTGCACGCTTAGGCATGGAGGCCAGGGTGCTTCCTACAATGATTAGCGCCACAGGAATCGTCATATCGCCACCCAAATGGAAGAACTTTGCCACGAGGGGAGGCGTCTGAATCTTGGCAAGTGCAAGGACAATGGTGATAAGTGCGGCAATAACGCACGGACTCAGCACACGTTTGGGCTGGATAGCGTTGCGTGCCTTGCCGCCGGCTATGAACACTTCGCCGATAGTGTACATCAAAAGGTTGAAAGGAATGGTAAGAACGGCGGCATAGAACAGTGCTCTGTCGCCGAAAATCGCGGCTGTGGCGGGAAAACCTACGAAGGTGACGTTGCCGAATGCCGTCATAAAACGCAGTTGTCCGCTACGGTCGTCGGAAGATTGCCGCCAAATGGCGGAGACAAGATAGGAAAGTGGGAAGATGATGGCGTAGTTCACCACCGCAACCCACATCAGACGGACAATCTCTTCGCGGCTAAAAACAAGGCCATCGCCCATGACACTCGATATGATGAGCATGGGACATGAGACGTTGAGCACGAAGTGCGACATCTTTTTGTTGAGGTCGGGCTTCCAGAAACCAAGTTTCGTGCTGAAAAATCCCACCATGACGATGCCGAAAAGCAGCAGCATCTGTTGCAAAATGTACAACATGGTAAAACAGTATTTTGGGGTTATTCGTTGGAATCCTCGCTTTCTTCCAACAGGCAAATACGTCCTGTTTATCAGGAAATGCGGGTCATTTCAGACGTCTTTACAACGTATTCAGACGGGGAAAAGGGAGAAACCCGCCTTTTTCGCTGCAAAATTAAGTGAAAGTAACGTTTTTTTGACTATATTTGCTCCGAAAAATCCTTAAGTTTAACCATAAAACACATCATATTTCTTACCATGAGGACGATGAAATCAGCCATTTGCTTACTGTTTATGGCAATAGTTGCGCTGTCCGCCACCGCCCAGACGGCCTACGAACGCGGAGCGCTTTACCATTTGCGTAGCGTTGTCTACGGCACCCTTGCCGACACTGAGGGAAAACTTGCCGAGGCTGACGCTAAGAATGAAGGACAATATTGGAACGTCAGCGAACTTTCGGGCTCCTGGCGACTGATCAATCCCTTCCGGAGTGTGGCACTTCGCGCCGCCGATGCCGATGTTGAGGCCGGAGAGGTCAACGGTTCCGACGAAATGCAGATATGGAAAATCGAGAAAGTGCGGGGCGGCGTCATCCTTTCGCCCACCAATCGCCCCGAGGTTGCCGCATGTGCCACCAAGGATGGCGGACTTACGCTCATCAGCCGCAAGGACGCCAACGGAGAACGCCGTGCCCTCTTCACCATTGAGCGCGCTGCCGTGTCAGGTTTTGACGATGCCTTGACCTATCACATCAGCAGTGTGCAGCATCCCGACTGTGTTCTCGGCAACAATGACAATGCCGACAACGGCGCACGCCTGCGTTTGGAGTCCATAGACCCGCAGAATCGGGGACAATATTGGAACGTTAAGATGCAAGGTCTTGAAACCCGCATCATCGGTGGCGCATTTTACCGCCAGTACATCGATGACGGCGGGCAGAACGGCGCCATTGACTACCTGCTTCAATGGGCCGCCAGCCTTTCAAATCCGGGAAATGCCCGCATGAGACTGGTGCCTGTGGAAGGAAAGACGGGTGTCTATGTCTTCTCCTCCGTAGGAAAGCCCGACAAGATGTGGGTGCCCGAAGGTGGAGAGATGAAGGTGCGCCCCCTCGATACCGCAAATCCCGAGGCATGGTTCACCTTCAAGGCTGTGGAAAAGCCGAAGTTCGCCCAGAATCCGTGGGAGGACGAGACCGTTTTTGCCGTCAACAAGGAGCCGGGCATTGCCTATTACATGCCTTATGCCAATGAAAAGGAGATGGTGGCCGACACCGAATACTACGCCACGCCGTGGACCGAGCCGAAAAGTTCGGCCGTCATGAGCCTCAACGGCACGTGGAAGTTCAATTTCGTCGATGAGCCCTCCAAGCGTCCTACAGACTTCTTCCAGCAAGGTTTTGACGATTCCGCCTGGGACGACATACCTGTGCCCTCGAATTGGGAGATGCAGGGATACGATAAGCCCATCTATTGCAACGTGGAATACCCCCATGGCAATACGCCACCCTTTATCAATGCCCGTCCGGGATTCAATGATGGCGGCGAGAACTACGGCATCAATCCCGTCGGTTCCTATGTCCGTCACTTCACACTTCCGGAATCGTGGCAGGGACGCCGCACATTCCTCCGCTTCAACGGCATATATTCCGCCGCATTCATTTGGTTGAACGGCGAGTATGTGGGCTATACCCAGGGTGCGAACAACCTGCATGAGTTCGATCTTACCCCATATCTCCGCAGCGGCGACAACCGTCTGGCGGTCCAAGTGTTGCGTTGGAGCGACGGTTCCTACCTTGAATGCCAGGATATGTTCCGCATGAGCGGCATCTATCGCGACGTTTGCCTTTACAGTGTGCCGCTTGAATCGGTGCGCGACCACGTGTTGACGGCGGATTTCAACGAGGATTTCACCGAAGCCCGCCTCAATGTCCAACTGGAAATCGACGACCGCGATGCCCTGAAGCAGAAGAAAACCATCGCTGTGCGCCTTTATGACCCCGAAGGCTCCCTTGTCAAGGAGGGCGAGAACGCTTTCAGCCCGGTGGAAGGGCGGCATTTCAACATCGCCCTTGACGTTCCCAACGTGCAACTTTGGAGCGATGAGCACCCCAACCTCTACACTGTCCACGTCGTCATGCAGGATGCTGACGGCAAGGATGAGATGGCTTTCTCCACAAAGTACGGCTTCCGCCACATCGAAGTCCGCAACAGCCTCGTCTATATCAACGGAAAGCGGATGCTTTTCAAGGGAGTCAACCGTCACGACACCGATCCTTTGCGCGGACGAGCCGTGGAGAATCAGACGATGCTCCGCGACCTTACGCTGATGAAGCAGAACAATATCAATATGGTTCGTACGTCGCATTACCCCAATCATGCGAACTTCTATGCCATGATGGACCACTTCGGACTGTGGGCATGTGACGAGGCCGACCTCGAAGACCACGCCAATCAGAGCATCTCAGAGATGGAATCGTGGATTCCTTCCTTTGTGGACCGCATCAACCGTCTTGTCACCCGTGACCGGAACCACGCCTGTGTTGTCATGTGGAGTTTGGGCAACGAGGCGGGAGCCGGCGCGAATTTCAAGGCATGTTACGATGAGGCGCGTCGACTCGACCCGACCCGTCCCGTGCATTATGAGGGAACACGCATCAGCCGTTCCTATGGTGGCGAGGCGTATTCCGACTTCTATTCCAAGATGTATCCCGATATGGAATGGATGTACAAGAACACTTCCGACCTCGACAAGCCGATGTTCGTCTGCGAATATGCCCATGCCATGGGTAACGCCATTGGAAATCTCGACGAATATTGGGATGTCATCGAGCAATCGAACAGTTGTATCGGTGGCTGTATATGGGACTGGGTGGACCAGGCCATCTTTGATCCTGCCGAAATGAAGCAGAATGTCTACCGCCTCCATACGGGCTACGACTATCCGGGTCCCCATCAAGGCAACTTCTGTTCCAATGGTGTCATCCCCGCCACACGCGAGGAGAGCGCCAAACTCCGCGAGGTCAAGGGTGCCCATCAGTGGATGAAGTTTGCTCTCGAATCCGCCGATGCCGCCAAGCACACCTATAATATTAAAGTGAAGAACGGCTATGTCTTCAGCGACCTTACGGACTACGACCTCCTTTATGAGGTACTTCACGACGGCCGCGTGGTGGAAGCCGGCAGAATGGCAATGCCTTCCGTCGCTCCCGGCGCTGAAACCACCTTCGAACTGCGCCTCAAGCGCGATGGCATTGCCAAGGCCCGCAAGAAAGGTACCGAGGTTCTCCTCAATCTCCGCGCCGTACACAAGGTAGCCACTCCGTGGTGTGAGGCCGGACATGAGCAGGCTTGCGCACAATTCACCCTCTGCGAACGGGGAAATCTCCCCGAAGTGAAGAAGGGAAAGGCGCAGTTCGCCACCGGAACATCCCTCAATGCCCTCCATTATGGCAACGGAAAGGCGGGAATCACCATCGATGCCACCAACGGAGAGATGATAAGTCTTCAGTTGAATGGCGTTGAAGTGCTGGGATGTGGCCTGCCTTTGGCATACACCAACCATCGTTGGATAGAGAATGACCGCTTCACTGACACCTCCAACGGCATGGAAGAGAAGGCAGAGGTCAGCGTTGAAGGCTTCACCTACGGCGGAAAGGCGCAGACGCAGCCCGTGGTCATCACCACCAACCGCCGCGGAACTCTTTGCGACACCCGCATTATTTACACCCTCCATGCCGGAGGAACCGTCGACATCGACGCCACTTTCACGCCCCACACCGATGCTTTGCGCCGCGCAGGTCTACAAGTGGGCCTCAATCGTCAGTTGCAGCATGTGGATTACTACGCTTATGGTCCCCTCGAGAACTACAACGACCGCCACGATGCCGTGCTTCTCGGACGTTACAGCACCACACCTTCTTCCTCGATGGAGCGCTACATCAAGCCGCAGAGTACGGGCAACCGCGAGGGACTTCGCGATGTTACCTTCACCGACTTCGACGGAAAGGGCTTCCGCATCCAGACTGAGGGCGACGTTTCCTTCAGTGCCGTGCCCTATACTGAGGAAGATCTGATGAACGCCGACCATACTTGGGAACTCACACCACGCCCCTATACCGTGCTGCATCTTGATGCCGAGTACCGTGGTGTCGGCAATGCCTCCTGCGGAGGTGTGCAGACCCGCGAGGCTTATCGCGTGAAGAACGAGCCTTACCACTATCGTCTTCGTCTGACTCCCGTGAACTGATTGCGGGATTTCGCCCCATCGTGACGGAAGGACCTCGGAACTTTCCTTTACAAAGTGCGGAACTTTCCCGCATAAACATCGGAACATTTCTCCATAAAGTGCGGCACTTTCTTTTGCAAATATCGGCACTTTCTGAGGAGAACATCGGAGGTCTGTCATTCCCCAAACCGAGGGCTTGAATTGAAGGTCCGGTGAAATGAGGATGACATTTTCCTCTTTCCAGATGATTTTCCCAACTTCCGAAGCGTAAAAAAACCGTCTATATGGTGTGAATATCCCATTATATAGATGAGTGCCGGAGCACTTTCCGTAGAATTTTGCGGGTGTTTTTCAGCGAAAACTGTAGCATATATATCCAAAGTACGGCAGAAAACCATTTTTTTGCCGTACTTTTTCTGTTTTTTTACCACGCATTTCAGTCCTCTTCCGTAACTTTGCCGCGTTTTTCTGCGGAAGAGCGTGAGGCGCAAACCCATGGGAAAAACGAAAAAATGCGTTTTTTTGTAAATATTTTTCCGTTTCTCCGTAGTGAATGCACGGAACTATTCGTCAAAGAGATAGAAAAAAGCCCCGACACCTCCTTGTGACGCCGGAACTTAGGGCGGACGTTCTGCCCGCTTCATCGTGAAGATTTCCCCTTTTTCCTGCGCGGTTTCCGGCCACGTTTCCCGCGTGATGTCACCCTCGTTGCCCCGGAGCGCCAGTCTTGCTGCCCCAAAGCGGAATCGGAATCCGCGCTAAGGCAGGGTGAAATCCCCCACCGTTCCCTCCCGAACATCGGCAAACAAAAAAACAATAATACATATTTTACCATTCAATGAAAAAGATTAAACTCTTTTTGCTTCTGATTGCTACGGCTGTCATTACCCCTGCCGCCGCACAGATGCCCGAACTTCCCATCGACCCCGCTGTGAAGATCGGTAAACTCGACAACGGACTTACCTACTACATCCGCCACAACGAGGAACCCAAAAACCAGGCAAACTTCTACATCGCACAGAAGGTTGGTTCCGTACAGGAGGAAGAAAGCCAGCGCGGACTTGCGCACTTCCTCGAGCACATGGCGTTCAATGGCAGCGAACACTTCCCAGGAAACAGCCTCATTAAGTACTGTGAGCGCATCGGAGTTAAGTTCGGACAGAACCTTAATGCCTACACTTCCACCGACGAGACCGTCTATAACATCGACGATGTTCCCACCACCGACATCACGAATGTCGATTCCTGCCTCCTCATCCTCAGCGATTGGAGCGGACGTCTCAATCTCGAGAGCGAGGAAATCGACAAAGAGCGTGGCGTTATCCACGAGGAATGGCGCATGCGTACAAGTGCCAACATGCGAATCCTCAATCGTCAACTCCCGAAACTCTATCCCGGTTCACGTTATGGTGAGCGCATGCCCATCGGTTTGATGAGTGTTATCGACAACTTCTCCCCTGAATTCCTCCGCGACTACTACCATAAGTGGTATCATCCCAGCCTTCAGGGCATCGTGGTTGTGGGAGATGTCGACGTAGACTACGTAGAAAGCAAGATCAAAGAGTACTTCTCTGACATCAAAAACCCGGTTCCCGAGGCTCCTTATGAGTACTATCCCGTGCCCGACAACGCAGAACCCATCTACTGCATCGACAAAGACAAGGAGCAAGCACAGATAGTTACCGAGATGTTCTTCAAGCATGAGCCCCTGCCTGCCGAACTTCGTGGCACCCCGATGTTGCTCATTCAGGACGGACTCAACGCAGTTATCACCAGCGTGCTCAACCAACGCCTCGAAGAACTTTCGCAGTCTGCCGACTGTCCTTTCGTAGCCTCTGGCTCCAGCGACGACAATTACCTCATCTCCAAGACGTGTGATGCCTTCACCATCTACATGCTTCCCAAGCCCGGTCGCGACACTGAGGCCGTTAAAACTGTGATGACTGAGGTGGCACGTGCCCGTCAACACGGCTTCACTGCCACTGAAATCCAGCGCGCCAAGGACGAATATCTGTCCAATCTGGAGAAGATCTACGACAACCGTACAAAGCAGAAGAACTCCTTCTATTGTCCTCAGTACGTACGTCACTTCCTCGAAGGCAATGCTATTCCCGACATCGAGACGGAATTCCAGTACACAAAGATGCTCCTGCAGCAACTTCCCGACGAAGCATATAACGCTGCTTTCAGCGAATATACCGCAAATATCGACACCAACTTCGTATTTATCGCTTTCTATCCTGAGAAGGACGATGTCGTCATTCCCAGTGATGCCGCCTTCCGCGCAGCAGTTGAGGAGGGATTCCGCGCACAGACTGAGGCATACGTCGATGAAGTGAACAACGATCCTCTGATTTCTGACCTTCCGAAGCCCGTAAAGGTTGGCGAAGCCACGGAGTCTGACTTCGGATATTCAAAGTGGACGCTCAAAAATGGCGCAAATGTCTACTATAAGAAGACTGATTTCAACGATTCTCAGGTCATTTTCGTCGCCCGATCCAAAGGTGGTACCAGCAAACTTCCCGAGTCTGACGTCTTCAATGCCGAACTTTTCGCCAACGTTATGGAATCCACCGGCATCGGTTCCTTCACCGGCACTGAACTTTCCAAGAAAATGGCAGGCAAACAGGTGTCCTGCAAGGTAGCACTCGGCGAGAATGTCGACATCATTTCCGGAAATTCCACGCCCAAAGACCTGCGCACGCTCTTCGAACTCCTGTATCTCCGCTTCCAGGAGCCGTCAAACGATGTCGATGGCTACAACAATCTCATCGGAATCTACCGCAGTCAGTTGGAAAATGCCGAGAAAAATCCCATGATTGCCTTCTCTGATTCGGTCAAACAGACGATATATTGCCACTCGCCACGCCATCAGCAACTCAAACTTTCCTCGCTCGACAAGGTGTCTTACGAACGTATCCGTCAGATTTACCGCGAGCGTTTCCAGAGCGCAGGCGACTTTGACTTCTATTTCACCGGTGCTTTCGACGAGGACTCCCTCCGTATCTTCACGGAGCAGTACATCGCTCCCCTCAAAGGTCTGAAGAAGCGTGAGGAATATACCGACCTTGGCGACCTGATGTGCAAGGGAAAGGTTGAGAATCGCTTCAGCCGCGAGATGGAAACTCCCCAGGCCAACATCATCGTCTTCTGGAATGGCGAGGCTGAATATACCATGAAACAGAGCCTTGTTGTCAGCGCTCTCGGCAACGTTCTTTCCGAGCGCTACCTCAAGACCATCCGTGAAGATGGCGGTATGTCATACAGTGTCGGTGCATACGCCGACCTGTCTTTCGGCCTCCACGACCAATACATCATGCAGGTTTACTGCCCTGTTAAGCCCGCAATGATGGACGAAGCCCTTGCCCTTATGCAGAAGGGTATCGAGGAAATTGCAAAGGATGGCGTCACCGAAGAGGAACTCAAGAAGTTCAAGGAGTTTGAACTGAAGGAATATGCCGACCAGCAACGCAGCAACAATTACTGGCAGGAACTCATCACTTCCAAGGTGAATTTCGGTAAGGACCTCCAGACCGGTTATGAGGATTGCGTGAAGAGTCTGACTTCCGACGACGTGAAAGCCTTCGTCAATGACGTGCTTCTCAAGCAGTTCAACCGTGCCATCATCACCATCCTTCCCACCGATTTCTCTGAGGAAGACAAATAATCTCTTGCAGGAAGACGCATCTTCCTGACACCCATTTCTACTGATAACCGCCCGATGGACCCACGTTCCGTCGGGCGGTTTTTGTTTCCGCCCTATGCGTTTTGCGCCTATATCATCGTGCCTGTTGCGGAGAGGCGGCAAAAGTGCCGCACTTTGCCATCGGAAGTTCCGCACTTTCCCCTTCAAAGTGCCGCACTTTCTCGTCGGAAGTGCCGCACTTTTCGTGTGCGCTTTCCGCATTCCCTTATCGCGGTGACGGCATTTCCTCAAAGGATGCCTTTCCGTTGGTGCGGGAGGGGGCGGTGGTGGGGAGACAGGCGCGCGGCAATCGAAAATGGAAAAATCGGGAGCCGTCGGTGCGAAACCATGGGGAAAGCATTCGCGAGCCCTGCTGTTTCCTTCAAGAAAATACCTGTTTTTTCGTGGAAATTCCTAATTTTGCACAGACAACGTCACGCCATGCCTTGCCCTTTCTCCGTTTTTTTGTGCGACATGAGTAAGTGAACCTTGTAAAATGATGTGGCGTCAGTTCGGGTTTTAAGAACAGATTTGCCGAAAAGCGACCGGAAGACGGCAAAGCGCCCTCCACAAAACAACGGTAAAGGTGGCAAAACGCGACCCACTTACCATAAACAAAATTTGCGGTGATAATTTGTGGAACTCACCTAAAACAATAGCATCGGTAGTTTCCATCACCCACATTCCCCCCCTTGTTAACCATGAAAATCCTACACTCTTTTCTCGCCCTCGCCGCGTGCCTTCTCAGCGCCTCCCCCATCCATGCCCAGGCTCAGCCGGAGCGTTTGTCGGATTGGGTGAATCCCCTTATCGGCACAACGGGTATGGGACACACGTTTCCCGGTGCCTGCGCTCCCTTCGGCATCGTGCAGTTGAGCCCCGATACCGACACCATTCCCCACAATGTCAACGGCAAATACCAGCCCGATGCCTACGGATATTGTGCCGGATACCGCTATGAGGACCCCACAATCGTAGGATTCAGCCATACCCATCTGAGCGGGACGGGGCATTCCGACCTCGGCGACCTGCTGATTCAGCCGCAAACGGGCGCGCTCCGCCTCAATCCCGGCACGTCCGACAAGCCCGAAAGCGGATATCGCTCCCGATTTTCCCACGATACGGAAAAGGCATCGCCGGGATATTACGAGGTGGTGCTGGAGGATGAGGGCATAAAGGCGCAACTTACCGCCACACAGCGCGTGGGAATCCACCGTTATACCTTCCCCGAAGGCAAGGAATCGCGCATCATTCTCGACCTCGGACACGGCATCTACAACTACGACGGCAAGACTTTGTGGGCAAACCTCCGTGTGGAGAACGACACTCTCCTCACCGGCTACCGCATAACCAGCGGTTGGGCGCGCTGCAACTACACTTATTTCGCCATTGTTCTGAGCAAACCGCTGAAAAGTTTCGGATATTCCGACCGCAAAGCGGCAGATTACCGGGGATTCTGGCGCAAATTCGATGTCAACCACAACTTTCCCGAGATGGCGGGACGGAACATCGTCTCCTATTTCAACTTTGATAACACCGGTTCCCGCGAACTTACGCTGAAGGTTGCCCTGTCGGCAGTGAGTACGGAAGGCGCCATCCGCAACCTCCAGAGCGAGGTCGGCGGCAAGGATTTCGCAACCATCTGCGAGGAGACCCGCCGTCAGTGGGACCGCGAACTTGCCGTCATCGAATGCGAAGGCACTGCCGACCAGAAGACGATGCTCTACACTTCGCTCTATCACACCATGATAAATCCGAGCGTCTACATGGACACCGACCATCAGTATCGCGGACTTGACGGCAACATACATCGTGCCGATGGCTTCGAAAACTACACCATCTTCTCCCTCTGGGACACCTATCGCGCCCTCCATCCCCTGCTCTCGCTGCTGAAACCCCAGCGCAACACCCACATGGTACGCTCCATGTTGGCGCACCAACAGCAGAGTGTCCACCGCATGCTTCCCATCTGGAGCCTCATGGGCAACGAAGGTTGGTGCATGACAGGCTACCATGCTGTGAGCGTTCTTGCCGACGCTTTGGAGAAAGGTGCCGACGTCGATGTCCGGAAAGCCTTGGAGGCCATGGTCAGCACGGCGGAAAACGAGCGGATGACAGGGATGAACGATTACCGGATGCTCGGATATGCGCCCTACGACCACGATGCCACGGCGGCGTCGAACACGCTGGAATATGCCTACGACGACTGGACCATCTATGCCACGGCTTTGGCGGCGGGCAGGGAGGACATTGCCAAAACGTACGGGAAAAGGGCGCTTTCCTACCGCAATGTCTACCATCCGCAGACCCGATTCGCCTGTCCGCGCTACAGCGACGGGCGCTTCAAGGAGGGAATGGACCCCTATCAGACCTACAACGAGGGCTTCATCGAGGGCAATTCGTGGAACTTCTCCTTCCACGTTCCCCACGATGTTTACGGCATGATGGCGATGATGGGCGGCGAAGCCACGTTCCGCCACCGTCTCGACACCCTGTTCAGCATGGACCTTCCCGAAAGATACTATAAGGACAATGAGGACATCACCGCCGATTGCCTGGTGGGAGGCTATGTCCACGGCAACGAACCCAGCCACCATGTCCCTTATCTCTACGCATGGACCCGCGAGCCCTGGAAGACGCAGCATTGGGTGCGCGAGATCATGAACCGGATGTACCGCAACGACATCCGCGGACTTGGCGGCAACGACGACTGCGGACAGATGTCGGCATGGTACATCTTCTCCGCCATGGGCTTCTATCCCGTATGTCCGGGAAGCGGGGAATATGTCCTCGGAGCCCCCTATCTTCCCTATATGAAACTGACACTTCCCAACGGTCGCAGCGTGGTTGTCCGCGCGAATGGCGTGAGTGACCGCCGGAAATACGTGAAAAGTCTGCGCGTCAACGGCGTTCCTTATGACAAACTTTACGTTTCACACGCCATGCTCACCGAAGGTTGCACCCTCGACTTCGAGATGAGCGACACGCCGAACCGCCGTCGTGGACAGAAACCGGAGGCGAAACCCTACTCGATGACGGATGGCACGGCGGAAACTGCGGCATCGTGGGCGTCGCATCTCGATGTCCTCCGCTTCACCGACGAGGCATCCGGCACGAAAGGTTCGGAAATCTACCATTCCATCGTGGAAAATCCGGAGGCATATATCCGCGATGTGGCGGACCAGGTGATGCAGACCCTCTATTTCTCGCCCGATGACAGCATACCCATGCTCCATACGCTGGACTACGTCCTGCGCAGTTACGATGGGGTGTCGGCAAAGGATGGTGGCGACGGACACGTGAGTATCTGGTACAGCAGCGACCATGTGGAGCGCGCGTTTGCCGGCAACGATACGGCAAACGTCGACTTCGAGACACGCGGAGTGCTGCTGCACGAACTCACTCATGCCTTCCAACTTGAACCTCAGGGCATAGGAAACTATGGCGACAGTCCGGTGTTCTGGCAACTGATTGAGGGAATGGCGGATGCCGTCCGCGTGATGAACGGCGGTTTCCACGGCGATGCCGACCGTCCGAAAGGCGGAAGTTACACCCAGGGATATCGCCATGCCGGCTACTTCATTGCGTGGGTGACGGAAAACATCGACCGCCATTTCCTGCGGAAACTCAACCGTTCGTGCCTCGAGGTGGTGCCCTGGTCGTGGAACGGTGCCGTGCGTTTCGCCCTCGGGCCCGGCTACGACATCGATGAACTTTGGCACCGCTACCAGGTTGCGGTGGGAGATGTCGCCACGGAATGAGGCAACGTCTGCTGCACATCTCCGCTTTTCTGCCGGCATGATGCCCGGTAAGCGCACCGGAATTTTCGCGAAGAACGGCAAACTGTTGCCAGAGAATCCGCCAAGTGCTACGGCGATGAAGTTGTCCTGCACCGCCTGACCCCGTAATGATGAGCGGAAAGCATTTGCAGGATTCGCTACGAACGAAGGCCATCTGTACGCTTCCCCATAGGTCGGGGTGCCGTGCAGATGGCCTTTTTTCAGTGCAGGCTACGGACGGTTTGCCGTGCCGGTCTTATGCGCCTTGCGGTTCTCCTGCAGAAAATGCAGGGGACGGAAGGGCTTTCGCGTCTGGTACTATTCGATGGGAATCTGAATGAATGACACCCATTTCTCGGGGTCTTCCTGATTCCAGATGCCGTCGACGTACGAGAAACGCGGTTGTCCGCTTATCCGCAGCCCATGTTCTTCCATGTAACGTACGGCCTCTGTGAACGATTCATAGAACCTTTCGTACGGTCCTACGTGCTTCAGGATGAGCGCTTTCGGCACTTCCGGCAAGCGTTTGAACTGGATGAAGGCGGAATCGCGGAGCATTTCCTCCACCTGTTCGCAGTATTCGATGTCGATGTCGGAGGTACGGTACTCCTTGTTGTGGTCGATGGTGAAACAGTAGCCCGGTGTGGGGCATTTACAGCCGAGGCGCTGCATCTCCGGACCAATCTTTTCGTAGCAGAGAGGCGCGAGTGCGGCATAGTCGGGAATGGTTTCGCGGTGGCTTGCCACGATGATTTCGGGCAGCGGTTGGATGGTGAATTTTTCCATTGTCTTGATTTCTTGGCGGGAGTTCCGCAGGAGTCGCAGCCGTTGGAGGCGCATTTCGAGTTGCGCTATCCGCATTTCGCTGTCCCGGATCTTGTCGTCTATCTGGTCGATGCTTGGTGTATGTTCGGAATCATCGAGAAGATCCTTGATTTCATCAAGGGAGAATCCCAGACGTTGCAGGTCCCGGATGAGGCTGAGTCTCTGCATTTGTGCAAGGCTGTAATAGCGGTAACCCGTCCAGGGATTGGTTTCGTCGGGCACGAGCAACCCTTTTTCCTCATAGTGACGTAGGGTCTTTACCGTCACTTGCATGAACTGCGAGAACTCTCCGATTTTGAATTTTGTTCGATAAGGTGGGTTCATAAATCAAATTGTCTTGGATTTTTTATGGTGGTGGACAGTAAAACCCACCTTGATTTTTTGTTCGTACGATGTGGTTGTTTTGTGGATCCGGGTGCAAAATTAGGCCCTGCCCTTAGGGACGGGTCAAGGAAATAGATGGAATAATCCGCAAAATACCCTTTTCTATGCCTTGTTTTGCCATTTCTAAATTAGCAATTATTGCACTTATGCTCCTGAAAACGGAGATTGTGGTTGGGTACTTTCATATTCAACATTCCATCCCTCTTCCTCATTGCTGTGGCTGGGGGAGACCTCGTTCACCGCATTTTTCCGTTTGAAATCCTTTGCCGTTTATGAAGATGGCATTAACTTTGCAGACCATTTTCGGGAGGCTGTCGCCGATTTCCTTTGAGCGGGTGCATCCTGCCTGCATTCAACCTCCTGTATTTCTCCAAACAATCCGGGTAGCCACAGCCTTCCCGCCTTAACGAACAACGCCATGGAAAGTCCCTATCTGTCGACATTCTCCTACCGCCGTATTTGGCAAATCGCCTTCCCCATCCTCATCAGCACGCTCATCGAGCAAATGATAGGGATGACGGACACGGTATTCCTGGGCCGTGTCAGCGAGGTGGCGCTCGGAGCGTCGGCGCTGGCGGGTGTGTATTATCTTGTGCTTTTCATGCTCGGACTGGGCTTCAGCATGGGTGTACAGATAGTGATTGGCCGCAGGAATGGCGAGGGACGCCTTGAAGAGACCGGCCACGTCTTCTGGCATGGCTTGTACTTCCTTGTCGTTTTAGGACTTTTCGTCACCTTGTTGTCCGAAATCCTCTCTCCCTATATTCTGCGTGCGATGGTGCAGAGTCCCGATGTCCTTGCCGCGGCTTCGGGCTATGTCCGGTGGCGTGTTGCCGCACTTTCCGTAGGATTTGCCACGGCCATGTTGCGCGCGTTCTTCATCGGCACCATGCAGACACGGGCATTGATGGTGAACTCCCTCGTGATGTTGCTGTCGAATTTCCTTCTGAATTGGATGCTCGTTTTCGGACATTTCGGTCTGCCGGCATTGGGCATCGAGGGTGCCGCCATAGGTTCCGCCCTTGCGGAGGGCATATCATTGGTGGCGTTTGTCCTCTATACCCGGCGCTGTTGCGACGTGAGGCGTTACGGCCTGCAGCGTCTGCCGAGGTGGCAATGGCGGGTGATGCGTCCGATATGGGGCGTGGCGGCATGGAAGATGGTGCAGAGTTTCCTCAGCATCGGCACGTGGTTCACCTTCTTTCTCTTTATAGAACATACGGGCGAGCGCGCGTTGGCGGTGTCGAATGTCGTGCGGAACATTTCGGGACTGGTGTGGATGATGCTGGTAGCCTTTGCCTCTACGGGCAGCACTATGGTGAGTAACGCCATCGGTAGCGGACATTCCGAACTCGTAGGTCTGTTGGTAGGACGCGTTTTGCGCTTCTCCTATCTCGTCATCCTCCCTTTGCTGTTGGTCATCAGCGTATTTCCGGAGACCTTTATCCGCATTTATACCGACATTCCCGACCTTATCGGTGCCTCCGTGCCGTCGTTGCTGGTGCTTTGTGCCTCGTATCTCCTCAGCATTCCCGCCTTCGTCCTCTTTGATGCCGTGAGTGGAACGGGCAACACCAAGTCTGCCTTTGCCTTGGAGATGCTGGCACTGGTGATATATGTGGCGTATTGCGCCGTGGTCATCGAATGGTTGCGTTGCGATGTGGCGGTTTGCTGGATTGCCGAGGCGGTATATGCCGCCGTCATGTTCCTCTGTTCGGCCCTCTACCTTCGGAGTGGTCGCTGGCGGGGTATGGAAGTGTAAGCCCCGGCAGGCAGACGGACGATGTCTGAAACACACCCAAAAAGGCTCCGATATTCTGTCCGTTGCGGATGGAATATCGGAGCCTGTGCTCATTCAGGGGCGTTGCCCTTTATGAAATGTTGCGTACTGTCTGTTTCCCTTGTCGGGAGTCTGCCGTGCGGATTATCCGTAGATAATCTTGCCGTTCTCGTCCTCGTAGGGTGCAAGGTCCTTGGCGTATTGGTTCATGGCGCGCAGACTCATACCCATAGATGAGAACCCACCGTCGTGATAGAGGTTCTGCATCGTCACCTTGCGTGCGAAATCGGAGAACATCATGACGCAATAGTTGGCGCATTCCTCGGCACTGGCGTTTCCGAGTGGCGACATCTTGTTGGCGAAGTCCATGAGGTTGTCCATGTCCTTGATGCCTTTTCCTGCCGTGGTGGGCGTGGGAGACTGTGAGATAGTGTTGATTCTGACGTTCTTTTCACGGCCATAAATGTATCCGAAACTCCGTGCAATGCTCTCGAGCATGCTCTTGGCGTCGGCCATATCGTTGTAGCCGAAGAAGGTGCGTTGTGCGGCAACGTAGGAGAGAGCCACGACAGAACCGTACTCGGCAATCGCGTCCTGCTTCTTTGCAACCTGAAGCATTTTGTGGAAAGAGATGGCAGAAATGTCGATGGTCTTCTGCAAATAGTTATAGTCAAGGTCGTCGTATGTGCGGTGTTTGCGGACGTTGAGACTCATACCAATGGAGTGGAGCACGAAATCTATCTTGCCTCCGAGGAGTTTTACGGATTCCGCGAACACGTTTTCCAAGTCTTCAACACTGGTAGCGTCGGCGGGGATGACGGGAGCATTGAGTTTCTCGCTCAGTTCATTGAGTTCGCCCATGCGAAGTGCCACAGGAGTGTTGCTAAGAGTGATGACAGCGCCTTCCTCAACAGCCTTTTCGGCTACCTTCCAGGCAATGGATTCTGAATTGAGCGCTCCGAAGATGATACCGCGCTTACCTTTCAATAAATTGTGGGACATCTGTAAATTTTCGTCTAATTATACATGAAATTTGGCACAAAATTACGCAGTTTGTGCAAAAATGACAAGTATCGGGCGGGAATAATGGCGCAATACGGGCAAAAGTGTGCAATAACGTCACCTCCACTTTCGGAATTCCGTCACAAAAAAGGCCGGACCCCTACATTTGGAGTCCGGCTTTTCAATGCCTGAAATATGGCTGTCGGATGACAGAAAACATACTTTCTGTCGCCTGGAATTTTGTGGTTCGACACCCGATTTTTCGTTGTCAGACGTTCGTAAATTTGTTGTCAGACGCTCGGATTTTCGTTGTCAGGCGTCCAAAATGGCGCTTTTCAATGTGATGTTTTTGCCGTCAGGCGTCCGAAATGGCGCTATTGCTTTTTCGAGGGGGCGAGGATGGGGAGGGTAGTGTCGGCTTCTCCGTCGCTGGTTTCCAGCACAATCGTTATCTGGTTGGCGCCTGTGAGAATGGCGTTTGCCAGTTCGGCGGCATCAGCAGATTCGATCTTTCCGTTGTCGTTCACGTCGGCCTCCTGGTGGTCGAAGCGATTTTCGCTGTCGTTTCCACGGATGATTTCAGCGATGGCACTCACGTCGGCGACGTTCACCTTCCGGTTTTTCGTCACATCCTGCAAGGCAAATGTGTAGCATTCGAGGTCGCATTGCGTGTCGCCCACCGCAGTCTGCACGCCCGCGGTGTAACTGTATAGGGCATCGGCTCCCATGTCGGGACGCACGATGTAGAGGTTTCCGGATTCAAAATCCGCCGTGTCGTCCATAAGACCGACAACGTATTCCTTGCCCTCGTCGCCTTTTTCCCGGACTTCCTTCACGATATACCGTTCGGCATCAGCGCCGAAATAGTAGCCGTCGACGGTGGAAGGAACGGCGAGGACATAGAGTTTGCCGGCGGAAATCGCGCGGACCGTCTCGATACGGTCGTATTTTGCGCCGGAAGTGGCGCCAGTCTGCAGTTGTCCTGTGGGGATGGTGAGTACGGAGGCGGAGGATTGCGCCTGCAAGGTCAGTGTCGCCAGCAGGGCAAACGGGAGGAGAATATGGCGTTTCATAGGATTTCCAGACATTTTTTATCGAAGGGATTCGCAGAAGAGTAAAAGATAGAACTTGGTTCCGTAGCCCATGTGAGTCTTTTCATAAGATTTTAACCTCCATTCTCCTGTTACGTTTAGGGTGGTAGCCTCTTTCAATTCGACGTCACATCCCAAGGCTTTAAAGTGGTTGTATGCGTTTACGGACTGGGAGTAGGGCACAACCTCATCGTTTTCCCAATGGTAGAAGACGATGGGCTTGGTGGGTGTCCAGCCTTCCAGCAGGTTGCTCTGCTTCAAAGCCTTTTGAAGGGTGCGGTAGAGTTTGCTGCTGCGGTCCTTGTATTCCGGACGGATGATGTCGTAGAAACCCACCTTTCCGCCGAAATAGTTGGCAATCGTCGAGTTAAGGTCTGCCGCTGTGGTGTTTTTCTCCCGCATCTTTGCCAGCAAACCTGACTGGAGAAACTTCTCGGTGTATATCTCTTCTTCGCTCAAAGCGCGCATGATGCTGTTACCGAAGGTGTACTTCAGACCATCAATGGCAAAGGGAATGTATAAGGAATAGCACATGTCGTCCTGCTGTTCCATGGTGTCGAAGATCTCGGATTGTTGGTGAGGTCCTGCTCCGCAGAGGGTTCTTTTCAGTTTGACTTTGTCCTTTACGGCCTGGCTGGCTTCGGTCTCTAAGTACTTATGTACGGCCAATGCTGTCGCACCACCCTGTGAATAGCCCTCGTTCAGGGTGTAGTAATCATCTTCAAAATGGTAGTTTCCATTTCTTTTACTGCTTTGAGTTGTGATGTAATCTATGGCAGCCGTAATGCCGTCAACGATGTTTCGTGCGGTCAAAGTGGCGCACATGTAGGGGTGGGTTGTCCCCACACTCTCCCCGTAACCTAAGTAATCGGGGGCAACGACCATGGCAAGTTCCGTGCCGTCGCACATATATTTCACCTCCTCAACCTGTGGACTTGACCCCGTCGGTGTGATTGCATCATTCGTGGTGGTCGGATGATTGTGGACCATAATGAACTTGATGTTGCTGTAAACTTGGTTCACATATATCTTCTCCGACAGGGTAATGGGGTTGTTGAAGGCGTCCACGCTCTGGTATTTCAGCGTGTATGCGTTGACGATGGCAGTGACACGTGCGGCGCTTGCAGCGGTGTTTACCACCAAAATCATGGCGGTTGCCAGTATAAGTTTCCGTAATAGTCTCATGTGTGTTGCGGTTATGATAACATTGATGCGGGGCAAATTTACGGAAAATTCAGCAAATGGTTGTAGAAAAAGGTAAAAAACAAGCAAAACATCAGACGGAATGCCGTGATACTTCCATATAGTAAGCAAGTGTGTAAGATAATTCCAAGCCAGGTTCGGCAATTCGTAGAGCATGGATTTTGCGATAGATATAACGTTTTGCAGGTTCTTCGCGGTAGGAAACGGGGCGATTTCGTGCCACGGAGTTGATTTTTTTGCGCGTTTTCTTTTGTCTTCGGTTCTTTTTCCGTACTTTTGCACCCGCATTGGCCCGGTAGCTTAGCTGAATAGAGCGTCAGATTCCGGTTCTGAAGGTCCTGGGTTTGAATCCCAGCCGGGTCAC
>CAMAFY010000027.1 GCA_945833885.1 uncultured Bacteroidales bacterium
GGAATCGAAGCGACATACCTGCAAGATAGAGAGGATCCACAGGCAATGAGGCGCGTAGATGGCAGGGAGTGAAAGGATGGATTCTAAAAAATCCTTATGAGAATTTTATGAATCAGACAGGGTGAATTTATGGAAGCCATCTGAAAAATCCGCAACCAGACATTTCGCGTCCCACCATTATCGTTGGTTTATGTTTATGAGTGCTATAAGAAACTCCGTTTTTTTCATATTGATCCTCTGTTCTTTTTTCCGCCTTGCCGAGTGCAAGGCCGAAGAGGACATCGTTTTCGATGCTGGAAAAGTCAGTTATGGCGGTGTGGAAATGCCGTATAGGGTGGCGCATGTTGAGGGCGAAGGAAAGCCTTTGCTCGCCATTTATCTGCATGGAGGGTCGAGCAAGGGCGACGACAATGCCACACAACTGAACGAGGCGGGCATAGACAGCATTGCCAATTATTTGAAATCATCGCAAACGGCTGCTGTATCCCTTGTCCCGCAATGCCCTGCCGACAAGTCGTGGGGCGGACCGATGCTTGGTGTTTTGAAGGTTTTGATAGACCAGTATGTTGAGGATGGAGGGACCGACAAGGACAGATTGTATATCTTTGGTGGGTCGATGGGCGGCACGGGTACGTGGAGTATGCTTTCCGCATATCCGAATTTCTTTGCCGCAGCCATGCCGGTAGCGGGCAACCCTTCCAAGTCTATTGCCGACAATGTAGCGTTCACGCCCGTTTTTACCGTGATGGGAACGGCCGACAGAATCATGAATGTCGAGACAACGTCCGACTTTATCGTTGCTTTGGAGGCGCGGAATGGCATTGCCATCATGGAGGTGGAGGAAGGGTGGACCCATGAAATGACCTGCATACAGCGTTACACCGCACGGCGTCTGGCTTGGGTGTTTGGCCACAACCGCGATGTCGCCGCTATCGAAAGTCCGAAGGTCGGGGGCGATGCCTCCCGTTCCGTGCGCCATTATTCTGTAGATGGCAGGTTGTTGCCCGAATCGCCTCGTAAAGGAATTTTCATCCTACGGGGTGCGGATAAAGGGAAATTCATAAAGTTCTGAAGTCGGAGGTAACTTGAAATGCCGTTTTTCAGACTTACAAAACAGGCTCCCAAGACAAGGAGGACGGAAAAAGTCAGTTCCTTGTTTTGGGAGCCTGTTTTATAGATGGGACAAGATGTGGGGATAGGTCCGATGCCTGATGTGCGGGAGGATTGGACAGTCGGCGGTGATGATGGCCGTACCGCAGGGGATGTTTGTGGAGATTCCTAATCCTTTTGCTCCTGTAATTTGGCGTAAAGATAGCGTGCGGTATAGCCTTTTCCCGCCTGTACGAGTGCTTCCGGCGTACCTTCGAATACGAGTTCCCCACCTTTTTCCCCGCCTTCGGGGCCAAGGTCGACGATATGGTCGGCCATTTTCACCACATCCATGTTATGTTCCACGACAACGATGGTGTGTCCGCGTTCAAGCAGCGCGTCAAAAGCCTTGAGAAGACGGTGGATGTCGTGGAAATGCAGGCCGGTTGTGGGCTCATCGAAGAAGAAAAGGGTTGGCTGTGAGCGTTCAAGTCCGAGATAATACGCCAGTTTCACGCGCTGGTTCTCGCCTCCCGAGAGCGTCGACGACGGTTGTCCCAGTTTGATGTACCCCAGTCCTACGTCCTGAAGCGGCTTTAGGCGTTGTACAATGCGGGATTGTCGGTGCTCAGTAAAGAACTCTATGGCCTGATTGACGGTCATATCGAGAATATCATAGATGTTTTTCCCCTCGAAACGCACTTCCAGGACATCGCGTTTGAAGCGTTTTCCATGACAGGCCTCGCACGTCAGTACCAAATCTGCCATGAATTGCATTTCCACGCGCACAGTTCCTTCGCCCTTACACTCCTCGCAGCGTCCTCCTTCGGTGTTGAAGGAGAAGAAGGCTGCCGTCATCCCAATCTGTTCCGCCAAAGGTTGTGCCGCCATCAATCGGCGGATTTCATCGTAGGCCTTGACATACGTGACGGGATTTGAGCGTGAAGACTTGCCGATAGGGTTCTGATCGACAAAATCAACGGTGTAGATTTCGTCCATTGCGCCCTCCAATCTCAGGAATTGTCCGGGACGTTCCGACACCTCATCGAGATGTTGCTTCATGGCATGGTAGAAGATGTCGCGCACGAGGCTCGACTTTCCGCTACCGGAAGGCCCTGTGACAACCGTCAGAGCATGGAGCGGGAAGGTCACATCAATGCCTTTCAGATTGTGTTGCCGCGCTCCGACGACCTTTATGGCCGTATTCCAGTGTCGGCGGCTTTTGGGAATGGTAATCTGTTCGCGCCCTGTAAGGTAGTCTAAGGTGTGCGAATTCATTGTGGCTGCTGCGTTCCTGTTGCGCATAAGTGCGCCGAGACTGCCCGCGAACACCACTTCTCCGCCATGCCGACCTGCGTCCGGACCGATGTCGATGATGTAGTCTGCCGCACGGATAATTTCCTCGTCGTGCTCAACAACGACAACAGTATTTCCGATGTCCCTCAGACGTCGGAGCACGCTGATGAGGCGTTCCGTATCCCGTTGGTGGAGCCCGATGCTCGGTTCGTCAAGAATATAGATGGAGCCTACGAGGCTGCTACCCATCGATGTCGCCAGGTTTATGCGCTGGCTTTCGCCTCCCGACAGGGAATTCGACAGACGGTCGAGGGTGAGATATGGGAGTCCTACGTCAATCAGGAACTGCAGGCGGCTGGTGATTTCGTCGAGCAATCGCTTGGCGATGGCGCGCTCATGGTCGGAAAGTGTGGGGCTTTGCTGTGTATCATGTCCTTCCTCCGCCGTCATGTGTCCGTCGTTTTGCAGCATTTTGAACCATTCAAGCGCCGCATCAACAGGCATTTTCACCACGTCGGCAATGGTTTTTCCGGCAATCTTCACGTAAAGGGCTTCCGGTCTCAGGCGGCTTCCCTTGCAGACGGGGCACATCGTCTTGCCGCGATAGCGTGCCAGCATCACGCGATATTGGATTTTATACTGGTTTTGACGCACCATTTCCATGAAACCATCAATACAGACGTCCTGTTTGTCCTCGTATCCATGGTACTTCATGTCCTTGCCTCCGTGCCAAAGCAGTTCGCGTTCCTCTTCCGTAAGGTTGAAGTATGGCTCGAAAATCCTGAAACCTTTCGGTGCGGCAAGTTCACAAAAAGCCTGCCGCCATTCGCCCATTTTCTCTCCTCTCCAGCACATGACGGCACCATCATAGACACTTAGCGCCTTGTTGGGTATGACAAGGTCCTCATCAATGCCGATGACGCGGCCGAAACCTTCGCATTCCGGGCATGCGCCGGCGGGAGTGTTGAAGGCAAAAAGGTTCTCTGTCGGGTCCTCAAACTTCATGCCGTCGGCCTCGAATCTTGTGGAATAAGCCACCGGTTCCTGTCCTGTCCGTGAATTTCCCTCATACCATCGCAGCAGACACTCGCCGTTTCCTTCGTAAAGAGCGGTCTGTACGGAGTCCGCCAGCCGCGAGCGTCCCTCTTTCGACGGGTCCACCGCCAGGCGGTCGATGAGGATGAACACCTTTCCTGCGGCATATTGCGCCTCGAGTTGCTGAACTTGTGCGGGTGCTTCAATGGCCTCTTCCATCTGCACCATGCGTCCGTCGACATCGAGTCTCGAAAGTCCCTGCTGCATCAGCACGCCCACTTGCTCTTCCAGCGTGCGCCCTGCGGTGAGATGCAGGGGTGCCAGCACGGTAAAGCGCTGTCCGGCAGGATGCTTGAAGGCCTCGTCCACGATGTTGTCCACGGTATATCGCTGCACCTTCTTGCCGCTGACGGGGGAAAAAGTGTGGCCAATCCGGGCGTAGAGCAGGCGCAGGTATTCATAGATTTCCGTAGAAGTCCCCACGGTCGACCTCGGATTGCGGGTCGTTACCTTCTGCTCTATGGCGATGGCAGGCGGCAATCCTTTGATGTAGTCGCATTCCGGCTTGTCCATTCTGCCGAGGAATTGGCGGGCATAGGCTGACAGACTTTCCACGTATCGCCGCTGGCCCTCGGCATAGAGCGTGTCGAAGGCCAGAGAACTTTTGCCGCTTCCGGAAAGTCCTGTAATGACTACGAATTTGTCGCGCGGGATTTCAACGTCAATGTTTTTGAGGTTATTCACGCGCGCCCCCTTTATGAATATGGAGTCTGTCATGTGTTTAGTGGAGAAAGTACAAGAAATCTATGGCGGGAATTTTGAGGTTCCTGCCGGAAAATGGAGTGGTGTTGTATGTGTCCTGCCGTGTTCAGAGATATTCTTCGCCGTACATCACCTGCAATTCGGTGACAAGACTTTTCAGGCGTTTCGCGTTATCGTTTGGCGTAACGATGAGGACATTGCCTTGAAGTGCCACGAGATAGCCCTCGAGTCCCTGCACCACGGTTGCCACGCCTTCGGGGACGCTGACGATGGTGCGGCTGCAATTCTTGAAAACCACCTTTCCTCCGGCACCGCTATACGAATGTTCGGTGGCGGGAGTGATGACCGTTGCGTTGCCGTCGGCGGTCTTCGGCAGCACATCCTGCATGACCGGCCAACTGCCGACGTCGCTCCATCCGAAGCGGCATTCCAGCACATCCATCTGCTGGTTCTCAAGGAGCAGCATGTCGATGCTGATGCGTTCGGTGGCAGGATAGCACGACCGTACGATGTCGTTCTCCTCTTCGATGCTTGAAATGATGATGTCCGAATGGAAAAAACCGGGCATGATGCTCTCGCCGACGGGTCGCATGGTGGTGGTGTTCCAAAGGAAGATGCCGGTGTTCCAGAGAAACTCTTTTGACTTCACGAAAGTCTCGGCATATTGTTGCTCCGGTTTCTCGGTGAACGATTTGACGCTGTACAGCCCCTCGCCGAGTTTCCTGCCGCGTTGTATGTATCCGTATGCCGTATTTGGCCTGTTTGTCTTCACGCCAAGTGCGAGGAATGTGTTGTGGGATGCCACATATTCGAAGGCTTTCCTGACACTTTTGCAGAATTCCTCCTCGTTTGTGATGAACTGGTCCGAAGGAATGGCCAGAATGTTTGCGTCAGGACAGCCTTGTGCGATGTGCCATGTGGCGCGTACCGCCGCCGGTCCTGTTGAGAGACGTACGGGTTCGAGCAGAAATTGTTCTGGAGTCAGTTGCGGAATCTGCCTCATGGCGATGGGTGCATATTCCTCACAAGTGCTGATGAAGATATGGTCTGTCGGCACGATGGCCTGCACACGTTCTACGGTAAGTTGCAACAGTGACTTGCCGACACCGAAGAAGTCGATGAACTGTTTCGGATGGTCCTGTCGGCTTACCGGCCAAAGACGTTTTCCAACGCCCCCAGCCAGAATGACACAATAGTTGTTGTTTTCCATGGTTAGATAGGTAAGTTCTTAGGGGCAAATATACAACCATTTATGCGTTTTACGCTAATGAATGCTTATAAAAATGGTGGGAACGGCAGATTTTACGGAGGTTTTCTTTGCAGTATGCGGACTTTTGCTTAACTTTGCACCGATTTTTATGACAGATGCCCCGATGGCGGAATTGGTAGACGCGTCGGTCTCAAACACCGATAGGGCGACCTGTACCGGTTCGAGTCCGGTTCGGGGCACTGAAAAATGAATCGTTTCATTTTATTTATTTCCTTGTATGCCGCAAAGCATGCAAGGTTTTTTATGCCCGTTTGCCCGGAAACAATCGTTTCCGTTCTGCGAGAGCAGAGCCAAGCTTGCTTGGATTATGCCGAGTCGTGACAGGGTAAAGCGTAGCCAAACCTGTTTGAATATTGCCGAGGTGAGAAGGAGGAAGACGAAGCCAAGGAGGAAGACGACAAAGTCAAAACGAAGGTGAAGCTAAAAGATGTCGCATCTTCTTTCTTTTTATGGTTGGGGGTGACTGTATAGGATAAAAGATGGGGCAAAAATACGAAAAAACATATAATGAGGGACGGACAGCCGTGATAAACGCTGTATTTTAAAAAACAGAACTACAGATGATTTCCGTTGGTATTGCTACCTTCGTTTCTATCGCTCGTCATAGCCCAAGCAAGCTTGGCTTCTGCACTCGCTTAGCGAAACGTTGGCTTCCGTTAATGCTCGTTTTATTGTGGAGTAATGAATGGGATTTTGTTTGCAGCAGACATCGTCTTTTTCCCGATGGCGTTTCCAGTCTCCATCTTCGTGTCAAATAATTGTCTCGCAAACATGTGCTGTAATCGTATCATTCCGTAGGTGAGACAGTCCGCAGGGGATAGTTGCGACAATTCTTCAGACCTTTCCGATGGGGACGGCGTAACTTTGCACCGTCAACATCATTTCGCCATCTATCATTTATATCGAAGCATGAAACAGAAAATCGTCACCGTTGTCTGCCTGTTGCTGACTGTTTTCGGCCCTTGCATGGCAGAAAGAACTTTTGTCCATCCCCCGGCAGCATTCTTACCAAAAATGATATGGAGTGCATCAGAACCCATATCGAGGCCCATGAGGAACCCTGGTATTCGTCCTGGCACGACCTTCAGACCTCGGAATTCGGCAACTGTTCGCGAACGGCCAATCCCTCTGCGGAGATTGGCGGCAGCGACGGTACACGACAACGTGCTTCGGCCGATGCCTACGCTGCATTGCTGGATGCCATACAATGGCACGTGATTGGTGAGAGTCGCTTTGCAGACCATGCGGTAAAGTTGCTCTCGGCGTGGGGAAACACGGTCAGAACGGCCGATGCGCAACTGTTCCAGTTTCCTGCGCGTTCCATGTGCATTGCTGCAGAGATGTTGCGCTATGAGGACGGCTCGTTCTATGAAGGATGGGACAGTACGGATCTCGATAATTTTCTATGCATGGTACGTACGGTGTTGGTGCCTGCTTGTCGCTCGCAGGCAGTAGATAATCCCATGACTTCATGGTCCGCTCCCGCTGCCACCGGAATTCTGGCTGCCGGCATCCTGCTTGATGATGAAAGTCTCTTCGAAGAAGGTTTGGGATATTATCGTAGCAGGACCATCAGCGGTTCCGTATATAACAGTATAGCCGATGACGGTCAGGTCAAAGAGATGGGGCGCGACAATGTGCATGCGATGCTCACACTCAACGACCTGGTACAGATGGCCCAACTGGCTTGGTCGCAGGGCGTGGACATCTGGGGCGAGGATGACAATCGCCTGCTTCGTGGATTCGAGTACTATTGCACTTACAACATGGGGCATGAAGACCTGGACTACGCCCCTTGTGCATCGTCCGACGGTGTCTCGACCTGGTATTATATCTCCGTACACAACAATGCCTTCCGCCTCAGACCCGACGGATTGTGCTATGAAAGCGTCTACCACCACTACAAGGAACAGAAAAAGTGGATATGGACCATGTTGCACCCCATCTAACGGCCTTTGCCCGGCTCGCCCGTCCGGAGGCTGCGCAGGAAAACCTCGGTTTCGGAACGGTGCTCTATACCGTTGACGAGGCTGCATCGCCCCTGATGACAGAGGTACCCGCTGCCGCAGAAGACCTTACAGCGGTTGCTAGTCAGGGATTTGTCTGGCTGTCGTGGAAGGATGCGCATCGTGAGGATGCCAGAGGATACCGCATATTGCGTTCTACGGATGGAGAGGTCTTTACCACCCTCGCGGACATGGATTTCCATACCCGGAAGGCATATACAGACAATCAGGTGGAGCCTGGACAGACATACTATTATAAGGTGGTGCTCCGTAATCTTGCGGGCGATGCCCCAGAGAGCGAAGTTGCCAAGGTGCGTGTGCCCATCTGCGGCGGACTTCCCGAAGGATGGAAAACGGCTGAGATAGGCAACGGATGGACAACAGGCTTCTACACGAACTCCATGGACAACACGTTTGTTGTGGAAGGCGGTGGCGACGGCTTCCGTCGTACGGATGAGGGGCATGCCTTTGTCTATCACTCCCTTAAGGGTAACGGCAGTCTCACTGTACGCATGCTACCCACACCCCAGACATTCGGTTCTATAGGCATCATGCTCCGTGGAACACTCCATAGCGGGTCAAAGCAGATGGGAATCACACTTGGTGGTACGGGATTGCGCTATACGCATGCCGTCTCGCGTCTGGAAGCAGGCGGTCAGACACAATGGAAGAACGGAGATGACTTTACGCATACCCCCGTATGGCTGCGTATCGTGCGCGAGGGGAAAACGGTATCGGCCTATCAGAGCCGTAATGGTGAAGATTGGCATCTCAAACAATCGGTTTCAATGGTTCTTCCACAGACGGTATATGTGGGGATGATTGTTTGCGCCAGCGAAACATATCGTGCGGAGTTCGACCATGTTTCGTTCGTTGCCGATGCTTCGCAGACTGATGCCATCGCCATACCTGCCAACCTTACGGCCACGTGCATGAGTGGGTGCACCACCCGTCTGCTATGGGACGGTGTTTATGGTGCTGTTGTTACAAAGTGTACCGCAACGGGACTTTGGCAGCGGAAGTGGCGACAAACAGTTACGATGATGAGAATCTGGACGAGGGACACTATGTCTATCAAGTGAGTGCCGTGGTCGACCAGACGGAAAGCGAACTGTCATCCGCTGCTGAAGTGGACATGATACTCTATGAACGGCTTATAGGAAAGGTCATAGGAACTTCGGGTTCATGGTCAGGCAGCAGTACCTCTACGCGCAATGCTGTGTTTGATGGAGACATTACGACCTTTTTCGATGCACCGGTAGCAGACGGTGCATGGGCAGGTCTCGACCTTGGGAAAGACAACGAAGCCATAGTGACGGAGATACGTTTTTATCCAAGGCAGAACCTTCCGGACAGAATGGTCGGCGGCTGCTTTCAGGGAGCCAGTAAAAGCAATTTCTCAGATGCCGTCACTTTTTACACCATCAGCGACACTCCCAAAACAGACACTTTCACATCCATCAGTGTAGTTGATGCCGGACAATACCGGTATTTACGGTATATCGGACCGGAAAATGGCTTCTGCAATGTGGCAGAGGTGGAGTTCTATGGGTACCGTTCCGGAATCTCCGCGCTCACGCCACCGTGTGCTGACAATGTCCGACAGACTCCGGAAATCCTTTTCGATTTACAGGGACGCTATGTAGTCACTCCTATGCCAAAACATGGTTTATATATACATAAAGGGAAGAAAATGCTAATAGGAGGATAATCAGAGACCGGATATTTTGTCATCATCTGAAAAAATATCCGTAATAATAACATTGAAAAAAAGCAGGCTGTGCCATGGTGGAAAACGAACGTTTTCGTTAAGCGAGAGCAGAAGCAAGGCTTGCATTGATTATGCCGAGCGTAGAAACGAAGGACAAAGTCCAAGGTAAAGCCTAAACCAAAACCAAAACAGAAAACCTAATATTAATCATGAGACTTACACCAATCACGGGAATCCTTTTCCTTTTACTTTCTCTTCTGTATTCCTTCGCCGGCAATGCCTCGACGCATTCCCGTCTTTCCGTTTACCCCTATGCCCCTGCCGGCGGATTGCAAACCAACGACGTGTACAGCGTCAGTGTACGCGTTTCTGGCAGCGATGAATGGCAGAACGTACCGGTATGGGATTGTGAGGTGGACATGCACCACCGTTCTACGGCGGCTTTCGCACAATTCGATATGGAGGGTACTGTCGAAGTCCAGGTGAAACTTGAGCAACCTGCTGTAATGGCATCCGACACGCTGCCTCCGATGCTACGCCCTACAGCACGTGGCATAGACTACGCTCTCAACGATAGGGGTACAGAGATGCTATTCACTCTTTGCGAGCCCGGATATTTCAGTGTGGAATTCGGGGGTGACCGCCATCACAATCTACATCTCTTTGTCAATCCTATGCTGACGGAGACATATACCGGCGATGAGCCGGGCTGCATCAACTGGAATGGAGGAGGCAAACAGCAGGATGTTTTTGTCAAGGATGCGAACCTCATTTATTTTGCCCCCGGCGTGCACCGTCCAAGGGATCTTCCCGGCGAAGATATCAGAATTCCCTCAAACTGTACCGTATTCCTGGCACCCGGAAGCGTGGTGCAGGCACGGCTCATTGTAGACCATGCCGAAAACGTAAGAATAGTAGGTCGTGGTATCCTTGACCATCCTCTTCGCGGCATTGAGGTGACTCACTCCAGAAATGTGCTTATTGACGGCATTACCGTACTCAATCCGCGACATTATACGGTCTTTGGCGGGGCAAGTTCGGACGTTACCGTAAGAAACCTGAAAAGTTTTTCGGCAGGAAGTTGGACGGACGGCATCGACCTTATGAGTTGCCACGATGTAGACATCGAGCATGTTTTTCTGCGCACCTCTGACGATTGTCTCGCATTTTATTGCCATCGTTGGTGGTACTGGGGCGATTCGTACGGCATCAACGTCAGGAAATCCACCCTCTGGTGCGACTTTGCCCATCCTGTAAATATCGGCACCCACGGTGACGACCGTTGCGAAGAGGGTGAGGAACTGCATCATGTAAGCGTCTCCGATTGCGACATCCTGCGG
The DNA here is from genome assembly GCA_945833885.1 of uncultured Bacteroidales bacterium. Lineage (GTDB taxonomy): Bacteria > Bacteroidota > Bacteroidia > Bacteroidales > Bacteroidaceae > Alloprevotella. The sequence goes on from CAMAFY010000027.1 coordinate 10,510, forward strand.
AATACAGGCGACGGGATGCTTGCCATCAACTGCGGCGACAAGAACCGGATTCACCACATCACCTTCTCCGACATTCGCATGGAGGGAATCGAGCGCGGACGCATTACGGACATGCGTGTAGTTCATGGGGCTTACAACCGTGCACCGGGCAACTGCATAGACCAGGTGGAATTTTCTGACATAAAGGTAGGGGAGGAGTCGGCCGCCCATATCCTCCCGTCGCGAATCTACGATTATGATGCGGACCATGGCGTAGGGGACTACAGGTTCCGGAACGTGTATTATGGCAGTCGTTTGCACGACAGCACGACAGACGAAGACAGACGGAGGAAATGACTGCGTGCTTCGCCTCCCCCATTTGTGACGCGTTGTGTTCCATGTGGTTTTCTCTCCGGTGCTGTGCGAAGGGGAGGGGGGTGTGTTTCAGATTCCCTGCGGCAGGGTGCATCGTGGAGCCTTTTCTTCGAGTAGCGTTTCGAGCGCCCTGAGCCGGTGGAGGTCTGTCCCGACGGTGTGGTACATATCCTTTTTCACCAGCATCTTCGCCTTTTTCATGGCATGGTCGCCATACATTCCCGCCAGCGACGGCAGGTTGAGTTGGAAACGCACACCCATATCGTGGAGTTCCTCGTAGTCGTCCTCGTCCATATATACGTATCGTTCGGGGTGTGCCAGCAGCGGATGGTATCCTGCCGCCATGATATCTTTGAGGATTCCGTGGAATTCCACGGGAGGATTGAAGTACGATGTCTCCACCAGCAGGTGCTGTCTGTCGTGTCCTATGGGCATCACCTCGCCTTTTTCAAGGAGTTGTGCGAAGATACCGTCGAGCATGTGCTCCGCCGCGAGTTGCAGGCGCACGTTTCCGTGCCATTCGTTGCAGAGTTCCTCGTAGCGTGCTTTGAGGTTTTCGGGTCCGTTGGCGTAGTCCTCCATGATATGGGGCGTGAGCCACACCTCCCTTATGCCGAGTTCCTCGTAGATTTTCAGGGCGGTCAGCGAGTCGTGTATGTCGGCAAAGCCATCGTCCACACCGGGAAGGATGTGGCAATGCCAGTCGGTGAAGCCATTGAAAAGGCCTGATTTCCGAAGCGTTGGGCGGAATATTGATAGCATTTCTGGAAAGTCTGAATGAGCGTTTTTCCCCGTGCGTTACCAGTGTTGTGGGCGTTTGCCGTCGGTGTCAGCGGTTACTCCTGTCCGTAATGGTAGCCATTGCTGTATCCGTAGTGGTAACCTTGGCGGTATCCATACTTGAATCCGTAGTGGCTGTTGACGATTTCCGTGCCGTTAAGCACAACGGAAAGGTTCTTGTACTTGCCGGTTTGGTAGATTTTATCCAGTTCCGGCAGCATGGTACGTTCGAGCAATCCCGTTCTGACGATGAACACTGTGCGGTCGGTATATTTGTTGATAATCTGGGTGTCTGCGACGATTTCTATGGGCGGACAGTCGATGAGGATGTAGTCGAATTCCGTTCTTAGTTGTTCGAAGGCCTCTCCGAGTTTTGCTTTCAGCAGCAGTTCGGTGGGATTGGGTGGGATGGTTCCCACGGGTATGACGTAGAGCCCTTCGTAGTCTGCTGAGGATTTGACGATGTCCTTCAGTTCCGCCCGTCCGGAAAGATAGTCCGCCAGGCCGGGTTTCTCCATGTTGAAGGTCTTCGATGTCGTACCGTGGCGCATGTCACCGTCGATGATCAGCACGCGGCTGCCCTTGATGGCAAGGCTTGCTGCAAGGTTTGGCGTGATGAAACTCTTTCCGCTGCCCGGGTTGAACGATGTGAAGGCGATGATGGGGCAGCGTCCCTGGTTGTCGGATGTGATGAATTCCAGGTTGGTGCGCAACACCCTGAAAGCCTCGTTCACGACGTCGCGTGTGCCGGGCTTCACGACAATCTGCTCTTTTAGCGGCATTTTCTTCTTCCCGAGTATCGTGCGCTTCTGTTTGCATGCCATGGGAATCTCTCCGATGAACGGCACTGTGAGGTGTTCGATGTCCTTTCTTCCGCGGACGGTGGTGCGTGTTGATTCAAGGAGATAGATGATTCCGCATGGAATGGCCAGTCCTATGACGAGTCCGATGAGCATCATCCTGCTGCGGATGGGGGAGATGGGTGCCGGACTGCCGTGGGGTGCGGCGACGATGCGCGTGTTGTAGGCGGTGAAGGCCTGTGAAAGTTCGTTCTCCTCGCGCTTCTGCAAGAGGAAGAGATAGAGGGCCTCCTTCACCTTTTGCTGACGTCCCACCGACTGGAGGTACTTGGCCTGGTTCGGATTTGAGGCAATCTGCGAGTTCGTGCGTTGCACTTCGGCCTGGAGATGTTGGATTTCCGTGTCGATGTTCACGACAAGATTGTCGATGGAAGTGAGGATTGATGTGCGCATGGCCTCCAGTTTCTGGTCGTAGTTCTGCACGAGCGGGTTCTTGTCACTGGAGTTGTTGATGAGGCTGTTTCTTTGCAGCAGCAGCGTGTTGTAGTTGACAATCTGCTCCTCGATGTTTGAACTGTTGATGCCGGAGTTCACGGGCAGCAGTTGGTTGCTCCGCACTCCCTGGTCGAGATATCCGCGAACATACTGCGCCATGGAGCGTTGTGTACTGAGTTTCAGGAGTTTGTCGCTGCTTTCCTTCGACTGTTCCATGTAAATAGCCGAGGCCACTTCCACGTCGGGCAGGAGATGTGAACTCTTGTATGACGATATGTTCTCGTCCACATCGCCGAGTTCGCTCTCGATGACTCCAAGACGTTCTGTGATGAAGTTCGAGGTGGCGATGGTCATTTGGTTCTTGTCCTTCAGCCAGGTTTCGCGGTAAACGCGTATGAGCATGTTGATGAAGTCGCATGCCCTCTGCCCGTTGACGTCGCAGAAAGTGATGTCGATGAGTGTGGCGTTCTTGTCGCTTATCTGTGCGTCCAGGCGTGCCGAGGCCGACGAAGTTGAGGAGTAGAGGTCGCGGCGCACGATGTTTATGGGCTCGTTTTCCTGCGACCGGTAGAGGTCGTAGGCGTGTGTGGCGTATACGGTGATGCGTCCGATGGGGGTGTTTGCCATACTGTTCAGCCTCACGTTCACGCTCTTGTCCTCCAGAAGTTCCGCGTTTTTGTCGCTGCGCCCGAAGTCCGAGAGTGTCACGGTGTGCTGGTCGTTGATCTGAAGTGTCATGCTTGCCGACACATTCTCCGGCAATCCGTGGAAAATCACCTTCACCGGCAGTTGGTCACCGTAGAGGGTATGGTTGTGGAAGAGGCCCTTTTGGTGGTAATCCACGTCATAAGCCATGCGTTTTACGGTTTCCAGAACCACGTCGGGCGATTGCAGGGCCTTCACCTCGTTGTAAACGTTGTTGTTCACTCCCGCGGTTCCCAGTTCGGAGAACATGTTTGCCACATCGGTTGTCACGGAGTTGGTCTTGCCTTCGTCCTTCACCATGATGGTGGCCTGGCGCAGATAGACGGGAGGAGTGGAGAGGAAGTTGTAGGCGGCGACGCCAAGACATACGATGGTCGACAGCACGAACCATTGCCAATGGTTGATACATTCGAAGAACAGAGCCTTCATCGATGTATCCTCCCCTTGCGGCTGAGGCTGTTGTGCGGGGAGGTTTGCGGGATTTACTTGTGGATTATTTTCGCCCATGTTGTAGATTTTCTGGTTTCATTGTCGGAGGTTTCCGTCCCGTCCGCCGCTGCCGGTTCATGCCGGTGTCGGCTGTTCCGTGGCCCTTCCGGTGTGGAGCGCGTGCGCGTGTTCCGTGGAATGCCGGCGGCGGAGTGGAAGCCTACTCTTTGCAAAATTACACAAAATGCCGGAATGACAGGCATTTATGCCGGTACTTTGCGAATAATTTTTCACATATATTCCAATCTGTTAATCCTAAATGTCCAAAAATCCGCCAGCGTCTTCGTGTTTTGGCGTCGTCCGTTGTCCGTAACATCGGGAAAAAACACGGAGCCCGACGGGAGGGGAACACGGGAACCGCCGTAGAAAGCGCGCGGAATGCCGTGTGGAAAAGTGCGGAACTTTAAGGCATAAAGTACGGAACTTTCCGATGCGGAATGCGGCACTTTGTTGGGGAAAATGCGGCACTTTCTGAAGTGAAAAGGAGCACTTCAAATCCGGCAATGCGGCACCCTCAGGCGGAGGGAGGCACGGACGGCAAAAAGAATCCCCGACAACCGCCATACAGACTGTTGTCGGGGATTCCCATGAACGCCGCGTTTCCGGCAGAGTTCCTCACCACGTCATCGCCGTCATTTCGGCATAAGCCTGGTGCCAATCGCGGAGAGCGTCGAGACGCATGCGGACCGCGTCGTAGTAAAGACGCACGGACTGCAGATAATCCACCACGGAAATCTGCCCGGCATCGAGGGCTTTTTTCAGCAGAACGGTGTCGTCGGTTGACGCCAACGCGGCAGTATAGATGCCGACTGTGGCACGCAGACCCTGCTGTTTCCGGAAAAGGTTGGCCATTTGCCCGTAAAACCGGCTGCAAGCGTCGTGCTCCCGGGCCTCGGCAGCCTGTTTTTCAGCAAGGGCTTGGCGAATTTTCCCCCGATTTGCCCATAATGGGATGGAAACTCCCAGGGTTATACCCTGGAAACGCTCACCCAAAACATACTCCCCCTCGAATCCGAGAGAGAATTCCGGGAGTCTTCCGGCCTTCGACACCGCCAGTTGGCGCTTGCTTGCCGCCACTTCCTGACGGGCATACGCCAATGCGGGGTGCTGTTGTTCGGCTTCGGCATACCATACCTCAAAGTCCTCGGGCACCTCCAGCGGAGGAAATTCCGCGGCATCGGGCACGATTTCGTTGCCGCCATTGAGCATTGTCAGGACATCGACGGCAGTTTGCCGCTCCGTCTCGCAACGTTGCACCTCGGCTTTCACGGCCGCGAGGTCGAGCAGGGCGGCATGCTCCTCCAGTTGTGTGGCATCTCCGGCATCGAGGCGGCGCTTTTGGGCATCGGCAATGTCGCGGGCGTTCGCCTCCCGCACGGCAAGTTGCGCCAGAAGTGCGTTATAATAGATGACGTCGAGGCATGCTTTGTGTGCCTGTTGCAGTATTTCCATACGCCCGATGCGGTAATCCCAGTCGGCGAGACGGCCCATTTCGGCGGCGGCACGGCGACGGGCGCCGGAAAGTGTGGCGATGTCGAAACTTTGCTTGGCACTCAAGTTCTTGCGGCTCCCTATTTCCGACGGATTTCCCCACATATACCCGAACTCCACCTCGGGGTCGGGAAGGGAAAGGTCGGCACGTGCCGCGGCTTTCTCGGCATCGGCGGCGCGACGCAGGGCAGAAAGGGTGGTGTTGTGCGCCTCAACACTCTGCAAAATGCCCTCGATGCTTTGGGCATTCACGGTAAAGGCGGTGAAAAGTACCGCAACGAGGCTTACGAATCGTGGCATATCGTTTGGTGGGGATTGGAACTTTTTTTGCTGTTGATGAGGATATACATGACGGGAATCACGAAAGCGTTGAGGAAAGTGGAGGTGAAGAGGCCGCCAAGTATGACTTTTGCCATCGGACTTTGTATCTCATTGCCGGGAAGATCGCTGCCCATCGCCAGGGGAACCAGGGCAAGCGCCGAGGTCAGTGCCGTCATCAGGATGGGATTCAAGCGGTCGGAAGAGCCCCGGACGACGCTTTCCCCGATGCTGAGACCCTCGGCATGGAGGTCGTTGTAGCGCGAGATGAGGAGCATTCCGTTGCGCGTGGCGATGCCGAAGAGGGAGATGAAGCCGATGATGGCGGGAATACTGATAATGCCCCCCGACAGACTCACCGCCATTATGCCGCCGATGAGGGCAAGGGGAAGGTTGATAAGCACGACAATTGACTGCGTGACATCGCGGAATTGGTTGAAGAGCAGCAGGAAAATGACGAGAATCGAGAAGAAACTTGCAACAAGCAGCGTGCGCGACGCCGCCTGTTCGCTCTCGAACTGTCCGCCGTACTCGATGTGATATCCTTCGGGAAGCGCCACTTCCTCGGCAACGATGCGCCGGATGTCGCCCACAACGCCGGTGAGGTCGCGGCCCGAAACGTTGGCGGACACGACAAGTTTCCGCGCGACATTCTCACGGTTGATGGTGTTCGGTCCCGTCGTCGACACGATGTCCGCAACAAACGACAGGGGAATCATCTGTCCGTCGGCATTGCTGATGAGGATGTTCCCGAGGTCTTCCGCCGTGGCGCGGCTGTCAGCATCGGCTTTCAGCACGAGATTGAAGGCACGGTTACCCTCAAAGACCGTAGAAACCGTCTGGCCGGACAGAAGAACGTTCACCATTTCGCCGAACCCCGCGAGCGTGATGCCGTATTTTGCGAGCATTTCGCGGCGGGGCACGATTTGAAGTTGCGGACGCTCCACCTGTTGTTCCACATTCAGGTCGACAATTCCCTCCACTCCTGAGATTTTCTGCCGTATCTGCTGCCCCAGAGCGTAGAGGCGCGTAAGGTCGTCGCCGAAGATTTTGATGGCGATGTTGGCCTGCGTGCCGGAAAGCATGGCATCGATGCGGTGAGTGATGGGCGCTCCCACCTCCACACTGACGCCGGGAATGGTGGAAAGCCGCTGCCGGATGTCGGCAAGCACCTCGTCTTTTGTACGGTTCTGCAACACAAAGGGTGCCTCAATCTCGGAAGTGTTCACGCCAAGTGCGTGCTCGTCGAGTTCCGCACGCCCCGTCTTCCGCCCGACGGTCTGCACTTCGGGAACACCGAGGAGGAGGTTTTCCGCCTCAAGTCCCACACGGTCCGACTCCTCGAGCGAGATGCCGGGCATCGTACTGACGTTGATGGTGAACGAACCCTCGTTGAAGGGTGGTAGGAAACTCCGTCCCTGCCGCAGGAAAATACCGACGGCCACCAGCAGCAGTGCGGCGGAAACGCCCAGAACCACGCCTTTGTGGCGGAGCGTCCACTGCAAAACGCGCTGATAGTGCCCCTTCAGCCAGCGGCTTACCAAAGGTTCGCGCACGGAAGGACGGCTCTTTCCGAGCAGATAACTGCAAAGGACCGGCGTAAGCGTGAGGGCGACGACGGTGGAGGCGCAGAGTGCCGTGATGAAAGCCACGCCCAACGGAGCGAGAAGACGGCCCTCCATGCCGGAAAGGAAGAAGAGCGGGACGAAACTTACAATGATTATGAGCGTGGAGTTCAGAATAGGCATACGCACTTCGCGCGACGCCTGGAAGACTACATGGAGGATTCCCTCCCGTTGTCCGGCAGGAAGGGCGCTGTTCTCCCGCAGACGCTTGTAGACGTTCTCCACATCGACGATGGCATCATCGACCAACGAGCCGATGGCAATGGCCATTCCGCCCAGACTCATGGTGTTTATGGTGAGGCCCATCAGATCCAGCGTGAGCAATGATGCGACCAACGCAAGGGGAATGGTGACGAGCGATATCAGCGTGGTGCGGACATTCATCAGGAAGATGAAGAGGACGATGACGACAAACACGCCACCTTCGAGGAGCGACTTGCGGACATTGTCGATGGAACTGTTGATGAAACGTTCCTGACGATAGACGTCCGTGGTGATTTTCACGTCGCCGGGCAGGGATTTCCTCAGATCTTCCAGTGCGGCATCGAGGCTTTCCGAAAGGTCAATCGTGCTGACATTGGGCTGTTTCGTGACGGTCATCATCACGCAGGGCCGTCCTTTGAGCGATGCCGTTCCGATTTTCGGCGCGCTGTCGCCGACCTTCACCTCAGCAATGTCGGCAAGCGTCACCGGCATTTGCCCGACACGCTTGATGACGGCCTTGCCAAGTGCCTCGACATCATGGGTGGAAAGCATGCCGCGGACGATGTACTCGTTGCCGTATTCATAAAGGATTCCACCCGTGGTGTTCTGATTCATCTGCTCCACGGCCGCGATGACCTCGTCGAGTCCGACGCCGAAATGCTTGAGTTTTGCCGGGTCAATGAGAGCCTGATATTCCTTGATTTCCCCTCCAAGCACGGCAACTTGCGCCACACCTCCCGTGGCCAACAGGCGTGGACGTATGGTCCAATCTGCCAGAGTCCTCAGATTCCGCATGTCGGTTGTGTCGCCTGCCGTGAGGGCAACGAACATGACTTCGCCCAAAATGGACGACTGTGGTCCCAGCGTAGGTACGTCCACTCCGGGTGGAAGTTGGGCTCCGAGGGCGGAAATCTTCTCGGAAACAATCTGGCGGGCACGGAAGATGTCGGTGTCCCAGTTGAACTCCACCCACACGATTGAGAAACCTGTGGTCGATGAAGACCGCACCCTCCGCACATCGGTGGCGCCGTTCACAGCGGTTTCGATGGGAAAAGTCACGAGTTGCTCCACCTCTTCGGGGGCCATTCCGCGGGCTTCCGTCATGACGACCACGGTGGGAGCGTTGAGGTCGGGGAAGACATCGACGTCCATTGTTCCGGCTGTCCGCAGTCCGAGCAGCATAATCAGCACCGCCGCCACGAGCACAACGAGGCGGTTATGGAGCGAAAACTTGATGATACGGTCCAACATTTCCTATGCTTTTCTCAATGGTTGTAAATGATTTCTACTATGCTTGTGTGTGAAGAGTCCAATGGTGGTATATGGAGTTCCCAATGATTGAGAACGCCTTCCCAATGGTAGTATATGAGGTTCCCAATGGTTGTGAATGCCTTATCCCAATGATTGAGAACGCTTTTTTCAATGGTTGTGATTGTGTGTTGGGATGGATGCCGACATGGATGCTATCTTCACCTTCACGGCTCCCCGTGTAACCACCCGTTCTCCGGCGTGCAATCCGCTGAGAATCTCCACTCTCCGGCCGTCGTTCTCCCCTGTCCGCACCTCGCGCTTCTGATAAACGTCGGGCTCCACCTGCACATATATATATTTAATGCCGCACTCTTCGGTCAACGCCTCCACAGGAAGCGCCAGGACTCCGGAACGCACGGACGAGAGTACCCACACTTCGGCAAAGGCACCGGAGAGGATGTCGCCCACATTGTCGAGTTCGAAGGTGACAGGCACAAAGGCTGCGCCGTCGTTCACGGCACGTCCGTAGGAAACCATCCGTCCATGGAGGTCGGAAAGGCGGTGAACCTTGTCGGAACCAGCCTGCCGGAAGTTGGCACCCTTGATGTTCGGGAGCACGGCGATGCGGTTTGCGGGGACATCAGCCCGCAGTTGCAGCCGCCGGTTCTGGGTGATGACGGCGATAGGCTGGCCCATATTGACGTAATCTCCCTGACGAACGAGCAGCGATTTGACGTATCCTCCAGCCGAAGCCTTGACTGCGGTGCCCGAAGATGTGGCATTTCCCGCCAGACCCTCGTAGGTTGCGCGTGCAGTTTCGAAGGAAAGGCGTGCCTGAACATAGTCCTTTTCGGAGATTATGCGGTCCGCCACGAGTTTTTTGGCGCGTTCGTAGTCGCTGAGTGCCGCATCGTAGGCTGCGCGTGCCTTGGTTAGGGCATCGCCGCTTTGCAGATTCTTCGACGAAAGCGTGGCTATGGTCTGCCCGCTGCCGACAGGTGTGCCCTCAACTATGGAGGAATTGGTGAAATTCACAATGCCGTCGGCCGTGGCTGCCACAGTCTGCTCGGCTCCCTGCCCGGCAAGTATCTGTCCACTTACGCGGAAGGCGGCCTGAAAATCGGAGGGCGCGATGGTTTCCACCGTCACTCCGGCGGCACGGGCCTGTTCGGGCGCAAGGATAATCCCGTCGCCGTGGACTCCTTCTGCGGAGTCCGCGCCGTGGACATCGGATTCCTGACCGTGGGTTTCGCCGGCCTCGTGGCGGTAATCCCCGTGCTCTTCGTGTGATTCTGCGGCATGTTCGCCGTGATCGTGGCCGGAATGGCTGCCACATCCCGTCCATATCAGGGTAGCGCTCGCCACAATGGCCATAATAATTCTGTTCATGGGATAGGTTTGGGTGGATTTACAGCGTGCAAAGATACACGAAAGGTTTTGCAAACCGCTTGCAAACAGACCGCGATTGGGGGAGTGCGGATAAAGAGGCTCAAAAAAAATTGAAAAAAATGGCGTTTTTACTGTAACGCTTTCCCGAATTCCTGTGTCCGTATAGTAGAGACGGACAGAAAACCCTACCCCTTCCGCCCCATCCCTGGCCAGGGAATCCCCCCACAATCCTCTATATCCTACGGCGCGACGGACGCACGGACTTACCGAAAAGATGCGCATCACCGACCGCCACCACCGAACTTTCCAAACGAAGAATCATGAAATTCCTACACATTATCCCCGCCCTCCTCGCCTTCTGTTCCCTGACAGCATGTGCCAACTATGAGACCACCGACACCGACATCCTCGAAAGTTTCCGCAACGAACCCAATGCCGAATTTGTGCATGTTCCGAAGTTCCTGCTGAAAATCGGGACGACTTTCGCCAGAGTGAACGCTGATGACACCGACGAACGCCAAGCATTGAAACTGGCAAGCAAGATAAACAGCGTTAAAGTGCTGGACCTCGACGACTGTTCTCAGAACGTTAAGGCACGTTTTACCGAAGAAACGGAAAATCTTGAGGACAAAGGTTACGAGAGTCTCATACGAATCAACGACGATGGCGAGAACGTCCGCATCTTCCTGCGCCGCAACAAGGACTGCATCACGGAACTCCTCATCCTCGACAGTTCTGACGACGACCTTTCAATGGTGCAGTTGAAAGGGAAAATCAAGGAAAGCGAAATCGGCAGACTCATCAATTCGGAATTCGACTGACGCCCGTTCCACCGCACATCCTCCACACCTTTTCCTCTGACCCTCTGCCATGGATGCCGCAACCTTCAAAGAACGCCTGCTTCCACTCTCGCGACAACTCTACTGGACTGCCTACAGACTGACAGGAAACCGCGACGAAGCCGAAGACCTTGTTCAGGAAGTCTACGCCAAACTATGGACCCTACGCGACAAACTGCCGCCCGACATGAACGACCTTCCCTACTGCCTGCGCACGTTGCGCAATGTTTTCCATAACATGCAACGGACGCAACGCATAGAAACCGACGATGCCGACGACGAAAGACTGGGGAACATTGCCGACAACGACAATCCTGACACGCTGACAGAACGGCGCGAACTCTCACAAATAGCGCTGAATATTGTAGAAAACCTGCCCGAACAGCAGCGAACCGTGATGACCATGAAGGACATCGACGACATGACGATGGAAGACATCACGGAAAAGACAGGACTGACTGCGGGAAACATCAGGGTAATCCTCAGCCGCGCACGGAAGACAGTGCGCGAAGAAATTGAAAAAATCCTCGCCATACGACAAAATATCACAACACTACGATGATCAATGACCTGAAAACGATAAAACTCCTGCTGGAGAAATTCTACGCCGGAGAGACCAATGAGGGTGAAGAGGCCATAATTGCCGACTATTTTGCCACGCACAGCGACACCGGAGAATTTGACGCCGACCGCGAAATCTTCGAGAACATCTATGGCGCCGTGCCGGAAAATGTGCCCGAAGGTCTGGAACAACGCCTGGAAGACACCATCGACCGTATGGAGGCTGACGAGGAAACCTCGCGAAAAGGCATGACTCTCTGGCTCAAACGCTACGTCATGAGCGCTGCGGCAGCCGTCATGCTCTGCGGCATCGTCGGAACATCGCTCTACAAGGCCGGACTTTTCGACATCACAACGAAGGACGCTGCCACAGCAACTGCCAAAGAAACCTACGACAACCCCGAAATGGCCATGCAGACCACCGAGATGGCGCTCATGAAATTCTCACAGACTTTGAACAAAGGACTCAAACCTCTCAACTGACAATCTACACATTTCCTGCCGCCAGACGGCGGCCAACAAACCGACATTCACCCCCTTTCACAAAATATAATTCCGACTATCATGAAAAAATACATCCTCCTCTTCATCATCGCGTTCACAGCACAAATGGCAATGGCTCAGAAGTCGCTCTTCGAAAAGTACGAGAACACCAAGGGCGTAGAGACCATCTTCATCTCGAAAGCCCTGCTCTCCTTCGCCGGAAACATTGGCGGAATCGACAAGGATATCCTGAAAGTGGTCGACAAACTCGATGAGGTCCGTATACTTGACTGCGAGAAAAAGGATACAATGCAGAAGGTTCTCAGCGACGCACGCGCCATTTACAGCAACGAACGCTACACAGAACTGATGAGAATCAACGATGATGGAGAGAAAGTGACCATCTATCAGAAGCCCATAGGCAAGAAGTTTGAATACGTTCTCCTTGCTGTCGAGAAGGACGAGGTCAGCATCATCAACCTGGTGGGCACGCTTACCCTTGAAGAACTCAAGCGCATCGCCGACTGATGTTCCGGACTTCCGCCCCACACCATACCACAGAACACCCCTGATGCCCCGCTCCCTCCGACGGGGCGCACCGAATCCCTCACAGAACTCCCCCGCATTTTCCACGCCCCCATGCCGCACTCCACGACGGTATGGGGGCGCTTTGCGTAGGGAATGTCCGGGGGGGACGCCGAAAGCGTCTGCCCCCCTCATGAAAGACATCTGCACTTTCCCTCACAAAGTGCCGCATTCCGCATCGGAAAGTTCCGCATTTTATGCCTTAAAGTTCCGCACTTTCTGGCGTGAAATGCCGCACTTTTTTTGGCAGGGAATGCCGTGATTTCCGATGGAAAAAGGCATTTCCTGTTGAGAATGATGGAAAAGTGGTGGAAAAAGTGCCGTAACCATACCTTCGTTTCTGCGGAAAATCATAATTTTGTAATGGTGCCGCGCGTGGAAACGTACGGTCTTACCACCCAAACAACACGGATGAAAGCGTATTTTTCTATGAAAGAGAACATGTTGACCGACGAGGAGATATTGCAGGGATTTTGCAAATTCGACGAGAGAATCACCAGAGAACACTTCTATGGCATCTGCCAACAGGCCTACGATTACTACGACCTCAAGTACCAACTGCGTAAAAAAGAGGGGCTCGACTTCTATTCTTTGGCACACGACTACTACGTTCAGTTGTTGAAGAACGGGTTCCGTCCGCTGAAAGAGCGGCAGCAGGGCATCCCACTTGCAATATGGATGAGAAAAGGTTTCAAGTTTGTGGTGCTCGATGCCCTGAAAAACTATAACAAAGAGCGGGAGATGCAGTCGGAAACGCCGCTGGAAATCATCGGAGACAGGGTGATGTCGAGCGGTTCCAACACATTACTCCTGCGGTTGAGCGACGCTGTCGACAAGTTTTACCACGATGATATCATGCGGGAAATCGCATATCGCGTGCTGTATGCCGGATACAGCCAAAAGGAAGTGGCGGAATCGTTGGGACTAACCCCGTCGGCCGTCAACCAGCGCTACAAACGTATGATGGAGGAAGTGGTGCAACCGTTTGTCTATGAGCACTATTCGCACGGCATTTCTTCCATGGATCCCGTTTGTTACAGCGTGAAGCCCGAAACAAAAGGATGGATGCCTGAGCGTCGTCGTGTTGATATTAGAGAAGAAAGAGCCGCTCCTGAGATGTTGCATTCCGCGATGGAAGGGAACAAAATCCTGTACAGTCTGTTCCATACCGGCATGTTCGATAGCAATAATGGGGATGTTTTCGATGCCAAGATGGCGGGTCGCGTGACGCCACCGTTGGTGACGGACTTGAAGGATGGCGAGGTCCTCGTCTTCGGCAGCAACCTTTGCGGCCTCCCCGCCAGCGGTCCGGCACTGATGGCCGTGGAGAAGTTCGGCGCAAGGCCGGGACAATCGATGGGATTGATGGGACAATCGTACGCATTGCCCACGATGGTTGGAGATTTGTGCCGCATTTGGCACTTCGTAGACCGCTTCCTCGACTTCGCTTCACGGCATTCTTCCACCCGTTTCCTGGTGACTCCCGTGGGATGTGGCGTGGAAGGCTACACACCGTCCGAAATCGCGCTCCTCTTCCGGCGGGCGGTGGACATGAAGAACATAAGTCTTCCCAAAGAATTCTGGGAGGTCCTGAAGGAAATCTATTGAACATCGGCTGACGAAGGTCAGACGACAAGATGAAACCGTTGCGGATTTTCGGGCAGAAAGTTCCGCACAATCCCAAAAGAATATCGCGATACTTCTCCAGCGTTTGTGGAAAGTGTCGCGATATTTCTGTAATATATCCGGGGGAGAGTGCTGCGTCTTCCGGTCTTCTTTTCTATAGTGGTCATGGACGGTGGCACAGCATCCGCCAAGGATGAAGCGCCGGGGGCGATGGGAAGTCCGGCGGAAAGGCTTAAAGAATGAAGGTGCGCGGCTGGTAATCGCTGTAGAAACGGCCGTCGGAGGCGGTGAATTTCAGCACGCAATAGTTGGGGTCGTCGACGCCCAGCGGGTAGTATTCCGTATCGCCGTCGCGCCATATTCTCCGCTTTGTATCGGCGTCTGTCAGCACTTCCATGGTGCCGCGCAGCATCAAGGCGCGAAATCCCTGCTCGTCGCAGAAGTAGATGGAGGCCTTGGGGTTCGACTTATAGTGCGCCACACGCAGCGAAAAGGTGTTGGTGGTGAGGTAGAACACCTTGATGCCTTCCCTTTCCCGGGGTCCGAGCATGGCCTTTGTCCAGGGGAAACCTTCGTCGTCGACGGAGGAGATGAACACTGTCGGCAGGTTGTCCGCCAACTCTTCCACAAGGGCTTTGACGGATATGAGCGATGCGTCGGCGGGGCTCTCGGCGCCATCCTCGGGAATGGTGATGCTCTGGCGCCAGCGTTTCAGGCGCGGAAAGTAGGCCTTCATCTGTCCGATGGCCTCTTCGCGTGTGACGGTCTGCCCGGAATCCTTGTTGAAATCCTCGACAAATGCGGCACAATGTTCAATCATTTCATCCATCGTACACTCCTGTGTGAACTTCCCGTTGCGGTAGCAATAGGTGCAATAGTCTTCGCTTTTCGACCCGTCGGCGCAGGTTCCGAACACTTCGGATAGCGTCATCGGCATGCCGCAACTTTGGCAAAATTTAGTCTCCATAGGGTAGTTTTATGGTCGTTAATAGGAAAGAAAGGGCGGAAACCCGCATCTGTTGGCGGTAAGGGCTTTGAAATCCACATCATGCCCCCTTGCACGGCGATGCGACATCCTCTGCCGTCAGTGTGTCGAAGATCCGATGCGGCTGCGTGCATCCTGTCCGGCTCCGGTGCCTTTGTACTTGCTTCGTGCGGTGTTGAAGTTGTATCTTATGGTGAAAACCAGGCGGTTGTAGTCCAGGGCGAACGTCTGATAAATGCTGTAACTGCCGTAGAAGATGTAGACATCGTTCCTGATTTTCCGGAACATATCCTGCCATGCGAGCCTCAAAGTGAGGGCATCGTTCTTGAGAAACGACTTCTGTACGGCGGTTTCCATGGCCCAATAGTGGTGGGTGAGTTGCACATTGCTGTAATTGGCTTTGCTGTGGAACTCGGAATTTGCCTCAATCTGCCACGAATGTTTGAAGCGGAAGGCATTGTTGGCGTTGAACACCCACATGGGTTTGTTGAACGATCTGCTGCCGTTGTCGAAGTCCAGCGTCAGCCATTGTCTGACAAACGCCACGGTCCATGTTGGACTGTAGCATCCCCAGGTGCGTCCGGCGGCGGCGAAAATGTTGAGTTGGTGCTGCGGTTTGTCAAGGTTCCGGTATGAAACGAGCACCATTCCGTTATCGTCCATAGGGGTACTCCAACTGCAAACAAGGTCTTTATAGTAGGAATAGTTCGCACCAACGGTGACGAATTTATAGGTGGCGGTGAGTCCGGCTGTGTGCTCTGTCGAGGGCTTCAGTTTGGCGTTTCCCTGCTGAACCACGTAGCGGTTGTGGTAAGAACGCGAATTGTTGAGTTCCCAAAACGAGGGACGTTTCGTGCGGCTGGCGTAGGAAAGGGCCAGATTCACCTTGCCTACGACGGTGGAAGCCGAGAGGGAGGGGAAGAGGTTGTCGTAACTTCGGTTCAGGTTTTCCGATGGTTCATACAGGTCGTTATAGTCGAAATCCGCGTGTTCGTAGCGCAGTCCGGCACTGATGTTCGTACGTCCGCCGAGGCTGAATCCGTATTGCAGGAAGGCGGCGTACGTGTTGTCCTTGACCTTCGACTGCGAATTGGGCAGATTGGTTCCGGTGCTGGTGTTGAGATTGTCGCGCCTTACGAAGGTTTCCTCCGTACCGAGCGTGAGTTGTCCCTTCCAAATGGGGTAGGAAAGCACGAGTTTCGTGGCGACCATGTTGTTCGACGCCTTTTTAAGTGCCGTCACTTCGCGGTCATCTGTGCTGGCATCCTCGGCAAGAGTCTGGCGGCTGTCGTCGTCGGAGAAGAACATGTCGGTGTTGAAGTCAATGTTCATCTTCCCCACTTGCCCGTTATAGTAGGCGTTCACCAGAACATTGCTGGGATTGATGCCCCATGTCGAGCCGTCGGTGCTGACCTTTTCTTTGAGTTCGCCGAGTTCCCGGCGCTCCATATACATGGTTTCGTGCATATCTGACCGCGTTGTCAGCGCGTAGTCCGCCTTTGCTCCAAAGGAATGACGGCTGTTTACCTGCCAGTTGAAGCCACCGCTGACGTGAGTTCCCACACCCCGCCACAGGGCCTCCATGTTTCCGTCGTAGCGGAAGAGTTCTTTTTGCCCCGAAGCGTCGGTGGTGGTCTGTCCGAGGTCGCTCCATTGTCCCGTGCGGTACTGCCATTCCTTCAGCGAGGCGAAGACATCGAAGCCGTGGTAGCGGTAGTTCATGTTCACTTGTGCTTCAGGATCGTTGCGGTCGGTGCGCAGACTCTGCTCATCCTTCGCAAAAAAGTTGAAGCCGAAGCCGTCTCCCTGGCGGCGGATGGTGCGGATTTTTACGATGGCAGTGACAGTTGCGTCGTAAAGTGCGCCGGGATTGGTGATAACCTCCACGTTTGCCACCTCATCGCTCTGCAGTCGCTTCAGTTCGTCGAGGTCGCGCACCTGCCGACCATTGATGTAATAGATGGGTGTGCCGCGACCGATGACCTCAAGGTCGTCGCCTTTGGTGATGATGCCCGGCACATGGCGCAGCATATCGCGGGCAGTTCCCACCTTTTCAAGGGCAGAACCTGTGATTTTCGTGACGATTGCGCCGCCTTTCAGGCGTGTATGGGGAAGGTGGCCGCGGACAACGGCTTCGTTGAGGTGCTGTTCGTCGATGGAATCAAGGGGAAATGCGATTCCGGGTACGGAATCCGTGGCGGATTGTGCGCTGGCTGTGAGTGCCCCTACGCACATGGAGATGATGATTATGAGACTTTTCATGATGGTTTCTATCAAGCAATATTGTTCAAAAACGCTGCAAAATTACAGAAGTCCACCATGAAAGCATTTGTAAAAAACGGACATCCTTTACCCCTTTTCGGCGTAAAGGATGAGGTTCTGCTAAAAAAGTATCAGAGATGATAGGTCTTGTATCCTTCAAGCACGTTGGTTTCTCTCAGACGTTTCACATGATTGAGGTATTCCGTCGGCGACATTCCGGCAAATTCCTTGAAGTCCTTGTTGAAATGCGAGTGGTCGGTGTAGCCCATTCCGTAGACGATGTTCGTGAAGTCGTGGTCTTTGAGGCACTGGATGCTGCGGGTGGCTTCGAGAAAGCGCTCCACCTTGAGCAGGCGTTTTGGGGAAATGCCCACAAATTCGGAAAAAACGCGCCGGAACTGGCGTTCGCTGAGGCATGCCATTTCGGCAAGATCTGCCGACGAGAGCAAAGGTTGCTGCTTGATGGCGTGGCAGACATACTGCAGGCGCGGGAGATAAACGGTGTCGGAATGCTGTGAAACTTGCCGCATTACGAAGTCTTCGATGAGGGCGATGGCGTGGATGTTGTCGGGAGCATCGAGCACTTTATGTTTGAGGTCCTTGAATTCGGGTATGCCAAGGCTGTCCATGTCGATGTTTTCCTCGTAGAATTGGTCGCCGGGAATGCCGCCCATGACCATCTTTATGGCGTAGGGATGGAAGAAAACGAAGATGAGATTGCAGGGATGTTCCGAACTGATGCGCGTGGCGGTATGGTATTGTCCGCAGACGGATGCGGTCTTCGTGATGTCTTCCATGCCGTTTACCATAAAGGGTTCCGTACGATGGAACATCCATTTGGAGCATCCGCGCGGCATGACGTACATTTCCTGACGGAACGCGTCGCCCTTCATCACCCAAAAATGATGGATGATGTGACGAAGCGGTGCGGAAGGCAGGATGACGCGCGATTGAAGCATGGGAAATGTTTGTCGGGAAAGGGAATGTCTGTGCAAAGGTACGATTTTGTGGTCTTTCGGGTTTACTTTTCCCTTATTAAGGACATTAAAGGGTGAAGAATCCGCGAAAATGTAAGGAATGTGCCCGGTTTCCATGCCCTTTTCCCCCGGCGGACAATGCCGGACGGCGGCTGTCGGCAGGCGGAGGACGGGGCATGGAGGGAGGGACTTTTTGGACGGCGGGAAAAAAGTGCGGCACTTTGCGATGCAAACATCGGAACTTCTCACCGGAAACATCGGAACTTTCTGCGGGATAGTGCCGCACTTTCTCCAGCCCCCTTCCGAAGAAAAAAATGAAAAAAATGAGGGGTGTGCTTAATTTTTCCCGAAATACATCTTCTTTATAATTGAAGCCGGCAAACAAAAAGCGAAAAAAATGTAGAGCGCCTGCGATAGATTTCCGCGGGAATGCCGCTCTCTAAGTATGTAGTCACCCCAAACTAAAATAAAAAGAACAGAACATGAAGACCAGAATTTTCAACCTTCTCATCCTTGATGAGAGTGGAAGCATGCACAGCATCTACAACCAGGCGCTGTCAACCTTGAACGAAACCCTCCAGAGTGCCCGTGCCGCGCAGAAAAACTTTGAGGGTCAGGAACATTTTGTCAGCATCGTCACCTTCAACAGCGAGAAAATCAGCACCATCCTCAACTGTGTGGATGCCGAAAAGACGGAGGATATCACTCCCAGCCAGTACAATCCCAATGCCTGTACGCCGCTTTACGACGCCATCGGCAAGGCGGTCCACGACCTTATGCCGCATGTCAGCGTCGACGACAAGGTGCTTGTCACCATCATCACCGACGGTTACGAGAACAGTTCCCGCGAATATACGGCAGACAGCGTGAAGAAACTCACGGAAATGCTGGAGAAAAAGGGATGGACCTTTGTATACATCGGTGCGAACCAGGACGCCGCAAAGGTTTCACACGGACTTGGAATCCGGAATTCATTGAACTTCGTGGCTACGGAGTTAGGAACAAGCGAAATGAACGATTGTCTGTATGAAAGACGTAAGGCGTGGTACAAGCGTGTGGATGATGCCAGGAATGACTGTGATGGCGATGGAGAACACCTGACAAGGGGATTCTTTGAGAATGAATGAGCGGAACTTATAGTGTAAAGGGTGGCGCCTATAAATCCCACGTTTTCGTTAAGCCAGATGGGCAGAGCGGCAGCAAGGGCAACGCGCTTACGGTATGCCATGGCGAGAAAACGAAGGGTGAAACCCAACACCACAAAACTTTTTGGGAAAAGGGTTGATGAAACGAATACTGATGGTCCGGTGATGATGAGATGAGAACTGTTGAAATGGGCTGATGACGAGCGTCCGTGCATGGGAAGAGACCTGTTCTCTTTCGGCTCCCATGCCGCGACGCTCTTTTTTCATGATGGCGGATGCCCCTGTGTGTACCATGGTTTACGGGCGCGGACGGCGCAAAAAAGGGCAGGTGTCTCCGAAGAACGGTAAAGGTTCTTCAGGGGCACCTGCCTTATTCTGTGGAGGATGGGGAGGGGAGTATGCCCTTGTCCCAAACCGGTTTTCCCGGATTCTCAGTGCTGACGTGCGCCGTCTGCCGCCGCCACTTCGTAGACTTTCAGTCCGAAATCCGCGGCGATGACGATGGCCCATTCCATGATTTCTGCCATCTGGTGCTCGTAATTGCACCATTCCTTTTCGTGGAGGAAGAAATAGAATTCCACGGGGATGCCATAAGGTGTGGGTTCTATCTGCCGCACCATCAGCAGCATCTCGTCGTTCACCTCGGGACGTGCGGCGATGAACTGCTCCATATACCGGCGGTAGAGCGCCATGTTCACCTGCGGAGTGGCGAGGTCTTCGGCCGTGAAGTAGCCTTTTTCTACAAGATGTTTCGCCGTTTCCGCCGAAACCTCGGCAAAACTGTGCAGATCGAAGAGCACGCGCCGCGCCACGCGCCGACCTTCGGACTGCTGCATCCCCTTCCAGTTGCGGAAAGAGCGGTCGACGAGCGTCTTTGGAGAGACAGTCACGATGGTATTGTCAAAGTTTTTCACCTTAACTGTCGTCAGCGACATGCCAATGACCGTACCGTCGGCACCCGATTCGGGGACGGTGATCCAGTCGCCAATGTGCATCATCTCGTTGCTTGTCAGGCGGATGCCCGCCACCAGACCCTCAATAGTATCCTTGAACACCAGCATCAGCACGGCGGAGGTGGCGCCCAGTCCGGCAATGATGTTGAGGGGATTGCGGCCAAGCACAATGGCTATCACCACAATGGCGGCGATGAAGACGCTGACAATGCGTAGAACACCGCAGAAAGTGTGGAAATACTGCTGCGACGATGAGCGGCGGTCGGTGTCCATCTGCCCAACGGCGGCAATCATTGTCTGCAAGGTCCGGAGGCCCATGATGGTGATGTAGATGGCGGTGATGCGGCTCATCGCCTCCTTTCCTATGGGATATTCGGCGAATACAAGGGGAAGCAGCCACCAGACTACAATGGCGGGGACGATGTGACACGCGGAATGAAGCACCTGTTTCGAGAAGATGACGTCGTCCCACCGCGTGTCTGTGCGCTTCGTGATGCGCATGACAATGGGAACCACTACGTGAATGCACAGCCAGTCGGCAAGAAAAGCGAGCAGGGATGCCAGCAGGGCCATGATGGCCAGCGTGACCATCTGGGCCATTGTGTCCGATGCGCCGGCGGAATATATCATGTCTTCTATCAGAATTCTCAGAACTTCCATAATTCAAGAGCATTGAGTTTGCGGTGGCGAAGTTAAGTTTTTTTCTCCGCTTCTCTGAAAATTTTGATGGTGATAATGGAAAATTTCCACCATTTTTCCCCATTTTTAAGGTTGGGGTGCAGGGGAGGGGAGGAGAAGGAACGCCGAGGCGGGCGGAATACAGCAATGCTCACTGGCGGCAACATCCGGCAGACGCACCGGAAATTTCTGCAGGTCCGCCCGTTTTCGCTATGGTCGGGACGGGCGCAGACGGGGAAGTGAAAACGTTTTCGGCGGTAGGAAAAGCGCAAAAACACGTTGCGGTCCGACAAGGGGACGGATTTCTCCACCATTTCTGCTGCACGATAGGGCATAAAATACTATATTTGCCGTTGTGAACCGACGCAGACGGAGGGGCAATATGCGCCTGTCTTTTTGTCGGGAAACAATGAAGAAAACGTAAAGGATTTGCCATGTCATATCAATTTCTCCATCATTCTCCCCTGGGTGACCTCGTCGTTACGCTCGCCGGGGGCTGCATAACGTGTTGCAGATGGCAGGTGCTGGAGACCGTTGCAGCGGGATGTCCGTCTGCCGGAGCCGTGGTTGCCGGAGGCGTTGCGGAACTTTCAGCCGTCTGTGCCGAACCTTCAGCCGCAGACATCGCCTTGGAGGAAAAAGTTCATCGGCAGTTTGACGAATACTTCAGCCGCCGGCGCACGGAATTTTCCCTGCCCGTCCGGTTTGAGGGCACGCCTTTCCGGTGCCGCGTCTGGGAACTGTTGCGAGAAATCCCCTGCGGACAGACGGTTTCATACCGCACATTGGCGGAACGTGCGGGGAATGTACGGGCTGTGAGGGCGGTGGCACAGGCATGTCATTTCAATCCTGTCGCCGTCATTGTCCCGTGTCATCGTGTCATCGGTGCCGACGGCTCGCTGACAGGTTACGCCGCAGGACTCGACCGGAAGCGGAATCTGCTCGAACTTGAAGGCGCGCTTCCCGGCAGCATCCTTTGACCGCACGCTGGCGGATAACGTCCCACGTAATTTCCGGAATCCCACCTTTCCATCCTCTTTCCGCTGACGTATATGCAGGGAATTCCCAGTCATCGCGTGTGCTGAACAGGACAATGTTCAGTTTTCCTGCTGGCAATTATACAGGGAGTTTCCGTAGCCGGCCTACCTTTTTCCAATACTTTCAGAAACATTGAAGCACCATATCTTATGCTTTCCATCGTACATAGTATCTCCATCAACGGCCTTCAGGCCACCCGTGTTCTCATAGAAGTGAACCTTGAAAAACTGAGTGCCCAGCGCGATGCCTTCTTCATTATGGTCGGACTTCCCGACAATGCTGTCAAAGAAAGCCGCACACGGGTGCGGACAGCGTTGCAGAACAGCGGCTATCATATCCGCGACAGATATGATGTTGCCGTGAATTTCGCCCCCGCCGACGTGAAAAAGGAGGGCTCAGGCTTTGATCTCCCCCTCGCCATAGGGCAGTTGTGTGCCGCCGTCGACGAGAAACCAGCCTTCAAGGACGTTGCCCGGAACATCGGACGCTACGTGTTTCTGGGAGAATTGGGGCTGAACGGCGAACTGCGTCCTGTGCGCGGTGTGCTGCTTGCCGCCATACTTGCCCGAAAGATGGGGTATGAGGCCATATTCGTGCCGAGCGACAATGCCCGGGAGGCGGCGGTTGTCGACACATTGAAAGTGTATGGCGCCCAAAACCTCAAGGAGGTGGTGGAACATCTGACGGGAACGAAGCCGATAGAGCCCACGGTCATCAACACGCGTGAGGTGTTCTATGCCGCGCAGAACGACTTCCCCTACGATTTTTCCGAGGTGAAGGGTCAGGAAAATGTGAAGCGGGCCTTTGAAATTGCCGCAGCGGGAGGCCACAACATCCTCCTGATCGGCAGTCCGGGCTGCGGAAAGAGCATGATGGCAAAGCGGATGCCCAGCATTTTGCCCCCACTTACCCTCCACGAAAGCCTCGAAACCACCCAGATACACTCCATTGCCGGCAAACTGAAACGGCAGGATACCCTCATTGCCACGCGACCTTTCCAGGCCCCGCACCATACAATTTCTGACGTCGCCCTGATTGGCGGCGGCACAAATCTGCAACCCGGCGAGATAAGTCTGGCACATAATGGTGTGCTTTTCCTTGATGAGTTCCCGGAATTCAGCAAAAAGGTACTCGAAACGTTGCGGCAACCGCTTGAAGACCGGCAAATCACCATCTCGCGGGCAAAATACAGCACCACTTTGCCCTGTTCTTTCATGCTCGTCGCTGCGATGAATCCGTGTCCCTGTGGCTACCTTACCGACCCGTCCCGCCGCTGCACCTGTACGGATGGCATGATCCAGCGCTACAAAAGCCGTGTAAGCGGTCCGCTTCTCGACAGAATTGACCTGCAAATCGAGGTGGTTCCGGTACCCATCAAGGACCTTAGCGAGGCGCCTGCCGGAGAATCGAGTGACGCCATCCGCGAAAGGGTGGTGAGAGCGCGGCAAATCCAGGCGGAACGTTTCAGAAACCATCCGGGAGTGCACTGCAACGCCCAGATGACGGAGAAGATGTTGCAGGAATATGCCGCACTTGGCGCCGAATGTGCCGACCAACTTCGCCGGGCGATGGAACGTCTCCACCTTTCCGCCCGCGCTTACAGCCGCATTCTTAAGGTAGCGCGGACGATTGCCGACCTGGAAGGTGCCGCAAACATCGGTTTCCACCACATCTCCGAAGCCATCAGTTACCGAAATCTTGACCGTGGAGATTGGGCAGGCACGGGATGTTGATGCCCCATTCCTGCGAACATTCTGCTCTTTTTATCACAATAATGATAATTATCGTTTAATTTAACCTCAAATTCGCAACCACCCTCATGAAATCACATAGAAGTGAAATGAAGCGTCAATGCTGTAAGAATGGGGAACGAGGCGGCGAAAATCACCATAAAGACGCATACAATCCCCTTACCCCCACAATGCGGATTGATGCAATACGCAGTATCACTACCATAAGTTGTTGGTGCTATCCGAACTCATTCTGAAGCACACCTTGCAAAGGCGTTGTTGCATGAATAGATGTTCAGCACATACTGTCTTGATGTCCTGCCCCATTTGGCCAAATGCTCATAAGCGGACGATTCGGCTAAGCGAGAGCAGAAGCAAATTGTTTCTTCTGCCGAGCGAGAGAGTTGTCGAAAGAAATTCTATGATTCGACTAAGCGAGAGCAGAAGTAACTTGTTTTTTCTGCCGAGCGAGAGATTTTCCGAATGAAATTCAACGGATGATCCCGCTGTATTGATAACCATACAGCCCGCACCTCAATCCAAGGGTTGAGTCTATTACAGATGAGAGTTTGGAATCAAATTGCTCCATTATTGAAAATATTCCTTCAAAAGGAGTGAGTTTCTCAGATTTTATCGCTACCTTTGCCATGTCATATCAGATTTTTGCATGTTTATATTCGCAACTCTAAAATAGGTGAATTTTCTGATATGGCAAAATCCTGAGCAAGTTTTGTTGATCAGGTACTTAAAAATAGTGTTGCGGAATTAAGGGACATTAATTGGGGATGTGGCATTACGATTGCTTTATTAGGCCTATTGCTACTCATATACAGCATTTCGATACATTGCAGAGCTCTTCGGAAATACAAATTACATTAGCTATATAACAATCATTTAATTATTAAAATGAGCGTATGAAATCAACAGCTCTTATCCTTTTGGGGTTTGCCGTGATGTTCGTCAGTTGCGGTGGAACCCAATTCGCCATTACCACTTCTGGCGAGAATCTTTCAGCACTGACAAAGGTGACTGACAACGAAGAACCATGTATATCTCCTTATGGAGGTGACAATGGTAAGGACTTGTTCTTTGCCGCTCGCGAGAACAAGCAGTACTATAACATTTACAAAAAGGAAAATCCGTTTTCCAGTGCAATGAGTCAGAAGACAAGTGGTAAGAACTTCAACATCTCCCCGGCATTTAATGCGGTGACGGATAAAATCGCATTCAGTTGCAGGCTTGAAGGAGCCTCAACCTCTGACATCTATGCCATGAATAACAATCAGGGAAAGGCGCTAACACAAATAACTGAATCAAACAATGCTTTTGAGGATAATCCCTGCTTTAGTTCTGACGGCAAGTTCTTGGTGTACGATAAAACCACTAATACGAAATATGTAAAGTCTGGTGGGCTTACTGCTTTGTTCGGTCTTTATTCAATGGTTCTTGTTCAGAATAGTGAGATTTGGATGAAAAATTTGGAAACAGGTGAGAATATTCTTCTTGGCAATGGAGTTCAACCTGCTTTCTCGCCTGATGGAAAGACAATTGTATATGTGAAGTATTCTTCTGATGCCAAGAGTTGTAGCATCTGGACAATGAATACCGATGGAGGAAATCAAATCCAGGTGACAGATGCAAAAAAGGGATTTGCGTTTCATCCGCGCTTTAGCCCTGATGGAAAGAGGATTGTGTTTGATTGTTTCAAAAAGGACAAGAAAGACAATGATATTTACATTATAGACACCGACGGTAACAATTTGATGCAAGTTACAATAAATAAGTGTTACGATGGTCAACCCTATTGGACTGAAGATGGCTATCTGTATTTTGTATCTGATCGCGGGGGGAAATCTGGTAATAGGCAGATTTGGAGATTTAAGTTGTAAATCCATATAAAAAGGACAGGAATCCGTGCCAATTGTCATTGGTATCGGTTTCCCGTCTTCTTTTTTCTCCATAATAATAAAATAAAGACAATTTAATAAACAGGCCACATCAAGACAGCTTTGATTGGATATTGTCAAGTCTTGTTATATAGGGATTATCGTTTAATTCTAAGAATTCAACATCTATAGACGAGGGTATGCCTTCTGAGGTTGCCCTCGTCTGCTTTTTTTGGGTGTTTTATCGTAATTTCCTGACTTCATCACTTTTATGCGCCATCACATGGCGAAGGTTGAAGGTCAATTAGTTACGTAAATTTGTTGGGTGACTTTGGGTGACGCAAGCCAAAATTTTCGTACTTTTGCAGCATGTTTGTGCGCAAGAAAACCAATCGCTCAGGTACAATCAGCGTTGTAGTTGTGAGCAAAGCCCATGGGAAATTCATCGAGGTGAAGAAGTTTGGAGTAGCAAAGTCGGAAAAAGAGGCCGACGAGATGTTCCGTAAAGCTCAGTTATGGCTTCATACCCATGACGGCCAACAAGAATTTGATTTCGATGACCGAAAGGGAAAGGATGTCGAGGATACAGAACGTATTCTCGGTAATATCGATAACGTGCTTATCAACGAAACCCAGCTTCTTCTGAATCAAGTCTATGACAGCATCGGTTTCAACCGCATTCCTGATGAGATTCTGCGTCACCTGGTAGTGTCAAGGGTATCGCAACCGGGAAGCAAACTTGCCACAGTGGATTACCTGAAATCATACTACGATGAAGATGTTGAGCTCAACCATATCTACCGCTACATGGACAAGCTCTACAATACCCAGATGGAACTTGCGCAGCAAATCAGCGTAGAGCACACCCGGAAACTGTTCGGTGGCAAGATTGGATTGATGTTCTATGATGTCACCACGCTCTACTTTGAGACCGGAGATACGGATGTACTGCGTGAGCCGGGGTTTTCAAAGGATGGCAAGACGGCAGAGTCACAGGTCGTTCTCGGTCTGCTGGTATCAGAAGGAGGCTATCCGCTTTCATACTCTCTGTTCAACGGCAGCCAGTACGAGGGTTTTACCATGATACCGATGATAGATGACTTCAAGCAGCGTTTCAATCTGGGGAAAGATTTTGTTGTGGTGGCAGACTCCGGCTTGATGAACAAGAACAATGTCACTTTGCTGCAGGAGGCTGGTTACAAGTACATCATAGGAGCCCGCATCAGGAACGAGAGTGCAAGCGTGAAGAAATGGATTCTCTCGCAGGAGAAGGCAGACAAGGCTTGCTACAGCTACAAGCGTGAGAATGGAGAACGACTTGTCGTCAGTTATTCCGACAAACGTGCCAAGAAGGATGCCTACAACCATGACCGTGGCATTGCCAGGTTGAGAAAAGCCTATAAGAGCGGACGCATTACGAAGGATCAGGTGAACAAGCGCGGCTACAACAAGTTTCTTGAAATCAGCAAGGACATAGATGTCGTCATCAGTGAAGAGAAGATAGCCGAGGACTGCAAGTGGGACGGACTCAAGGGCTACATTACCAATACGGATCTTGACGCAGAGCGTGTCATTGCCGAATATCATGGACTTTGGGTAGTGGAACGTGCTTTCCGTATTTCAAAAGGAACTCTAGAGATGCGTCCGATGTTCCACTTTACGGAACGTAGGATAGATGCGCATGTCTGCATATGCTTCATCGCCTACAAAGTCTATAAGGAACTTGAGCGACTCATTGAAATCAACAAGATTGGAATGAGTGTGGATAAGGCGCTTGACACTGCTAAAACTATAACAACGATAAGGGTAAGGTTGCCTGAAAATAATAGCACCTTCACCAAAACTCTCTTCCTGACAGAGAAACACCTTGCTATAAAGCCTCTTTTTGACCTGTCTAACAGAGAAACTTAAATTGGGTGACGCATTGACGACGTTAGGAAATACACTTGTCATAATAACGTCTCGGTCGCTCCCCACGTGGGAGCGTGGATTGAAACAGACACTTTGCGCAGTAGCCTATCGGACCTGCGTCGTTCCCCACATGAAAATATGGATTGTCATGGAGGGAGTTCAAAATGATGAAGGTGACAATAAAGGAGGGGGAGGGGAAAAAATGGTGTTTACCTAAAATCCGCAACTATCATCCAATACACGATTAAGGGTAGATTTATGAG
>CAMAFY010000028.1 GCA_945833885.1 uncultured Bacteroidales bacterium
TCCCATGCTTGGCAACAGGATATTCCGTGCTTAGCAACAGTCTGTCCCGTGTTTAACAACAGGATATTCCGTTCTTGGCAACAGGAAGTACGGTGATGGGAAACGATGTCTTCTGAAGGGGTGAGGCAGATTGCTTTATGTTTTTGGCAATATCCTTTATGATTGCCGGTCCAATCGTTTGGGGAGTTTTCCCGAACATGCAAACTGTGAGAATAAAAAAAGAAGGACTCCGGCTTATCCTTTTGTGGGGATAGGTCGGAGTCCTTTTTGATTGTTTTCCGGCTTTCAGGGCGTTTCTTTTTAACGTCTTCGGAAGAATTTTGAAGCGTCCGGGATTGTTTTGTATGGGTCTGTCGGCAAAACGTGTTCCTTGTAATTGCAACACACGTTTTTCTTGTGCCGGCAATGCATGTTGATGTGCGGCATTGCGTGTTTTGAGGACCAAAGTCCGTTTGGCTCGTGACAGCAGAAGTTTTTTCCGTAAAGGTGGATTTCCTGCTGCTGCGGTCCGTTGAGGCTGCCGCTATGGGTGGTTGTCAAAGGCCTTACGGCTTGCTTTTCCAGCCGCCACGGAGTGTGTTTTCAACCGCATGTAGCCGTGGCCCCTTAGCCGTTGCTCTTATTTGCCGGGAACGGGCTGAGGAGCAGTCTGTCCGGGAAGTTGGGGAGCGGGTGCGGAAGTGTGGATGTCGTTCACGATGTCGTCAGCAGTCTTTTGGGAAGGAGTAGCGAAGAAACTACTGCATACAGAGAAGACTACGAGCAGACCTGCGAGAATCCAGGTTGCCTTCTCCACGAAGTCTGTGGTCTTACGTACGCCAAGTACGCTGTTGGCACTGGAAACGCTGGAGGCAAGACCGCCGCCTTTGGATTCCTGAACAAGTACAATGATTGCAAGCAGAATCGATACGACTACTGCAAGCACTACGAGAAGTGAGTACATGAGTTTGTTTTAATTATTTATTGTTTTGTATTTTGTTTGATTCGTTGTGATGATGTAGCCTTCCATGAGGGCAGGAAATGTGCGTGGAGCATTGGCGTTGCCTTTTTAAAGGCTTCCGTTTTTCCGTTTTTTATGCCGCTCGTTGATGATGGCTTTGTTGAGGAACCGTACCTGGTCGGCATAGTACGGATTGTTTTGTGCCGCATTTGTGCCTTTCAGCCTTTGCAGCATTTCCGCCGCCCGTTCGTACTTTTGCTGTCTGATGTAGACCCTTGCCAGCGTTTCTGTGAAACTTGTGTCGTTCTCGTCGCTGTCGTTCCCCATACGTTGGACGGCATTCCCTGCCGCGGTGTCTGGCGAATCGCCTGCCGTTTCTTCCTCCTCCTCGATGATATTTTCCGGCATCATGGGGTTTTCGGATAGGGTGGTGCGTTCGGTATGCGTGTCGATGAAGTTGTCAATCAGCGAGTCCATTCGGGTCATGCTCCCCGATGGTGGAGCATTGTTGCCGGATGTTTCCTGTGCATGTTCCGTGCCATTTGTCTCCTCGCTCTCCATCAGATATGCCATATAGTCGACCGAGGGGTCGGCTTTGATGGTCCGTTTCTGTGCCTGTGGCGGCGTATGGTCGAGGTAATCGTCGAGCAGTTGCAGTGTGGTTTTGTATTTTTTCTGCGGTTGTCCGGCGGTGTTCCCCGCGTCGGCCGTGCTTCCGGCAGTATTCTCCTTAGCCTTCCCGTAGTCCTTTGCGTCGTTTTGCTGCGTGATGTCAAACAGCACGCTCCGGTCTGGCAGTATCACGGCCGCCCGTCTCAGTTCATTGTCGAAACTCGGGTCGTGCAGGAGGAACAGATTCCTGAGAAAAAGAATCCGTGCGGCGTGGAACGTGGGGTAAACCGCCACGATTCGTCTCAGGTCGTAGATGGTCTCGTGGTTCAGTTCCTCGGGATGTGCGATAAGATGGGCAATGTCCATAGACAGAGGGTTCAGCGTTAACTACGTTTTTTGTGTGGGGGGCGAGGAAAGATCCATTACCAGTCGGCGACGGTAGCGTTGAAGATCTGGTCGACGATGTCGGTGATCATCTCGTCAACCAGGGTTTCCTGTACCGATGCCAGCGACTGTCGGGCGTCATATTGTGTGGTGGCTGAGAACTGCTTTTCCCATTGCTGGTTCATCTTGTTGTTGCGGAAGCGGATGTTGACCGTCAGTTTCAGTTGCACCTGCGACGAATATCCGTCAGCGCTGACAGCCTTGTTGAACTGGTCATATCCGGTGATTTCTCCCGCCACTTGCAGGTCGCCGTTTCTTTTTACCAGCCTCAGTCGTGTGGAATTGGCGTATTTGTCTTGCAGTTCGTTGTTGAACATGGCCTCCATTGGCGCCCATCCGTATGGAGCACGATTGGCGATTTTGTCAATCTGTATGGTCTTTATGACATCATAATTGATGTTTGTTCCTGTAAAGGAGTAACTGATGCTGCATGCGATGGTGAGGACCATTGTTGCGGCCAGCAGTGAAATGCAGGTAAGCGATTTAATCTTTGTCCAGACCATACTTTTGTATTTTTCGGTAAAGTGTGCGTTCCGAGATGCCGAGTTCCTCCGCTGCCTTCCTCCGGTTGTTGCTGTTCCGGCGCAGCGCGTGCTCTATCTGTTGCCTTTCAGCCTCCTCCATGGTGTAGGGAGTGTTGGGGAGTATCGTCTCGTCCGGCGTATCTTCGAGTGTTTCGTACTCGACGTCCTCCGGTGTGTCGGCGGTTCTTAAATCCGATCTGTACGGCAGTTTGAGTCCGTTCTGGTAGGGCGTGTTGTGCTTTTCCGGCGTGTTGTGTACCTGTTTCCACAGTGTGTCCACCCGTTCTGTCAGATATGCCACCTGTTTTGTCAGGTAACTGATGTGTTTCATCAGGGCTTCGGCGTCCAGGTTCTGCGCCATGCTTCCCGCTGCTGTCGGCAGGTTGGAGGATCCCGTCGTGGCAATCTGTGTGTGTACCATGTCTGCGTGGATGAACTTTGCCAGTTCTTCCGCGTCGATTTCGCGGTTCTCACACTGCACGGTCATGGAGTCCACCACATTTTTGAGTTGTCTCACGTTGCCGGGCCATGGGTATTCCATCAGCATTTTCCGGGCGTCTTCCGTCAGTCTGATGGCAGGAATGCTGTAACGCTCCTGGTTGTCGTTGGCGAATTTCCGGAAAATCAGGTCAATGTCCTTGCCGCGTTCCCTTAGAGGAGGAATGCTTAGGTTGACGACTGCCAGACGATAGTACAGGTCTTCGCGGAACTTTCCTTGGGCGATTGCCTCCTTCATGTTGCGGTTGGTGGCTGCAATGATGCGTACGTTTGTCCGCCGGACCTCGCTCGAACCTACGGGGAGAAACTCGTGTGTCTCAAGCACTCGGAGCAGTCTCACCTGCATTTGCAGGGGCAATTCTCCGACCTCGTCGAGGAAAAGTGTGCCGCCGTCAGCAGCGGCGAAGTAGCCTTCGCGGTTCTCAACACTGCCGGTGTAGGCGCCTTTTACGTGTCCGAAGAGTTCGCTTTCTATGGTACCTTCGGGTATGGCACCGCAGTTCACGGCCAGATATCTCTTGCTGGAACGTGGACTGAGGTCGTGGATGATGCGTGGAATGATTTCCTTTCCCACACCGTTCTCGCCCTGTACCAGTACGGAAAAGTCCGAACGTGCCACCTTATGGGCTGTGATCAGGGCATTGTTCAGTCCCTCACAGTCGCCGATGATGCCATATCTCTTCTTGATATTCCGAAGAACCTGTTCCTTATCGGTCATGTCTTTTTGTGGGCTTTGATAGTGGGAAAGTTAGAAAAAGTCTGTGAATCTTGCCGGCATCGTTCCGGAAATTACGGGCATTTTGCCGTGTTTCTGTCCGGATATGCACGCGATTTAGGACTGCAAATATACTCTTTTTTTCGCGTTCTGCGTCACCTTTGTGCTTGAAATCGCTAATTATAGTGCGCTTTTCGGGCGCTGATGCTTTTTTGACCTGCAATAATTTGTGCGTTTTTTGGAAAGTTTATAATTTTGTAGCACCTGTTTTCAACTTTTTTCAGGTAGGTTTGCACGGAAAAAACGCGCTGTTTCCATCGGAAAAGCCGAAGTTCCATACCCGTTTGGCGCCAGAATGCCCCGCTTCTTCCCGTCCGCCTTTTTCCGTCCGCCGTGCTTGACGGCTCTCCTGCCTGATGTCTCCCCTCCCGCTCGTTGTCGGGATGTTTGGAATCATTTGTAGAAAAACAAAAAAATACCACTGATACTATGAAAAGAATGTGCACGTTAGCCTTGGCAGCCATGATTTCCGCTTTGCCCGTATTGGCAAAGGGAGGCGAAAAGGCAGAGACTGAGGCCCAAAAGGCCGAGCGTATGGAATGGTTTGCAAAGGCCAAGTTCGGAGTCTTCATACATTGGGGCATCTATGCCGTGCAAGGTGTGAGCGAAAGTTGGTCGTTCTACAACAGTTACCTCCCCTATGAGGAGTACATGGCCCAGTGCAAGGGCTTCACCGCGAAGAACTATGACCCTCAGGCTTGGGTAAAACTCATTGAGGAAAGCGGTGCGAAGTACACCGTCATCACGACGAAGCACCACGATGGTGTGGCACTTTGGGACACGCAGGTCGGCGATATCAGCGTGAAGAAGAGCACGCCTGCCGGACGCGACGTCCTCACTCCCTTCGTAGAAGAGGTGCGCAAGACCGACATGCACCTTGGACTTTATTACAGCCTTCTCGACTGGAGCCGGTCGGATTATCCCAATGATACCCGCAAATCCACCCGTTACAGCATCAAGGAAGATCCCCAGCGCTGGGACAGTTTCTGCAAGTTTAACTTCGGTCAAATGGAGGAACTTTCGCGTCAATATAAGCCCGATCTCTGGTGGTTCGACGGCGATTGGGAGCAGGATGCTGCCACATGGCGCAGTGCCGAGATCGTGAAACTTCTCCGCAAATATTCCCCCAAATGTATCATCAACAGCCGTATCGCCGGATACGGAGACTACGCCACGCCCGAGCAGGGTGTGCCCGTAGTGCGTCCCGAAAGCAAGTATTGGGAACTCTGTATGACGATGAACGACTCGTGGGGTTACCAGCATACCGACACCAACTACAAGACTCCGCACATGCTCCTGCGCACCTATGTCGACTGTCTCTCGAACGGCGGCAACCTTTTGCTCGACATCGGTCCGCGCGAAGACGGCACCATTCCCCAGGAACAGGTGGACATCCTCAAGGAGTTCGGCCGTTGGAACAAGAAGCATGCCGAGGCCATCTACGACACCCGTGCCGGTATTCCCGCCGAGCATTTCCAAGGTTATACCACCCTGAATACGGCAGGTGACATCCTTTACCTCTATCTTCCTTATAAGCCAAACGGGCCGATTGAGATCAAAGGACTCATGAACAAGGTGAATCGTGTCTGGGTAGTCGGCAACGGAGCCATGCTCAATTACAAGGTGTTCAACAAGAACTACTGGAACGATATCCCCGGTAATCTCTACATCGACGTTCCCGATCAGGTGCTCGATCCTCAGATTACCGTCATCGCTGTCCTGCTCGACGGCCCCTGCAAACTCTATCGTGGCGAGGGCAAGGTGCAGACCAGCAACTGATGAACTTCCCATGACGGCGGGGCTCTCCGCCGTCTTTCCGCTCCTTTCCCACCGCGTTCCTGCAGTCCGCCTGCCGTTCCGTTCCGCAAGTTGTACCGCACTTTTCTGCATGCTTTCCTTGTGAAGTTTTTGAATGGTGCAACGTGTTGGTGACCAGCCGTTTACGGTTTCTGTAAGGCGTACTGCGACTTTCGGTGGACGACCTCCGATTTCCAAGGTGGAAAGTGCCGCACTTTCCGCTAAAAACATCCGAACTTCGGAACGAAAAGTTCCGCATTCTATGGCACAAAGTTCCGCACTTTTCATCGGAGACCTTTGAAGCCTATGCGAACGTAAGGAAAGGCATGGACCGCCCCATGCCGAAGAAGCCGGAAAGCGGACGGAACTCCCTGTAAACATTCCCTTAGGCCAGCGTTCCGGGCTCTGCCATTTTACGCTTCCAAGTCGCACGGCATCATCCCGCAGGTCTGGATGGTGTCCGCCGGCCATCCCCACAAATCAACAGAAAAACACAATATGAATCCTCTTCGTTTCCTTGCCGCTGCCGCAGCCATGACCGTTGTGGCGGCTGCCGATGCCCAGAGCATCACCGAAAAATATGCGCGCTTCCTCACCGAGCCCCACGGCTATGTGGCCTATCGCACCGTAGACAAAATCACCGTCGACGGCGTGATGAATGAGAAATCGTGGAAGAACGCTCCCGAAACCGAACTCTTTATGGACATCAGCGGCGAAGGTTTCCCCACGCCACGCTATGCCACCCGTGCCAAAATGCTTTGGGACGACGACTATCTTTATGTGTCCGCCGTCATGGAGGAACCCAATGTCTGGGCCAACCTTACCCTGCGCGACACCGTCATTTATTACGACCCCGATTTCGAAATCTTCATCGATCCCACCGGCGACGCCCATAATTATTACGAATTGGAGTTCAATGCCACGAACGTCATCTTCGACCTTTGCCTTGAAATGCCCTACCGTGCTCCGCGCCGTAACTTCGTGCAATTCCAGTGGGACTGCCCGGGATTGAAGTCGGCGGTGAAAATAAACGGTACGCTCAACAACAACAAGGACACCGACAAAGGTTGGGACATTGAGGTTGCCATTCCCCGCAAGGCCATCGCCCAAGAGTTCGACAATGTTCTCCAGGCCGGGCGTTATCTCCGCGTGGGATTCAGCCGTGTGGAGTGGCAGACCGAACTCGACAAGAGCGGACGTACGTTCCGCAAGAAGGGAGAAGACGGGAAATATCTTCCCGAAGACAACTGGACGTGGCCCTCAACCGGTATGATTGCCATGCACATGCCCGAGCGTTGGGGTTATGTTTATCTGAGCAAACTCAAGGCTGGCAAGGGAAGCGAGCGCTTCGTTTACCCCGATTACCGCCCCGTTGAAAAGTTGCTTTGGGCCATGTTCTACGCTCAGGAGGAGCAGAAGAGCAAGCACGGCGAATACTTCGGTAGCGTGGAAGACTTCCATCTTACCCCTGCCGAACTTGCCCTGTTGCCGAAGGACGCCCACCTCAGTGTGGAGACCATTTCGCAGAAGTACCTTATCACCGTAGAGAGCAAGCAGTTGCGGATGACGATTGATGAGGACGGCCAGATTCTGAGAACGGAGAAATAGGCGTCGCCGGACGGCATGCCGGTTTGTAAAGGCGGGCTCCTGCCGGGCAAAAGTTGCTGTAAAACCGCTTCGGAAAATCCGAAAACAGCCTGATGGTTCCTGTGGAAACCGACCGGAAGTCCTGTAAATCCGCTTAAACGTTTGTGAAAAAACGGTTGGAAATTCCCGAAAGCCCTGTTGGAAGTTCCAGAAAGCCCTGTTGGAAGTTCCAGAAAACCCTGTTGGAAGTTCCCGAAAATCCTGTTGGAAATTCCTGAAAGCCCTGTTGGAAGTTCCAGAAAGCCCTGTTGGAAGTTCCAGAAAACCCTGTTGGAAGTTCCCGAAAATCCTGTTGGAAATTCCTGAAAGCCCTGTTGGAAGTTCCAGAAAACCCTGTTGGAAATTCCCGAAAGCCCTGTTGGAAAAATCCGCAAATGCAAATCCGTAGCCGCCGTTGGATCTCCCCTCATCTTCTGAACGACAGCGCCAGAACGCTGTCTTCGGACCTAAAACATCGAAATTTTCAAAAACAAGATAACCATGAAAAAAATCTTTTTGGCAGCCCTTGCCATCGCAACGGGCTTAGGCTTCACGGCTTGTTGCAACGAGCCGAAGGCAGACATCGCCGTTTACGGATGGTATGGTTGGAACCCTGAGCAGGTTTCCGAAGACAGTCTGCGCGCACAGTTCGAACTTTGGAAGCAGCATGGTCTGGTAGGTGTATGTGTGGAATGCGGAGGTTTCCAGTTCGACCGCATACAGACCGCCGCCCGTATCGCCCATGAGGTGGGTCTGGAATACCATGCCTGGGTGCCCTCGATGTTGCAGGGCGGACAGGATTCCACGTGGTACACCGTCAACCGTCTCGGACAAAGCGCCTACAATAGGGAGAACCGCGCCTATGTGGAATACTACCAAACCGTCGACCCCCACAATCCTGATGTGGTGAAATATCTCGCCGAGAACTATGCCAAGGTGGCTGAAATCCCCGAGGTGGACTATGTGCAGCTCGACTATATCCGCTATGCCGACGTCATCCTCTCCGAAGGCCTATGGGTGAAGTACGACACCATCATCTCCCACGACTGGGGGAAACTCGAAGGCTGGCGTGCGGAAAATTCCTGCACGGACTGCGAAAACCATTGCGCAGACGGATGTTCTGCCAAGGCAGAAGGGAAGGGATGCACGAAGAATTGCTTGCCCACCGGCGTGAAGCCTGAAGGTGTGAACGAATATCCCGGTGCCGACTACTGCTACTGCGACGCTTGCGTGGCGGACTTCAAAGAAAAGAGTGGCATCGACGTGCGTGAGGAGGTGAAGAAAGGCGTGGATCCCGCCACCATCGCGGGTTGGGCGCAGTTCCGTTGCGACAATGTCACCAACTGTGTCAATGCTATTGTCGAGGCTGTCCATGCCAAGGGCAAGAAGATCAGCGCCGACGTCTTCCCCGGTCCCAAGAGTTATGCCGAGTGGATGGTGCGCCAGCAGTGGCAGAACTGGAACGTCGACGTCTATTTCCCCATGAATTACAACGACTTCTACCTCCGTGGTCCCAAGTGGGTGGGCCAGGTTACCCGCGAGGAGGTTGAGATTGCCGGTGGCAAGCCCGTTTACAGCGGCCTGTTCATCTGCCATGATTGGGAGAACAAGAGTGGGGAGATTGACCCCGAAAACAGCGGACTTGTACCCTCGGAAATCGCTGCTGCCGTGCAGGCTGCGCGCGAGGCGGGTGCTGCCGGCATCTGTCTCTTCTGTCCCACACACATGACTGACGCCCATTGGGCAGAGTTCGATAAGGCAATCGGGCTGAAGTGATGGGCGGGCCATAGCCGTTGCACTTTTCTCCCTGTCGTAGTTAACGGGCTCTTCTGATTGTGGAGCATAACGCTTCCTTTCTGTGAACGCTCCTGAATGCATATCCCCTCCCTGCATCGTTTCCGGTGCGGGGAGGGGATATGCTTTTGGACCCCTGTCCTCTACGGGGACCTTCGGGCGGATGTGCCTTGGGGCGGTTGCACGGTGGATGGGGAGGCGGGGCGTCAGTCCTCGGCGATGCTCTCTCCATCCGGAGCATCTTCGAAGTCCAGAATACCCAGTTCCTTGTGGATCTTCCTGGCCCATCTCCAGAGTGTGGTCGGTGCCGACTCTGTCATTCTGGAGATTTCGGGGTTTGACAGTCCCATGCGGATGAGGTAGCAGATCCTCTTCTGTTTTTCAGTGAGCTCCCCGATTTCCATGGCGATTTTGGCCTTGAAGTCCGGATGCATCCTTTCTATGGCCTTGTAGAGGGAGTCCCAGTCCTTTTGGGTCATTTTGTAGTGTCCCTCGATGCCCTTGCGTACCAGTTCGGCAAGGTCGCCTGCCTGTTCGTCCAGTTCCTGCAGGTTCTGCAGTTTGATGTAGTGCAGAATCTGTTTGATGCGTTTTTCCAGTTTTTGCTTTTGGTCGGCGATTTCGGTGTCCGCCGCCTTCAGCTGCAGGTTCATTTTCTCGATTTCCTCCTTCTGCTGTTTTGCCTTGCCCTCAAGGCTCTTGAGCTTCGCTTCTTGTTGGAGCAGCATCTCCATCTTCTTCATCCGGTACACCGAAAACGCCCAGCCGATACCGAGCAGCAGTATCAGGGCGGTTGCTCCTCCTGCCATCATCCAGTTTTTGAAAAGCTTGCGTTCGCGTTCCATCCTGGCCTCCTGCTTCAGTTCTTTTTCATATTGGTAGTTTTGCTGTGCAAGGTGTGCCCTTTGCTGGCGTTCGCTGAAGTTGATGGAGTCGCCGGTTTCTGCTAATTTCAGTGCGCAGCGAATGGCATCCTTGTCCTTGCCCTGCATGGCATAGATTTGCACCAGGTGTTTTGAGGCGTTGTGCGGTTTCCAGATGTCCGTTGTGTCTGCCATGTGTTTTTCGTAGCACGCCGTAGCCTTTGCGAGATCTCCTCGCATGAAATGATAGTTCCCCAGCGTCAGGTAGTTCACGTAGATTTTTCTTTCGCTGTCCACGCTGTCTATGAGTTCCAAGCATTCTTTCGCGCGGTCCAGACAACCTAAATTTGCATAGTGGTTCATCAGCCAATAGAGCAGCTCGACATGCCGTGATTCCGAGTGCTCCTTCTTCATCAGGTCCAGGGTGTTGTCGAGCGATTGCTGCTTGCATGTGGAGCGTTCGTTGTATTGTTCCGCGAAGGCCAGGTCCATCAGGGAGATGGGGTTTACGCGGTGGGTCTTTTCTGAAATCTCACATTCCCGCTTTGCCATTTCAAGGGATTGCGGGAAATTCTGTACCTGGTAATACAAGGTGTGCAGTTGCGAATAGGCGTTGATGAGGAGGACGGAGTCGGCCGGCTCGTCGGTCGACTTCAGGAAATAGACCAGGGAATGGGGGATGTCCTTCATGTCGCGGTATACACTTCCGGCATAGTAATAGGCTTCCTGCCGTTCGGCGGTGGTACCGGACGCTTCGAAATACCGTACCAGTTCCATGATGCAACTGTCGTCGGTGGCCACGTCAAAGGCCTTGTCGTGCAGTCGGATTTCAAGCAGTGCGGAAAGCATGCGGGTATGTTCGTCGCAGTCTGCCAGCAGGGGTTTCAGGGAATCCAAACGCTGCAGGGCTTCCCGGGGGTGGCTGTTCCCCTCTTCCTTAAGCTGCGCTAACGTATCCAGCATCCCGCTGTCCTTTTCACTCCGTCCGCAGGAGAGTACCAGAGAGAAAGAGAGCACAGCGACAAGCAGTAAACCGAATTTCAGATTTCCCATAGCCGTTTCTTTTTTTTCTGTTTTTTCTAAATGTGTGTTCTTTTAGGAGCCATTAATTGTGCAGCCTGACGTGAGCAGTAGGCATGCAGCCGTTCAGGGCGATGCCCATGCATTTGGTGGTCTGACAAATTTGCAAATATATTATGTTTTCTGTCTTAAAACAATTTTATTTCATTCCACCTTATTCCATCCGCTAGGTTTCCGCTTTCTTGTGCAAACTGGAATTGACAATATCTGCTGTTTTGTGCGGCGAATTAACACCAAGTTAACAAATTTATCCCTCTTATCCTTCATCGTAAGAAAATGACGTAGGTGGAATAAGGTGGAATAAGTTTTTCTTGGAGGGTATGTTAAACCTACTTAATTTTGCGGCATCAAAACCGGAATTGAGGGAATGGTCTCCGCAGACACAAAGTCCCAATCCTATCGTCTTGACGGCCGACCTGTCAACGGCAGCGCTCGTGGCGTCGTCATCGAGAACGGCCGGAAGGTTCTGAAATAGGCTCCGATAACGCAATACATAAAAAGTTCTTCATTTCTGATTGTGTTCCCTTCCTTCTCCCGCCACCTCTTCTCCCGATTTCACAGACTTGTATTTCAAGAAGAGGATGGCGGAGGGGAGTATCGGGAGCAATTCTAAACATACATTTTAATAAACATTCATACAAAACAGATTATGAAAAAGCTTTTACTTTTTGTACTCAGCGCCATGGCGGGCATGTCAGCCATGCAGGCACAGACCTTCCGTCCTTTCTGCGAGGAGGGCAAGACGTGGAAATCGGACAGTTACATGCGCATGCACCCCAGTCCCTTCTCAACGTGGACCGTGGAGACCTGGAAGATGGAGGGCGACACCCTCATCGGCAGCCAGACCTGCAAGAAACTTTTTGTCGGTGGCGGCTACTGCGGTGCCCTCTACGACGAGGATGCACGGACCTTCATCGTCCCGAAGGGCAGCGAGGAGGCCGTGCTGCTCTACGACTTCAGCCTTGAGACCGGCGGCACGGCAAACGTCTACAGCGACTACGGCCAGACGGCCAGCATCAAGGCATCGGGGACCGGCTCGTTGGAATATGACGGAAGGACACTGCGTACCGTCAGTTTCGAGTCGAACGCCGAAGGGCCGACAGGCTGCACATGGATAGAGGGTGTCGGCAGTACGGTATCCCCCCTCCACACCTGGAGCGACCCCACGCTGACCGGCGGCAGGGGCGGCTCCATACGTTGCTGCGCCACGGCAGACGGTGCACTGTGGTTCAATGAATGGCACGGTCTTCCCTATGCCGCAGACAATGAGTTTGAGGAATACACGATGATTCCCTTCTGCGAGGAGGGCAAGCTCTGGTACGTCGACGAG
This sequence comes from uncultured Bacteroidales bacterium, assembly GCA_945833885.1. Classification (GTDB taxonomy): domain Bacteria; phylum Bacteroidota; class Bacteroidia; order Bacteroidales; family Bacteroidaceae; genus Alloprevotella. The sequence goes on from CAMAFY010000028.1 coordinate 12,284, forward strand.
CCTTCGGCATCGGACGGCCTTACCGTATACACCATGACGGGCGACACCCTCATCGGCGGTCATGCTGCCAAATGCATGTTCCGCGCCGGGACATACGCCGGAGCGTTCTACGACGAGGCCTACCTGACCTATTTCATTGCCCCCGGTGAGGCGACCGCCCACCTCGCCTACAACTTCGGCCTCCGCCATTATATGCCCACCCGGGTGTGGAACGGCAGCGTATGGTGCCAGCTGGTGACGGACGACTATGCCGGCTATGACTATGCCGGCATTCCCCGCAACGCCACGAAGATGTACTTCCTGGAGGTGGAGGACGGCGGCAGGACCGCTGCGGAATATCCCCTGGAGGAACTGCTCAGGCAGAGTGCCGGCATGTGGGTCGAGGGTCTCGGCTCCCTCAACGGTCCGTTGGAGAACTGCGGCATGCCGGGCGATGTCAGCGCAACCCGCCTGCGTGCCTGCTGCACGCCTTCGCGCATCCTCTATGACCCCGACGGAATCCTCGGCATCAGCGCCCCCACTCTCGGAACGGCAGAGTCCGTCCGTTACGGTCTTGACGGCCGCCGCGCTGGAGAAGACACCCGCGGCATCGTCATCGAGAACGGCCGGAAGGTGCTGAAATAATAAATTCAAGTTTGGCAAGTTAATTTCGCTAATGAGAATCAGATAGTAATGCATCATATCATCACAAGGACGGTCACGGATGTCCGCGGATGATACGTAGGATTATTATCACACGGACAATCACGGATGTCCACGGACGGTACGGAGAATTATATGATTTATATCTGATTGTATTTCCCTTCCCTCTCCCGCCACCTCTTCTCCCGATTTCACAGACTTGTAATTCCGGAAGAAGAGGGCGGAGGTTGGGGGATGCGGTGGTATGCTATCTTACTTTTTTCTACGCAAAATCCTATGAAACACGATTACCCAATCAGCAAGCGTTTTCTGTGGTTCAACAGAATCGTATTCCTTGCAATCTATGCGTTATTCGTCTTCCTCTCCTTTATGTTCCGGGGAAATGACAACCATGTCTATGACATAGTATACCTCTTGCTCTTCCATGGGAGTTTCTACTATATATCTGTCGGCCGTATGAAACTTCAGATAGCGGGGAAAGAGTTGCATTACAAGCCCTATAACAGTCTCGTATTCCGGTCGGAGGAACTGGACGGGGATTGCCGCTGCGATGTGGTTCGCCGATGGGGCGTGGATGCCGTAAGGATTTCCACCTCTGACGGAAAGTGTAGTATGACCGTCTATCCCGATGACATCCCTGCATTCCTGGAGGCCGTCCGAGAGATTTAGTCCCTGTTGTGTGTGATTAACGACAACAAAGACAACGAGGGCAACAGTGACAACTGCGGGATGTGCATGGGTGATGGTGTTGACATCGTCCGCAGGGTCAAATCGGTTAAATCAGATAAATCCGTATTCAATACTTTCCCCTTTTCGGAAATCAAAAACATCGGACTTCTTTGAGGCAAACATCCGTACTTTCGATGCAAAACCTCCGTACTTTTGCCCAAAGAAGTCCGATGTTTTGCAACTTCCTGGACTGGGGTGTTTCTCTACACAGAAAAATGTTTTGGAAAAATATCCTACATTTCCTACACCCGACAACGAAATATACAGTATTTACTGACGATTTCGGGTGTAGGATTTGGTGTAGGATTTTATTTTGAGGTGTAGGATTTCCCCATCTTTTCATGCAAAAAGGCACAAAAAAGCAGTAAAAAAGGCATAGCATTTTGCCAAGAGCATAAGGAAACTGCTCGGGTTAGAATCAGTTTTCTCACCAAAACGTGGGGCAAAAAAGGACAGTAAGGGGGACTATAAAATACCTTGAGGCGCGAAGGTGCAAGGCAAAGCCAGAGCGAAATTGTAGAACCCACCATAAACAAATTCTAAGCACCTGCTTAAAGGTGAGGGCAACATCTTTCTTTTTCTGGCGGTTCCCCTTCTTCCGTTCTGTAGTTTCGGCCGTCATCCTACCGCCTCCTGCGGTATTCTCCGGGCGTCATCCCCACAATCCGTTTGAAGAATTTGCAGAAGAAAGCCGGATTCGCGAAGTGGAGTTCCCCAGCAATCTGTGCCACAGGTTTGTCGCTGTGCAGCAGTTCAGCCTGGATGCGGCTGATAAGTGCGCGGTCAATCCATTCCTTTGCCGTCACTCCGCTCGTCTGGTGGACGATGGTGCCCAGATAATGCTCCGTAAGGCATATCCTGTCGGCGTAGTATCCGATGCGGTGATGTTCGTGACAATGTTGGTTGACCAACTGGATGAAGCGGTCGAAAATGCTCTGGTCGTGTGAGCGGTTTCCAGCGTGCCGTTCCGAATGGCTCTGATACAGCGCGTTGTAAAGGTGCATCAATGCCCCCACGAGTGAGGCGACGACGGCGCGTTGATAGACAGGTTGGCGGACAACATCCCACAGAGTGTCGAAGATGCGGCGGATGGTGTGCAGTTCATCGTCGCTGACAGCCAGCAGGAAACCGCGAGTCTGGCCGTTGAACGCCGGTGGTATCTTGTCGGGAGGAAAGGGCATGTTGAAGCCTTCGAAGAGGACGACGCCGGAAATGGCCAGGTCATCGGAGTAGCGGATGGGGGTGATGATGCTCCCCGGAGCGACATAGGCAATCATCCCCGTCTCCATTTTTTTCTCGACAAGATTGGCCTGAATTACTCCCTCGCCCCGGGTGATGAATCCGAACCGGTGGTCGTTGAGGATGAAAGGCCCCTTCTGCACCATCGCGTTCTTCATGGAATCGAGGGGATTGTTCAGGATTCCTATCTCGTTGTTCAGGAAAAAATTCCCGATGTTTATGCTTTCGTATGGTCGGAGCATGACGTTTATCGCGTTCACATCGAGCAGTTCCGGCCTTTTCCTTGTGCCTCCGGCACGGATTACATCGTCCTTTTTCATTCGCTTTTCTGCTTTTTTTGTGTACAAAGATAATGATATCCGCCCTTTTTACTGCCTTTTCATCTGCAAATCGTACGAAAAGAACATAATTCCCCAACAATAGGTAATGGTGGTGCGGGAAATTCTCCGTTCCTTTGCACCGTAGTCCTGCGGAAAAGGTCCGAATGGCCTCCCCTGTGCTATGCGCCCCAGACCATCGGAAAGCGGTCGGTCTCCGACAATGTCAAAAACATATTCATCATGAAAAGATTCATATTACAACTCGCATTCCTGCCCATGCTGGCATTCGGACAGACACTTGAGGAGTGTCAGCAGGCGGCAGAGAGGAACTATCCGCTGATACGGCAGTATGGGTTGATAGAGAGAACCACAGACATCACCGTGGCAAACATACAGAAAGGATGGTTGCCGCAGGGGTCGGCATCGGCACAGGCAACCTATCAGAGCGACGTTACGGCGTTTCCTGACGAGATCGGGAAGATGTATCAGCAGATGGGTGTAGCGATGAAAGGCCTTGAAAAGGACCAGTATCGCATGGGAATCGATGTGCAGCAGACGGTGTACGACGGTGGAAACATCAGAAGCCAAAAGGAGATTGCACGCCGTCAGGGCGAGGTGGAAGCGGCACAGAACGATGTCAAAATATATAATGTGCGCAGGAGAGTCAACGAGATGTACTTCGCGTTGCTCCTTGTCGACGAGCAGATTAAATTGAATTCCGACCTGCAGCAACTGCTGGTTTCGAACGAGAAGAAACTGGAATCGATGGTGAGGGAGGGTACTGCCGCGGAGAGCGACCGCCAGAATGTGAAGGCCGAACGCCTGAAGAACGCGCAGCAGATGACGAACCTTCAGTCGCAGCGTACGGCACTCGTCAGGATGCTCTCCACATTCTGCGGCATCGATATGAAGGAGGCTGTCAGACCGGAAGCGGACGTACTCGACCCCAATGGCGGCAACAACCGTCCCGAGTTGAAGGCCATCGACGCGCAACTGCGGCTCGCCGACAGTAGGGAGAAGGCACTTGACGCGGCGTTGAGGCCACGTTTCGGAATCTTTGCCCAAGTTTTTTACGGTTATCCGGGGTATAACATGTTCGAAGATATGATGGAACGCAAGTTTTCGTTGAACGCCACCATCGGCGCGCGCCTCACTTGGAACATCGGAAGCCTGTACACGCGCAAGAACGACAAGGCGAAAATAAACCTCCAACGCGAGACCGCCTACCTGAACCGCGACAGATTCCTCTTCGACAACAACCTGGAACAGATACAGCAAAACGAGAAAATCGAGCGTTTCCGCAAACTTCTGGCCGATGATGACGAAATCATTGCCCTGCGTTCATCCATACGCAAGGCCGCGGAGTCGAGGCTGGAGCATGGCATCATCGATGTGAACGACCTCCTGAGCGAGATCAACAATGAGAACGCCGCCCGTGTGCAGCAGAGCATTCACGGGATAGAGATGCTGAAGGAGATTTACGAATTGAAGTTTATTACCAATCAATAAAGGTGGGTTCTATAAATTACCACCATAAGTTTCATTGTTTTTTGTGGGTTACGTTTTTGCCGCCTCATGGTCTTTTCCCCACCGGAAATCCCACCTCTTTCAGTCGCATGGTATGCGATGATTTGTAAGATGCGGAATCCTCAGTTGCGGAAAGAGGCTTGAAATAAGGTGAAAACTAATTTATAGAGCCCACCTGAACGGGTATGAAAAAGATATTGACAATGACAAGTGCGGCGATTCTGCTCGGCGCTTGCGGCAACAAGGCAGAAGAATACGATGCTACGGGCGTGTTTGAGGCGACGGAGACCACGGTATGTGCGGAGCAGAGCGGCACGTTGATGGCATTTGGCGTGGAAGAAGGGGATGTTGTGGCGGAAGGTGCGGAGGTCGGACTCATCGACACCACACAAATATGGCTGAAAATCCAGCAGACGAAGGCAGGCCGCGAGGTTTACAGGAGCCAGAAGCCGGAGATGGAGAAGCAGATTGCCGCCACGCGCAAGCAGTTGGAGAAGGCAAAGCAGGACCAACAGCGGTATCGCGAACTGGTGGCTGACGGAGCCGCCCCCTCAAAGACCCTCGACGACGCCACAAATCAGGTGGAAGTGTTGCAGAAACAGTTGGAGGCGCAGATCTCATCACTCTCTGTCAGCACCAACACTTTGAGCCGGCAGATGGAGACAAGTGACGCTCAGGAGGCGCAGTTGCGCGACCAGTTGCGCAAGTGTCATGTGTGCACGCCCGCAAAAGGTACGGTCATTGAGAAGTACGTCGAGCGGGGTGAGTATGTCGTTATGGGCAAACCGCTCTTCATGACTGCCGATACGGAGAACATGTACATCCGTGCTTACGTCACCTCGGAGCAGTTGAAGGACATCAGGATAGGGCAGCAGGCCGTGGTTTTTGCCGATTACGGTGACGGAAAGAGAAAGGAATATCCGGGAAAAGTGACGTGGATTTCCAGCAAATCGGAGTTCACACCGAAGACAATCCTTACGGATGACGAGCGGGCATCGCTGGTTTATGCCCTGAAAGTGGCGATAAAGAACGACGGTTTTGTGAAGATGGGCATGTATGGCGAGGTGAAATTCAAGTGAGAACTGCCGTAAAACAGCACGTGGAAAATGATAGAGGTCAGCAACATATCCAAAACCTATGGCAAGGTGAGAGCCCTGAACGATGTGTCGATGTCCGTCGCGAAGGGCGAGATCTTCGGACTTGTCGGTCCCGACGGCGCCGGTAAGACCACGCTTTTCAGGATTCTCTGCACCCTTTTGCTGCCCGATGAGGGCGTGGCAAGGGTGGAAGGCTTCGATGTGGTCCGGCAAATGAAGGAGATTCGGCGGCGTGTGGGATACATGCCCGGCCGTTTTTCACTCTATCAGGACCTCACCGTGGAGGAGAACCTCAAATTTTTCGCCACACTTTTCGGGACAACCATGGCCGAAGGTTATGACAGCATCAAAGCCATTTACAGCCAAATCGAACGTTTTAAGGACCGTAAGGCGGGGGCTTTGTCGGGAGGAATGAAGCAGAAACTGGCGTTGTCGTGTGCCCTGGTGCACCAACCCAGCGTGCTTTTCCTTGACGAACCCACCACAGGAGTGGACCCTGTGAGCCGCAAAGAGTTCTGGGAGATGCTCGCCATGCTGAGGCAACGCGGCATAACCATCGTGGTCTCCACCCCCTATATTGACGAGGTTCGGCAGTGCGACCGCGTGGCATTCCTGCACGAAGGTGAGGTGAAGGGCATTGACCGTCCGGACGTTATTCTGGAAAGGTTCCGCGATATCTTCAACCCTCCGGGCATCCGGCGTGAGCATGTTGCCGTGGCTGGGGCGGAGGACAACGTCATTGAGGTGTCGCATCTGGTGAAGGCCTTCGGGACGTTCCACGCTGTCGATGACATCAGTTTCAAGGTTCGCCGTGGGGAAATCTTCGGTTTCCTGGGAGCCAACGGCGCGGGCAAGACGACCGCCATGCACATCCTTACCGGACTGAACCAGCCCACAGCCGGCACAGGTACCGTGGCAGGCTTCGATATCCGCACGGAACATGAGCAGATCAAGAAGCGCATCGGATACATGAGTCAGAAGTTTTCGCTCTATGAAGACCTGACAGTGGCGGAAAACATCCGTCTTTTCGGCGGCATCTACGGTATGTCGGATGCGGAAATCGCCTCCAAGCGCGACGCGATGTTGGAAAAACTGCACTTTACGGAACACAGAAACGACCTCGTAGGTTCGCTCCCCCTCGGCTGGAAGCAGAAACTCGCCTTCTCCGTCGCCATCTTTCACGAGCCCGCCATCGTGTTCCTCGACGAGCCGACGGGCGGTGTCGACCCCGCCACACGCCGCCAGTTTTGGGAACTTATATACGATGCCGCAGGGCAGGGCATCACGGTTTTCGTGACCACCCACTATATGGACGAGGCGGAATACTGCGACCGCATAAGCATAATGGTTGACGGCAAGATCAGTGACATGGGAACTCCGGAAGAACTGAAACGGCGTTTGAACCAGCCCGATATGGACCATGTGTTCACCTATCTCGCACGAAAAGCAAAAAGAGGAGACTAAACTTATGAGAGAGTTTATATCGTTTGTCATCAAGGAATCGCACCATATTCTGCGCGACAGGCGCACAATGCTCATCCTTTTCGGCATGCCGGTGGTGCTGATGCTGCTGTTCGGCTTCGCCATCACGACGGATGTGAGGAATGTGCGCACCGTTGTCGTCACCTCGCAGATGAACTTGCAGACACAGAACGTGGTGGAACGCCTTGCCCAGTCGGAGTATTTCGACATCACGGCTACCGTGTCCACACCCCAGGATGCCGAACGGATGATGCACGACCAGAAGGCAGATCTGGCAATAGTCTTTGCACAGGACTTCGCTTCGAAGCGTTCCGGCATACAGTTCATTGTGGACGGTGCCGACCCTAATATGGCACAACAGTGGGCAAACTACGCCACAAACGTCATTGCCGACCCGAAAGGAGGAAACGTGAATCTGAAGATGCTCTACAATCCGCAGATGCGTTCGGCCTACAACTTCGTACCTGCCATCCTGGGTATGCTGCTCATGCTCGTCTGCGCCATGATGACCTCCATATCCATTGTCCGCGAAAAGGAGCGTGGTACCATGGAGGTGCTGCTGGTGTCACCCGTAAAACCGCTGCTCATCATCATCGCCAAGGTGGTGCCGTATCTTGTGCTTGCCTTTGCCATCCTCACCACCATCCTGCTGATGGCCCGTTACGTTCTCGATGTCCCTTTGGCGGGAAGCATCGTTTGGATATATGTTGTCTCCACAATATACATCATTCTCGCACTCTCCTTAGGCCTGTTGATCTCCAATATCGCCACAACGCAGATAATGGCGCTCCTGATGTCGGCGATGGTTCTGTTGGTTCCTATTGTGATGCTTTCCGGTATGATGTTCCCGATAGAGTCGATGCCGCAGATATTGCAATGGATATCAGCGGTCGTTCCTCCGCGTTACTACATCCAGGCCATGCGTAAACTGATGGTCATGGGCGTGAGTGTCGGGGATGTGGTTGAGGAGATTGTTATCCTCGCCTCCATGACATTCCTTTTCCTTTCCGTCTCGCTTGCCATGTTCAAGAAACGTCTGTGAGGGAAAAATACCACCATACGGATGCCCGGCGGCGGAATGCCGGACCTCAACTGGCGGGAATTTGTTCCGGAACCTGCAGAAATCGTTCCGGAACCTGCAAGAAATTGTTCCCCAAATGTCCGCAGCCTCCGCCTCCCCTAACGGCAATGCCGGTGGGGTGATGGCACAGTTCTAATAACAAGGATTGGAAATGTCGTTTTAATTTAGTTCAATTTTGATAGAAAAAGTATGTTGCGACATCTCATACAGAAGGAATTCCTGCAGATACGACGCAACGCGTTCCTGCCACGTCTCATCGTCGTTTTTCCCATCATGATGATGTGTGTCATGCCGTGGGTGATGAACCAGGAGGTGAAGAACGTCAGCGTCGACGTCGTTGACCACGACCGTTCCACGCTCTCGCGCCAACTTGTGCAGCGTGTGGAAGCAAGCAATTATTTCGTTTTCAACGGACAGAAGCCCACATACGAGGCGGCTTTGAAGGATATTGAGCGGATGGATGCCGACATCGTGCTGGTGATTCCGCAGGATTTCAGCCGCGACCTCACCCTCGGACGTCAGCCGCAGGTGCTCGTCGCCGCCAATGCCGTCAACGGCACAAAGGGCTCAATCGGAGGGGCTTACCTGTCGCAGATTGTGACATCCCACGTGAATCCGTCGGTGGAAGCCCTGCAATCGAAGGTCTCGACCCTGTTCCTTTACAATAAACATCTGAACTATAAGGTGTTTATGATTCCGGCTTTGTTCGCCATGGTCATGATGTTGATGTGCGGTTTCCTGCCGACGTTGAACATTGTGGCGGAGAAGGAGGCTGGAACCATTGAACAGATCAACGTGACGCCTGTGCCGAAATGGGCGTTCATCCTTGCCAAACTCATCCCTTATTGGACGATTGCCCTATTTGTCATTGTGGTTTGCCTCCTCCTCTCGTGGCTTATCTACGGCATCACCTGTCAGGGGCCGGTGTATCTCGTCTTTGTCCTGGCAATGGTGCTGGCGCTTTTTTGGAGTTCTTTCGGACTTATCGTGTCCAATTATAGCGATACGATGCAGCAGGCCGTCTTCGTCATGTGGTTTTTCGTGGTATGTATGCTGTTGTTGAGCGGATTGTTTACACCGACACGCTCCATGCCCCACCTCGCATACCTCACCACTTACGTGAATCCGATGCACTATTTCATCGATGCCATCCGTACCGTTTTTGTCCGTGGTGGGGATTTCCGGAGCATCGTCCACCAGGTTTGTGCCCTTTCTGCCATCGCTTCCGTCATGATGGTCTGGGCCATAAGCAGTTACAGGAAGAACCATTAGGGCGGATTCCTGCACGAAACATTCCCCCGAATGCCCTGAACGAGGCGGTGCGGGACGGATAGCCCTTGCTGAAAAATCCATAGCCGTACCGTAGACATTCCTTTATCCCGGACGCAATGCCTGTCGAAAGGAGGGATGTCTGCGGAGCGGTTATGGATTTTTCGCGTATGTCAGGGGGCGGACGAGCCGGAAATAGAGAAAAACGTAACCTGAGTACTTACCATAGGACTTTGCGGTGGTAATTTATAGCCCCACCTTAAGTATTCAAACGGTACGGAAACAACCCGCATTTAGAACGGGAAAAAACGATTTTTTTCGGGTAATATACGAGAAAAAAGCCATATTGCAGACGGGAAAATGATGGAGTTTTCCGATAAAAGCGTGTGTAAATATTGAAAATTTTGTTAATTTTGCCCCCAGTTTTTTCGGCATTCAAATACCATTAAAACAGAAAAGATTTGCGGAGAAGATTTGCGGATTCCGTCCGAAGACCTGGCAAAGAAACCCTTTCCACATTATAAACCTCAAACAAAACCCCTGAAAATTACCATGGAAATTTTAATGATTGTTGAATTATTAGTCGTTTTGCTTGCTCTTTATATCGGTTCGCGTTATGGCAGTCTGGCCTTGGGTGCCATATCGGGAATTGGATTGGCCATCCTCGTCTTCGGTTTCCAGATGAAGCCGGGTACGCCTCCGACCGACGTGATCTACATCATCATCGCCGCCATCACCTGTGCCGGTATGCTCCAAGCCTCGGGCGGTATGGACTGGATGATTCAACTTGCCGAGAAACTGTTGCGGCGTAATCCGAACTCCATCACGTTCCTCGCTCCCCTCTGCACGTTTTTCCTTACGGTAATGGTGGGTACGGGACATGTGGTATATACGTTGATGCCCATCATTTGTGACATTGCATTGAAGAAGGGCATCCGCCCCGAGCGTCCCTGTGGCGTGGCAAGTATCGCCTCGCAGTTGGGAATCACCTGCTCACCCATTGCCGCCGCGGTGGCATCCTTTGTGGTCATCTCCTCCAATTACGGTTACGAGGTGACCAACCTGCAGGTGATTGCCGTCACCCTTCCGGCGACGCTCATCGGACTGATGTGCGCTTCGGTGTTAAGTTACAAACGTGGTCTTGACCTTGACAAGGATTCCGCCTTCCAGGCACGCTGTGCCAACCCCGAGACCTACAAATATATGTATGGCAATACCGCCACGCTGCTCGACAAGGAGGTGTCGAAAGAGGCGAAACTCTCCGTTTTCATCTTCCTCGGTGCCTTGGGAGTCATCGTCCTTTTCTCGCTTTGTCAGATCTTCGGTTGCGACATCCGGCCCTTGTTTGCGACGGGAGCGGTGGATGCCGACGGAAATCCTGTGGTGAAACCTTTGGCGATGAACCTCATCATTCAGATTGTGATGCTGACGGCAGCGGCACTTATGACCATCTTTGCAAAAGCCCAGCCCAAAAAGGCGATAAGCGGCTCCGTATGGCAGTCGGGTATGGTGGCCGTTGTGGCGATATACGGCATCGCATGGTTGGCGGACACCTATTTCAGCAACTATATGGAGGAGATGAAAGCCGGTCTCGGAGGCATCGTCGCTTCCTATCCCTGGGCGATAGCCTTCGCTTTCTTTGCCGTCTCGATTCTCATCAATTCGCAGGGAGCGGTGGTCGTTTCGATGCTTCCTTTGGCATATTCTCTGGGAATTCCCGGACCCGTCCTCCTCGGAGTGTTGCCAAGTGTCTACGGATATTTCTTCATTCCCAACTATCCCTCCGATATTGCAACGGTGAATTTCGACCGGTCGGGAACGACGGTAATCGGCAAATACCTGCTCAACCACTCGTTCATGATGCCCGGATTGGTTAGTATCACCATCTCCACTATCGTAAGTTACCTCATCACGATGCTGTTCTTTTGAGAAATACTCATAGATCAAAATCGAATGTTTGTATGAGTGAGATTTAGTTGTATGCGTAAATACTTCTAAGTTTGTTTACTGCTTTCGGATGCCTGATGGCTGGAGCGCGAGGACCTCGTCAGGGCGTTAGTTTTTATCCGGTGAGTCGGATGGATGTGCCTGTTGCCCGGGTATGTTTTGCTGAGGCTTTTGTATTCCGGATGGGGATTGAGTCTACTTGCCCGATATCCGTTCCGCGATTCTCTGCCCGGAAGGCGGTGCCCATGTGAAGCGTATGTGACTTCTGGACAGTTCTTGCTCGTCCAAATCTTAACGTACACCGATAAATTCCTTTGACCTTTCCGTGTCGGCAGATAGAAAAACCGCTCTCGCGGAGTGTCATTTTGCAAAATCTTACCGAATGATGAATGGAAAATTACCGAATTGTGAGGGATTTTGCAATGGTTTTCCGTGATGATTTCCCGGTTGTGTAGAATTATCCTACACCTTTCAAAGGATCCTTCACGTTATCCTACACACGGAAATGTCCAATTTACATTGAGGTTTTCTCCAAAAGGTGTAGGATGTGTAGGAAAAAAACGAAAAAAAATATTCTGGGAGGAGAGTGAACCGGCATAAAACCGCTGCATGTTGCACGGAAAGTGCGGCACTTTCACCCCAAAACATCCGTACTTTCGTCCTGATTCTTTTGAATTTTCCACCCGAAACATCCGTATTTTCTCACATTCCGTCAAGCCCTGAGTGCTTTTTGTACGTTTTGACTGCGGATGATGTCTTTTGCTTTTTCCCGTCGATGTTTGGAAAACGCGGGAGTTCCAGGTACACATATATATAATATTATAGGAGAGTTCCGGTAATATTATAGGAGAGTCCGGAGTTCCCGATTGCCGTTTCCGCACGGATTATATGACGAAAAATGCGGAATTCGGTGCCTTGTTTCCCTTGAAAAAGGGGAAAATGAATGAGTTTTCCGGTATTCCGAGGCTCGGAAAGGCCTTTTTTCAGCCTTGAATTTCCAAAATTCCCGTCGGGAATGAGGAAAATAAAACAAGCGGGATTTTGAGCAACCCAGGGCAAGTGTAAAGTGTTGTATTTGCTAATTCTGTATTACAAAATGAAAAATTGGCTTAATTTTTATATTTTTTTCATCCCTTTTCAGGGCGTCCTCAAACCTGTGCTGGAGGAGGATGGGAGGTTGAAACCGGCCGTTTAGGGGCAAAAAAACGAATTTCGAAAAGTCGATACGACAAAAATCGGAAATGTCGGAAACGATGTCCGGAAGCATCCATAACGTGTTGTAACAGAATGGGTAGAGCCTAACTGATGTGTGGGCATGACAAATTGATGAGAAAAAAGAAAAAATCGGGGAAAAGTGTTGAAAATCTTTTGTTTTATTGTGGTTTTACTTGTAGTAAAGCGGAAAAAGTCGTAATTTTGCACACGGAAAGAAGAGGACTGAACCTCTTCCGCCCCGCGATGGTTTAGCGTTGAAAGGCGCAGCGCCGGTCGGGGTGATGAAAACATTTATTCACGGTTATCAAATCAAAACCAAATAACCAATCGCCCCGCCAATGCAGAGGCAACGGCGGGCTACGAATTAAAAATCTTCATAAAACCTCAATGTCAGGATTATTAGGAAAGAAAATCGGAATGACTTCCGTTTTCGGTGCCGACGGCAAGAATGTGCCGTGCACAGTAATCGAATGCGGTCCTTGTGTAGTGACTCAGGTCAAGACCGTAGAAAATGATGGTTATGCAGCCGTCCAGGTGGGTTTTGAGGATGCAAAGGAGAAGAATGTTTCTGCTCCCCTCCTCGGCCACTTCAAGAAGGCTGGTGTAACTCCCAAGCGTCACCTTGCAGAGTTCGTTTATGACGAAGAGCACAACCTTGGCGACGAGATCACCGTAGCATTGTTCAGCGAGAACGAACTCGTGAGCGTTGCCGGAACTTCCAAGGGTAAAGGCTTCCAGGGCGTTGTGAAGCGTCACGGCTTCGGTGGTGTAGGTCAGGCAACCCACGGTCAGGACGACCGTCTGCGTAAGCCCGGTTCTATCGGTGCTTGCTCCTACCCCGCAAAGGTGTTCAAGGGTATGCGCATGGGCGGCCAGATGGGCGGCAAGCGCGTCACCACGCAGAACCTTCAAGTATTAAAGGTTATCCCCGAACACAATCTTCTCCTTATCAAGGGTAGTGTTCCCGGATGCAATGGTTCAATCGTAATCGTAGAAAAGTAAGACATGGAAGTAAATGTATTGAATATCAAGGGTGAGGCTACCGGTAAGGTGGTTACCCTCAACGAGAGTGTCTTCGGCATTGAACCCAACGACCACGCTATCTATCTCGATGTAAAGCAGTACCTCGCCGCTCAGCGTCAGGGCACCGCAAAGTCAAAGGAGCGTAGCGAAATGAGCGGGTCTACCCGCAAACTCGGACGCCAGAAGGGCGGTGGCGGCGCACGTCGCGGTGACATCAACTCTCCCCTGCTCGTAGGTGGTGCCCGCGTGTTCGGTCCCAAGCCCCGCAACTACGACTTCAAACTCAACAAGAAGGTGAAGGCTCTCGCACGTCGCAGCGCACTTTCCTACAAGGTTCAGGAAAACGCCCTCGTGGTAGTGGAAGACTTTACCATGGAGGCTCCCAGCACCAAGGGATTCGTACAGATCCTCAACGGTCTGAATGTTGCCGACAAGAAGGTGCTCGTGGTTGTTGCCGGTGCTGACAAGAACCTCTATCTTTCAAGCCGCAACCTGCAGAAGGCTAAACTCGCCGCTGCAGCCAACATCAACACTTACGGCATTCTCGACGCAAGCGTAATGGTTGTTACCGAGTCCGCTCTGAACACCATTAACGAAGTTCTCGCCTAAGTAAAAAGGCACATAACCTGATAAAATTAAAAAGAACAAAAGTTATGGCATTCATCATCAAACCCCTCGTTACCGAGAAGATGACAGAGATTACTGAGGCTCAGAACAAGTACGGCTTCATCGTGAAGCCCGAAGCCAACAAGCTTCAGATCAAGGCTGAGGTTGAGGCGCTCTACAATGTCACCGTGACCGATGTCAACACCATGGTCTACGCTGGCAAGAACAAGAGCCGCTACACCCGTGCCGGTCTTCTCAAGGGTCGTACCAACGCCTTCAAGAAAGCAATCGTTACCGTAAAGGAAGGCGAGACCATCGATTTCTTCAGCAATATCTAAAATAAACAATGGCAGTACGTAAATTCAAGCCCACAACACCGGGCCAAAGACACAAAGCTATAGGTACCTTCGAAGAGATTACTGCATCGGTACCTGAAAAATCTCTCGTTTGCGGTAAGCGTACCACTGGTGGACGTAACAATACCGGTAAGATGACCATGCGTTATCTCGGTGGCGGACACAAGCGTAAGTTCCGTTTCATCGACTTCAAACGTGAGAAGGATGGTGTTCCCGCAGTCGTAAAGACCATCGAGTACGATCCTAACCGTTCCGCACGCATCGCACTCCTCTTCTACGCTGACGGTGAAAAGCGATACATCATCGCTCCTAATGGATTGAAGGTTGGCGACACTCTCCTTTCCGGCGCTGAGGCAGCACCTGAAATCGGAAACAGCCTCCCCCTCGCCAACATCCCTGTGGGTACCGTTATCCACAACATCGAACTCCGTCCCGGACAGGGCGCTCTCCTCGTCCGCTCCGCCGGAAACTTCGCACAACTCACCTCTCGTGAAGGCAAGTATTGCGTCATCAAACTCCCCTCGGGTGAAACCCGTCAGATCCTCAGCGCCTGCAAGGCTACCATCGGTAGCGTAGGTAACAGCGACCACGCCCTCGAATCGAGCGGTAAGGCAGGCCGCAGCCGCTGGCTCGGTCGTCGTCCTCACAACCGTGGTGTTGTCATGAACCCCCACGATCACCCCATGGGTGGTGGTGAAGGACGTCAGTCTGGAGGTCATCCTCGCAGCCGCACCGGTCTCTACGCTAAGGGTCTTAAGACTCGTGCACCCAAGAAGCAGAGCAGCAAGTACATTATTGAACGTCGAAACAAGTAATAATAAGATCGCAATATGAGTCGTTCTCTTAAGAAAGGTCCCTTCATCGCCGTCTCTCTCGAGAAGAAAATTCTCGCCATGAACGAGAGTGGCAAGAAGAATGTGGTAAAGACTTGGTCCCGCGCTTCTATGATCAGCCCCGATTTCGTAGGCCACACCGTAGCAGTACACAACGGAAACAAGTTCATCCCCGTTTACGTTACCGAAAACATGGTAGGACACAAACTCGGTGAGTTTGCACCCACCCGCAAGTTCGGTGGACACGGTGGCAAGAAGAAGTAATTCCCCCGCGGATTACACCACAAACCCACATTCCTCTGAAATATAAACAGAGGACCACACACATTCAATCCAGATAAAAACAACACATATCCATAAATAATGGGAGCAAGAAAAAGACTGGCCGCCCTCGCTCGTAAGGAGGCCCTGAAAACCCAATATTTTGCTAAATTGCAGAATTGCCCCTCCAGCCCCCGCAAGATGCGCTACGTTGTAGACCTCATCCGCGGTATGGAGGTCAATCGCGCTCTCGGTACCCTGCGCTTCAACAAGAAGCATGCAGCACAGGACCTCGAGAAGCTCCTCTGCTCTGCCATCGCCAACTGGGAGCAGAAGAACGGCCGCAAGGCCGAAGAAGGTGAACTCTTCGTAACCCGCATCTACTGCGACGGAGCATCCACCCTCAAACGCATGCGCCCCGCACCCCAGGGTCGCGGTTACCGTATCCGCAAGCGTTCCAACCATGTCGCCATCTTCGTCGGCACCAAAACCAATGACTAATTCAGAGAAATAGTAAAACATGGGACAGAAAGTAAACCCTATTGCTAACCGACTCGGTATCATCCGTGGTTGGGACTCCAACTGGTTCGGTGGCGACAACTTCGGCGACAATATCCTCGAGGATAGCAAAATCCGCAAGTACCTCGACGAGCGCCTCGCTAAGGCTTCTGTAAGCCGCATCGTCATCGAGCGCACTCCCAAGCTCATCACCATTACCGTGTGCACCGCACGCCCCGGTTTCATCATTGGTAAGAGCGGACAGGAGGTTGACAAACTCAAGGAAGAACTCAAGAAGATTACCGATAAGGACGTTCAGATCAACGTTTTCGAGGTAAAGAAGCCTGATCTCGACGCCAACATCGTAGGTAAGAGCCTTGCCCGCCAGATCGAAGGCAAGATCTCCTACCGCCGCGCTATCAAACTCGCCATCGCAAACGCTATGCGTCAGGGTGCCGAGGGCGTTAAGGTCCAGATCTGCGGACGTCTCAACGGCGCTGAAATGGCCCGCAAGGAAATGTACAAGGAAGGACGTACTCCTCTCCACACTTTCCGCGCAGACATCGACTACTGCCAGACCACAGCCCTCACCAAGGTGGGTATCCTTGGCATCAAGGTGTGGATTTGCCGCGGTGAAGTCTATGGAAAGAAGGACCTTACCCCCAACTTCACTCCTGAGAAGAGTGGACGTCGCGAACAGGAAGGCCGCGGAGAGCGTCGTGAAGGACGTTCCGGCCGCAACAAACGAAACACTAACCGCTAATCTTCCGACAAGAGTAAATCATGTTACAGCCTAAAAGAACTAAATATCGCAGACCGCAAAAAGGTCGTTGCAAGGGTAACGCCCAGCGTGGCAACCAACTCGCTTTCGGTAGTTTCGGCATCAAGAGCCTTGATACACACTGGATTACCGGTCGTCAGATTGAAGCCGCCCGTATCGCAATGACACGCTACATGCAGCGTGAGGGACAGAGCTGGATCCGCATCTTCCCCGACAAACCCATCACCAAGAAGCCTGCTGACGTCCGAATGGGTAAAGGTAAGGGTGACCCTGTAGGTTACGTTTTCCCCATCACCCCCGGTCGTATCATCTTCGAAATCGAAGGCGTTCCCTTCGAGGTTGCTAAGGAAGCCCTCCGCCTCGCAGCGCAGAAACTTCCTGTGACCACCAAATTCATTGTCCGTCACGATTACGATAAAAACGCTTGATCATGAAAATTGCAGAAATACGTGAATTAAAAGCAAATGGTGAGCTCGCTGAGCGCATCGCAACGGCTGAGGCACAGTACAACCAAATGCTCCTCAACCACAGCATCTCTCCTCTCGGAAACACTGCACAGATCAAGACTCTCCGCCGTACCATCGCCCGGATGAAGACTGTGCTCAACGAAAAGTAATCGTACACGTCCTAAGGCAATGCCTGCCGCAGGCAGTGAGACCGACGGATGTTACACACCTCTTTATATATATAGCAAGGGTTTAATGATGAAACACCTACTGATGAACAAACCCGGGCTGAGGTGAAAATAACGGCGGCCGACCACTGACTGACGGTCATGCAGCCCCTGAAAGACTATACATTTAATAACTGACTCCAGATGGAAAGAAATTTAAGAAAGACCCGCCAGGGTGTGGTTACGAGCAACAAGATGGACAAGACCATCGTCGTAGCCGCCAAATTTAAGGAAAAACACCCGATTTATGGTAAGTTCGTCTCCAAAACAAAGAAGTATCACGCTCACGATGAAAAGAACGAGTGCAACCCCGGTGATACTGTCCTCATCATGGAAACCCGTCCCATGAGCAAGACAAAGCGTTGGAGAGTAGTCGAAATCGTAGAAAGAGCTAAGTAATCATGATCCAGACTGAATCCAGATTAACCGTATGTGATAACAGCGGTGCCCGCGAGGCCCTCTGTATCCGCGTCCTTGGTGGAACCAAGCGTCGCTATGCTTCTGTAGGAGATGTCATCGTTGTTGCCATCAAGAACGTCATCCCCTCTAGCGATATCAAGAAGGGTGCCGTCTCCAAAGCACTCATCGTACGTACCAAGAAGGAAATCCGTCGTCCCGATGGTTCCTACATCCGCTTCGATGACAATGCTTGCGTACTCCTTAACAATGCCGGTGAACTCCGTGGAAGCCGTATCTTCGGTCCCGTTGCCCGCGAACTCCGCGCAGTGAATATGAAGGTGGTTTCCCTTGCACCCGAAGTACTTTAATCAAACAAAGACACTACCGACCTCAATAATATGAGTAAGTTACACATCAAGAAGGGCGACACCGTTTACGTTCTCGCCGGCAAGGACAAGGGAAAGACCGGCGTCGTTTCCCAGGTCATCGTCGACAAGCAGCGTGCAGTTGTCGAGGGTATCAACAAGGTTCAGAAGAGCCAGAAACCCAGTGCCCAAAATCCTCAGGGTGGCTTCGTTACCATTGAAGCACCCATCCATGTTTCTAACCTCAACGTTGTCGATCCCAAAACCGGTAAGCCCACCCGCGTAGGCTACAAGATGGTTGACGGAAAGAAGGTACGTTACGCTAAAAAGTCCGGTGAGGAGATTTAAGAATGAATACCGCACAACTCAAGAATGACTATAAGGAGCGTATCGCTCCCGCACTCAAGGAGAAGTTTGGTTACTCCTCCGCCATGCAGATTCCTGTACTCAAGAAGATTGTCATCAACCAGGGTCTTGGTATGGCTACTGCTGACAAGAAGATCATCGATGTAGCCATCAACGAGCTCACTGCCATCACTGGTCAGAAGGCTGTTGCCACCGTTTCCAAGAAGGACGTCGCACAGTTCAAACTCCGTAAGAAGATGCCTATCGGTGTGATGGTCACCCTCCGTCGTGAGCGTATGTACGAATTCCTTGAGAAACTCGTACGCGTAGCACTTCCCCGTATCCGTGACTTCAAGGGTATCGAGAGCAAGTTCGACGGCCGTGGTAACTATACCCTCGGTGTTACCGAGCAGATCATCTTCCCCGAGATCAACATCGACACCATCGATCGCATCCTCGGTATGAACATCACCTTCGTCACCACTGCCAAGACCGACGAAGAAGGCTACGAACTCCTCAAGATGTTCGGCCTCCCCTTCAAGAACGCTAAAAACAACTAATCAAGAGTTTTCTCATGGCAAAAGAATCAATGAAGGCTCGCGAAGTAAAGCGCGCCAAACTCGTTGCTAAGTATGCTGCAAAGCGTGCCGCTCTCAAGGAAATCGTTAACCACGGTGAACCCGAAGAGGCATACGCTGCTGCTCAGAAACTCCAGAAGATCCCCCGCAACGCCAACCCCATCCGTCTGCACAACCGCTGCAAGATCACCGGTCGTCCCAAGGGTTACATCCGCCTCTTCGGACTTTCCCGTATCCAGTTCCGTGAGATGGCATCGGCAGGACTTATCCCCGGCGTTAAGAAGGCCAGCTGGTAAGACACGTACAAGCAATACACTGAACCCAATCCATTCAATTCTTTAACACTGTCGGGAATGTCCCGATAAATTAAACAATTACAAAACAATGACTGATCCTATAGCAGACTACCTCACCAGACTGCGCAACGCCATCCAGGCAAAGCACCGCGTCGTTGAGGTTCCCGCTTCCAACCTGAAGAAGGACATCACCAAAATCCTCTTCGACAAAGGTTACATCCTCAACTTCAAGTTTGAGGAAGATGGTCCTCAAGGCACCATCAAGATCGCTCTCAAGTACAATCCTCAGACCAAGGTCAGTGCAATCAAGAGCCTCAAGCGTGTTTCCACTCCCGGTATGCGTAAGTACACCGGCTACCGCGAGATGCCCCGTGTAATTAACGGACTTGGAATCGCTATCATCTCCACGTCCAAAGGTGTAATGACTGACAAGGAAGCTGCCGCTCTGAAAATTGGCGGTGAGGTTCTTTGCTACGTATATTAATACAAGAAGAACAATATGTCTAGAATTGGTAAATTGCCGATTAACATCCCTGCAGGCGTTAACGTTACGCTTCAGGATAATGTAGTGACCGTAAAGGGTCCGAAGGGTGAACTCTCTCAGGCTGTTGATCCTTCTATCATCGTCACAATCGAGAACGGCCAGGTGACCTTCGCCATCGATGAGAACAGCGAGGTTGAAGGCAAGCAGAAGCAGGCTTTCCATGGTCTTTACCGTGCCCTCGTCAACAATATGGTTGTTGGTGTCACCGAGCAATACAAGGCTGAAATGGAACTCGTTGGTGTAGGTTACCGTGTGGAAAACAAGGGTAACGTCATCACCTTCAACCTTGGTTACACCCATCCCATCGTCATCCAACTTCCCAAGGAGGTTGAGGTTGAGACCAAGATGGAGCGTAACAAGAACCCCTACATCTGCCTCAAGTCTTGCGACAAGCAACTTCTCGGCCTCGTATGCGCCAAGATTCGTTCCTTCCGCAAGCCCGAACCTTACAAGGGTAAGGGTATCCTTTACATTGGTGAACAGATCCGCCGCAAGTCCGGTAAGTCTGCTGGTGCCAAGTAATCATCCTTTTAAGAGTTATAGTTCACGATTATGACAAAAGCAAAAGAAGCTAGACGCGTTAAAATCAAGTATCGCGTTCGCAATAAGATCTCTGGAACCGCTGAGCGTCCCCGCATGAGCGTTTTCCGTAGCAACAAGCAGATCTATGTCCAGTTCATCAATGATGAGACTGGAACCACGCTCGCCAGCGCTTCTTCTCTCGGCCTCGAGGCTTGCCCCAAGAAGGAACAGGCTTTCAAGGTTGGTGAAGCTGCTGCAAAGGCTGCCATCGCAGCCGGCATCACTACTGTAGTTTTCGATCGTAATGGTTATCTTTACCATGGCCGCGTTAAGGAATGTGCCGAAGGCGCTCGCAATGGTGGTCTTAAATTCTAATTGATTATGGCAACAAACAGAGTAAATGTAAATGCAGACGATCTCAAGGACAGACTCGTTGCTATCAATCGTGTGACCAAGGTAACCAAGGGTGGTCGCACCTTCACTTTCGCAGCCATCGTTGTGGTCGGTGATGGTAAGGGCGTCATCGGTTACGGACTTGGCAAGGCCGGAGAAGTTCAGGCTGCTATCGCCAAGGGTGTAGAAGCTGCCAAGAAAAACCTCATTAAGGTGCCCGTTGTGAAGGGTACCGTTCCCCATGAGCAGGCTGCCCGTTTCGGCGGTGCCGAAGTGCTTATCCTCCCCGCCTCTGAAGGTACCGGAGTGGTTGCCGGTGGTGCTATGCGCCCCGTCTTCGAAAGCGTCGGCGTAAAGGACGTTCTTGCAAAGTCCAAGGGTTCTTCCAACCCCCACAACCTTGTAAAGGCCACCATCCTTGCTCTCAGTGAAATGCGCGATGCACGCACCATTGCTGCACATCGCGGAGTATCCATGGAAAAAGTTTTCAGAGGTTAATCAATATGGCAACTATCAAGATTCAGCAGGTTGTTAGCCGTTGCGGCGCCCCTGCAACCCAAAAGCGTACTCTTGATGCCCTCGGCCTCAAGAAACTTTACCACATTGTTGAACTCGAGGACAACGCTTGCGTTCGCGGCCAAATCCGCAAGGTTCATCATCTGGTGAAAGTAGTAGACTAAAACAACATCCGTAACTTATACTCAAGATTACAATATGAAATTGCATACACTCAAGCCTGCTGAGGGTTCTGTAAAGACCCGCAAGCGCATTGGCCGCGGTCCCGGCTCTGGTATGGGCGGTACTTCTACCCGTGGTCACAAGGGTGCAAAGGCACGTTCCGGTTATAGCAAGAAGATCGGTTTTGAAGGTGGTCAGATGCCTCTCCAGCGCCGTCTTCCCAAGCATGGTTTCAAGAACATCAACCGTGTGGAATACAAGGCTATCAATCTGGTTGTGCTCCAGACTCTCGCTGAGCAGAAGAACCTCGAGAAGATCGGTATCAGCGAACTTGTTGAGGCAGGTTTCATCAACAACAAGACTCTCGTCAAGATTCTTGGTGTGGGTGAACTCAAGAGCAAGCTCAACGTTGAGGCTCATGCCTTCTCTGCTTCTGCAAAGGCTGCCATCGAGGCTGCCGGCGGTACAGCAGTAAAACTCTAATAAATAATTCCACCAAAGAGTAAAATGAATAAAATAATCGAAACTATCAAGAACATCTGGTGTATTGAGGACCTCCGCACTCGCATCCTCATCACCATCCTGTTCGTGGCGATTTACCGTTTTGGTTCTACTGTGGTCCTTCCCGGTATCGATCCAAGCGCCCTTGCCCAACTTCAAGACCAGACAAAGGGTGGTCTTATGTCACTTCTTGATATGTTCTCTGGAGGTGCATTCTCTCAGGCGTCCATCTTCGCCCTTGGTATTATGCCCTACATCTCGGCTTCGATTGTTATTCAGCTCTTGGCAGTTGCAGTCCCCTATTTCCAGAAGATGCAGCGCGAAGGAGAGAGCGGAAGGCGAAAGATAGCCCTCTACACTCGTTGGCTTACCATTGCCATCCTTCTCTTCCAGGCGCCGACATACCTCATCAACCTCAAGGCACAGACCGCTGGAAGCGGCGCGTTCCTTGTGGGAGATGGCTTCGGATTCATGGCCACCTCGACCATCATCCTCGCAGCAGGTTCAATGTTCATCCTTTGGCTTGGCGAACGAATCACCGATAAGGGTATCGGTAACGGTGTGTCAGTCATCATTATGATTGGTATCATCGCCCGCATGCCTTCCTCCATCATCGAGGAACTCACCTCCGCCCTCTCTGGAGCCGCAGGTGGTGGTCTCATCAAGTTCCTTATGGAGATTATCGGTCTCGTAGCCGTTATGGCCATTGCAATCCTTCTGGTAAAGGCTGTCCGTAAAGTTCCCGTACAGTACGCCAAGCGTATCGAGGGCAACAGCAAACTTCAGGTTGGCGGTGCACGTCAGTACATCCCCCTCAAACTTTTCGCTGCAAACGTGATGCCTATCATCTTCGCTCAGGCTGTCATGTTCATCCCTCTTACCCTTGCACAGGTTGCCGGAAGCAATCCCACATGGGTGCTCCGTCAGTTCCTTGACCATACGAGCTTCCTCTACAACCTCGTGTTCGTATTCCTTATCATCGCCTTCACCTATTTCTATACCGCCATTACCCTGAACCCCGTTCAGATGGCGGAGGACATGAAGCGGAATAACGGATTCATCCCTGGTGTAAAGCCCGGTGAGGACACTGCAAACTACATCGACAATGTGATGACCCACATCACTTTCCCCGGATCGCTCTTCATCAGCCTCATCGCCATTCTGCCTGCAATCGCCAGTCTTTGTGGTGTAAAGCAGGGCTTCGCGCAGTTCTTCGGTGGAACGTCGCTCCTCATTCTTGTTGGTGTGGTTATGGATACCCTCCAGCAGATTGACAGCCACATGTCGGTGCGCAACTATGATAGAATGCTGAATTCGGGTCACACACGCAACCGCTCCTAAGTATCCTTCGTGATACGCGCTTATTAACTATCGTGTCGATGATTTATCTGAAGACAGAAGAAGAAATCGAGTTGTTGCGCAAAGCCAATCTTCTGGTCAGCGCGACGCTTGCTGAAATAGCGAAAATTGTAAGGCCGGGTGTCACGACCCGCCAGTTGGACACCCTGGCCGAGCAATTTATCCGCGACCATGGAGCCACACCCACCTTTAAGGGTTTCCCCGCAGGCTTTGAGGGTGCCGCTCCGTTTCCCGCCAGTCTTTGCACTTCCGTCAACAACGTGGTCATTCATGGCATACCCGATGACGTCCCTTTGAAGGATGGCGACATCGTTTCTGTCGACTGCGGAACATGTCTCGACGGTTTTTGTGGAGATTCCTGCTATACATTCTGTGTCGGCGAGGTCGATGAGGAAACCCGTCGTCTTCTCCGCACCACAAAGGAAAGTCTTTACCGCGGCATCGCGGCAGCCCTTCCCGGCAACAGAATCGGCGACATCGGTTATGCTGTCCAACAGCATTGCGAGTCACAAGGTTTCGGAGTTGTCCGCGAATTTGTAGGACACGGCATAGGACATGACATGCACGAAGAACCTGCTGTACCGAATTATGGTAAGGCAGGCACGGGAAAACTCCTCAAAAACGGTTTGTGCATAGCAATAGAACCTATGATTACGATGGGTGGCAATGCCATTGCTCTCTTACCCGACCGCTGGGGTGTCACGACCCGTGACTTCAAGGTGGCGGCACATTTCGAGCATACAATAGCCATTCATAACGGCAAGCCCGATATTTTGTCAACATTTGAGCCCATCGAGGCGATAGAAGGAAAGTTGTATTAGTACCATTATTCAGCATTTATGGCAAAGCAAACTGCAATTGAACAGGACGGAACCATTGTCGAGGCATTGAGCAACGCTATGTTCCGTGTAGAACTGGAGAACGGCCATCCCATCACTGCTCACATTTCCGGAAAGATGCGAATGCACTACATCAAAATTCTTCCCGGTGATAAGGTTAAGGTGGAAATGAGCCCTTACGACCTGTCGAAAGGCAGAATCGTCTTCCGTTACAAATAAAACAAATACAAGAGCATACAATGAAAACCAGAGCATCTCTCAAGAAGCGCACCGCTGACTGCAAGATTGTACGTCGCAAGGGCCGCCTCTATGTTATTAACAAGAAGAACCCTAAGTTTAAGATGCGCCAGGGTTAATCTTCCCCCTACAAAACAACACTAAAAATATTATATGGCAATAAGAATTGTTGGTGTCGACCTCCCTCAGAATAAGCGAGGCGAGATCGCTTTGACCTATATCTTCGGTATTGGTCGTAGTAGCGCTGCTAAGATCCTTGACAAGGCAGGCATTGACAGAGACATCAAGGTTAAGGACTGGACTGACGACCAGGCAGGAGCAATCCGCGAAATCATCGGTAATGAATACAAGGTAGAGGGTGACCTCCGTTCCGAGATTCAACTGAACATCAAGCGTCTTATGGACATCGGTTGCTACCGTGGAGTCCGTCACCGTATCGGTCTCCCCCTCCGTGGACAGAGCACCAAGAACAACGCCCGTACTCGCAAGGGTAGAAAGAAGACCGTTGCTAACAAGAAGAAGGCTACCAAGTAATAAGGTATAATACATATTAAATATATGGCAAAGAAAACAGTCTCTGCAAAGAAGCGCAACGTAAAGGTTACGGCTCAGGGCCAGCTCCACGTTCACAGCTCCTTCAACAATATCATTGTATGTCTTGCCAACAGCGAGGGCCAGGTTATCAGTTGGTCCAGCGCCGGTAAGATGGGATTCCGTGGTTCTAAGAAGAACACTCCGTACGCTGCCCAGATGGCAGCACAGGATTGTGCAAAAGTTGCCTACGACCTCGGTCTCCGCGAGGTGAAGGCTTATGTCAAGGGTCCCGGCAACGGTCGTGAGAGCGCCATCCGCGCATGCCACGCCG
>CAMAFY010000029.1 GCA_945833885.1 uncultured Bacteroidales bacterium
CGTCACCGTTATTGCCGTTTGCTCCCTGCGACCATCCCCATCCGCCGTCCTGGACTTCGTTAAGTCCCTCGAAAATCAGCGCGTCTCCCACATTCTTGAACCGCTCCGCTATCTGTTTCCACATGGAGGCGAACTGCGCTTTCACGGCACTGTTGAGTTCGGCATCGTATGCTGCGCGGCGGATGTCCAGAAATCCGTAGTGGCCTTCTCCGCTACCTTCATCGTGATGTGTGTTGATGATGACTTTCAGATCCGCATTCGTGGCGTAGCCTACCAGTTCCTCCACACGGTCGAGCCAGGCTTTTTCAATGAGATAATCGGGACCTCCGCCCACATGTCCCTGCCATGTGACGGGAATGCGCACGCATTTGATGCCTTTTGCTGCGAGGCCTTTGAAGGTGGCCTCAGTGGCGGGCTCGTTGCCCCACGCGGTTTCCGATGCGAAGACCTCGCCCGGACGGCTCCAGGTGTCGACGGCGTCGAGTTGGTTTCCAAGATTCCAACCCAGTCCGAGCGATTGTCCGAGTTGGAAAGCCTCGTTCTCGATGGGCTCAGGCTCGGGTGCCGGCATGGCATCTTGGGTTATCCTGACGCGGAGTACGGTGCTTGCGACCGAAACCTCCACGTTTGCCGTGCGGACATCGTAGGAATCGGTGGCGGAGGCCGTAAATCGCAGGTAGCAACTGCGGCTGTCCTTGTTCAATGCTTGCGCCTCTATCCATTCAGGTTTGGAGGAGAACGTCACATTCTCGGCACTTGCGCCGGAAAGTTCAAGACTTTTCGTACCGCCCTCGGCAGAAAAAGTGAGTTCTTCCGTGGAGATGCTGATTTTGCCTTCGTCGATGTCGTCGGAACCTCCGCAGGCTCCCATGACACAGATGGCAATCATGGAGAGGAAAAGTGAGAGAAAGTGTTTCATTTGTTCGAGTCGGTTTGATGGCGGATGCGGAAGTCCTCCGCCTGTTTTTCTGTATGTTTTATAAAGGATTGTTCTAAAAATATATTTGTCGTCAAAACTTAGCCTAAGCAATTACTATAAAATTGACGGTGATAATTCGTAGAACCTACCTGGAACGTTCAGGAATATTCGTGTCCGTTTCCAAAGGTTGCCCTTCCGGCGTCCGGAGACGTGGTCCGTCAAGTCCATGGCATTCGTGGCGGACGGCCGTCAATGCAGTAGCAGTTCCACGCGGTGCCGGCCGGGAGTGAGGGGTACGAAAGCCGAACCGTCGGCATTCAGCGCGAGGGGTTGCCCGTCGACCGATGCCGAAACCAGACGTCCGTTGCCGTCGGGTGCCGTGCGCCGGATGGAGATGTCGAAAATCCCGTCGCGCAATTTCCGGCATACGTCGACATTTTGCAGGGCTTTGGGCAGCGAAGGTGCGAGCAGCAGGCCGTCATACGCGGGCCGTACGCCCAGGATGTACTGCGAAACCGTCAGCCAGTTCCACGCCGCCGTTCCTGTCAGCCAGGAGTTCTTACCCTCGCCGGGGAATGCGGCGTCGCGTCCTGCCACCATCTGGCAGTAGACATACGGTTCCACACGGTGCAGACGTTGGTCAGCGGTCCATGCGGGACAGATTTTCGTGTAGTGTTCCCACGCGCTTTCCGTGCGGTTGGCCAGCACTTCGCCGATGATGACCCAAGGGTTGTTGTGGCAGAATATGCCGGCATTCTCCTTATATCCGGCGGGATAGGAACTGATTTCCCCCATTTCGGGGTGATAAGTGGTGAAAGCCGGATAGTTCAGCACCATACCGTGGGGGGTATCCAGCAGACGTTGGCACGAATCCAGCGCGCTGTCCACCATGCCTTCGTCGCGTCCGATGCCCGCCATGGCGCAGAATCCTTGCGATTCTATGAAGATTTTACCCTCGGAGTTCTCGTTCGAACCGATTTTGTTGCCGTAGAAGTCGTAGGCACGCAGGTACCATTCGCCGTCCCAGCCGTGGTCTTTCACGGCATCCTCCATCTTCCTAATGCGTTTCTCCGCATCTTCCGCTTCAAGTGCGGGGTTGAAGGTTTCGAGCATCTCCTCCGGAAGCACGGAATGTGCGGCAAGGTATTGCAGAAGTTCTACATATTCGCGTCCGCAGAACACATAAAGTCCGGCAATCATCAGCGATTCCGCCTTCGAACCTTCGGTACGGTTTTCCGTCGTCTGGAACGATTCGTCGGGATTGTACGAGAAGCAGTTCAGGTTCAGACAGTCGTTCCAGTCGGCGCGTCCGATAAGCGGCAGCCCGTGAGGCCCGAGATGGTCGGTGACATGGCGGAAGGAAATGCGGAGATGTTCGAGGAGCGGCACCTCGGTCCCCGGACAGTTGTCCCAGGGAACGGGTTCGGCGAGGATGGAGAAGTCGGCGGTTTCCTTCAGGTACGCCACGGTTCCGAAGATGAGCCACAGCGGATCGTCGTTGAAACCTCCGCCGATGTCGTTGTTCCCACGGCGTGTCAGCGGTTGATATTGGTGGTAGCATCCGCCATCCTCAAACTGTGTGGCGCCAATGTCCAGTATTCTCTGGCGTGCACGTTGGGGAATCTGGTGGACGAATCCCACAAGGTCCTGGTTGCTGTCGCGGAATCCCATGCCGCGTCCCACGCCACTTTCGAAGAACGATGCGGAACGTGAGAAGCAGAAGGTGATCATACATTGGTACTGATTCCAGATGTTTACCATGCGGTCGAGGCGTGGCTCATCGGTCTTCACCGTGAATTTTGCGAGCAGATTGTCCCACATCGTCCTCAACTCCTCGAATGCCGCGTCTACGGCTTGCGGATTGTGGAAACGTGCTACGGCGCGGTGTGCCGGGCGTTTGTTGACGAAGGTGACGTCGGAGTCCTGCGATGTGATGAGCCTTCCGCTGCGTTTCCGGTGGATATCTTCCGGAGCGAACTTCTCATCGTCGGGCAGTTCGGCATAGCCGAGTACGAAGATCAGGTCGCGTTCCGCCCCGGGGGCGAGTTCGACTTCAATGAAATGCGATGCGATGGGGCTCCATCCGTGTGCCAGAGAGTTGAGCGGGCGTCCCGCCATTACCGTCTGCGGTGCCTCGAACCCGTTGTAAAGTCCCAGGAATTGTTCGCGGTCGGTGTCGTAACCATCCGCAGTCGTGTTCACACTGTAAAAGGCATAGTGGTTGCGACGTTCCTTATATTCTGTCTTATGATAGATGATGGTGGCGGGAAGTGCCGTTCCCTCGGCATCGATGACGGGGTCGAGGTCAATCTCAACCTCGCCTGTCGAGAAGTTTCTTTGGAAATTCTCCATATCGGTCGCGGCATTCCAGAGACACCACTCCGCGAAGGAGAAGATGCGGATCCGCTTGGTCTCACCGCTGTTGTTCGACAGCGTGAGGCGCTGGATTTCGACCTTTTCGTGGAGAGGTACAAAACACAGCAGCGAGGCCGTCAGCCCATTCTTCACACCGGTGACGCGGGTGTAGTTCATACCATGGCGACATTCGTAGCGGTCGAGCGGCGTCTTCACCGGTTTCCATCCGGGCGTCCATACGCAATCGCCGTCGACGATGTAGAAATACCTCCCGCCATTGTCCATCGGAACGCCGTTGTAGCGGTAGCGGGTGAGGCGTCTGAACTTGGCATCCTTGAAGAAGTTGTAGCCGCCAGCCGTATTGCTGATGAGTCCGAAGAAATCTTCGTTACCCAAATAGTTGATCCATGGGAAGGGTGTCGCGGGATTTGTGATGACAAACTCCCGTGCCTGGTCATCGAAATGACCGTATTGTTCGTTGTACATAAGGTTGTTCTTCGGGTGCGACTTTTGGTTACTTGTGAAGAAGGTGTTTGAGAAGGAAAGCCTGCCATTCGTCCCATTGCTCCTGATGCCAGAAGTGTGCGGTCATGGGATAGGGAGAAAGCGTCTTCTCTCCCCCGGCAATGTTATACGTTCCATAGGCGGTAGTGGGTGGAACCACGTTGTCGTTGTATCCGAAACTGAAGAATCCGGGCACGTTGATGCGGCGTGCGAAGTTCACGCCGTCGTAGTATCGGAGTTCCTCCACCAGATTCTGGTCGATATGTTCCTTAGGTTTCCCCCGGTTCTCGTCGTAGAAATAGTGCGGCCATCCGCAGGGTTTCCTTACGGATGCGGCTTCGAGGTCGCACAAAGCCGCATGAACGGCGCCGTAGCATGAGACCCTCGGTTCGAGGGCTGCGGTGGCAAGTGAGAGGAATCCGCCTTGTGAGGAGCCTGTGACGGCGAGGTTGCTGCCGTCCCATGCCGTGTCTTCGGGGCCGTAGAGCGGCAGTACGTCGCCAAGAGCCGCGATGAAGTCCACCGAACGCAGGCAGCCTGTGATGACATGCCGGTAATAATTCTGCCAGCGGCTGTGGATGCCGTTGTGCCAATAATCGGCAAGTGCCGCCGAGAAGATCTGGTCATAGTAGCGTTGAGGTTCGGTGACGGGTATGCCATGAATGCCGATTTCCAGCACAATCACCCCCTGACGGCAGGTCCAGGTGTCGCCTGTGTAGGGGCGGACGCCGGCACCCGGCACGCGGAGCAGGGCAGGATAGCGTCCGGGGCGCGCAGGAACGTTGAGGATTCCATAGACCCGGCGGCCCGAACGGTCGTTCTGGAACGACACATGATACGTCAGCACATCGGCGTTTGACCGCTCCGGAAGCAGGGTCAACTGAGGTTCGAGTGGTGTTTTGCGCGCCTCGGCGGCGGTTTCGCGCCAGAAATCGTCGAAATCCTCGGGACATTGCGCCACAGGCCTAATCTTTTCGGGGCTTACACCCACGCTGCACCAGGCCTCATAGTCGCGTCCTCCGACGTGGGCAGTTGCCTTCAATTTGTAGAAACCCGGCACTTTCATCGTTGCCGTTACGCTTGTTGTGCCCTTTTCAAGGGTCTTTTCGCTGACTTCCTCGGCATACCACTCGGGACCGCTTTGGAGTGTGACTTTGGCATTGCGGAGGGGTACGCCGGACTTTGCCACGGAAACGTTGAAATGTATGGTCTCGCCGGTGTGGTACACCCAGTCCGGATGGTCGGGAGTGACGCTGATGGTGATGTCGTTGCCGATAATCTGCGCGCTGGCGGCAAGACCTGTTGCCAGCATGGTCGCTACGATGAATAGAAATCGTTTGAACATAGGATGGAAAATGTCCGAAAATGAGAACTGAAATACCTGAATGAACGGTGTTGGACGTTTGGAGGAGGTTCGCGGAATTACCGCTTCCGGATTTCCTCAGACATGGAACGAATGATGTCAATGGTGGTGCCGTCGGCGGCGAATACGGAATTCAGACCCTGTTCTTCCTGTGCGGGGTCGCCCACATAGTCGTCCCATCGCTGCCAAACCACGTGTTTTACGTCGGCACTTCCGCCCCATCCCCAGAAGTTGCATCCGGCAATTTTGCCGGTATCGCGGATGATGCTGAAAAGGAATCGGTAGTATTCGTCGCGACCCTGCGTGGGACTGCCCGCTGAAAAGTGGAACCTGTCGCGCGGATAGCCGAACTCTTCGAGCACAATGGGCCGCCCTGTGCCTTTGAGAATGGCATACGCCTCGTCGATGTATGCCATGCTTTTCGTGCAGGCATCCCCCACCTTTTCCCTCATCGGGTCGGGTTTTCCTTCCGGAATGGTCTTACCTTCGTCGGCGTTTTGCTCGAACTTTCCGAGCCATCCCCAGTTGTAGGGCCATATATGAATGCAGGCGTAATCGATGCAGGGCAGGGTGTGGATGTCGTGGAAGAGCCGCATGTCCTGCTCGCAACCGTGGCGTCCTTCGGAACCGGTGGTGATAAGATGGTTGGGGTCTATGGCGCGGATGAGTCTCGACTGCCGGTCAATCCATTCCAGGAACTTGCGCTTGTGCAGTTCGTCGCCGTCGAACGCCCGGGGTTCGTTGGCAATCTCCCACGCCATGAGCGCCTTACACTCGCTGTAAGGCTGGTCGGTGTAGCGGTTTTTGCGGGAGACGATGTAGCAGGCATGGCGGTCGGCCATGGCTTTTGCCCCTTCGTGGAGCACGAAGTTCGACACATGCTGCATGTATTCGCGCCATCCGTCGATGCTCGGTACGGGTGTCTGGGAGAAATGCTTTGTGCTTCCGTCGTTTTTCGCATAGTCCGGGATGTCGCTTTCAAAGCCTGCCCAGTCGAGATATGCGCCATATCCGCCCGACCATTCCCAAGCATTGTTCAGATAGAGCACGGCGCGCATGTCGCGTTTCTCGAGTTCTACCATCAGATAGTCAAGTCCTGCGAGCAGCGTGTCGTTGTATACTCCCGGCTCGGTTTGCAGTTTCGGAGCGATATGTGAGGGAATTCCGTCGCGACCGTCGCCTCCGACGAGCACACGAACGTTATCAATGCCGATGGCTTTCAGATGATCCAGTTCGCGGTGCAGGCGTTCGCGGTTGCCGCCTTGGCCTTCGCTGGCAAGGATGGCGCCATACCAGAAGTTGGCACCCACGTATCTGTATTCCTTTGTTCCGAGGTAGAAGTGTCCGTCATGCACGGTGACGAAGGGCTTTTCCGCAGTGTCTCCGGCGGTTTGTGCGGTGGTGTTCATGGCGGCACACGATGAAATCATCAGACTTAGCAAAAGTTTTATGGTGTTTCTCATAATATTATGGTGATGGGTACGTGAACAGGATAAAAAAGTATTTGCGATTTGAACTGGGGGGAGCGGTCCTTTATACTTCAAACGTTTGGTGTCCGGCGGCCATTGTCTTGCCTGTTTGCCGCACGGCACGCTGATCGCATCCGTGCCATGCGCAAGGTCCGCTCGGGAACGACGGTGAATGGGGTATGAACCGGTTTGGTCCGTTTGTTTGGATGAGGACATTTCCAGCCCTGTAGTGTCGGTATGTTTGGGTGTCAGACCGGTCTGAAAGATGCGGTTTATGTGTCTTTTACGGATGGTTCCGAGGCACATCTCAGCGTCCGTTCCCCTTTTCCGTATTGAAAGGTACAACGGGAAGTCCGCGGACGGTATGGAGTGTGCCGATGGAAAAGTTGCGGTAGCAGTAGCGGATGTTGCATATCCTGTCGGCTTCCGGGCATGCCAGCGACAGGAAGCACCCGGGTTTCGCCACGTTTTGCCATTCCGACGACGACCACACCACGGCTTTGTGCCACGTTCCGTGGCTGTCCTGGGCCTCGAATCCCGCGATGTCCATCATGCGGTCAAAGCCTTCCGTGCTGTTGGTGAAGTAAAGCCGTGCGATACGTCCGTTGGTCTTCGGTGTTTCCACGCGGCTTCCGGCTATCACTGCCACGTCGTCCGGTGTGGCGTCGACGAGTGTCCAGCGTTCCAGTTCGGGCGCTTCCGCCGCAATGCCTCCGATGCCGTAGTCGCGGGTCAGCGCCATATATGCCAGACGTTGCCCGATGGGTTGCTTCCGGGCACCGTGAATCTGGTCGAGTTCATAGGGATAAATGAGGTCGCTGGTGCAGACACAGCCGCTGTGGGGCAGGAGGTTTGCGATGCGATGTTGGGCATTGCGGAAGTCGGCGCCCCACGTTCCGTCGGCGTCGCCATAGCGGTAGGGGGGGAGTTCCACGGTGTAGAAGGGCAGGGCATCCGAAGGTTGGTCCCAAAGACTGCGCCACAAGCGGGCCATTGTCTGGAAACGTTCCACATACTCTTCCTCGCGTCCGACGTTCGATTCTCCCTGATTCCAGAGGAAGCCCTTCACGGTATATCCTGCCAAAGGATGGAGCATACCGTTGTACATCACCATCTTCGCATGGTAATCGGTGTCGTCGATGGGGGTAAGACCGTCGGGATAGGTGAGGAGAACCTCCTTGGGCATCCAGCCTTCGACGCACGAACCTCCCCAACTGCAATTGATGATTCCCACGGGAACGTCAAGGATTTCGGTCAGCGTGGTGGCAAAAAACCAGCCGACTGCCGAGAAACGGGGCGCCGTGGCGGGCGATGCCACCTCCCAACCTCCGTTGACGCGCTGCTGAGGCTCCTGTGCCGGCGTCTTTTCTATGGTGGCGACGCGCACCGACTTCCCATATTTCCCTGCCAGGGCTATGGCCTCGTTGCTCCCTTCTACGGGACAATTCCAGA
Source organism: uncultured Bacteroidales bacterium (assembly GCA_945833885.1). Classification (GTDB taxonomy): domain Bacteria; phylum Bacteroidota; class Bacteroidia; order Bacteroidales; family Bacteroidaceae; genus Alloprevotella. Next base: position 8,063 of record CAMAFY010000029.1, read on the forward strand.
AACCTCCCAAAGGCATCTCCATGTTCGACTGCCCTGAGCAGAACCAAACCTCGCCGATGAGCACGTTTTCCACCGTCTTCGTGTCCACGGGTGCGGCATCTCCGCCTTCCAGGGGCTGCTCTTCGTATTCCTTATATATGATGTCGTAGGTCTGGAATCCGGCTTTCGGTGTGCTCACCTTCAATGTCCAGCGTCCGTCGTTGCCGGCTTTCGCCACGTATTGCCGCTGGTCCCATCCCGTTGTCACGAGAATGTGGTTTCCAGCCTTCGCCCATCCCCATAGACGGGCTTGGGTGTTCTGCTGCAATATGGCGTTGTTTCCAAGGATGTCGGGGAGTTCGATGCTCCATGCCGCGGATGTTGCGGCGATCGAAGCCAAGAATGTGAGGAGTGTCTTTTTCATGATTCCAGGTGCTGCCTTTGGGGCAGCAGATGCAAAATAGTGGTTTTTCGGCAGCAAAATTACCACGTTTTTGCGAAATGCACTTGCACTTTTTTGTCCGTTTGTTGTACAACCATGAAAAAAGGGGCGAACCTCTGTCCTTTTCTGCCGGACAACGCCGTGGAGGACGATGGGGAAGCCCCGGAGAGGCTTTGGAAATGCGATGACGACGGGCGGGGAAGGGTGGTGCGAAATGCTTTTCCGGAGCGGACTGATGTGCGTGTTTTCAGGAAGCGTCCACGCCATGTTTCCGGGTGTTTCATCAGGTGTTGAGGTGTGGGCTTGCGGTAGACATTGCCTTTTTTTACCCCATTCGGTTTGTGTTTCTTTTGAGGACAAGCGTAAAAAGAAGCGTCAAACTTGCACGGTACTATTGCAAACAAAAAAGTAAATGTTGTTGAATCTTGTATCTATCTTATGTTTTTGTGCGCCTGTTTATCCGTTTCGTCCGACTTCGTTTGCTGACGTTCTTGTCAACGGATTTGGTGAAAAACGCCCTTGAAACACGTTGAAAAGTGCTTCGGAATCCACCCTTCCACCTTCCGTTTGCGGAAAAGCGTCGCTTTCGTTGCCGTGGTTTCGGGAGGGCGTTCCCCAATGGCTTTTGCGGGAATTGCGGGGATATGTCGAAAATGTGCGGATGTTGCTGCCGTAAACATCGGAACTTCCGATGGAAAACTTCCGCACTTTCATTCAAAAACCTCCGCACTTTCTTTCAGAGGCTTCCGCACATTTTTTCATGATTTTCTGTGTTTCCGGTTGAAAACATCGCTTCTTTCCCCATGCTTTCACGGCAAATCCCTGTACGTTTTCCCTTTTTTAGCGAGGCCGTTTCCTGTTCTTTCCGCATGAAAGCACGGACCTTTCACAGCGGAGTGCCCGGCGATGCTTTTGCAGGTTCCGGTGTTGCCGGTGGAAAACACGGCAGAACATCCACCCGACGGCAGGAATCTTCGTCGGAAGGTGCGGAAAGCCCTGTCAAAAACATTTAAGGTCGGTGGGTGCGCCCCACGGCTTTTCCACCCTCGTCATCCGCCGGATGCGTGCCTCGCTTCCCGATTTCTCCAGCCCTTCGGCGGACCTTGTTTCCTCCTTCCTTTGCCGCGACACATCCGCAGTTCCGTCCGGGACGAAAAAATCCCGCAACGCGCCACGGAAAACCTTGGACGTTGCGGGAGGTATTTTCATAGATTTGATGTGGAGAGGACGGTTGTCCTCACGGTGTATCGTAGAGTTTCGGTTGCTCTTTTGCGGTTATTTGACCTGCAAACGCAGCACACGGCTTGCCCAATCGTTCCGACGATGATAGTCGACATCGTGGTCGCCGGGGATGTAAAGTCCGTGGTTCATCAGGAAAGCCCCGCTGAAAGTCTGGCCCTCGAAGGGTAGGGGAGAGTTGTCGATGCGGTTCAATTCCGTCACGGAATACAAGGCATTGGGGTCGAGACCAGCCATCTTTACGATGGGAAGATGCTCGTTTTTCATCGTTTCGAGTTTGTACCAGAAAAAGACAGCGTCGTCCTTTTCGGGTGAAACGTACATGATTGCCGCCAGATTGTCGGCATCGTAGGGCGAATTGAGGCGGAAAAGATCGCCGTGCTGCACCACTTTGCGCACGAGTTTGTAGTCGTTGATGGCGCGTCGGCAAAGGTCTTTCTCCTCATCCGTCATATTTTTTGGCTGAATCTCCATACCCAGGCGTCCGCTCATCGCCACATCGCAGCGGAACTTCAGCGAAGTGGTGCGGAAGATGGCGTGGTTCGGCACGGCGGAGATGTGGGATGCCATGGCGACTGCGGGATAGAAGTAGGAAGTTCCCCACTGCATGTAGATGCGTTGCAGGGCATCGGTGTTGTCGCTTACCCAGAATTCATCGAAATAGGGCAGCAGTCCGTAGTTCACACGTGAGCCTCCGGAGGCGCAATCCTGGATGATGACGTCGGGATATTTCGCACGGATGCGTTGGCAAACGTCGATGAGTCCGCGGTGATAGGCAATGTTCAGGTGGCTTTGGTCCTCGGCGCTGAGGTACTGCGAGCCGTGGTTCATCATCGGAGCGTTGGCGTCCCACTTGATATATGCAATGTCGGGCCACTGCGAGAGCAGACGGTCGACGATGCTGAAGACGTAGTCCTGGACGGAGGGATTGGAAAGGTCGAGCACAAGTTGCGTACCTCCGCGTCCGGTTACGGGCTCCCGGCGCGGTGCCTTTACAATCCATTCGGGGTGTTTCTCGTAGAGTTCGGACACGGTATTCGTCATTTCGGGCTCAATCCAGATGCCGAATTTCACCCCGGCTTCCCGTGCATCGCGCAAGAGACCGTCGATGCCTTCGGGCAGTTTCTTGGTGTCGACCTCCCAGTCTCCCAACGCGCAGTTGTCGGAAAGACGGGGGTATTTTGTGCCGAACCAGCCATCGTCCATGACAAAGAGTTCGCCTCCCATCGACTTGATGTCGCGCATCATCTGCGCCATTCCCTCCTGATTGATGTCGAAGTACACACCTTCCCAGGAATTGAGCAGAATCATTCGCTCCTGATTGCCGTGACGCAGTTGGTAATTGCGGGCCCACCAGTGGAAATTCTGGCTTGCTCCGTTCGTTCCTTGCGTGGAATAGGTGACGGCGGAGCGTGGTGTGGTGAAGGTTTCTCCGCGTTTCAGGTGATATTCCGCGTTGTCGGTCGACGGTCCTGCCAGATAATAGTGGTAGTCGGTGTTGTCGGTGTCGACGATGATGCGGTAGTTTCCGCTGTAAAGCAGGGCGGTGGCGATGACGTGTCCCTCGTTCTCCCGGGCAGGACCATCGAGAGAAAACAGGAGTTCGTTGCGGCGTATTCCGGCGTTTCGTGTGCCATCCTTGTCCTGAATGAGCAACGTTCCGGGTTCCAAAGTGTGTTCGGAAAGTTGGGCTTCTGCCGCCCATGATCCGGAGAAGTGCGTACAATAGACATTGTTACGGTGGATGGGGAGGACGGGATTTGCGAATTGCGTGAGGGTGACGGTGCGCTTTTCGTCGTGACGGATGACGGTCCAATACTCCATCATGTCCACATCGGCATAGGCGAGATAGTGGAGTTCCACGTTGACAGGATAGAGAGGATCGGAGAGCGATACCGTGAGTTCACGTCCGTTTCGCGGCATTCCGTTGGGTGCGGTGTCGCTGATGTCGCGGCATTCCCAACGGTCGATGAGCATCTGAGTCGAGAGGTTTCCGTCGGCATGTCGCATGGAAAGGCAGGGCTCGTCCTGCATGTGAGTGGCGCCATAGGCGGGATAAAGCGAGAGATGGCTCCAATTACTGTCGTGGGGAACACGGAGGTTCGCCACATCGGTAGCGGTGAGCGAGGGGCCGTAGTATACGAACATGGGTTCGGAACCTTGGGAAAGTTCTACGACGAAACTGGTGGAAGGGGTGCGGAGTTCCACCTTTTCGGCAGCGGCGGAAAGGGGAAACATTAGTCCGAAAGGCAGTAGGCGGAGAAGGTATTTCATGGTGTTATGCTTGTAGAAGACGGTATGGAATACGATGAAGATGGGATGAGGGTAAGGGTACGATGGGAAGAACCCACCGGAAAGAGGGGAGGATAGGGGGCCAGAACGGGGAAAGGGCGTAGGGAAAAGGCCTGACATCGGGGAGCAGACCTTGCGGCATCTGGCACTGGACAACCGCAGGGCTTATCGGAAACGTTCGATGATTTCAAGACACATACGGCTGTTGTGGTAGGGACATTTCCAAAATCCCGCATGGTCATCGCGGCGGTTTACCTGACCTTTTTCATCACAACTCCAGAACCATTCGCCCAATTCGTGGTCAATAAGCCGTTCTTTGATGTACTGCCAGCAGCGAATGCCGTGGGTAAGTCCGAAGGATTCCTGGAAATGCTGCCAAATGTTGAGGAAACCAACTACGGCCTCTGCCTGCACCCACCAGTGTCTGTCGGTGTCGATGTGCCCTGTGTCGAGGTTCGCCTCGTGGGTCATCGACCCGTCGGGATTGATGCCTTTTATGGAAGCCTCCGCCACCCGCAGCACAATGGGCTCCACTTTCCGCAACACATCAGGGTCGTCAAGGATGAGGGCTGCCTCATGAAGGAGCCACGAACATTCGATGTCGTGACCGTAACTTTCCAAATGTCCGGCGCCGCGCCTCCAATCCATCTCGAAGAAAAGGTCGAGATGCCACGTCTCGGCGTTGAGGATTCGGTGGCAGAAGACGTCGATAAGATGTCGTAACGCCGGCTCTACACGGCAGGTGCTCCGCCCGGTTTCTTTCAGACAGCGGAAGAAGTTGGCGTAGGGCTCGATAATGTGGAGGTGGGTGTTTTGGGATTTCGGGAAATTGGCGTCGACCTCCGAGAGGCGGACATCGGCCAAAGGTTGCCAGTCGCGCGAAAGTGCCTCGATGTATCCGCCGTGTTCCGTGTCGCGGGCATGGCATTCGATGACGTCGAAAAGGGAGAAACACTCTTGAAGTACGGCTTCCGTCTCGTCGGCTGCGGAACTTCCGAGGCGGGAATGCAGAGCCCGCGCGTATTCACTCAGGCCATAGAGCATGAAACCTATGGCATAAAACTGCTTTTTCGTGTCGGTGGGGCGTCCCAAACAATCGACCTCCCAGTAGGTGCCTCCAAAGGTGCGGTCGAAAAAGTGTTGAAGAATGTACTCCTTCGCGCGGCGTGCGGCCTGGAGATATTCCGCACGGCCGAGGACACGGTACGCGGCGGAGAAACTCCAAAGTATGCGCGCATTGAGGATGGCTCCCTTGGATGCGGTGGGGATGAGTTGGCCTTCACCGGTCATACGTCCGTAGAATCCGCCGTTTTCGTGGTCTACCATGTGGTGAAGCCAAAAGGGAAGGATGTTTTGCTCAAGGGTTTCGAGCATTTCCTGGCGTTCTTTGTCAAGCATTTCTTTGTTTTTGATGGTGGAGACAACAATGCTCCAGCATGTTGTGACGGGTTTTACGAATTGCCATCATGGAGCATTTTGGGTCGTCATGTGGCTTGTGTCCGTGAAAACAGGCCTGTAAAAACCGCCTTGTATCGGGGAAAGCAAAGGTCTGGTGGCGAGTCTTGCGGGGAAAAGTGCAGAGGCTCCCGTCCGGACCTTTGGAATGTGGCAGGGAAAATTATCGGGAGTAAAGACGGGAACGATGGGCCGGGATGATGAAAACTGCCGGGGCTGGGGGCATCATTTTCCCAGACGGCGGTTCTTTTCTACCATACGCTTGATGGTCTCTACCGATGCTGCGGTGGTGAAACCGTCGGCAGGCGTGTGCAGACAATAGTCAACCAGGCGCTCAATGCTTGATGTTGCCACGTGCATCCGCGTATCGGAGGATGCGTAATAGATGAACACCCGGCCGTCTTCATCGGCAATCCAACCGTTGGCGAACGCCACATTCATGACGTCACCGACGTACTCTTCACCCTCGGGTACGAGGAAATAGCCGCCAGGTTGCGCGATGACGCGGGTGGGATCGTCCAATGCCGTCATGTAGAGGTACAGCACATAGCGCAGTCCGGAGGCGCATCCGCGCACACCATGTGCCAGATGAAGCCATCCCTGAGGCGTCTTTATGGGGTGAGGACCTTCGCCGTTCTTCACTTCCATGATGGTATGATAGTGGCGGGCATTGATGATGCTTTCCTCGCGAACCTCGGCATGTGTGATGTCGTCGACCAAAGCCCATCCGATGCCACCTCCGGAACCCGCATCGATGAATCCGTCCTGCGGACGGGTGTAGAGTGCGTACTTTCCGTCGACAAATTCGGGATGAAGAACCACATTGCGCTGCTGCGAGGCAGACTTAAGGTCGGGAAGCCGCTCCCAATTCTTGAGGTCTTTGGTGCGGGCGATGGCGGCTGTGGCTGTGGCGGCAGAGAGGTCGTTGGGGCAATTATCGTCATGTCGTTCGGCACAGAACAGACCATATATCCATCCGTCCTCGTGTGCCGTAAGGCGCATGTCGTAGATGTTGGTGGCAGGTACAACATCTTCGGGCATGGTTATCGGCTCTTCCCAGAAGCGGAAGTTGTCAATTCCGTTAGGACTTTCGGCAACGGCGAAGAAACTCTTGCGGTCGGCGCCCTCAACACGCACTACCAGCAGGTATTTTCCTTGCCATTTCATGGCTCCGGAGTTGAGGGTCGCGTTCATCATGAGGCGTTGCATGAGGAAGGGATTTGACGTTTCATCGAAATCATAGCGCCATTCCAGCGGAGTGTGCTCGGCTGTGAGTATGGGATGTTCGTACTTTTCGTAAATTCCATTGCCCCAGGGCTTAGGAGTGTTGGTACGTGAGAGCAGTTCTTCGTGATGTGCGCGGAGAAGTGCCGCTTTTTTCTCAAATTCTGCAGACATTTGATGTTACCTTTATTGTAAAATGGGGTCCATAAACAGTTAGACCGGTTGGAGATTCACTGCTGATTTGCGGTAAATCAGCGGAAAACCAGTGGCAGGGACTTGCCGGTTTTATAGGATTCCACTTGAAAATGTATGGAAAAATAGAGTCTTCGTTGAGTGTTTTCCCGCCTTATTTCCGCTTCAGGTACAGCGCATTGACGTCGTGTACGAAGAGCGTGCGGGGAAGATTGTAGAAACTGATGAAGTCATCGACGGAGGAATGACCGGGATAGGGCGCGTAGAAGTGTCCCGGTTTGTCGTGGGCGTTGCGCCAAGTGAGGACGTATGCCACGGGAAGGTCGGCGATAGCGGGCGCAAGTCCCTCGGTCCACCACTTTTCATACGGAAGTCCTTCAAGTCCGGTCTCGGTAAACGCCGCCACTTTGCCGTGTTCCTGGGCAAGATTGCAGACGTATGTGAGTTGCCGGCGCACGTTTTCGGCGTATTGTGCGATGCTTTCGGGGTTGTTCCCGCCAAAGCAGTAGCAGTCGAGTCCGAAGATGTCGACGAGTTCGTCGCCGGGATAGCGCTCCATATACGCCTCGGGGGAGTCGGTACGGTCGGGGGAGTAGGCGAAAAGCGCGTTGGTGACACCGCATTTACGGAAGCGTTCGGCGGTGATTTTCCAAAGTTCGATGTACTGTTGTGGCGTACAGAAGTCCTTTCCCCACCAGAACCATGAGCCGGTATGTTCGTGCCAGGGACGGAAAATGACGGGGACCTGCACGCCATAGGGCGTCTGAAGTGACCGGATGAACGCGGCGGCGCTGTCGACATAGGCGATGAAACGGTCGCGGACATCGCCATCCTTCAGCACTTCCGCCACGGTTCGCGCCTCTTTCTCGCGCAGACTGTCGCAAATCCACGATGATCCGCCGCTGAGAGGATTGTCGATGTGCCATGAAAGCGTGATGGCTCCTCCGCGTTCGTACTGTGCGAAGATGAGCCGGCGCATGTGGTTGAAGGGCACACCATCAAGGTTACAGGTGTCGCCGAGTTCGATGTGTCCGAGGTCGAAGCCGATGATTGCGGGGAAATCATTGCAGACGCTCCGCACATCGCTGCGGCATGAGTCGCCGACCCATCCGATTCCGTAGGCGGTATCGTCCTGATGTCCGTACATGTATCCGGCACTGTCGGCCTGCAGCCGCAGGTTTTCGAGCAGGTTTTCCGTGCGTTGCGTGCGTCCGCTTTCGGCAAGAGGGTCGGAAGCCTTCTTAGGTCCGCAAGACGTGAGCAGGCCTGTGGAGAGGACAATGCCGGCAATGCCGCTGAAAAGTAGGGTTTTGGGGAGTTTCATATATGGCTATATGTGTGAGAGATGTCGGTGGATGTTATGGGGTGGAGTGGAGATGCGGGTCCGCATCAACGTTTCAGCGAGGGCATGTCCTCGCGGTTCATCACGTAGGGGTTCTGCAGAATGCTCTTCCAAGTGTCGTCGGTATTGGCGGTCCATCCGCATGTGTTGACGTTTCCGTTGGCGTCGGCGGTGGGCCATACCATGAACCAGCACCAGTTTGCCCCGCCTTCGAACTGGGACGTCGGGTTGCAGATGTTGCCACATTCGGAGATGGTGGTCAGTTTCTTCCCGTTTGTGACGTCAATGACGTAGTCGTATGCGGTGTTCTGGCAGAGGTTGGGCTGGTCGGTGTAGATGTCCACGCCCACGATGTCGACACAATCATCGCCGGGATACCATGCCGCGGCATCCTTTTCGTAGCCTTCGATGACATCGATTGTCCAGCACCAGATGAGATTGTTCAGACCATGGTGTTTGACGAGGCGGTCGTAGAGGAGGCGGTAGAGTTGGCGGCAGGGCTCGGAACCGTGGCGTCCCCACCAGAACCATGCGCCCCCCTGCGGGTTATAGCGTGTGTAATTGCCGGCGGCTTCGTGGAGCGGACGGAAGATGACGGGGATGTTTGCCTTCTGGAGGTTCTGCAGATAGCCAGCCACCTCGTCGATGTCGCGGAGGATACATTCGTTTTGCCAGGTGCCTTCCTTCAGGGCTTCGCGGATGTCGAAGTCGGTCTCGCCCTGTCCGTTGTGGGCACCGGGAGTGTAGAATCCCATATTGTCGGTGGCGCCTTCGTCGCGGCATTTGATGTAATCCGCCTCGGAATTGGGGACATTCCAGTGCCACATGTATGAGACAAGTCCGTTGTTCTCCCATTGTTCGCTGGCTGCGGAGATGTCGTTGTAGTTCTGTTGCCACGACCAGTTTGAAGGTGTCGGGGAGAAGGCCAGGTAAATGAAGTCGAAACCTGCGAGGGCGGGATGCTTTCCATAGCGTTTCGCCACGTCGTTTACAAAGTCGAGGGTGTTGGATGCCGAGGACTGTACGCCGGAAAGTTGGTGTTTCCCGTAGTGTTCTTTAAGGAATTTCATGACATTCTGCGCCTCGGGTGTGGCGTTGGCGTTGCAGAGTCCGTCGAGATTGTCGGTGTCGACCGTCGGCCGCTGCTTGATGTTCCATTTCAATTCACAGCGTTCGGCGAGTCCTCCTGCGGTGGTTTTCACGATTCCTGCGGGAATGACAAGTATGGCTTCCGCGGCGTCGGCGGGAATTTCCGCCTTTATGGCCAGACGAGGTCCGACACCGCCGTCGATTTTGGCGGATGTCACGGACTTGCCGTTGAGGGTTATCTGCGGGACTGTGGATGAAAGGATGGTGATGTTGCGGTCGAAGGTCAGCATGAAACTTTGTTCACCGGCTGAAAGTTCGGTGTCGGTGGTGGGAGACACGCTCAGAAATTGCGGATCTTCGGCCTCAACTTCGGTGATATCGGCGTTATCGCTGCCGCAGGCGGCAAAGAAAAGTAGGCTAAGGCAGAGGAAAAGAAACTGTTTCATCAAAGGGTCAGTAAATGAGAGATGGGTAAGTGCTGCGGATGGTTCCGGCAATGCGGATTGGGGGTTGGGGACAGCGCTACGGAAAGTGCGGAACTTTGCGGTGAAAAGTTCCGATGTTTGCATCGGGAAGTTCCGACGTTTCCGATGGAAAGTTCCGATGTTTCTGACGCGATGTCCGGAAGCCTGTGGGGGAGGGTTCCCGCTGGCGGTGGAAGATGTGCGGAGAAGGTGCTGCGGACTTGACGTTTTGCGGTGGAATCCGGTTCGGTGCCGTGCGGTTCCTTCCGCGCTGTTTGGGAAGGAATTTCCGGCTGTCCGACGTGAGGAATCCGGCGTTATGGCGTGCCGTTTCCGGTGGTCATCTCCGGTATGTAAGGTCAAAATAAACAGCAAGTTCTATAAATCATCCGTGGGAGGATGCTGCCCGCGCGTCAGGCAATCGGCAAAGCCGGTGCTGACCTTGCGTATTGTGGCACATTGTGCACGGGAATGATTTGTAGAACTTGCTGTGGTGAGAGTCTCCGTCAACGGCATCAGTGCCGGAAAACCTTGGCGGTCCGACCGGCGCTGATGCGGCCGTTGGCGGGAAAAGGATTATTCAATGGTCACCTTCGTACAGATGATGTTGTCGCCGTTGAGGATGAATGTGTTGCCCCAATTCTGCACGGTGAAGATTTTGTCCAACATTTCCTGTGTGAGGGTGAGTTCAATCGCGCCGTTATGTTCGGCAAGGTCGTAGTTCTCATTGCTGTAATCGCAGAAGTTTCCGCCCCAGTGTCCTTCGACAACCTGGAGGTTCCAGGTAGCATCCGTGGGAGTCACGTAGAAACGTACGACAGATCCGACCTTGGCACCCGCCTCTTGGAGTTCCGTTCCTCCGTCGCTGAGGAACGTAGGTTGGTTGCCCCAGTCGTCAGCCACGGCTTCGCCTTCCCAAAGTACGGTCTCGAGGGAGATGTGCTCTACGAGTTCCACCTGCGAGAGGACGAAGTTATGACCCGTGATGATGAGGCCTCCGTTGTTGACAAGGTCGCCCAAAACGTTTGCTGTGAGGACGATTGTGAGGGTTTGTGTGCCGGCGTTCACGTCGAAGTCGTACTGTCCGGGGATGGGTTCGGGGAGTCCGCCCCAGGAATCACCGTGACGCAGCGATACGCAACCCCAACCATCGGTGGGACGAAGCGGGGTGATGGTGAGGTTCATTTCCGTATCCGGAGTCACGGATGCCCAGTCGTATTTGCCCCATGACAGGTCTTCGAGTCCGTTCCATCCGTCGCATTCCCATGCACCGTTCCAAATTACGGTGTGTTTCTCCGTATTGGGAACTACAGAAAGGTCGTAAGTCACCTCGCCATTGTTGGAGATAAGGCGGAGTTTCGACTTGAATCCGGCGTTTTCAGGTATGCCGATGAAGAGTTTTCCTCCGTTGGCGACGTACTGACATGCCGTGCCGTCGATTTCCACTCCCGTAAGAACGGTGATGTTTTCAACGTCGACGGTGAGGAGATCTCCCGCTTTCAGTTCGTTCTCGGTGAGGATGGTGACGTCGGGGATGTAGCAGAATACGGGTTTGTCGACGCTCAATACGGGTGTAACCACAGTGGTTCCGTTTGCAAGTGCGAGTGTTACGGCGCCTTCTGCGGCATCAAGGGGAACGTTCACCGTAAGTGCCTTGCCGTCTTCGCTGACATTGAATTCGCTGACGCTGCTTCCGCCTTCGAAAGTGGCGGAGACGATGAGGTCAAGGTCGGTACCCTCGATGACAACGTCGCTACCTGCTGCGGCAGGATTCATGTTGAATCCGGTGACGGTGGGCTTGACGAGGGTGAAGGGAACGGGAGTCTGCTTGCCGTTTGCCATGATAAGGAGGAGGTCGCCTTCCTGTGCTTCGGCGGGAACAGCGGCTACAATCTTGCCGTCTGCGGCCTGTATGTCGGCAGCATCGCAGTTGGGGAACTGAATCTTCACGACAACGTCGAGGTCAGTTCCGCTGACGGTGAGTTCGTTGCCGGCCTTTACGGGTGCGGGTGCGGCATTGAGGTCGGCGGGAGCCACAGTCACGAGTTTGCCCACGGGCACTTGCACGTCGCTCTTGCAGACGATGTTGATGTCGCCGTCGGGAGCCTCGGCGGGAAGTTCAAAGGAAAGGGTCTTGCCGTCCTTCGAAACGTTGAAGGCGGTGAAGTCCTTGTAGACAGTTCCATCGGCATCGCCGAATTCAAGGCTTGCTGCGAGTTGGAGATATTCGCCCGTAATGGTCAGTGTTTCTCCGAGTTTCGCGGTGACGCTTTCCAGAGCCTGTGCTGTGCCTCGCGGCGAGGCGAGGGTGGCCACCTTGGCCGTGCCGACGGTAAGTGCGGTCTCGCTCTCGACGATGTTGTAGGTCACGTCGGACGAAGCGTCGTCAAGTTTGGTGATATCCACGTCGTAAAGGCTGAGTTTGCCGGTACGTGCGGTCTCGGGGACGACAAGTTTGATGGCATATCTGCCGTGTTCGGTGAAGAGATCCTCGCTGATGACCTCGTTTTCCGCAAAGCCAACGGCGTGGATGAGGTTGAGATAGTCACCCTTTATCGTGATTTCCTTTCCGGGCCATACGGTCTCTGTGGGGATTTCCTCAATGAGAATGGGCTCGGTGTACGCGATGGGCGTCTCGGTTTCCAGAACTTCGTCGGTGCGTGTGACGAGTTTGATGATGCCGGGTTCGGAACCGTCCTTGGGCACGGTGACGCGGATTTCGCTGGGAACGCCGCTGGCGACCACTTCAATGTTTGTAATCGGGTCGACACCGGGGATGACAACCTGTGCCACTTGGTCGAGGTTCGAGCCGAGGAAGCGGAGTTGTCCGCCTCGCATGACGGGCGATGGTCCGAAAACGTTCAGATGAACACCCTTCTGATATTGGTCGGTATTGTAGTCTTCATCGCTACAACTGGTAGTGCTCACGCCGGCAAAGACCAGAAGAATAAGGGCGAGAAGGCCGTTGATGAACTTTTTCATGGTTATATTCTATGTATAATGTGGTGGGGAGTGACCGCTGCTTCCGGAGACATGCTCCGATGTCTCGGACGCCGTTGGCGGCGGATGGCCTCCGGAAGCATGGAATTCTGATTACTTATTTGGCACGATGCGGATGTTGTCAACCTTAATAATCGGTGTGCAGTCGCTGCTGTTGTCGGCAGCACCACCCACGACGAACATGAGGAAACTTGCGAAGTCGGCATCGGATAGTTGGCCCGTTGCGGCGGCACCGGTGAATCCGAAGGTGAGACTTGTTGCAAGGGGGAACGAAACGGTCACCCATTCGTCGTCCGTATCATAGGAACCATCGGTCAGCCAGGGGCGGTAATAGGTGCGGGGAAGAACGTCGTTCTGGAAGTAACTGTTGTTGCATCCGCCAAGGACGTTCCCGTAAATGTCCGTCACACCGGCGTTACCCATGGAGACTTTGTCCACACCGGCAAATACAATCTGCATGGCTCCGGCCTTCCAGGGATAGTCTTTGGGGACACACATCTCGAATTTCAGGGTCTTGCTCTGCCAGTTGCTGCAATCCGTAACATCGAAGATTCTGAAACTGCCTTCGTCAGAATAGTCCTCGACATCCTTCCAGTTTCCGGGCCAGTATTCAAAACTGAAGTTACCGTCGTCCCAACCTCCGTCGGCGGTCATTGTGGCCTCGCCGTTACCAAGTTGCAGGTAATTGCCGCAGATGCTCCATTCGTCGCTCTTGATTTCGCGGGAGTGCCATCCGTGGTTACCGAGGGTGGTGCGGCCGTCGAAGTCGAAGATGAAGCCACGGGAATCGAGATAATTGAAGGCGGTCTTCGTGCTTCCGTATACGCTTGTTACGGTGATGGGGCCTTCAACAGCGCCTTCGGGCACGACGAACGTAACGCTTGTGAAGTCTTCGGCTACGTTCTTCACGTCGGCACTTATGGCTTTTCCCTCTGCGTTTGTGAACTCTACGGTGAGGGGATTGAGTTCATCCGGGATGAGATAGCGTCCGCGAATGGTCATGGTTTCGCCGGCCTTCTTGTATTCGCAGTCGGCACTGGTGAGGACGGGTGCCGAGATGACGACCTTAAAGGGGTGTGTTACCTCCTGTCCGTCGGCGGTCTTCATGGTGATGACGTTTGTCACCGCGGTAGGAACCTCCTTGGGGACGACGACAATCATTGTATTGTCGGTGATGTAACTCGAATTAAGTGTGGCAGGTTTGTCGTTGAAGTACATCTCGACAATGCTTCTCAGGTTCTCGCCGACAATGCAAAGCGTTGCTTCGGGCGACGCACTCTCCACGAGTTGTCCGTTTGTCAGCACCTTATCTGCGGCATCGGTCGATGTGGTGATTTCCGTTCCCAGGTTGCGGATGTAGCGGATGGTGGGAACGCCTGCCGTGGTCTCGTATTTGTCAGGCTCGTCGCAGCATGACTGGATTCCCAGCACAAGGGCGCAGATGACAAAGAGATATTTGATGGTTTTCATAATGATTCCGTATAAGATTCGGTTAATAAGAATAAGTTGCACGGACATCTACGCGTTCCGGCTCGATAGGATTGCCTTCTTCATCGGTAGAAGCCAGGTTGGGATTGTAGATGACGTCGTCCTGACACATGGGGAGATAGAAGTATTTCTTCCCTGTCGTGGCGTCGGTTCTCATGAGCGCTTCCACGTTGGGTTTGTCATACGAGTTGTCGTAACCCATAGCAGAGGTGACCGTCCATTCGGTGTTTCCGCTTTCAAAGTAGGTCTTATAGAGTCCGTTCAGCCCGTAATAGGAACCGCGGTGCTGGTTTTTGAGTTCCTGGACGCAGAAATCGGGGTTGTAATAACTTACGCGTACGAAGTCATACCAGCGGTCGCCTTCCATGGCAAATTCGAGTCGGCGCTCCTTCCATACCATTTCCCAGGTGAGGGATGTCACAGGATTGGCGTTCCTTACGGCGCGCTGGTGCACCTTGTTGTAGGCGGCGAGGGCGTCGGCGTCCGTAGTGCTGGAGCCGGGACCGTTGAGTTTGCTCTCGGCAAGTACGAGGTAAACGTCGGCAAGGCGCAGGATGTGTGTTGCCAGACTGCTGGCCATGCGGTCGTCAGCCTCGCCACAACCGGCGACGTGGTCAGCGGTTGTACCGTAAATGTGCTTCACACAGTTGGCACCGTTCGGGCTTTCAAGTTCTCCGGTTGAGCCTTGTGTGTAGATGAAAGTGAGGTAGTCGAAGCCGCCTTTGTCCGTACGGAAGTAGTCATAACTGAATCCCGGGAGCATCATTGTGGCCTTCAATCGGATGTCGGGATTGGCATTCCATGATGAAGGGTCCCGTTCAAGTTGGTAGACATCAAAGTCTTCCTGGAGGTCAACAGAGCAACCATTCCATCCGCCCCAGCAACCACCTTGGCTTCCGAAGCCGGTCATTGCGAGGTCGTCTTGCAGTGTATTCTGGCGTGTCCAGTTCGAACCGCTTGCCACCCATCTCCAAGTAATGAGTGCCTCAGAGTTCTTGTTGTAGGCCAGTTTGAAGAGGTCTCCGTAGTTCTCCATCAGACTGTAGCCGCTGTTTTCGATGACGTCTTTGGCATAAGTTGCCGCCTTGTCGAGGTCGTCCTTATTGAGTGTTCCGCTGACACCTGCCTTGGTCAGGTAGACTTTTGCCAGTAGAGCCTCTGCGCTATAGTAGTCAAGACGTCCCGAAGCGGAGTTGTTCTTCTTCTCCATCAGGCTCATCGCCTTCTCGAGTGTCAGGATAATGTAGTCGTAAACGTCGGCGTGGTGTACCTTCTTGATGGTGTTGTAGGTGCCGGAACCCAGGGTTTCCGATGTGTCATGTATGATGGGCACATCGCCGAATGAGCGTGCGAGGAAGAAGTAAGCCATGGCTTTCCATACGAGACATTCGCCCATGCACTGGTTAACTACGGTAGCGTCCACGGGACTCTTCTTGAGGCTGTTGTAGACGGTGTTGGCATGTCCGATGACAGCCCAGAGGGAGTAGGACATGTTCTTCAGGTCTTCGTCGTTACCGTTTACGGAGAAATTGAGGTAAGGACTGCTTCCCCAGTAGTAGTTTCCCGACATTACTTCACCGACTTTGATGAATCCACGCTGGAAATCATACCAAGGAGAGTTGTAAAGATAGTTCACTCCGGCGTAGCATTGCTCGCTGGTTTGATAGAAATTGTCGGCATTGTAGGAACTCTCTGCCGGACGGTCGAGGAAGTCATCGCAGGATGCGAGCGTTCCCACCGTCAGCAATCCGAGTGCCAAAGCCTTGATATATTGTTTCATGATAGTTCGTTTATTGGGGGTGAAGTGTTAGAAACCGATATTCAGACTGAAAGTGTAAGAGGTCGGCGATGGGTAACGTCCGTTGTCAAGTCCGAAGACATTCATGCTCGTTGTGCTGGCTCCGACTTCGGGATCATAGCCGGAATAACCGGTAATGGTCACGAGATTCTGGATGTTGCACGCCAGACGGAGGGTCTCAATCTTGGCCTTTCTGGTGAGAGCGCTGGGGAATGTGTATCCGAGGCTGATGTTTTTCAGGCGGATGTAACTTCCATCCTCAATGTAACGGTCGCTCCATTGGTCGTTGTTGTTCGGGTCGTTGATGGTAGCGCGTGGGATGTTGGTGTCGGGATTGGAGACCCTTACGTTCGAAACATCCTCGTACCAGTTGTAAACTGTTGTACCGTCGGCAAGGACAACGCCCGCACTGTAATCCTTAGTGGCGTCGATTGGCTCAAGACGTGCGCGTTGGTTGACGCTGGTCAGTTGGTTTGTCCACTTGCTGTTCATGTGAGTCAACTTCATGGCCGTGTAGTTTCCGATCTTGTTTCCGTACGATCCGGTGATGAAGAGACTGAGGTCGAAGTTCTTATAGGTGAAGGTGTTCGTCCATCCGAAGGTGAACTTGGGCAGCGGAGAACCGATGTTTGTCTGGTCGTTCTCGTCGATTACACCGTTGTTGTCGATGTCCTTGTACTTGATGTCGCCTACGTAGACCGTGTTCTTGTAGTTGTATGTGCCGTTGAAACTTGCGGGTTTCGGGCTGTTCTCCAAGTCTTCGAGGTTCTGGTATATGCCATCGCATACGTAACCGTAGAAGTTGTAGAGGCTTTCTCCCACTTCTGTCTTGCTGACGACGTCGGACCATTGTCCCATACCCGTGATGACTGCGGTGGAACTTCCGTCAGAAAGGTTGACGAGTTTGTTGCGGTTGATGGAGAATTGTATGCTGCTTTCCCATGAGAAGTTCCCTACGAAGGGACGTCCGGTAAGGGTGATTTCCAGACCACGGTTGCGGATGTCACCATAGTTTCCCCAAGGTGCGGAGAGCGCGCTTGAGCCGTTTCCGCTCGTTCCCATGTAGGAAGGAAGTTGAAGTTGCATCAGCATGTCCTTCGATTCCTTGTTGTACCAGTCGACGGTCAGCAACAGTCTGTCGTGGAAGAACCCGAGATCGAGTCCGACGTTCCACTGTTCCTGGCTCTCCCATTTGATGGAGGTGTTGGCAAGTTGCTTGGGACGGTACGACATTCCCAGACCTGTCTCCATGGTGGAGAGGGCAGATCCCCAGAGATATCCGCCGATATTGGCGTTACCGGTCTGACCCCATCCTAAGCGGAGTTTGCCGTTGCTGAGCCAGTTGCTGTCCTTCAGCCACTTTTCTTGGCTGAAACGCCAACTTGCAGCGAATGAATGGAAGCCTGCCCACCGGTTCTCCGGACCGAAGTTTGAACTACCATCGTAGCGGTAAGTGTAGGTGGCGTTGTAGCGATTGTCGTAACTGTAGGTCCAGCGTGTGAACACTGATGCCATGGCGGAACTGTCGAATGCGCTTCCGACAGAGGGTGTTCCCGTACCGAGTGACGGGTTGTGGACATTGTCAGAGGGGAGCGATGTGCCGCCGACTGCCAGATAATCCCACTTGCTTTCCCATGCTTCCTGTCCCACCATCGCGGTCATTGTGTGGGCATTCCAGGTGTTGCTGTAAGTGATGTAGTTCTTGATCTGCCAGAAGATGCTTGAATTCTTCTGCATGTTCGAACTGTTTCCGTCGCGATGCCACGTTCCGAGCGATACGACGGGCTTGTAACGCTCTGCCTTCGATGCGTTGATGTCGAAGCCGACTTCGGTGTGCCAGGTCAGATGCTCCACCGGTGTGACGTCGAAGAAGAGGTTTCCGTTCAGTTTTTGGCGGTTCAGGAGGATATCATCATAGAGTGCCATGGCGATGGGGTTCGGATTTGTGTAACCCTGCATCGTGACACTTGAGTACGAGCCGTCAATATTATATATAGGTATGGACGGCATCGTGGTGAGCGAATATTGGATAAGACCCTCTTCGGAGTCTGCGAGTTTCAGGTCGTCGCTCGAGTTGCTGTATGCCACATTCAGGCCCATTTTCAGCCATTTCTTCATCTGTGCGTCAAGGTTTCCGCGCATGGAGAAGCGGCTGAATTCCGAACCGATGATGGTACCTTCCTGGTTCATGTATGAACCGCTGACGTAGTATTTCACCTTTTCCGTTCCGCCCTGTGCGCTGATTTGGTGGCTGTGCTGGAGAGCGGTTTGGAAGACGGCGTCCTGCCAGTTGGTACCCTTGCCCAGAATGCTCGGGTCTGCCAGTGTGGCGTCCGCCTCGGCCTCACCTTGGTTTGCGAGGTCGTTGTAGAATTCTGCAAAGCCTCTGAGGTCGAGCATGTCGAGTCGCTTGGTCTGACGGTTGACGGCGAACATGCCATTATAGGAGAATTTGGCATCGCCGGCCTTACCATGCTTGGTGGTAATGAGGACAACACCGTTTGCACCCTGCGCACCATAGATGGCGGTTGCCGAAGCATCCTTGAGGATTTCCATGCTCAGGATGTCGGCGGGGTCAATGGTTGAGAGGGGAGATACGGAGCATACGGGTCCGTTTCCGAGGGCATCGCCGAGACCGAGGTCGGCACCGCTCTGTCCACCTATGGTCTGAACGATGACGCCATCGATGACATAGAGGGGCTCAGCCTTGGAGTTGATGGTGGCGGTACCGCGCACGCGGATGCTGGAACTTGAGCCCGGGGCACCGGAAGTCTGTACTGCCGACACACCGGCGGCGCGACCTTGCAGTGCCTGGTCGAGCGAAGTGATGACCGAACCTTTGAGGTCTGCCTCTTTAAGGGAGGCGGAAGCGCCGGAGATGTCGCTACGTTTCATCGTACCATATCCGACAACGACGGCCTCGCTCAGCGCGTTGGCATCTTCTTTCAGCGTCACTTCCAGGTTGTTGCCCTGCCATTTTACGTCCTTGCTCTCGTATCCGATGTAACTTACGTGGAGCGTGGCACCCTTGCTGACGTTTTTCAGGGTGAAGGTTCCCGAATCGTCGGTTATCGTTCCTTGGGTCTTGCTGCCTTTGACGGTGACGGTGGCGCCTACAAGGGCCTCACCGTTGATGTCGCGTACAACACCTTTGCATACGCTGGTCTGTTGTACGGCATAGACATCGCGGTCAATGGGGGCTGACACTGCCCATGCACCGGTAGCGAAGCCGCCGGACATCATGAGCATACTGACTGACATGAGTCGCTTAATCATACCATTGAGATTTAAGTTGTTCGTATTTTTTTATAATATTGTTATGTGTTTTCCAGGGGAAAGTCTTGAAGAGGGCAGGCCGTGGAGCCCGTTTTCCCATGCTCCGCCTCCGCTCTTGGAGGGCGTTTGCCCGTTCTGGCCAGCGCATGGTTCTCCCTTTCTTCGGTGCAAAGGTACGACAAAGCCGCAAACAACTCTTATACTTTTTTTGCATCTTGTTGCACTTTTGCGAAAATCTTGCTATCTCTCCTTTACATTATGTGCGTTTTTTATCCCGGAATGATACTTTTCTTATCAATCCGATTGAGCAAAACGGGGGTGAAAGTTAAAATAGTATCATCGAACTTCTTGGATGTTTTTTCTTGACATGGCGGAAAATCCTCCCTTCCGTTGCCGTTCATTCCCGTCTTTCCGGCTCCTTTCCCCATTTCCTTCTGCCGTCGGTGCGCACCTTTTCTCCTGCCCTTTCCTCCGCCTTTCCCGGGGCTTCGGACGGCTGTCGCGGATGCCGGTTGGCGTGGGTGCGGGACAGCCGTGAAAAATATTGCACACTCCCCCGTCCCGAGGTCCGGAAAACGGTTTTGTAACACCTTGAAAACGGGGTGCGGACCTTGAAGGATTTTGACAATGTCCGGCGTACCTTCCAGAGCGGAAAATTGGGGGATGACGGGCAAAAATGCCCTCCTTTTCAGCAAAACCGATGGTGGAGGAAATGTACAATGTTCGGTGTTTTTAGCATCAAATGCCGCGGAACGGGTGTAAGCGGCCGCGTGGAGGCGTGAAAAACACCCCAGTTCAGTCGCGTAGTTTGCGTAAGGACAAGAAAAAAAGTACGGAATTTCCTGCCTGAAAACTCCGTACTTTATGAATAGCGTTTCCGCATTTAAGGGATTAATGTTCCGTGTTTTATGGGGCAAAGTTCGGCACTTTGTGGATGAAACTTCCGCATTTTGATGCCGAAACTTCCGCACTTGATGAAACAATGTACAGCACTTCCTGAATCAAAGTTCCGAGGTTTATGGAACAATATTCCGTACTTTGAGGATTAAAGTTCCGAGGTTTATGTATAAAACTTCGGTACTTTACAAAAGCATTGTCCGCATTTCCCGTTCAGCATGTCGGAAATGCCGGAAAACTTCCGCACCTTCGTTTTTGCCATATTTCGGAGCGTCGGTCGTCGTGTTGCCGTTCGTGGCGCTTCCTGGCGCGTTATATCCGCCTTTTTCCGTCCGGATTCCGATGCCTGTTCCTGCCTCGGAGACGATTGCACACTCCGTGCTTCCAGCCTCCTTCCGGCGTTGTTTCCGGCGGCTTTTCCGCGTTGCTTCCGCATCCTTTCCGGCGGTCGGTGCGGCATCTGCCGACGCTTCAGACCCTGAATGTCAGCACCTCGTCGGTGCGTTGGTTGCGGATGGCGGCGATTTCATTGTCCACGAGCCCCAGGTCATACAGGTCGTAGCCGGTCGGGGAGTAGGGGGCGTCGGTGGGAATGCAGAGCGTTGTGGCGTCGATGGCGGTAATTCGGTTGCCGGGGAACAGCGTCTGCAGTTTTTCCACCGCCGCTTCGCGATGGATTTCAAGGGTTTCGGCGTCCGTATCAAGGCGGAATTTCCGGAAAACGAGCAGGTCTTCTGACATATAGTGGGGAAATGTGGGATAAGTTTGACAAACGTTTCGCGTGCAAAAGTACGTGAAAAGTCCGAGGTCTGCAACACGTTGGGCCGTCGTCAGCCGTTTCGCGCGCCTGATTCCACAATGTGTGCATTTTTTTGTTCCAATTTTTGCAAATATGATGAACATTGCCTAATTTTGCACGTTGAGAAGTCTTTCCGCCTTCTTCCGCCGCTTTCCGTCCGTCGTGCCCGATGAATGGGTCGAAAAGGACGGTGGATTGGGGTATAAACGTTGAAAATTTAATCTATAAAATATGAAAACCATACGTCTTGAGGTGGCAAAAGCCACATCATTCCTTCCCGAAGGTGCCATTGAGCGTGTTGGCGCGCGAGTACACAATGCCCAGCAATCGCTTGAAGAAGCCACGTGCCCTGGCAACGATTTTCTTGGATGGTTGCACCTTCCCAGCAGCATCACTCCCGAGTTCCTTGCCGAAATCAAAGCGTGCGCTACCACGCTTCGTGCCAACTGCGACACCATCGTTGTTGCCGGAATCGGCGGCAGTTACCTTGGCGCACGTGCGGTGATCGAGGCCCTCGGCAGCCAGTTTGAATGGCTGACCAACGATGGTTCGAACCCCGTAATCCTCTTCGCCGGCAACAACATCGGCGAGGATTACCTCTACGAACTCTGCGAATACCTTAAAGGACGTAAGTTCGGCGTCATCAACATCTCCAAGAGTGGCACCACCACTGAGACGGCTTTGGCCTTCCGACTGTTGAAGAAGCAGTGCGAGGACCAGCGTGGAAAGGACGTCGCACGTCAGGTGATTGTGGCTGTGACCGACGCAAAACGCGGCGCCGCACGCACCACTGCCGACCAGGAAGGCTACACAAGTTTCGTCATTCCCGACAATGTCGGCGGCCGCTTCAGCGTGCTTACGCCCGTCGGACTCCTGCCCATTGCCTGCGCGGGATTTGATGTTGACGCCCTCGTGCAGGGAGCCCGCGACATGGAAGCCGCGTCTGCCGACGACGACAACATTGTCACCCAGTATGCCGTCCTCCGCAATGCCCTCTACGAGGCAGGGAAGAAAATTGAGATTCTTGTCAACTTCCAACCCAAACTTCACTACATGAACGAGTGGTGGAAGCAACTCTATGGCGAGAGCGAAGGCAAGGATGGCAAGGGAATTTTCCCGGCAGCCGTCGACTTCACCACCGACCTTCACTCCATGGGACAATGGATTCAGGAGGGCGAACGTACGATCTTCGAGACCGTTGTCAGCGTGGAGACACCCCGCCACACCGTGCTTTTCCCCCACGATGATGAGAACCTCGACGGCCTGAACTTCCTTGAAGGCAAGCGCGTTGACGAGGTTAACAAGATGGCGGAACTCGGAACCCAACTCGCACATGTCGATGGTGGCGTGCCCAACATCCGCGTCGTCATGCCCGAACTCAATGAGTATTACCTCGGACAACTGATTTATTTCTTCGAACGTGCCTGCGGTGTCAGCGGACTTCTCCTTGGTGTAAACCCCTTCAACCAGCCTGGCGTGGAGGCATATAAGAAGAACATGTTCGCACTCCTTGGCAAACCCGGTTACGAGGCCGAGAGCGAGGCCATCAAAAGCCGCCTCTGATTCCGCGCTTTTCTGCCGTTGACCGGCTCCATCATCCGGTATAAGTCTGCCGGAATACTGTCCCGTCCGTCGGAGAATGCCAGCGTTTTCTCCGGCGGACGGGGTTTGTCTTTTCCTTTTTCTCTGACCTTTCGGGTGGGCGGTGCCGTCCTTTCCCACGCCGCGCTCCCCGAAACCCCAACCATTCCGCCACATTTTCTATGCAACAACTCCAGACTGCTATCTCCCGATATTGGGACCTTCACCCCGAATATGCCGCCGAAGCCCTTGCCGAGGGTTTTGATCCCCGGTGCGGACGTCTGCCTGTCCGGGGCATAATGTTCGATATGGACGGCGTGCTTTTCGACTCCATGCCCTATCATGCCAAAGCCTGGGCAGGCGTTTGCAACGCCTACGGGCTGACGATGACCGAGGAAGAGGTGTACATGAACGAAGGTCGCACCGGATATTCCACCATCAACTGGCTCACGCGGCGGCAGTGGGGCCGCGATACCACGGCGGAAGAGGTGGAGCGCCTCTATGCCTTGAAGAGCAAGGCCTTCAATTCTTTCCCCGAAGCCCGTAAGATGCCCGGTGCCGAGCCGCTGTTGCGGCAGATAACATCGGCAGGACGTATGGTTTGTGTGGTGACCGGCAGCGGACAGGCCAGTCTTCTCGACCGCCTGACCAGCAATTTCCCCGGAATCTTCCGCGAGGACCGCATCGTTTCCTCGCGCGATGTGGAGCACGGCAAGCCACATCCCGAGCCCTACCTCCGCGGTCTGGGCAAGATGGGCCTGCGTCCGTGGGAGGCGGTTGTTGTGGAAAACGCCCCGTTGGGCGTACATGCCGGGGTGGCGGCAGGGGTGTTCACCATCGCCGCCAACACAGGTCCGCTCCCCGACAGCGTGCTTTCCGGGGAGGGAGCGTCGCTGGTGGTAGATTCCATGACGGCGCTTTCCGACGCATGGTGCCGCATGGAGCCCCTTTTCCGTCGGGCGTAAGTGCCGTTTTTTCCAGATAACCATAACCGAAATGCCCCTATGTTATATAAAATTGCGCTGACGTTGATAGAGCGTTTCACGCCCGAAGCCATCCGGCGAATGTATGATGCCGGCATCGATGCCCAACGTTTGCTGATGAATCCTGAGGAGGTGCTCGCCCAGGAAGTGGAGTCGGTGCGCGTTCCTTTGGTGAAACAGATCCGCGAGTGCCGCAACCGTGCCCTCGATCTGGCGCGCCGCGAGATGGCGTATTGCCAGAAGGAGGGCATCCGCATCGTATGTATGGGCGATAAAGACTATCCTTACCGCCTGACGGGTTGCGTGGATTCCCCCAGCGTCCTCTATCTCCGCGGGCAGGTCGACCTGAATGCCGCCTGCGTTTTGGCGGTAGTCGGCACCCGCCGTGCCACGGACTATGGCCGCATGGTGACGGAACGTCTCCTCTCCGACCTTGGACGACGCATCCCCAATCTTCTGGTCGTCAGCGGTCTGGCATACGGCATCGACATCGCCGCCCACCGGACGGCGCTCCAAAGACACCTGCCGACGGTGGGTGTGGTGGCGCATGGTCAGGACACGCTTTACCCCGCTTCGCATCAGCCTGAGGCGCGTGCGATGCAGGAAAACGGCGGTGTGCTGACGGAGTATGTCAGCGGAACCGTCTCCCATGCCGGCAACTTCCTGCGCCGCAACCGCATCATCGCCGGTCTCGCCGACGCCACATTGGTGGTGGAAAGTGCGGTCCGCGGAGGGGCGCTTGCCACGGCACGCCTCGCCGACAACTATGGTCGCGCGGTGTTTGCCGTGCCCGGACGCATCACGGATGCCGCCAGCGAGGGGTGCAACCATCTGATTTTCCGCCACCGTGCCACGAGCATCTCCTCGGCGGACGACATCATTGCCGCCATGGAGTGGCAACGTTTCACCAACGAGGTGCCGTCGTCCACGGAGCCCGACCTGTTCGCGCAGACGGAGGATGTGGAATGTATGACCCCCGAGCGCCGCAAGGTGATGGAAAGTCTGCGGAGTGCCGACGGAATGACGCTCTTCGATTTGCAGAAGACGACGGGCTTTCCACCCTACATCCTCAATCGCGTCCTTGTGGAAATGGAGATAAACGGCGAGGTCCGCAAGATGCCCAGCGGCACGTTCTATTGGATTTATTGATGCCTCCATAGGCAGCCAAGACCCGGATATAACGACGAAGGCCGGCAATCCCGCAGTAGGATTGTCGGCCTTCGTTTGTGTTCTTAGGCGTGATGGGGCGGAAGTTACCATCAGTTCCATTGGATGTTTCCGCCGGTCTTATCGTAATTCTCCAGAGGTCCTTCGGAAGTTTCCATAGGTTCTTTGGGGTTTCCCGCCGGTCTTATCGTAATTCTCCAGAGGTCCGTTGGAAGTTTTCCTCAGGCTCTTTGGGGTTTCCCACCGGTCTTATCGGATGTTTTCGGTGGAAAATGTTCAGCGTTGCTTGGCACGGAGCGTGACAAGGGGGATGATCATCTCCTCCATTGATATGCCGCCATGCTGGAAAGTGTCGCGGTAATACTGAACATAGTAGTTGTAATTGTTGGGGTAGGCGAAGAATTTCGAGCCGAGGGCGAAGATATATGTGGTGGAAATGTTCGGAGCCGGCAACATAAAGCGTTTCGGATTCTTCATCTCGAACACCTCGCGTGCGGGATAGTTGAGGTTCTTCCCCAGTTTGTAGCGCAGGTTTGTATTGACGTTCCTGTCGCCAATCACCTTGGTCGGCGTGTCCACCCTGATGCTTCCGTGGTCGGTAGTGATGATGATATCGGTGTCCATGCTCCGCAATGTCTGGAAGAGGGCACGGATACCCGAGTGCCTGAACCACGACTGTGTGATGGAGCGGTATGCGGCCTCGTTGCTGGCAAGTTCGCGCACCATCTGGCTTTCGGTACGGGCGTGCGACAGGATATCGATGAAGTTGATGACGATGACATTCAGTTCATGCTGCTTCAATGTGGCGCTTTGTGCGAGCAGACGGTCGGCACCCTGTGCATCGTTGAGTTTATGGTAGGAGAAGGTTTCGCGGCGTCTGAAGCGCTTAAGTTGCTGTGCCACCAGTGCCTCTTCATTGAGGTTCTTGCCCTCGTCCTCCTCTTCCTCCACCCAGAGGTCGGGATATTGTTGCAGGATTTCCAGGGGCATGAGTCCGGCAAAGATGGCGTTCCGGGCATATTGTGTCGATGTCGGAAGGATGCTGAAGTAGAGGTCTTCCTCGATATCAAAGTCATCCGCCAACTCTTGCGACAGTATTCTCCATTGGTCGTATCGGAAGTTGTCGAGCACGAGGAGCGTTACGCGGCGTCCCTCGTTCAGCCTCGGGAAGACGCAACGTTTGAAGATGTCGGGCGAAAGGATGGGTGCCGTCTCGCGGTTCTGTATCCATCCCTCATAGTTTTTGCGGATGTATTTGCTGAAAGCCATGTTCGCCTCCTCCTTCTGTTGCCGCAACATGTCGGAGAGGGCCTCGTCGGCGGTCTCTTCAAGTTGCAGTTCCCAGCGCACGATGCGTCGGTAAAGTTCCTTCCATGCCTCGCAGTCGGCGGCGTCATCCGCCATCATCGATATGCGTCCGAACTCCTGTCTGTATCCCGTTGTTGTGATTTCCTGCACGATTTCCCGCTGATGAATGTTCTTTTTCAGCGTCAGAAGGATCTGCATGGGATTGACGGGCTTGAGCAGATAGTCGTCGATTTTGCTGCCGATGGCTTGGTCCATCAGGTCCTCGGCCTCGTTTTTCGTCACCATCACCACGGGGATGTTGGGGTGAATGTCCTTGATTGCCGCCAGCGTTTCCAGGCCGGAGAGTCCCGGCATGTTCTCGTCGAGGAGCACAAGGTCAAAGTTTTCGGTGCGGCAGAGTTCGATGGCGTCGCGGCCATTTGAGGCGGTTGCCACTTCATAACCGCGTTTTTGCAGGAAGATGCAGTGGGCTTTGAGGAGGTCGATTTCGTCATCAACCCATAGCAGGCGTGCAGACATGGATGAAAAGGTGCGTTAAAGGGTGGAAAGAGTGTGGGAAAAGGGTGGGGCGGGGTGGGGCTGTATACGGCAAGAGGGAAAGCCCTTCCGCCCGAAATCGCCGGGATTGGCGGCTGCGGGTGCAAGTCATGGCTCTCCCTCTTGCGGTATGGTTTTGTGAAACCTCCGGTGTCAGCACCGGAAAAGTTCCGATGTTTGCCGGTGAAAGTTCCGATGTTTGCCGACGGAAGTTCCGATGTTTTTCGGGTGAAACTCCTGCGGTATTCTCCGCGTTTTCCGGCGATTGTTGTCAGACCGGCGGGCAGGAAGCGCTGAAGGCCTCCGGATGCCGCCTTATTTGTTGTTGAACTTCGGGTCGTTGGCGATGAGCCATTCAGCGATTTGTACGGCATTCAGCGCGGCGCCCTTCTTGATCTGGTCGCTTACAATCCAGAAGTTCAGGCCGCAAGGGTTGGCAAGGTCCTTCCGGATGCGGCCAACGTAGACGTCATCACAGCGTTCCAGGAAGAGGGGCATCGGATATTCTCCCTCCGAAGGGTTGTCCTGCAGTTGCAGTCCCTCGCCGTTTCGTACGGCCTCGCGGAATTGTTCCACGCTGACGGGTTCGGTGGTTTCCGCCCAAATGGCCTCGCTGTGGCAGCGCAGGGAGGGCACACGCACGCAGGTGGCGCTGACGTCGGCGTCGGTGTGCATGATTTTCTTTGTCTCGTTGTACATCTTCATCTCCTCCTTGGTGTAGCCGTTGTCGGTGAAGACGTC
>CAMAFY010000030.1 GCA_945833885.1 uncultured Bacteroidales bacterium
GAAGGTGGTAGCGGCTCCACGGGCGAAGGCTCTGGCGAAACTACCGAAGGCGGTGGCGGCACTACCGAAGGTGGTAGCGGCTCCACGGGCGAAGGCTCTGGCGAAACTACTGAAGGCAGTGGTGGCACTACCGAGGGTGGTGAAGGTACAGGCGGAAGTGGCGGTTCGGAAGGCTCGGAGGGTGAGACCACCACTCCTGATGAACCCGAAAATCCCGACGGACTTCCTATAATCTTCAAGGGGAAAAGCCTCAAAATATTCTTTGATAATGTTGACGCCGAAGGCTTTGTCAGCAAAGAACCCGACGTGCTCCGACGCGTGAAACTTACGGTAGAAGGCAACGTCACGATGGATGATTGCTCCTTCGACCTCGCGTTTGGCACGGCAGAAACCGACAACGCGGAGTGGAACGTCAAGACGCTTTATGTGCCCGACGCCTATCCCCTCGACCACAGTTGTCTGCAAGTTGAACCGGCACCGACTGATGCCCTCGAATCGTATACCGCCCTTCAGGAGGTAAAACTCACGTTTGACGGTTTCACAACATTTGCCCTTGATGCCGAACGTGGCACATATTTACAGGCCACTCTCTGCAAGGACGGGCAACCGCTTTACGAACTTCAGCCCGAAAACTATTCTTATGAAGGCAATGTCCTTACGCTTCGTTTCCCCGTAACCGAGGCGGACATCATCGTGCCGAACGACAGTGAAATCTCACAAACCCGATTCTCCCTGCTCGTCGATGGCTATGTTTTCCTCGACGAATCCAAATATGTCCTCTCCTTAGTGGAGGATCCTGCAACGGCCGAAGGTGAAGTTGCCTATTCCACCTCTGCCGCTTGGCAGTTGCCGGTACGGAAGATGCCCGTTCCGACGGCCGTCACGGTAACACCCGGTGACGTGACTTCCTATACCGACCTTTCGCAAATCGTCATCAGTCTTTCCGGCATTACGGACCTGGCATTTGATGACAGTGCTGAAAATACCCCCGTCGCACGGCTTATCCTCAATGAAAAAGTCATTGCCGACGGCACATTATCGATAGGAGATGAAGGAGTCGTATGCACGTTCTCCGAACTCTCACCTGTCGATTTCGCCCTTATCTCCGACGCCAGCGATGTTGCGTATGCCGTTGACCTGCAAGTTGAGGCCGACTTGTTGCTTCGCACGGCAGAACTGGAGAATTCCTACCCCTATCATCTCAGCATTTCCGCTGATGCCAACGCTACAACGTGGAACGTTCCCGTGACGGTTTATCCCAACCCTGTTGTCAGCGTGAGCACGCCCCTTGCTGAAACTCCTGTGAAATATACCGATCTCCATGAGATTCTTCTGACTCTCGACGGTTTCAAAACGCTCGAACTCAACGGTTTTGCCGAGGGAAGCGTCGTCCGTGGCGACAATTCCACCACCGTCTACCGCTTTGACGCCGGAAAGTGCAGCGTCGACGGTATGCAACTTCGGATAGACCTGTCGGAACTTGCGCATACCGCTGTGGTGGTGACGCCGGAATACACCGAAAGTACCATCTCGCTGGCCCTGCATTTCGATGCCGACATCCTGCTCGACGGCATGCCTTACCGCCTTGTGCTGAACGGTAGCGAGGACAATGCCGAATGGAAGGTCGAGGCCATCGTCATCCGCGATATGCCAGCGCCCGTCGTCAGTTATGCCTATGGCGTACTTTCTATGTCGAACGGCATAGAAGGCGCCACTTATCACTACACTATTACCAGCGATGACCACGAGGCTACGGGCAACGTGACGCTCGAAAAGAACGGCGTCACGGGATTCGGACAGGCGAGAATCAAACAATTCTTTACCATTGAGGTGTATGCCAGTGCCGAAGGTTACAACGATTCGGAAACCGTAACCTATTATCTTGACTTCAGCGGCGAATATCCTGAGGTATATCAGGGGGAATCGGCCGATGGAACTGTCTATTTCGCACCGAGAACACGCCGATAATCTCAACGTAATTTTCAAGAATCCCCTATAAGAATTTCAGGAATCTCTTTTAAGAATTTCCGGACTCACCTTTGAGTATTTCCGGAATCTCTTTTAAGAAATACAGGAATCTTCTTTAAGAATTTCCGGAATCACCTTTGAAAACATAATCTTTTACACTATATGCTGACCATAAAACAGATTGTAGACGACAAAGAAGCCGTCATCCGCGGACTGGAAAAGAAGCATTTCGCTGACGCCCGCGCCACGATAGACAAAGTACTTGAAATCGACAACCGCCGCAAGGTGGCTCAGATGGAGAAGGACGCCGTATTGGCAGAACAGAACAAGATTGCCAAAAGCATTGGCCAACTCATGAAGCAGGGCCAGCGCGAGGAGGCGGAAGTTCAGAAGGCGCGTGTGGCAGACCTGAAGGTGCGCTCCGCACAACTTGAGGATGCCATGAAGCAGGCCGAGAATGAGCGCACACAACTCCTCTATACCATCCCTAATGTTCCATACGACCTTGTTCCCGAAGGCGTTACCGCCGCTGATAATCTTGTGGTTAAGAGCAATTTGCGCGAATGTCGCGAGGGAGACTGCGTAGGAAACTGGGATATTAACCCGGATGTTGAGAGCGCACGTCTGCCACATTGGGACCTTGCACGCGAATATGACCTCATCGATTTCGACCTTGGTGTGAAGATCACCGGTGCCGGTTTCCCCGTCTACAAAGGTTATGGTGCGCGTTTGCAGCGTGCCCTCATCAATTTCTTCCTTGACGAGGCACGTGCTGCGGGATATACCGAAATCATGCCTCCGACAGTTGTGAACGAAGCCAGCGGATATGGTACGGGACAACTCCCCGACAAGGAAGGCCAGATGTACCATTGCGACCTCGATAATCTTTATCTTATTCCTACGGCAGAGGTTCCCGTGACGAACATCTTCCGCGATGTCATCCTCGAAGAGAAGGAACTCCCCGTGCGTTGCTGCGCCTATACCCAGTGCTTCCGCCGCGAGGCTGGCAGTTATGGCAAGGATGTGCGTGGCCTGAACCGCCTCCACGAGTTCTCGAAGATTGAGATTGTACGCATTGACAGCCCCGAACATTCCGATGAGAGCCACAAGGAGATGCTCGCTCATGTGGAAGGCCTGCTCCAGAAACTTGAACTTCCCTACCGAATCCTCCGTCTCTGTGGCGGCGACATGAGTTTCACCGCAGCCCTTTGCTACGACTTTGAGGTGTATTCCGAGGCCCAGCACCGTTGGCTTGAGGTAAGTTCTGTCAGCAACTTCGACAGTTATCAGGCCAATCGTCTGCACTGCCGCTATCGCCGTGCTGAGGACAAGAAGATAGAACTCTGCCACACCCTTAACGGTTCCGCCCTTGCTCTCCCGCGCATCGTTGCCGCTCTTCTTGAGAACAACCAATGTCCCGAGGGCATTCGTATCCCCAAGGCCCTTCAACCTTACATGGGAACGGATATGATTACCAAGTAAATCTGCCGGATATAACAGAACAATCCCCTGGCTACCGCGAAGGTAACCAGGGGATTTCTTTTGGATTTCTTTTCCGGATGTCTTGTTTTCTCTCCGGATGCTTTGGATGATTTACTGGAATTTTTAGCAGTTTTTCTCCGGATGCTTTGGATGATTTACCGGAATTCCTTGCTAATGTACTCCGGATGCTTTGGGATTATGCCCCGGCAGAGTGCGGGTTGGTTTCCGGACGTTTTGTGATTTCCGGATAAACCATCAGTATTTGTTCTTGCTATTTACGGCCTTTCGGGGAATCATTTTCCGCGATGGCAGACGTAGAGGGCGTAGAGCATGACGGCAGCGTAGCCGAGGAGGGGTACCACAAAGGCGGTGGACATGTCGAGAACATCGGAGCAATAGGCCATAAGGAACGTTCCGATGGCGCCACCGATGGGGGTCATCATCATGAACGATGACGCACGTTTGGTGTCGGTGGCCGAGAATCCTTTCAGGCAAATGGCGAAGATGGTGGGGAACATGATGGCCTCGAAGGCGTAGATGGCCAGCAGGCAGGCGATGCTGAGCATAGGAACACCGAGCATTCCTCCGATGTCGCACATTACGCCTGCGCTTGTCAGCACCGTTCCTATGGCGCATCCCAGCAGGTAACGTTCGGCACGCACCATGCTCATGGCAAAACTTCCGAACACGCGCGCGAGCATAAAGATGAGGAGACCTCCCATGGAGAGAATCTGTGCCGCGTCAAATTTGTCAAACGAATGCACGTCGGTCATGTAGTTGACAAAAAGACTGTTGATGGCAATCTCCGATATCTCGTAGCAGAGGAGTGCGAGGATGCCGAGTACGAATGCGCGGCGTTTCCACACGCTGAACAGTCCGTCCGCAGTATTCTGCCCCTCTTCCAGGGCGTCATCCTCGCGGATTTCGGGAAGTTGTACGCGGAG
This sequence comes from uncultured Bacteroidales bacterium, assembly GCA_945833885.1. Classification (GTDB taxonomy): domain Bacteria; phylum Bacteroidota; class Bacteroidia; order Bacteroidales; family Bacteroidaceae; genus Alloprevotella. The sequence goes on from CAMAFY010000030.1 coordinate 4,395, forward strand.
GAAGAGGAAAGCCACAACAACCACCATCGCGCCCATCAGACAATAGGGCAGCGAAAGCGAGGGATTTTCGCCGAAAAGCATGTATCCGCCAATCATAGGACCTACGGTACAGCCCAGACCATTGAAACTTTGGCTCAGGTTGAGGCGGCTTGCCGCCGACTCTTTCGCGCCCAACGAGGCGGAATATGGGTTTGCCGCCGTCTCGAGGAACGCCAATCCGCATCCTAAGACGAAGAGTGCGCTGAGGAAAATCCAGAACGGGTTGATGCTGCTGCCGGGGAGCAGTTGTCCCTCTGCCAGCATTTCACCGGGAACAAAGGCGAAGGCGCCGATGGCAAAGAGCGTGAGACCGAGGACCACACCCCGACGATAGCCCCAGCGGGCAATGACAAGTCCGGCGGGAATAGCCATCAAACAGTAGGCGACGTACACAGAAAACTGTACCATCGACGACTCTGTGCGGCTGATATCGAGGACCTCCTGAAAATGTTTGTTGAGGATGTCGAGTACGGAGCGGGCAAATCCCCAGAGGAAGAACAGGCTGGTGATGAGGATGAACGGCACCATGTAACCCTTTCCTACAAGACGCGTTTTCGTTGACGTTGTATTCATGGTGTTTTACGGAGTATGAAAGTGGATGAATGTCCTGTAATCAACGGGTTACCATACCATGACGCGGTTCTTGGGAGCCACGTAGAGGGGTGCGTTCTTCTTGATGTTGAAGGCCTTGTACCAGGCGTCGATATGCGGGAGAGCGCCATTTACGCGCCAGCGTCCGATAGAGTGGGGGTCGGTCTTCGTCAGTTGGCGGATGCTTTCCTCGCGGGCGTTGTTCGCCCAGATGAGGCCGTAACTCAGGAAGAACCGCTGGTCGGGGGTGAAACCGTCGACCGTCTTCAGCGGGTTCTGCTGCATCACATTGTGCAATGCCTGATGAGCGACCATCAGACCTCCGTGGTCCGCAAGATTTTCGCCGAGTGTGAGTTCGCCGTTGCACTTCAATCCGGGCAAAGCCTCGAGGTTGTTGAAGTAATCCACCATCTTCTGCGTGCGTTCCTTGAAGCGTGTGGCATCCTCTTCCGTCCACCAGTTGTTGAGATTGCCGTCCTTGTCGTACTTACATCCCTGGTCATCGAAGCCATGTGTCATCTCATGACCGATGACAACGCCGATGGCGCCATAGTTGGCAGCGTCATCTGCCTCCGGATTGAAGAAGGGTGGTTGCAGGATTCCTGCGGGGAAGCAGATCTCGTTTGTGGTAGGATTGTAGTAAGCGTTGATGGTTTGGGGCGTCATCAGCCATTCATCGCGGTCGACGGGCTTGTTGACGTGCTGGGAAATGTGGTGGTCGGTGCGCCATCCTGCGGCAGCCATGATGTTCTCATAGTAACTCTTCTTCTCGTCGATGACAAGTCTTGAATAGTCCGTCCACTTGTCGGGATATCCGATTTTGACGTAGAATGTGGAGAGTTTCTCGTGGGCTTTCTCCTTGGTTGCCGCGCTCATCCAGTCCTGAGCGTCGATGCGTTGTCCGAGGGCAATGGCTAATTGGTTGACAAGTTCCTTCATACGCGTCTTGCTGCTCTCGGGGAAGAAGCGCTCGACGTAGATCTTTCCGACGGCTTCTCCGAGCACATTGTCGACAATGCCCACGGCACGCTTCCATCTTGGGCGGTCCTGCTCCGAGCCTTGCAGTGTTTTGCCATAGAAACCGAAGGAAAGCGCGCGGAAATCGTCCGACATATAGTTGGCGGCATCGTCGATAAGGCGGAAGGCGGTAAAGTGTTTCAGGTCGTCGAGTGTTGCATCGGCAAGCATCTTCTCCAAAGCATGGAGGGGCTCAACCTGGCCCACCACCACTTCCGTAAAGGCAGGATAACCCTCCATAAGGAAGTAAGTGCTCCAGTCGATGCCGGGGAAATCGGTGAGAAGTTCGGCATACGACATCTTGTGGTAGTTGGCTTCGGGGTTGCGGAGTTGCACAGCCGAATAGTTGCTTTCGGCCTGGCGGGTCTCCAGGCTGAGGATGGCCTCGGCCTTCTTCTGTGCTGAAGCCTCGTCGTCGCCGGTCATCACGAAGAGTTTTGCCACGTATTCGCTGTAGGCTGTGCGGATTTGCTCCATAGCCTCGTCCTTTTCGAGGTAGAAACTCCGTTCTCCCAGCGTCAGATGGGGCTGGAAAATCTGCACGATGTTCTGCTTTGCGTTCTTTTCATCGGCACCGCAGTAGGAGGAGATGAGCCCGGGAACGCCCAAACGGCTCAGACGGCTTTGGAGGACAAACAGTTCCTTCTTGTTCTTCGCCGCATAGATGTCGCTGAGGATTTGGCGGATAGGCTCGAAACCCTCGGCATTCAGGCGGGCGGAGTCCATGGCCAGACGGTAGAGACCGCCGATTTTCTGCTCCAGCGAGCCCTCGGCAGCCTGTTGTTTCGACAGGTCGAGGATGATGTCGCGCAGACGTTCCTGATTCGTTTCGTTGAGTTTGTTGAAGTGACCGTAGCGGCTGTGTTCGGGGGTGAGGGGATTTGCAGCCATCCAACCTCCGCCGGAATACTGGAAAAAGTCCGTTCCGGGCTTTGCCGAAAGGTCCATGTTAGCACAGTCGATGCCGGTGCTCAGACCCTGTGCCATGCAGGATGTGGAGAGCATGGCCAGAGCGGGAATGATTTGTTTCAGTGTCATGTTGTGGGATAATCAGAAAGTAGTGATAGTCCTTTCAGAAAAATGTTTATGAAAAAGTTGTGGTAAAGGTGGCCATTCCACCTTTTTTTACGGTTGTTTGTGGCTGTTTTACGGTTGTTCGTGGCAATCTTCAAATATGGTAGAGCGGAATATGCCAAAAGCATATTTGAATTTTCCTAAAAGAAATCATAGGATTTCCTAAGATTTTCCATAGGATTTCCTAAGATTTTGCTAGGATTGCCTAGGAATTACATAGGTTTTCCTAGGATTTTCCTAGGGTTTACTAAAAAAATCCATAGAATCTCCTAAAAGCCACACGCAGAAAACCCTAAAAAAAAGTGCGGCACTTTTGATATGGTTCTGCGGCAGTTAACCGTGTGAAGTGCGGCAGTTTCCGTTGCGTTTTGCGGTAGTTTCCGTTGCGTTTTGCGGCAGTTCTTTCGGGGCGTTCAATCCTCCAATGCTTCGAGTGCCAGACTCCAGGCATCCTCCGCCTCACTGAGTTCCTTTTTCAGTTCGCCATATTTTGTGCAGAGCGCCATATCGGCAGCCCCCTCGGGCGTTGAAAGTTGTGCCTCGATGCCGGCAATGGCGTCTTCAAGGTCCTCAATCCGCTTTTCGGCATCCTTCACCGCCTGTTCAAGTTTCCGCCGTTGTCGGGCGATTTCCTTCTGTTCGGCATACGATATTGCGCCCTCCGACGGTGCCGCCTTCTCGGCAACCGCGGCATGTGCCTTGCCTGCCGCCGGTGTCACGCGCGTCTGTTCTTGCAGTGTATGCAGCGCATCCAGGGTGTCGATGTCCTTTTTCTGGAGGAAATCGTAGATGCCTCCGATATGTTCGCGCACCTTTCCGCCGCCGAACTCATAGACCTTCGTAACCAGTCCGTCGAGGAATTCGCGGTCGTGGCTGACGATGATGACCGTACCGTCGAATGCCAGGATGGCCTCTTTCAGCACATCTTTCGTGCGCATGTCGAGGTGGTTGGTCGGCTCGTCGAGGATGAGTAGGTTCATCGGCTCCAGAAGCAGGCGAATCATGGCGAGTCGGCTGCGTTCACCTCCCGACAACACCTTCACTTTCTTCTCCGAAGCCTCGCCGCCGAACATGAAGGCACCGAGGATATCACGGATCTTCAGGCGGATATCGCCCCTTGCCACGTAGTCGATGGTGTCGAAGACGGTGATGCTTTCATCGAGCATCTGGGCCTGGTTCTGGGCATAATACCCGATTTCCACGCCGTGTCCGATGGTCAGTGTGCCGTCGAAGGGAATTTCGCCCATGATACATTTCACGAGCGTCGATTTGCCTTCGCCGTTCCTTCCTACGAACGCCACCTTCTCGCCGCGGCGTATGCGCATGTCAACATCGCTGAACACGCAGTGCTCGCCGTAGGTTTTCCCCACGCTTTCGCAGATGACGGGGAAGTCGCCACTGCGCTGGCAGGGCGGAAACTTCAGGTGAAGGCTGGCGTTGTCCACCTCGTCAATCTCGATGGGCACCATCTTTTCCAACTGTTTGATGCGGCTTTGCACCTGCACGGCCTTGGTGGGCTTGTAGCGGAAACGCTCTATGAAGTCGCGGATGTCGGCCATTTCCTTCTGCTGGTTCTCGTATGCCCTCAACTGAGCCTCGCGGCGTTCGGCGCGCAAGCGGACATATTCGTTGTAGGGCACGCGGTAGTCGATGACTTTTCCGCATGATATTTCCAGTGTGCGTTGGGTGACATTATTGATAAACGCGCGGTCGTGCGAAACAAGTATCACGGCGGCGCTGCTGCGGGCGAGGAACTGTTCGAGCCAACGTATGGACTCGATGTCGAGATGGTTGGTGGGCTCGTCGAGAAGCAGCACGTCATGGCGCGCCAACAGCAGTTTTGCCAGTTCGATTCGCATGCGCCATCCGCCGGAAAACTCCCGCGTGGGGCGGTCGAAGTCCGAGCGTTCGAAGCCCAGACCCTGAAGGGTGCGTTCAATTTCAGCGCGATAGTTCTGCGCCCCCATCAGTTCCAGACGCTCGTTTTCGCGGGTGAACGCCTCTACAAGTTCCATATATTCCGGCGAGTCATAGTCCGTCCGCTCCGCCATTTCGTTGTGCAGCGCCTCCACGTGTGCCTGCAGTTCGTGGATGTGTCCGAAGGCCTTTTCCGTTTCGGCCACAAGGGTAGTGTCGTCCGAAAGCACCATGACCTGCGGCAGATAGCCCACACTCACATCGCGTTGCATGGCAACGTTTCCGGAGGTGGGGCCTTGTTCGCCGGCAATGATTTTGAGCATCGTAGATTTTCCTGCGCCGTTCTTGCCCACAAGTGCGATGCGGTCGCGCTTGTTCACCACGAAACAGGCATCGGTGAAGAGGGGACGTGCGGAAAATTCAACGGAAAGATGTTCTATGGATATCATTCTTTTCTGTGGAGATGTTCTGAGGCCTTCCGCCTTTTCCACCCTGTCGCACCTGCCCTCTGGCAAAGTCAGCGGACAATGTATTTTGCAGAATCTGGGGGAAACACCGGGAAAGGCCTCTGCATAATTTTGCGCGCAAAGTTACAAAATCCTTTTTAGTAATGCCCCTTTACAAGACAAAATGGCTGAAAAATCAAAAAAAGTGCGTATAATCTTCCGATTTTGTTGGAAAATTGCAACATTTGTGTTAATTTTGCCGTGAACTTTTCAGCAAATCTCTCGTTTTTACTATGCATTCCACTTCACGTTTCCCCCATATCCTCCGTTTTTTCCTCGTTTTCGTCCTTGCTTTCGTACTCGCACCACGGAACATCTATGCACAGGACCTGATAGCACGCCAGGCACCCGTTGACCGCCGCGTGAAAGCCATCGACAGTGTGGCCATCAACCGCGTTCTCAAGCGCCGCCAACGCGAGGATTTCGAGATGGGAGACCTCTATTCTTCGTGGAATACCGAGAGCGTTCATTGCTACGCCAACAGTCAGTTGCCTGAAAAGTTCCGCATCGACCTCCGTGGCTTTGCCATGCCCACCCCCAGCCGCATCGTAACATCGAACTTCGGTTACCGCCCTGCTTTCGGTCGTAACCACAAGGGTATCGACGTGAAGGTTTATATCGGCGACACCATCGTCAGCGCCTTCGACGGCAAAGTCCGCATTGTCAAGTACGACCGCGGCGGATATGGAAAGTACATCGTCATACGTCATAACAACGGATTGGAGACCATCTATGGTCACCTCAGCAAGCAAATCGTGAAAGTGGGCGACGTCGTCCGTGCCGGAGAGCCCATCGGACTCGGTGGAAACACGGGTCTCAGCACCGGTTCGCACCTGCATTTCGAAACCCGTCTTCTTGGTGAGGCCATCAATCCCGCCCTCCTTTTCGATTTCGCCAATCAGGATGTGACGTGCGATTTCTACGACTATATCAACCCCAACTACAACCCGCTTCGTGGAAACGGCGGGAACGCACCTGCTTTGGCACAACTTTCCGAGGGCGAGGCCGGCGCGGAAAACCTGCAGCATGACGAGGCCGTGCAGCCCGAGCAACGTCAGGCGGAGACGCGCTCCTCCGCGAAGAGCAGCCGACAGGGCAAGGGTAAGGTCTACAAGGTGCGTAAGGGCGACAGCCTTTCCACCATTTCCAAGCGCACGGGTATCTCGGTTCGCGAACTCTGCCGACGCAACAACATCAGCAAGCGTTCGAGATTGCAGATCGGTCAAATCCTACGTTACTGATTCTTCCCGCGATAACGGACATCATTGTCTTTTGCACATCGTCCGTTCGTCTTCCAATACCGCCATGTCGCGATATGGCTGAAAGGTTCCATCTGTGCCGCAAGTCCTGTGCAGATGGAACCTTTTTTTCTGCGCATATCCAAGTGATGCCTGTGTGTGTTCTTGGGGAATAATCCCCGAATATCGGCATCCCGCTACTGTTCAGTCCGTAAAGCCTCCATCATTGTCAGAGCCACAGTAGGCTGGCAATCATTGTTCCTGCAATCGCATGGAGGAGGTTTCCGCCTTATCCGCAGAACCTTTATCCCGAACATTCCCGCAAGCCGTACATATTATATTTGAAGCCCCCGCTTCAAGTATCGGATTCAGTAAAACTGCATCCGCCTCCTGATGGTGTAACATCCGCCCCTTGACGACGCGATGACCGCCTCTCAGCAGAAAAAAGTTTGGCATGATGCGGATTTGCAGGCGCTCCTGGAAAAGCATCGGACGGAAAGGCGGCAAGTCGTCCACTCCAACGCCCTTCCCCCATCTTCGGATGCCCTTCGGAAGGCGTGCGGAATGTTGCATAGCAAGTATCCGTAAATCTCCGCACGTTTTTCACGTAAAAAATGCGGAAAAATCGTGATATTCTTGTACATTACGAGAGTTTGTTGTACCTTTGCCTCGTAAACAAGAGAGTTTATGTGATGCAAAGGCTTCAGAAGAGCGCGTTGTCAAGGCAACCACCTCGTGCCAGCGCATTTCGATGGTTTGTACGGCGGAAAAAATGAGCGGGCTCCCCTCCATTGTTCCACGGGGCTATGCCACCGTCCGTCGCTACAATATCGTACTTGATATACGCAGGCTGTGCTGGTCAGATTGGGATACTCATCAATAAATACCAACAACCGAGAATGCATGCCGTCCAATGGCGGGCCGGCGCTACGCTTTAAATGCAGCGCGGAAGACCGGATTACAAAGGGCGGTGAGCGCTCAAATCTTATCTTACTCGGAGTTGTCATCATCTTTACCAGTACAGCCTTTTTTATATACTTCCGTCAAGGTGGAGGCAACCCATTGGCCTTGTCAGGTCTTCTCCCTCTTCCCTTTGTCCGGATTCCCTGTGAACAAGGGAGAGGAATGCTCTCTGTACGTCCGGATTGACAGGGAATTCCTCCGGAAGATGACAGGAAGACTATAAATGCCGCCCCACAAAAACAACCGGAAACCTCGGCGGTGATTAACGGAAACCACCGCAAAACTCCCCTCGTAACACCAACCCATAGGATATGTTCGTACTCACACCCATGCAGGAGGAAGCCGTGAAACGCATCGGCAACAAGGACAATGTCCTTCTGCTTTCCCCCACCGGAAGCGGCAAGACCCTTGCTTTTCTTCTCCCCATCCTCGACATGCTGAAGCCCAGACTTCCGCATCTTCCTCTCGCTGACGAGGCGTCGCCTCTCGCCGTCATCGTTGTTCCCAGCCGTGAACTCGCCTTGCAGATGGAGCAAGTGCTGAAGGAGCAGTTGGCGGAGCAGGGGAAGGACGTCAGGGGAGTGGCGGTATATGGCGGACGTCCCGCAATGTCCGAACACCGGACGCTGAAGGGGGTGATGCCGCACATCGTCTTTGCCACGCCCGGACGCCTGCTCGACCATATCGCCAAGGGGAATCTGAGGATAGAACGTACGCAGGTCTTGGTCGTCGATGAGTATGATAAATGTCTGGAACTCGGCTTCCGTGACGAAATGGACAGTGTTGCCGACCGCTTTGTCCGGTGTCCGCAGGTGGTTCTCACCTCTGCCACGCGTTTTGCCTCCGCCGATGAGGGGACGAATGCCGGAGATGCCGCCCCGTGTCCGCGGCTCCTCGAAAGGCGCACCTTTGCCACCATCGATTATCTTGCGGAGTCGGCAGACCTGAAAGCCCGCATCGTCACCAGCGTTGTGCCGTCGCCCGAACGCGACAAACTGACAACCCTCGGGCAACTGCTCAGCACCCTGAAGGGCGAACAGAGCATTGTCTTCGTCGCCCACCGCGAGAGTGCCGAACGCATTGCTGCCTTCCTGCGCGAAAAACGCTTCGATGCCGTCGTCTATCATGGCGGAATGGAGCAGGATCGGCGCGAACGCGCATTGGCACGTTTCCGTGCCGGAGCCAGCAACGTCCTTGTAAGCACCGACCTTGCCGCGCGAGGTCTCGACATTCCTGCCGTGGGCATCGTCATCCATTACCATCTTCCTGCCGACGAGGCCGCCTATACCCATCGCACAGGACGCACCGCACGCTGGGATGCTACGGGAGAAACCTGTCTGATTGTTGGCCCCGACGAGCAGGTTCCGCCTTACGTGAAGCCGGAAACCACCAAGGATGTCAGCCACGAAACCATCAAGCCCACCCACCCCGAATGGACATTGGTATACATCGGACGCGGCAAGAAGGAGAAAATTTCCCGAGGTGATGTGGCGGGATTCCTCTGCAAGAAGGGCGGACTCAACGTCCGGCAGATAGGAAAGATCGTAGTCGCCGACCATGCCGCTTTTGTGGCTGTGCAGCGGAGTGTGGTGAAAAATCTCCTCCAACGTGTGGCTGGCGAGAAAATCAAGGGTATGAAGACCATCTTTGAGGAAGTCAGATAGCATCGAAACATCGTGAAATCCGGGGCGGATAACGCATCTTCCACCATGCCTGTGCCCCATGAAATATCAGAAATACCATGAATATCAAAGTGAAAGACAGTGTCCTTGCCGCAGCAGCGGAGGAGGGAATGGATGCCTTCATCGAGGTTGTCGTCAAAGGTTTCAAGGAATTTGTCGGCACCGACGAGTTGACTCAGGAAGCCATGCAGGCACTTACCCCCGACCAGATTACGCTCTGGGGTTACCTTATCCTGCGCGACGAACTCTGCGATGGCGGTTTCATACAGTTGATTCACAACGGCTATGGCCCCTTCTTCTTCCTGAATCCCTTCGCAAAAGCAATGCGCCTGTGGGGATTGAAGGATTTCTCGAAGTTCATCTACCGTGCCCGCGAACTCTATGATACGCATCACGAGGCGATAGAACGGGAGATGGACTACGACGAGTTCATGGCGCTTTACGAGCAATATCCGGAATTTGAGGACCTCGATGACGAGTTTATCTGCATGGAAGAGCAGGTGACGGGACGTGTGGCCGCCTATCTCGACGACCATCTCCTCGAATTTATCGACATCCTTAAATAGGTGTTGTTGAGGAATATTCCGGCCACTGAGCCTGAAAAATGTAGAAATGATGCGGGCGGAATACTGGTATTCTGCCCATAAACGTAAAGGAAACAATGGCAAAAAAAGCATTGAAACCGGCAAAAATCAACATACAGAACAAGCGAGCAAAGCATGATTACCTCGTCATCGACAAACTAATGGCTGGTATTGTGCTGACCGGTACGGAGATAAAAAGCATACGTGCCGGCAAGGCATCGCTGGTTGACACCTTCTGCTTCGTAATGGACGGAGAGATGTGGGTGAAGAATATGTACATAGCACCCTATGAAATGGGTAGTTACAACAATCATGCTTCACGCCGCGACCGTAAACTCCTGCTCAACCGCAAGGAAATCCGCAACCTCCAGAACGACGCTTCGTCGCCCGGATATACGATTGTGCCCCTGCGCCTCTTTGTCGACGACAACGGCAGGGCAAAACTCGACATCGCTTTGTGCAAGGGTAAACGCGAATTTGACAAGCGTGCCTCGATGCGCGAACGCGATGATAAGCGCGAGATGGACCGCATCCGCAAGAGTTTCTAAGGCAGGCTCCACGCCGAGCCCCGCATGTATTTCAAGGCGGTTGCCCGTTTTTCCACCCGAAGACCACAACCTATCAGATGACCATTCACGAAGACCTTTCCCGACGTATTCTCGTTCTCGATGGCGCCATGGGCTCACTTATTCAGGCCTATGGCCTTGAAGAGCGTGATTTTCTGTGGAATGTCGATGGGAAGTATACCGATGTTCCACCCCAAAAGGGCAACAACGACGTACTCGTTTTGACGCGCCCCGATGTCATCAGCGACATACATCGACGTTATCTTGACGCCGGTGCCGACATCATTACTACGAACACCTTTTCCGCACAACGCATATCCCTCGCCGATTATCATTGCCAGCATCTTGTGCATGACATCAACTTTGCCGCCGCCCAACTGGCACGCCGTGCCGCAGACGACGCCATGACGGGGGACGAAGGCCGGCATTGCTATGTTGCCGGCGACGTCGGACCTACGAATACCACGGCATCCATCTCCCCAGATGTCGATGACCCTGCCGCGCGAGCCGTCAGTTATGATGAACTTTATGCCGCCTACCGCGAACAGATAGCGGCACTCGTGGAGGGAGGTGTTGACCTTCTCCTCGTGGAGACCGTCTTCGATACCCTCAATGCCAAGGCTGCCCTCCACGCCGCCCACGATGTGTTTGCCGATATGCAACGCTTTCTGCCCGTGATGGTCAGCCTGACCGTCAACGACCGTGGAGGACACACCCTGTCAGGACAGCGCATCGCTGCATTCCTCACCAGCATCGCCCATGCCGATGTCATGAGTGTGGGGCTCAACTGCTCGTTCGGAGCGACGGAAATGATTCCTTTCCTTCGCGAAATGTCGCGTTCAAGCCGCAGCGCGGTGTCGTGTCATCCCAACGCCGGACTGCCGGATAGTCTGGGACGTTACACGCAGACACCGGAGGAAATGGCGCTTGCCGTCAGACAATTTGCCGAAGAACGCCTCGTCAACATCGTAGGTGGATGCTGCGGAACCACGCCCGAACACATCGCTGCCATTGCCGAAGCCGTCAGGGGTATGGCACCCCGCGAGACAAAGTGCGGAGAACATCAGGCGATGCTCGAACTTTCCGGACTCGACCGTCTGACGCTGACACCGGAAATGCGCTTCATCAACGTCGGCGAGCGCTGCAATGTGGCGGGAAGCCGGAAGTTTCTCCGCCTCATCAACGAGAAGTCGTATGAGGAAGCCTGCACCATTGCCCGGCGCCAGGTGGAGGACGGTGCTATGGTTCTCGACATCAATCTCGACGATGGTCTGCTCGATACAGAGGTGGAGATGGTGCATTTCCTCAGGATGCTCGGAGCCGACCCCGAGGTTGCCCGCGTGCCTTTCATGATTGATTCCTCGCGATGGGAGGTCATCCGCGCCGCTTTGAAGTGCTGTCAAGGGAAATGTATCGTCAACAGCATATCACTTAAAGGCGGCGAGGACGAGTTTCTGCGCCGTGCCCGCGAACTTCGTACCCTCGGAGCGGCGGTGGTGGTGATGGCTTTTGACGAGGAAGGCCAGGCAACCACCTTTGAACGCCGCACGGAAATCTGCCAACGGGCCTACAATCTCCTTACCATCCAGGCGGGAATACGCCCGGAAGACATCATTTTCGACCCCAATATTCTTGCCATCTGCACAGGTTTCGCCGAGCATCGCACGTATGCCCTCGACTTTATACGGGCTACGGAGTGGATACGCACAAATCTTCCCGGCGCACACGTCAGTGGTGGTGTCAGCAACCTCAGTTTTTCGTTCCGTGGAAACAACTTTTTGCGTGAAGCCATGCACGCCGTTTTCCTCTATCATGCAATGAAGGCAGGTATGGATATGGCAATTGTAAACCCTTCATCCAAAGTCACTTATAGCGATATTCCTGAAGAATTGTTGAAATTGCTTGAGGCCGTCATCCTCCAACCTTCGGAACAGGTGGAAGAAGCCCTTGTGGCGTATGCCGAAAGCATGGTGAAGGACGACAAACAACAGGCTTCCGCTACCATCGGACGCGCTGAAACGTGGCGCGAAGCACCGCTTGAGGAGCGTCTGGACCATGCCCTTCTGAAGGGAATCGCCGACCATCTTGAGGAAGACCTCCGCGAAGCCCTCGGCGTTTATCCCACGGCGGTGGAGATTATCGAGGGCCCGCTGATGAAGGCTATGGAACATGTGGGCGAACTCTTCGGTGAGGGTAAGATGATGCTTCCGCAGGTGGTGAAGACAGCACGGACCATGAAGAAGGCGGTGACCTTTCTGCAACCCTTCATCACTGATGCTGGTGGCGGAGAAGTGCCGCAAGAAAGCCGCCATGAGGGCGTGTTCGTCATGGCAACCGTGAAGGGCGACGTCCACGACATCGGTAAAAACATCGTCAACGTTGTCCTCGGCTGCAACAAGTTCCGCACCATCGACCTCGGTGTCATGGTACCTGCCGAGGCGATTGTGGAGGCTGCCGTCAGGGAGGGCGCGGATTACGTCGGACTTTCCGGACTTATCACCCCGAGTCTTGAGGAGATGGTCAATACGGCACGTGCCATGCAGGCGGCAGGACTGACACTTCCCATCCTCTTGGGCGGTGCCACCACCTCGGCGCTCCATACTGCGCTGAAGATAATGCCGGTCTACGACGGTCCTGTGCTGTGGGTGAAGGATGCCAGTCAGATGGTTCTTGTCGCTTCACGCCTGAAACCCTTGGTGAAGTGCCTACGTGCTGCCGGCAACGACCGCCAGGCCTGCCTCAAAGCCATTGCCAACGACCCCTATGTCACGGCATGCCGTGCGGAATATGCCGCACTTGCCGACGAATACCACGCCCGCGAGAAATCGCCCCAGCGCACCATTGCCGATGCCAGGGCCAACAAACTCAATCTTTTCTAAGGTCTTTACGCTCTCTCTTTCCCGAAAACAAGCGGAATCCACAACCTGTCATACACCATGTCACCGACCAATATTTCTATAAATAACAGAAGAATAGCCAAAAACACTATTCTAATGTATTTGCGGATGTTGGTGACTATGGTCGTCACCTTGTATACATCCCGGGTGGTTCTCAACACTTTGGGCATAGAGGATTATGGCATTTACAATGTTGTGGCGGGTGTTGTCGTCCTGTTCTCCTTCATCAATAATGCGATGTCAACGGGTACGCAGCGCCATATCTCTTATGAACTCGGGAAGATTGACGGACGTGTGCCGCGCATTTTCAGCGCATGCCTCAGGATTCATCTTGTACTTGCTGTTCTGGTGGTTGTTCTTGGTGAGGTTATTGGCCTATGGTTTTTGAATAACGGACTGAACATTCCGTCTGAAAGATTGTATGCCGCCAACGTGATTTTCCATATCGCGCTCATCACTTGCTTCATTGGCATTGTCAAGACGCCATACGATGCTGCGGTCATTGCGTATGAACGGATGTCGTTTTACGCCTATATGAGTATTTTTGATGTGCTTGCGAAACTGTTGATGGTGTATGTTTTGATGGTGATGCCCTATGATAAATTGATTTTGTATGTCCTTTTTATTCTATTTGTCAGTGCTGTTGGTTTTTTAATACAGGTTTATTATGCGCATCGACGCCTTGCCGGAATAGAATTGGTTGCCGTTCGGGACAGGAAACTCTATAAATACCTCTTATCCTTTTCGGGTTGGACCTTGTTTGGAAGCACAACTGGAATGCTCGAATCGCAGGGTTTGAATGTGATTGTCAACATTTATTTCGGTGTTGTCCTCAATGCTGCGGTAGGAATTGCCAATCAAATCCGGGGTGTGCTCGGGCAGTTCGTTTCCGGTTTCCAACAGGCACTTAACCCTCAACTTGTCATGTCGGAGTCTTCAGGCGACAGATTGCGGCAGTTTGATTTGATTTTCCGTTCGGCAAAGTTCTCGTTTTTTATCTTGTTTGCCCTTTCGTTGCCCATCATGGCCAATCTCCGGCCGATACTTTTCCTGTGGCTCGGACAGGTTCCGGAGTATACAGTCGCTATATGTATGCTTGTTATCGTCTCCCAACTCCTTGAATGTCTGTCTTCGCCACTGTATACCACGATATTCGCTATTGGAAAAATCAAGACCTATCAGTGCATCGTTTCCCTGTTGCGTACGCTCAGTGTTGTTGCGGCATTTGCCATCTGCTATTTGGACATCGAGCCTTATATGGTCTATCTTATGCCGTGTGTTGTGGCATGTCTTCTGCTTCTTTATCGTATATGGTTTATTAACAAGGAGATATCGCTGCCGTTGGTTTCGTTTTTGCGGCGGGTGGTTTTGCCAATACTTGGAGTATGCGTCGTCACGGTCATACCCGTCTTGGTGTATAGGTGGTATATGCCTGCGGATGATTCGCTGCTGCGTTTGTTTTTCGAAACCTGTTTTATAGCAATCTATACGCTTTTTGCCATTTTCTTTATTGGCATCACATCCTCCGAACGGGCTGTAATCCTTCAACAATTCAGGAAAATCATAAGGAGATAACAATATGACTCAGGAACAATACTGCAAACTTGATAATTGTTATTTCAAGTTTTCTATGGATGACCGGTGTGTCGAGGAGGTCGTAGAGGCACGTACGCTTCTGGGCTCCCATCGTTTTGATCTTTATGGTATATTGTTTTATATTGATCAGAAGGTACAAAAAGTCGCCGACCTCGGTCTTGCCAAGGATGTTTATTTGGAACGTACTCGTGCCATGACCGGTTTCAGGCTGGCGGAGATTGGCAACGAGAACAAGGCTTCGTTTGATGATTTCCTGCACGTTCTTGACCATTTGATATCGGATTTTCAAGACGGGACCTATGACGACTCAAAGACATTGATACCCGTTGACAAGAAAGGCGAGCCGATAGATGGGGCACACCGCATTTCGTGTGCAGCCTATTTCAACAGGAAAGTCAGGGTGCTCCGTTTCCTTGACCGAGAAGTCACGCCCTATAACCATGAGTATCTGAAGCGCGAAATGCTACCTTCGGGCTTCGGAGATTGGATGGCGCTCGAGGCATTAAGGTGGCATGACGATGTTTATGCCCTGTTTCTTTGGCCAAAGGCTTTCAGAAAGTCTGACAAATTGCAGGAAGCCTTGCAGATGATATCAGCCCATTCGGATGTGCTTTACGAAGTTCAATACCGCCTTACCCATGGTTCCATACGGAATCTGATGATACAATTGTATGGACACATGGATTGGGTAGGCTCCATTGACGATGGTTATGCTAACATTACGGGGAAAGTTGACGAGGTTTGGGATGAGAACGGGAAAGTGCATGTCGTCCTCATACGTGCGAAGAGCAGTGGAGAGGTGTTGGAACTTAAATCAAAAATACGTGGATTGTTTGGTATCGGTCTTGCATCTATCCACAGCACGGACAATATCCGCGAGACAAAAATGGCCATGAATGCCTTGCTTAACCCAAATTCCCGCCATTTCCTTCAGCATGCAAACGTGACACGCTACAAGAAATCGTTCAAAATTTTCTCCCGTTTCTCGGACATTCTCGATAAAGAGGGCTTTGATTCGAGCGAGTTTATTGTGGATTCGAGCATGGCTTTGAGCATATACGGACTGAGGCCTGCCGTTGATTTGGATTACTGTTGTCTGCACAAGTGCAAAATCAAGCGGTATCCTTCCGGTGAAAATATAGAAGAACATGATGAAATCCAGCAACAGTTTTATACAATTCCTGTGCAGGATTTAATTCTTAATCCTCAGCATTATTTTGTCTTTAGCGAAATAAAGATTGTTGCTCTTCGGGATTTGCTCCATTTCAAGCAGAATCGTTACAGGGTACATCACGAACCAAAAGACGCTGAAGACATTAGAATGATTCAGGCCGTACTGAAAGACGAGGGTAAATTCCGGCAGCAATTTTATCGTATCTGCGTGATGTTTAAGAGGAGGAACCGCCTTTTTAAGCAGTCTGCATACGTCGCTCTTATAACATTCAGCAAGAAAATTCACGTCTATGAATTGTTGCGAAAAGTAAAAAGGCTGGTGATGGGATAGACTGAAGCAAAATTACGTATTTTGTTTACTAACTTACAATAAAAGTTATACTGTAAATATTAACTTTTGTGTCTAATTTAGGAATGTTGAATCTATGAACATCCTCTTCTACTTCATTTCTCAAATAAATCCTCGGAGCGGAGGAACGGAGCGGGTTGCGGACAATGTGGCGCACGCATTGCTCGAAAGGGGGCATAACGTGTTCTATATGTCACGCACAAAAGTGCCGGGAGATTACGATGTTCCTTGTTTCTTCCTGCCCGATTCTGTCGGGATTACGCAGCGGAACATTGAATATATCAACAGTTTCTGCCAGGAAAACCATATTGATGTGATTATCAATGAGGCAGGAAATACAGATGATATATATCTGGTGAGCAGGGAGCATATCCATGACGTCAGGATCATTACTGAACTTCATTTCTGCCCTTATCAGAATTTCAGGTATTATTATCGCGGCGTCCACCTGCCTTTGAGTATGAAACATCCGATAACAACGGTTGTGAACCTTATGAAATGGATGAAGACACCGTTCAACCGCAGGATGCACTGGAAAAATATGGTTGCCCGTTACAGATATATGTACGACAATTCTGACAAGGTTGTGGTGCTCAGTCCTTCATATATCGAAGAATTTGTAGATATAGCAAGGCTAAAAGACAAGGACCGTTTGTGTTCTATCTACAATCCCAATACGTTTCTCCCGTCTTCTGCCCCCCTTATGAAGGAGAAAATGGTGCTATCCATAGGAAGACTGGATTTTTCCCAAAAGAAAATCGATTACCTGTTGAGAATTTGGAAAAAGGTTCAGCCGAAACATTCGGATTGGATTTTGTCTGTTTGCGGTGACGGTCCTGCCCGTTCATATCTTGAAAATCTTGCAAAAAGTGAGAGAATTGCCGGTGTCCGCTTTGAGGGCAACGTCAGTCCGCAGGCCTTTTACGAGCGTGCCAGCATCATGTGTATGACATCCATCTACGAAGGCACCCCGATGGTCATCATCGAGGCCATGCAATGCGGTTGTGTTCCTATGGTTTACGACACCTATGCGGCTGCACGCGATATGATCAGTGACGGCACGGATGGCATTGTAGTTCCGCCATTCGACGAGGAAATGTACGCAGAGAAGTTGGCTTATCTGATGGATAACGAGGACGTAAGGTCGCGGATGAGGCTCGAAGCCGTGAGGTCAAGCGCAAGATTTGAGCGCGATGTCATCATCGACCAGTGGGAACATTTGATATCACCGTCACCTATTAGTAAGTAGCAAAACTGATTTCAAAGTTCATTATCTCTTCAAAAAAATAAAGGAATGATGCCGTTTCTTACATCTGTCTTGCGGAGAAAATCACGCAAGGTGTAGGTTTATCCTACATTTTCAAAGCATTCCACACACTGTCTTACACGGAAGGATTGCCAGTATAAACAGATGATTTCTGTGTTTTGTGCAGAGTGTGTAGGAGAAAAATGGAAAATATAATATAGGAGAGCGGAACATTGTGATAAACAATAGTAGAGAAAACTTGTTTACTCTGCCGAGCGATGAAAATGTCGGAATAAAACAACGTCTTTTATTTCACGGCATTTCCTCCCCAAAACATCCGATGTTTGTACCTCAAAGTTCCGTTCTTTTGAATGGAAAATGCCGTATTTTTGACTATGATTCTATACATGTTGTAGAGTTGTTAAGGAAATTGTTTAGACATTTTTTTGTCGTTTAATATTCGTTTCACCTTCACCTGCATAGCGAATATCTGGTGTGCAAAGATTTTTGACTAAGGATTGAAGCATTATTATTGATAAAGGAATGACAAATGGCAACATATTTCTCGGGCGAATAACATACTCTTGAAACGTAGAAAAGGAAACAATAATATGACAAACATACATACAAGTACTATTGGACGGCGATTTGAATACATTGACCTATTAAAAGGTTTCACCATCATTGGAATGTTTATCTATCTTTTGCATTAATCGTTTTGCTGGAGTTCCCCTTAATTTATCTGTTTAACCATTACTTGCCCTGGTGTATTGGCAAAAGAATAAATAACAAGCCATGACCCCCAATATCTTATTTTTCTGTCCGAGAGAGGTAAATGCTACGATGGGTGGCATAGAACGTGTTACGGATTCATTGGCACGATATTTGATAAAAGAAGGCTATAAGGTTGTGTTTATGTCTGTGGAACGCACATGTGGTGATGAGTATGATTGTGTGGCGCCACAGTATTTTACGCAGGATTCCGGCAATGAACAATGGATATTGCAGGTCATCCGGCAAAATAAAATCACGATTGTCATCAACCAAATGGGCTTCTTCTCCTATTGTCCCAAGTCATCTCTGCCTGCTGATGTAAAAGTGATTACAGTTATGCACGACTCCTATTATGCCATGTACCAAAGGTTGCAACTGAACTTCCTGAGGAAATGGAATTGGAAACGTGTAGTCGGCAACGCAATGAGAAGCGCCTATGGTCAGAGTGATAGGATTGTTGTCTTTGTACCACCGTTCATAAACGAGTACCGTTTTTTCTGTCCTTACGCCAAGGACGATAAGTTTGTTGTGATACCCAATTTCAATTCTTTTGAGAATCCGCGTTCTATCACCAAAGAGAAACGGTTGCTATGGGTGGGGCGTCATGCTGAATGGAACAAACGTACCTCTGATATGCTTAGGATTTGGAGTAAATTGGAGCCGTTGTTTCCCGAATGGTCTATTGACATCTTGGGTGACGGACCCGATGAAGATTCCATTAAAAAACTCCATGAAAAGTTGAAACTTCAGCGTTGTAATCTTTGTGGCACAAAAGATCCCAAGCCTTTTTACGAGAAGGCTGAAATAGTCTGCATGACATCTGCTTTCGAAAGTTTTGGTATGGTACTGACAGAGGGTATGCAGCATGGATGTGTGCCTATGGCATACGACTCATATACTGCAGTACGTTATATAATTCACGACGGAAAAGATGGGTTGTTGATACAACCGTTTAATACGGATGATTATGCAGACAAGTTGGCTTTTTTGATGCAGAACGAGGAAGAACGCAGGCGAATGTCTGCCGCAGCACGAGATGCTGCGAGGCAGTTTGATGCGGAGAATATCTTGCCAAAGTGGAAGGATTTAATGGAAAGTATGCAGTAGGACTATAAATTCCTTTGCGGATATGATAGAGAAACGTTTTGAATAAATCTGTAATATGCGAGTTTAACTCTAAAGATACAAAGTGTCTTAGGTTTCTATCAAGGCATCCCGGACGGTAATATACAAAAATCCGCCTCTACAGTATGGTGTTGCTGTGGAGGCGGATTGTTTGTTTTTGACGCGTTATGCAGTAAAAGGGTGGGGGATTGTTGGTTTATCCCACCCCGAGGTTTGCTGAGCGGAGTGCTTAGTGCTGCAATTTCGAATCCAACGTTTTCGTTATGCCAGAAGAGTAGTGCGGAAACAAGTGAAAATTGTTTGCGTTATGACGTGGCGAAAAAACGAAGGAGGAAGTCCAACGTTTTCGTTATGCCAGATGGGCAGTGCGGAAACAAGTGAAAACTGTTTGCGTTATGCCGTGGCGAAAAAACGAAGGAGGAAGTTAGGGTTTCACGGTGATTTTCCGGGGAGTGCCGTCGTCGGTGGTGACGATGTAAAAACCAGGTTGCAGCGCGAGGGGCATGCCGTTGTAGTTCCCGCGGAACATCTGGCGACCGCCGGCGTCGACAATGTCAAGATGTCCGGTGTATCCCTCGATGATGAGGCCCGAAAGTGATGCCCGTATGCTGAACTTTCCGGCAGCGGCATCGGTGGTGGCAGCGTCAATGCCGTCGACGGTGAGGCTGACGTTCAGGTCAACGGCCTCCGATTCGTTGGCACCCTTGTAGAGATTGGTGATGCTATAGGTGTGGGTTCCCGCTTCCGGAGCCTCATCCACATAGCAGGTGTTGCCGGTAAAACCAAGGAAATTGCCGTCGCGGTACACACCAAAGCCAATGGGGTAGCGGAGTTCCGTGTCGGGATCTTCGAGGATGTCGGAAACGAGAATCTCGCTTGCCGTCGTGGGAGCCGTGGGTGCTGCCATCGTAAAGCGTAGGTAGTAGGTGCCGGAACATTCCTCATCTTCCTGCCAACCATTGCCGTCGATGTTTATCCAATTGCCCATTCCGAGGCCATCACTTGAAGAATCGTACATAATGTTCATGGTTCCGCGCTGCGATTCGCAATGAAGTCCTATCCAGAGTTCCTCCTGGTCAGCGATTTCCACCGCCTTCGTCAGCAGAATGTCGTTCCACATGAAGTTGCCGAACTCCTTGATGGTGCGCTCAGATACGATGCGCGGATTCAAGCCTCCCGCATCAGCCTGCCAGACACGCAACGTAATGACCGCCTCCTGAGGGCCTGCGCAGGGCAGGAATCCCACACGTCGGATCTTGTAGCCACGCATGGTGACGAGGTCGTCGGCGGTGAAACGGTGAACGTAGTCAAGGCTTTCAATGCCGTTGTATTCGCTTTCCTCATATCGGTCGGTGCTCTCCATGCGTGTCAGTGTCGTGGGCATGGTCCAGTTCAGGCGCACGGTTGGTGTTTCGTTGCCCTCGATGGTAGCCTCGGTGGTGGTAATCATGTTCTGGGGAATGCGCACGGTGGTGGAGAGATACGGCGAAAGGAGTCCGGAAGCATAGGCGGCATCGATGCGATAGGTGATGCTTTTGCTGCTGCCTGCGTCATTGTCGGTATACTCCAGTCCGTCCACGCGTGCCATCCATTCGCCGTTTCGGTAGAGATTGTAGCCTGTCGGTTCGCCCATCTCCCGTTCTTCGTCCGTCGTAGGTACGGGCTTCTCCCAACTGATGCTCACCTTTCCGCGCGAGGCATGGGCCTCGAAACTTGCGGGAGGCGGAGGAATGGTGCCGGTGATGAAGTCGAAACTCATGGTTCCGTTGGCATTCGTGGCGATGTTTGCCAATGCCTTGTAGGAATATCGCCCCTCGCGCGACTTGGCCGACGGCAATGTCTGGTCGCTGAAGGCGTCGTGGCCGCTCGAAGTGCCGTAGAGTGCCGTGGCAACATTGATGTCGCCGTACGAGGATACCTTGGAATCGGCATCGCATGCGGCATCTCCGCACACCATGTATATACCTTGCGGGTGCGTAACGTTGATGGTGTTCCAATACATGTTGTCACGCAGTATCTGTTCATCCACATGATAGATGATCATTCCGCTACCTGGCACTGAGGCATGGAAGGCATTGTCGTGCTGTTGTCGGTTCTCCAGGATGAAGTATTCCCCAGGAACGGTGGTCTCCATGCGGTAAGCCACCGGTGCGGAACCTGCGGATTCCATAGCGTCGACGCGGCATGCTGTGTCGAGCAGAGTGGGGGTTATCCATCCCATCTGTATCTTTTGCCATGCGTTGATGGGGGCCGGGGTGTCGCCGAGGTCGCCGTTCCAGGCTCCGCTGCCGAGGAGATCCCAACGTCCGGTGCCGCAGTATTCACCGCCGGATTCGGAATAATCCGTGTCGTAGAAGTCTGGCGAACCGAGGTTGTGCCCGAATTCGTGACAGATGACGCCGATGGTCGACATGCGTCCTGTGGTTCCGAGCAACTCAGGCTCCATGGTATAGCGCCTCACCTGCACACCATCGAACTCCATTCCCGTGATGGTGCTGGAGTGAGACCAGATGTCTGAGGCGCTACCTGTGATTTCCTGACCCGGACCTTGGTGTATAACGGCCAGGCCATCCAGGATGCCGTCGCCGTCGTTGTCGAAATCGTTGAGGTCGATCTCCCCGTCGATGGCTTCAAGGGCATCGGAAATCATTTGGATGGCACCGTCAGAGCCGTAGAGGGTCTTTGAATAAGGGAGGGTTATCCAGCGTGTGACGGTGGTGGTGATGTCGAGTTTTCCGTACGATTCATTGAGGTAATAATCGCGGAAACTCCCATATCCGCCGTAGTCCTTGCCGTTCATCATCTCCTCAAAGTCGTGCTGCGTGTAGGTGGTCTGCGTGTCTGCGAAGTTGACGAGCAGGATGAGCAGGCGGTGTTTGCCCTCCGTCGGGAACGAATTGTCAATCTGCAGCGTCGGGTCTGCGGCACGTTGGGGGCGGCTGGCGGTGCTTTCATGGTCATTGTCCGGCATCTGTCGCATCCGCACGAGGGCTTCGGTACGCATTTCACGGAGTTGCGATTCCGGGAATCCGAGGTGCGGCACGATGCCATCAGCCTCCGCTTGGGCCGATGAGCCGGAATATCGCAGGTTTGACGGTGAAAGCCGGCCGTCGCTACCGAGAGTGGCAAAAGACCACCAGCCATCCGCGTCGCGGAGCAGCGTATATCCGTCGGGAGTCTCCCCCCAATGTGCGAACTCGTCGCCGTGAAGCCGGAGTTCAATGGCGGTACCGTCGGGTTGAAGGACGGTGATGATGCCTGGCCATGCCGGTACTGCGTTGAGTTTCAGCAGACCTGCCGAAAGCGTCAGCAGGATGAGAATAAGGAATCTTCTATAAGAAAACATGATGATGTTGGGTGCTGTGAGTGTTGTGTGGGGCGGAGATTGTGGTTTAGCGCAACACTTTTGCCGTTCCGGCTTTGGCGTTGACGAAGAAAGTGCCGTGCTTTCCGCTGCCGAGTGCGACGTGTGTGCTGCCCTCCTCCGCCTTTGCGGATGCCACCAGGCGTCCGTCGGCAGAGTAGACGCGGACATTCTCACCCGCTTTTGTGCCGCTGACGTTGAAACCGTTGGGCGTGGGCTGTACGGCAAATACGGTGTTGCCCTCCATGTCAAGGGCGATGCCTACGGTGCTGCCCGTGTTCAGCCATACGAGTGTCCATAGTCCGTAGCCTTGAAGTTCGGGGTTGAGTTGGTCCACCGTGGTCCATTCGCCTGCCGTTGCCGTGCAATCTTCAGGAAGTTCCGTAGGATTCACCAGCAACGTGGTACATTTCGACGCATGCTTCACAGCCTGGAAGCCTGCATACGTGCGTCCGGCATTCGGATCTTCGATGTTGATGTCGATGTCGTCGCCATATTCGAAGGCAATGTAGCAAGGTCCGCTGACGCTGATGGGCTCCGGGAGGATGATGTTGCGGGGCTCGCCGTATCCGATGCCGATACCGCTTGTGCCGAAGACGCCGGAAAGCGTGCTGTCGTAACGGCCGAACACCTTCGTCTCATCAAGTTTTCCATCCGTCTCGCCATAGACAACGAGGCTGAATTTTGCCGCCAACTGCTCTTCGCGGCCGTTGTTCTTCACCTTGAAGTTCAGATGTGTGAGGATGACGTTGAGCATGGTTATTTCCGCCGTCATCCCATCTCCGAGTGCCAGACGTTCGGCAATTCTGCGGTAATAGTGGTTGGGACCTGTGATATAATCGTATTCATCGGTGCTGAATGCAGGGAGGTTCTCACGGTTATAGAAAACATCCTCGTTGCTGCTCGACGACACTCCGAAACTGCCTTTGTCGTAGTCGGCATAGTCAACCACCACCTCGCGGATGGCAGTCCGCTCGCCGGCGCTGTTGCTTGCACGGAGCATGATGGTGAAGATGCCGCTCTCCTTGAAGGAAATTGTGGGCTCTGCCGCCGTAGCATCGGAGAAACTGCATTCGCCGCCCGTGGCTGTCCACTCATAGTCCGTAGCATATTCCGAGAAATTGTGGAGTTTTATCTCCTGACCGGGGAAGACAATCATCTGACCATTGGAGAAATCGTAGATATGGCTGAGCGTAAAGTCGGCCTTTGGTTTAAGTACGAGTCCATCAGCCGTGATGAGAACATCGTCGATTGCCACATATCCCGACATAATCTCCTCGCTCGAAACGGCGAAAGAGAAGCAGTAGGGGCCGCTGACCTGCGGGGTGAAGTGTACACTGACCTGTTCCCAGTCTTCGGATGTCGGAGTATTCCGTTGCAGAAGTGAGATGTGGAAGTCGCCTTCCTGCTGTGTTCCTACGGTAATGTCCAGCGCGGGCGTAACTTCTGTCAGACCTTCCTCGATGTGGATATAGGCAGAAAGTTCGTAATCCTTGCCGGCCTCGAGCATAAAGAACGGAGTATAGAGGCGTTCGTCGCGGATGTTCGTGCCGTCACCTGCGGCAATGGCGTAATAAGTTCCGGTGTGTGCGGGCAGGGCTTCCAGATATGCGGTGACGAAGGGCACGGTTCCGGTGGAGAACCAGTGCTGTGGCACGTAACTGTCGCCGAGATAATTGTCGTTTTCGTTGTCGAAAGATTCCAGATAGGGCGGCGTCATGGCATTCTCTTCGTTGTCGGCGTCGGGCTCGAGTGTGGATGTGTCGGGCTCCGTTCCTCCGCCTTCGCCTGCCGTTTCGCCGGTGATGCAGAAGTCATCGAGCGACACGGAACCGCAGGATGCCAGGCTGGTCTCCAGGAGAAGTTCAAAGCAATAGTCGCCAGTCTCTTCGGGGGTGAAGGTGAAAGTGCAGAGTGTCCACTCCTCAAAAGCCTTCTTTTCCGTCTCGCCGCAGCAGACAACGATGGCGTCATCGCGCTGTGCGCTGTTGGCATTCACCACAATCTTGTTGGTTCGTACAAAGTTTGGTGTGCCGCCTGGCGCAAAAAGATAGAAGGAAAGCGTACACGGGCGTCCGGCAGCCAGATGTTTCATTGGGGTATATACGCGTTCGTCGCGCGAGGATGTCGTGGTATTGGTGATGGTGCCAAAGACATAGGAGCCGGAGTGCGACAGTGTGCCGTTCTCAGAGGCGCGCATTCGGCTGAAAGCAAAGGTTCCCTCCGACAGCCAGCCGTCAGGAACATTGCTATCAATGGTGAAATGAGTGGCGTCGTCGAAGTTTTCAATGATCTCAAAAGCCTCGTTTCCTTGTGCCCAAACCGTGATTTGCGGCATGCAGAGGCAGAGAAACAGCAGTAGAATTCTGTTCAATTTTTTCATAACAGGGATGTTTTTGGGCTGAATGTCGAAGGTGTGTGGGTTTCGCCGGGGATAATTCACGAAAAAAGAACGGGATAAGGTCGTAGAAAGAGTGGAGTCTCCTTTTCCCGCCTTCCCTTTATTTCTTCATTTAAGGTGGGGGCTACAAATCACACCCGCGAATCTTATTGCTTGTATTTTGGGGGCGCTTTTGCCGCCTTTCGGTTGTTTTCGGCTTGGAATCCCTGTTCTTTCAGTCATATAGCACGGCTATATTGAACTTCGTTCGACGTTTTTTCCACTCGGCAAAGCAAATAGGTTTACTCTGCTCTCGCTTATTTTTAACGTTCCCTTACAGAAATTCTCATCTCGAAAAGCAACTCGAAATCCAGCAATGTTTATTCATAGAGCCCACCTTAAGTGGATTTTTCTATAAGAAACGGCGAAATGTCACCTTCAGGATAACAGGAGGATTTGCGGCGGTGACTTATGGTGTGCACCGGAAAGTGTTGCACCTGAACGGTAAAAGCCTTCCTGTTGAATCGCTTGTTTGTTTAGTTTTCTGTTGGATTGTATTGCTTGTTATTGTTTAGTCTTCCATTTCTGGTATTGCGGACAATGGAGTAATGGGAGGTTCATTCTTGGAAATCGATTTCCGAAAGCGTGAATTCCTTTTCCAGTTTCATGTCGTAATTGAAGCGGAACATCGATTCCCGCATCACCCGTTTCCCATTGTCCGTGATGAAGG
Organism: uncultured Bacteroidales bacterium; assembly: GCA_945833885.1. GTDB lineage: Bacteria > Bacteroidota > Bacteroidia > Bacteroidales > Bacteroidaceae > Alloprevotella. Next base: position 30,206 of record CAMAFY010000030.1, read on the forward strand.
AATAGCGATGGCGTACAACAATGGACGAGGTGTACCAGTCGGTACTCCAACGGCCTTCAGGCTTGTAGTCCGCATATTTTTTCTTGCAGTGGCGCTGCACGTTGTCCTTGATGTCGTTGTTGCTGATGAAGCATCGCGCGGCCCCGGCCTTGATGGTCGCAATCATGCCCAGCACATCCTTGTCGCTGAGGGTCTTGGCATCGGTGGCGCAGAAGTGGAGCGAGGAGTTTGCGTAGACATAGAACACACGGATGATGAGGTTTTTGCGGGTCCATACCTGCACGAAACTGTCGTTCATGTCTATCACGGGCGAGGATTTGAATCCGCCTTTCGTGGCATTGCCCATGAGTTGTCCGATGATTCGTCTTGCTTCCACGCTGTCAGTTTTTGACAGGTGGTAGACATATTCCACGCTGCTTACGGGAAGTGTGTCGGGAATGACCGTGCCGATGTTGATGAGCGACGTGTTGTTGACAATCATGTTTGAGGGAAATCTTTTGGGGTCGGAGAAGACAATGAGTTGTCCGTTCTCGATCTTTCCCTGTCCTTTGTCGACGATGCTTTGGGCATGCGCCATAAATTCGGCATGGGTTTGTCCGAATTTGAAGTCGAGTGGTAGGGTGTTGAAACTGCTGTCGGCCATGTTCGCAGCCATGATAAGGTAGGCTGCCGTGTCCACATTCTGCAATGTCTGCTCAAGCGTGAGGGGCTTGGCGGCGTTTTCTTCAGAATTTTTGTGGTTGGAATGGCAGGCTGTGAATGCCAGAGACAGGGCTGAGCAGAACAATCCTATGGTTATTATCTTTTTCATTTCTATGGTGTGGAGCCTGATGCGTGTCTTTTTTTGTTAGATTCCATCCTCCGTTTTCTCTCGAGGGCTTGTCGTTAGCGTGTTACACTTGCTTCGTCTCTGCCCGTTTGGCCTGACGAAAACGTTGGATTCCTTTGATTTTCCTTGCCGGAATTACAGTCGTTTTCCGGGGAAGGGAATGCTGTGGATGAAGGGGAGTGGCGAACTCCGCGGCTTGATTCTACGGAGATTTTGAGTGGAAAAGAGGCCGTAAGACGCTGAAACGTATCCTAAACCAACCCAAAACATTTGCGGTGGCAATTTACAGAACCCACCCATCAGTCATTGACTTCCGCAGAGCGAGGGGTCGTAAAGTTTCAGAGCGTCGAGGATAAGTTCGTGCATTTCATCTACCACCCATGAAGGTTCTATCACTTTCAGGCGGTCGCCCTGGGAGAGAACCTGGTGGAAGAAGTCGATGGTGGGCCTCAGGCAGACCTCAAAGTCGGTATATTCCGCTGTCTCGTTCACAATCCGCTGGGAATGATGCAGGGGAAGGTCCTGCAGATAATGGCGTGCCATGCCGTATGCCCTCACGATGACAGGCTCGGGGTCCGTGGCATTGTCGATGTAGGCTCCGAATGCGTTGCTGAAATATTCGTGGGCATCGAATCCTGCTTCCATCTCAAACAGGCGGTCACCTAAGGTAAGATCGCGGATGCGGTCAAAGGCGAACATGTGGAGACACGCCTCGCGGTTGCTGAAAACATCGTCGTTGTTGCCGTAAATGTAGTATTTCCCCAACAGATACCAGCGGCTTTTGAAGTACTTTACGCAGTAAGGTTCTATCTCATATTGCTTCTTTTCCTGCTGTCCATACTTCTGATAGGTGAGGAAAAGGCAGAGGTTGGAGTGCATGGCCTCGAAGATTGTCTTCAAGTATTCCACGTGTATGGGGATATGGTCGAGCATGATCCGATGCTGCAATGCCAGTTCTCCGCTGATGATGTGTCCGATGGAGAAGGCCGAAAGCATCCATGCCTGCACGGTGTCCTTTTCGAGGATTTCCTCATTCTTTATATAATATTGGAAGCCTGTTCCCCGTTTACAGGCGATTTCAATGCCGAAGATGTCGTGGATAGCCTCGCGGTAACGGGTAAAAGTGGAGCGCGAAAGGGGCTGTCCGTCGCCAAGTCTGTTCTTCTGCCATTGCAGACTCAGTTCCTTTAACGGGACAAGACGGTCGCGACGGAGCGTTTCTATAATCCAAATGTATTCGCGTAGAATGGTACTGGTTTTCATGTTTTATATGCGCATAATCAACGGCAAATGTACTGATTTCAGGGCTAAAAGGCAAATATTGCGGTACAAAAAGGGTAGAAAATCTTAAAAAGTGCACGCTTTTTTCTCTTTCTGCGGTTTATTGTCGTATATTTGCCGCACAAAATCTCGAAAATTCACATAGAAATTATCAATAATTCTTAAAAAGCAGATGAAAAAAAGCCTTTTTGCAATTTTGTCCTTTGCCTTCTCTTTTGCCGCAATGGCACAGAATGCCGCCTGCACATTGGTGGTCACCGACCGTCAGGGCGGGTCATGGGCCATGGCTCTTTCGGAGGTCAACCGCATTGCGTTGGGTGGCGAGAGCCTTGACATCCATTGCATTTCGGGGCAACCGATAACGTCGTTTGCCTATGCCGATGTCGCCCACATCCAGTTTCCTCTGGATTATGCGGGCATTTCCACCCCTCTGTTGCAGGCCCGGATGCTGAAAGCCACCGTCGTTGGCGACGAACTCCTCGTTTCGGGACTTGACGAAAGCCGCAGCCTTCCCGTCGAGGTCTACGATGCCCGTGGACGTTTGCTCAGCCGTTCCAGCCTCCGTGGTGCGGGAAGCGTCGACATCTCGGCCCTCATTCCCGGTGCATACATCGTTAAAGCCGATGCGCAGACCGTGAAATTCCAAAAGTAAATCCGTACAATTCCATTCGTGAATCCTGGCGGAATCCTTTGCTGCCGGCCGTTCTATACGCCTGGGGAATCAGCAGGGACAGGTGCTGAAAACCGTATTTTGCGCTTCCAGCAATCTGTCTTCCTCCCTAAAACTACCTGTGGCAGGAAAAACGTCACCCTCAATAATACGTAACATACTCGGTGGTGATTTATGGAAACCACCTGCAAAAACCTTTGAAAATACAAATAAGATGAAACATATTTTCCGTTCCCTTACCCTTTTTGCCCTGAGTCTCACATGTGGGCTCAGCGCTTTCGCACAGACCAACCCCAACCGTATGCTCGTCAACTCCGAAGCCGGCTATAAAGGTTTCCTGGTTGAGCGTGTGCAGGACATCACCTTCGCCACCGTGGAAGGCGAGGTTAAGGCCGATGTGGAGGTCAAAAGCGTCGATGAAGAACTGATTGTCGTCAGCATTACGCGCAGCGAAGCCTGCCAGGGTTTCCGTCTTTCCGTCATGCCCGCCACGGTTGCCGACACCTATTATCCGCATCCCGACTACATGATTCAGAAGATTGAGTCTGAGGAACCCACACTCTATTATCAGGACTTCCCCGATGGCCAGATTTCCGGCGCCGTATTGCAGGACAATACCAAGTACAGTGTCGTCACCGTCGGCTACGATCAGTATGGCATCGCCTGCGGTCTTTGCCGTGCGGACTTCACCACTCCCCGCGCAGACATTGTAGGATCGCCCAAGGTGACCACCACCGTTAAGGAACTTGACAAGTATACCTATACCCTTCATTGCGAGCCCAATGCCGATGTTGCCGGCTATGCCATCGTGACGGCCGAAAAGGGTGTGTGCCAACAGCAGTGCGCCATGTTCCATTTTGCCAACTTCGGTGACATGGTACGCACGTGGGGCATCGTCAGCGAACCGGCAGAAGCCCGCGATTTCACCTTCAATGACCGTCAGCCCGGCACCGATTACGAGTTCTTTGTGCAGGCTTGGGATGCCCAGGGAACGTATGTCGACTGCGACACCATCAGCATTCACACCCCGGGTCTCGGTGACAGCGGCGATGCCTACGTGGACATCACCCTCGGAAACTACGTACTCGCTGATTGGGGTGGCGAGATGCTCCCCTCGCAGTTCATCACTTTCACCCCCAACGAGCATACTTCGGCCTACCGTTATTCCGTATATTATGCCAAGAGTACCGGCGACTACATAGGATATGACGACTACAAGGACGAGATTCAGCAGGAACTCTGCTCCGAAGCACCCATGGCCGGCATGGCAAATTGGTTCTTCTATGAGCCCTTGACCACCGACTTCCAACTCAATCCCAACACGGAATACGTGGTCATTGCTGCCGGAAAGAACGGTGATGGTGTGTGGGGAAAAATCAATGAATACCGCTTCACCACACCTTCCTCGCCGTCTTCCGCAAGCCCCGTCATGGTGAAGTCGGCCTCTGTCACCTCCGAATCCGGCATCGTCCAGCGTCCTTACAGCCCCGCTGTGCGCAACAGCAAGGGCGACGTCAGCGTACGCTTGAAGTCAAAGGGCCTTGTGCTGAGCGCAAGATAAGCGTTCCGGCAGCGCAAGACATCCGTTCGGGGAACCGCCATCCTACGGTTCCCGAGGCTTTTCAACGCGTCTTGAAAACATACGACGGCCGCCCTCGACATAGAGCGTGGCCGTGCATGATGCAACGGGAACCAGCGACCGGAATGGAATAGGGCCGTGTTTCCTTGAAGACATCATTGCACCCCTGCCTTTCCGTCTCCGTCGTCGCATATCCGTTCTTCGCTGTCGTCCTTCGGCAGCACGATAAAAAGCGCCGCAACATCCCTTTGATCGGGGAATGTTGCGGCGCATTCTTTTTGACTGTATTCCAATGGTTTATGGACGTTTGTCAAATATTCACTTTAACCCGATTCGCACCGGGTCAATCCCATTGCCGATAGGGTGGAATGAAAGGTTCGTGACACCATAAAAAACTACGGAATCCCCGAAAAAGGGAATTACGTAGTCTCTATCATAAACCTCCGATGTTCACGCCCGAAACCTTTGGGGTTTGTGGTTGAAAGTTCCGATGTTCA
>CAMAFY010000031.1 GCA_945833885.1 uncultured Bacteroidales bacterium
TCGAACCGACGACATTCAGAACCACAATCTGACGCTCTAACCAACTGAACTATAGGCACCATGTTGGCATGCTTTCTTATCAAAAGCACTGCAAAGGTACGGTAGAAAAATGAACTGTACAAGTTTTACGGCGGATTTTTCCGCAAAAAAAGACTCTTTCCGCCCGAAAGTGGTAACTTTGCACGGCAAAACCTACGAATTCATGAGATTGTTTACTGCCTTTTTATTCCTTCTTCTTACCCTCGTGCCCGGAACGTCGTGGGCACAACGGCTGTTCCATATCGCACGAAGCGTCAATAAAAACCTCGTGTGTTACGACGTGAATACCGTAAACGGCAAACTTGACACCAAGAATCCTATACACGTTTACTGGCTCAACAGGGAGGAACGTCCGGGAATGAAGGACGAACTCAACGCCCTGCAACGGCGTCTGGCATACGGATACAAGGTGCGCTCCACCGGAAACAACGAGGCAAACGTGTCGCTCACCGCCTACAACAAGCGGCAACTGCGCATCTGCCAACAGAACAAAAAGTGGGTGGCAGTCATCAAAATCAACGGACAAGACTGCCGGTTGGACGAACTTTACGTCAAGGCGAAGGGGGCGATGAGCGTGGAATATGTGGAACTTCGGGGCACACCCCTCGCTGGCGGAAAGCAGATAACCGAACGCATCAGACCCTAAACGCCGGTCACCCGGGGCGGCAACCACAGAGGTTTTCCATACCACTTCCCACCATCTGAGACTGGCACATCCGCCTCCTATGGCACGGCAATCTGAGGCCGCACTACCCTTCTCCCCCATCTTCGGGGACCATATACACTCCTTATATACCAAACGTACGTACTCGTTTATATTAAAGGACCGTCCTTTTCCACTACAACAAACACTCCTTATATATAATATAGGGGCGCGAACAGCGGAGAATCCTCCGGTAACCCGCCCTAGACTTCCTTTCCACACATGAAAAAATTCCTTTTCCATACCATGTTTTGGCTGTGCTTCGGCCTTCCTTTGACGGCATTTCTTGCCTGTTCCGACGATGATGAACCCACACCACCTCCCCAGGAAAAGTTGGGACGTGTGGTGATGGTGTACATGAGTATGCAGAATTCGCTCGGAAGCAGCCAATTTCACGTCAACGACAGCACGGAAATCGTTCAGGCAATGGCGAGCATTCCGGAGAATGACCGCCTGCTTCTCTTCATCGATGACGACCTTCCGCCGCGAATGTACGAACTGAAACACGACCTGCAAACGCCAAAACTCGTCAAACGTTGGGACAAAGACTTCTCGACCGCCTCGAAAGAAGGGCTGCAACAGGTGCTGGCATTGATGCGGACGCAGTACTCCGCCAACGAATATGCCCTCGTTGTGGGCAGCCACGCCACAGGATGGTTGCCGAAACCCGGCGAAACCGCCGTCAGCAGCAACGCCCGCGAGCAGGCAGAAGGCCAGACTCCGAGCGCGCCATGGCGAACCATCGGCATCGATGTGGGCGACAACGGCAACATGAGGATTGACAAAGGACCCAACGGCACCGTACCCGACCAGATGGAAATCGCGGACTTTGCCAATGCCGTCAGCGCTTCGGGCGTGCATCTGTGCTACATCCTCTTCGACGCCTGCCTGATGCAGAATGTGGAGACCGCCTATGCCCTGCGCAAAATCACGGACTATGTCATCGCATCGCCCATATCCATCTCGGGAGAAGGCGCCTATTACACCGACCTTGTACGCTACGGCCTCTTCAACGGCTCGCCCGATATGGTGGCCATCACCTACATGAGTTATTACAAAGGTCAGGGAAGTATACCTTATTATACCGAGAATGAGAGCAAATACTACGGCTGCGTGATGTCGAGCATCCGCACAGAAGCCCTGCCGCAACTGGCATCCACCGTACGCAACATCCTTGCCCAGCAAACAGGAACGCCAGGACAGCAGGGGACAACATGGGACATGAGCGAGGCATTGAACTACCATACCTACAGCAGTTACAACTATTACCGCCCCCATTTCTTCGACCTTTACAGCGCCTTTGAGGCCATGGGCACCGACAAGGCATCGCTGAAAGAACTGCGGAACGCCATCGACCAGACCGTCACCTACTATGGTGCCAACAAGAAGTTCTGGATCGGTCCGTGGTATTTCGACTTCCAGACCATGCCGGAAGCGGCAGAATATTGCGGCGTCTCTGCGTTCATTCCCCTCCAAATCTACACCGACAACGCCGTGAACTCGGCATACGGCGACCTCAATGCCGCATTCCGACAGACGGAATGGTACGAGGCGGCAGGATGGAACGCCACAGGATGGTAAGACAATTCCGCAACAAACACCTCTGCGACAGCGCACAAACAGAATCCTATAGGTGGCTTCCATGAATGGGAACCGTTGGTTTTATGGTTAATCCATCGCGCTCTTCTCGGCTTAAAATCCCAGTCCATTCAGTCACATGGCACGCTATGCTTCTGCATTCACAGAAATTTTCATCACGAAAACCTCCACAAAAACCGACGGGGCTGATTTATAGAACCCACCTGTATAGCAACCAATACCCACAATTATGAAAAGAATTTTGATTTCACTCATTGCATTGGCCATGACATTCTCCAATGCTATGGCACAGAACTACGGTCCTGAAGAGAACACATTCTCGTTTATGGGACTCTTTGGTATGAACATCAGCAACATGCACTACAAGAACCAGCCCGGCATGGAACTGGATCCCAAGGCAGGACTTCACCTTGGTGTACGTGCGGAATACGTGTTGCCGGCATGCCATGGCACGTTCGTGAACGCCGGATTGGAGTACACCATGAAGGGAGGACGCGACAGATTTGAGGTCAACCTCGACGATATGGTCGGAATAGGAGGCACATACATCGCCCGTCCATGCTACATTTCCCTCCCCATCCACATCGGTTACCGCTACGAAGTGCTCGACGTTCTGGGCGTTTATGCTGACTTCGGACCCTATTTTGCCGTAGGAACAAACGGAAAGTTCCGCACAAAGTACGACGATTTCAGCGACGACGAGACGGAAAGCATCTTCAAAAAGGAAGACGGTATGCGCGCCTACAAGCGCTTTGACTGCGGACTGGGATTCCGCATCGGCGCGGAATATGCTCAGCACTACAACTTCATCCTCGGATTCGACTGGGGACTCACCGACATGTATACGCAGGATATGAAGCACGTACAATACCTTCTGGGCAACAAGGACGCATCCTGCAAGAACTTCTGCGCAAGCCTGTCCTTCGGCTACCGTTTCTAAGGAGGTTCCCATTCCTTGTTTTCTCACCACAGGCATCCGCTCCCGACATCCTGAAAAGGGACGGTGACCGGTAATATGCAGAGAGGCACGCCATTTTGTGTGGCGTGCCTCTCTCTTTTTTACGGCTCCCGACATGCGGACCGTCTGCGGTTTCAGGTGGATGCTACAAAAGAACTCCGGCGGATTTCAAGTCTATTTGGATGATGGCATATACCACGAAAGCCTATTTCACCAAGCCTCATGGGCAGAACGACAATAAATGTAACACGATTCCGCTGTGCCGTAACGAAGAACAATCAGCGGTGGTCATTTACAGCAGCCACCTTCACGGATGACATGGCGCGGTAATCGCTGGGGGGAATCCCGGTATAACGCCTGAAATAGCGCCCGAACGCGCTTATATCCGGGAAATTCAGGTAGACAGATATCTCCTTTATGCTTTTATGAGGATTGTCGAGCATCTGCTTCGCCTCCGAGATGACGAACAGGGCAATCCATTGTAACGGCGTTTTTCCGGACTTGTTCTGTATCTGGGTCGCAAAATGCCTTTGGGTAATGTATTGTGAATCGGCATAGAACTTCACGTCGCGGTGCTTCAAGAAGTTGTTATGCAGTTCGAGAAGGAACGTCTGGAATATCTTGTCCATCCGGGTCTGCCGTCCGACAGGTTTGGGCTGACACGCCATGAAGGCGGTGAGAATCTCGTAAAACAGGGCCTTTTCCAATGCGGCAATCACCAGTCCGCTCGTCTCTGGACGGAACTTCTTCCGCTCCACCACAAGATCAAACAGTTTTTCTATTTCTTTTACGACGTCATCCTGCAACGAAACCCGCGGCCGGTACCTTATCTGTGTCACACATTGGCTGTTGCCGGGTATGGATTTCGGCAGGGAATACGAGTATTTCAATTCCGCGACATTTGTGATTGCCTCAAAGTCTTCGCTGTATTCCTTGACAATCGTTTTTGAGAATGCCGGATAAATATACAGGTCGTTTTGCTTCAGGACGAAATCGTTGCCGTCCATCTGCATCGTCACCGTTCCGCTCTTGCACAGAAGAAACCCGTTTCGCTCGTCAAACGAAACGTTTATGATATCGTCAATATTGTGGCTGGCTATCCTCAACAGCCTCATTTCTGGTTATTTGCTATCGTTCATCGTGACAAGGTGGGTTCTATGAAATACCACCGAACATCTTATTTGTTGTATAAGGAGTTGCGTTTTGCCGCCTAAAATCTTCTGCAAATGTATGAAAAAGAATCCAAGCATCATGTTTAATTGGGCGAAAAAGAGATTTCCGTACATATTGCATACCATTCCCGTTTATTTGACCATTCTGTCTGACTTATTGCTGCGTAACTTTGCAACCTCCCCACAAAAAAGGAAAACAATTAAAACAGATAGATATGAAACTCAGAAAAGGAATCAAAATCACCATGCTGCTCCTCCTGGCCACTGCCGCAGCATCGTGCAAGAAGAACGACGGTCCGTCGGAGCAAAAGCGGGCAATCTCCGTCACAACAGAAAACGTCAGCACGATTTCAAGCCGCGACATGTTCGTCGTAAGTGGAAACATCGAGGGAATGAAGACGGTCAAACTCGGGTTTCAGGTTGCCGGACGCATAGCGGGAATAAAGGGTGAAGAAGGAAGCATGCTGAAAAAGGGAACGGAAATAGCATGGCTTGACCCTACGAACTACGCCATCGCAAAGGAACTGGCGGACGTGCAGGGGCGCAGGCGACCGACGAATTCAACCGGATTTCCATCCTTCATGAACGCAACAGCGTGAGCGAAAGCGACTTTATGAAGTGCAAATACGTCCTCGATGGGGCCATCGGACAACAGAAACTCCGTGCCAAAGACCTTGCGGACACCAAACTCTATGCCCCCATCAGCGGAATCCTCCTGAAAAAGATGGGTGAGGCTGGTGAAATGGTCAGTGCCGGAATGCCGATATTGGTGATTTCTGACATCAGCAGGGTGAAAGTCAATGCCTATATCCCCGAAAACAGGTTGAAGGATATCAGAATCGGACAGGAGGTGAGAATACGCATCGACGCCATCGATGCCATACGGAACGGCAAGATTACCGAGGTCGGTGGCATGGCGGACCCGACGACGAGAGCCTTTACCGTGAAGGCCATCGTCGAAAATCACGGCAACATCATCCGCCCGGGAATGATTGCCGAAGTCTCAATCACCACCCCCGACAGCACAACGACCGTGGTTGTGAACAGCGCCACCTTGTTGCAGACGCCCGACGGACAGCCATACGTGTACGTCGCCGACAAAGAACGCCAGCAGGCATTCCGCAGGAACATTTCCATCGGAGCGATACGCGACAACCGGATAGAGGTCGTTTCCGGACTCAAAGCCGGTGAGACCGTGGTCGTCGGAGGCGCACAAAAACTGTCAAACGGCAGCAGTATCAGCATAAAAAACAAGTAGAACCCACCTTAAAGATAAGGCGAGACCATGAACATCATCGAAAAATCTTTGAAATACCGTCAGGTGACGCTGTCGGTTCTTGCGGTGCTTTTCATCTTCGGGGTTTACTCCCTCATACGGATGCCACGCCGGGAAGACCCTAAAATATCCATTCCCCAGGCACTGGTTGTCGCATATTATCCCGGAGCATCCGCGGAAGAAGTGGAACAGCAGGTGACGAAGCATATCGAGGAATTCCTTTTCAAATTCGAGGAAATCAAGAAGTCACACACCACTTCATCATCACAAAACGGCAAGGTCATCATCACCGTCGAACTCAACAACAACGTAGATGACAAGGACCTTTTTTGGAACAAGTTGCGCAATGAACTGCTGGTCATGAAGCAACAGGAACTACCTTCCAGCGTCGTAGGTCCGATAGTCAATTCGGAATTTGGCGATACGGAAGCCCTGATCATCGGTTTGTCGGGCAAGAATGTGCCGTGGTTTTTCACCGTTTCCGCGAGGATTGATGTGTTATCATCTCCTCTCTAAAAGTTTTTTTGCAATTTTCTCCTACACATCCTACACCTTTTGAAGAGAATATCAATGTACATTATGGTTTTCAGGGTGTAGGATGGTGTGCAAGATGGTGCAGGGAGTGAAGGATAATCCTGCATTTTTCGAGGTTTTCCGCGCAGAACTGCGTGCAAAATGCTTCACGAGACGGAGGAAATACGTTCATGTGAACGCAAAAATTTACCGAATGACGCAAGAGAATGTAAGTTTCACGACCCGGAAAAGCGTAAAATTGAAAGGAAACTGTTGAGAACTGACTGAAAAAAATCTCTGTTTTTCAGACGAATGACAAATGGATGCGGGCAGGTGATAGACCTAAGGAACGCGGGGGACAGGACAATGCAGAAAGAAATCAGGTGGTTTCCATAAATTGCGACGGTAATTTATGGAAGCCACCTGAACTGTTTGCAGGGAGGCACTTGAACATTGGGAGTTAAACCGGTGAAGAAAAACGATTGAAAACAATAGTGTTCAAGTATGAATTCATTTTGCACACTTACAGGTTCACTCCGCCTTTGGCCGAAGATATTCCATATATTCATCGTAGGGGATGTGGCGCCCTCCCATACTCTTCAAGTGTTTCGTCTCGAACTGGCAGTCGATGATGCCGCCATGCGGGGCAAACAGGCGGGCAAGTGCAATGAGAGCGACTTTGGATGCGTTTGGAACAAGGCTGAACATGCTCTCTCCGAAGAAGTTCTTCCCGATGCTGATGCCGTAAAGTCCGCCTACGAGTTGGGAATCGCCGTCCCACACCTCCACGGACGCGGCATATCCCTTGTCATGGAGCCGCCGGTAGGCCGCAATCATGTCGTCGCCGAGCCAGGCGCCGTCCATATCGTGACGGGAATCCACCGTGCTGCAATGCCGGATGACGCCATCGAAGTCCTGATTGAACGTCACTTTGTAACGCCCGCTGCGGATAAGTTGGCGCATGGAGTGGCTGACATGGACCTCGTTGGGGAAGATGACGAAGCGGTCCATGGGACACCACCAGAGGATTTGGCAATCATCGCGGAAACTGTACCACGGGAAAATGCCCTGGGAATACGCCGCCAGCAGCCGTTCGGTCGACAAATCGCCGCCAATGGCCAACATTCCGTCGGGCTCTCCCCCATGCGGGTCGGGGAAAAGCCAGGGATTCTCATTCAATCTCCAAAGCATCTCCCTTAACCTTTATGACAGCCTTACCACCCTTCGACAGTTTTCCGAAGAGCACGGACTCCGTCAGAATGGGGGTAAGATATTGGGCAATGGCACGGTCCATCTCGCGGGCGCCATACTGAACATTGAAACCTTTGCGCAGGAGGAAGTCGTAAGCCTCGTCGGAAAGTTCCATCTCCGCACCGCGACGTTCAAGACGCACGGAAAGTTGACGCAGTTTTTTCTGGAGGATAAGGCTCGCCATCTCCCGGTTCATATCGTTGAAGACGACGGTTCCGGACAGACGATTGATGAACTCCGGCTTGAAGGTCTTCTTCACGGCATCGAGCATCGCCTGCCCCTTGCTCAGTCCTCCGGTGAATCCCACCGCGGCCTGCGAGGCGTACTGCGCGCCGGCATTGGAGGTCATCACGAGGATGACATTGCGGAAATCCACCTTGTTTCCCTTGCTGTCGGTCAGACTTGCATAGTCCATCACCTGGAGGAGGATGCCGTAAATGTCGTTGTGCGCCTTCTCAATCTCGTCGAGAAGGAGTACGCAGGAGGGGGTCTTCCGGATGGCATCCGTGAGGAGTCCGCCATCGTCGTACCCGACATATCCTGCCGGAGATCCGAGAAGTTTTGAGACAGTGTGCTTCTCGGTGTACTCACTCATGTCGAAACGTACGAGCGACATGCCCATTTGCCGGGCAAGGACCTTGCACACCTCGGTCTTTCCTACGCCAGTAGGTCCGACAAAGAGCAACGACGCCATGGGTTTTCCCGGCTCCGCGAGCCCGGCCTTCGCCATCATGACGGCGCGGACCACGCTGTCCACCGCCGCATCCTGGCCGAAAATCTCCTGAGTGATGCGCGATGCCAGGTCCTTCAACTCGACGGACGACTGGGAAGTGAGGGCCTTGGCGTCGATCCGGCAAACGTCGGTGAGGATATGCTTGAAGATTTCCTTTCCCACCTTCTGATAACGCTGTGCCTTGGGCTGTCCCTGCTTGTTGAGAAGGGGATTCTGCTGCAGGTAAGCACCGGCCTCGTCGATGATGTCGATGGCCTTGTCGGGCAGGAAACGGTCATGAATGAGGGCGTTTGCCTGCTCCACGGCGTAACGGACAGCCTCCCTGTCGTAGCGGACACCATGATGCACCTCGTAATAAGGCAGGATACCGTCGAGGATTTGCAGGGTCTCGTCAACGGAAGGCTCGAGGACATCGATGAGTCCGAAGCGCCGGGCGATGGCCTTTTTGCCGGCGATGGACTTGTTGTAGTCCTGATATGTGGTGCATCCGATGAAGTGGATGCTGCCGTCTTCAAGGTAAGGTTTGAGGATTTCCGCGGCACTGACGGAGGAGTTTCCCCCACCCGCCTCGCAGATGCTGTGGATCTCGTCGATATAGACGATGGCGTTCCCGCGCCTACGGACGCCTTCGAGAACCGACTTCATGCGCTTCTCGAACTCGCCATGGTAACTGGCTCCCGCCAGCATCGTCGGCATGTCCATGGCGTAGACGCGGCAACCTTTCAGCCATTTCGGCACATTGTCCTCCTCAATCATCCGCGTGAGGCCGTAGATGAGGGCGGTCTTGCCCACACCGGGCTCGCCGACGAACAGGGGATTGTTCTTGTCCTTGCGGCAAAGGATGCGGATGCAGCGCGAAAGTTCCACCGTGCGTCCGACGAGGGGAGGCCTGTTCTGATAGGTGGTGTTCAGGCAAGTGACGAGGCCTTCCCAGGGTTCGCGCGGAAGTTCCTCCTCATCCTCATCGTCGTCGACGGCCTCAAAGGTTGAGGCAGCACGGAGTTCGCGGAGAAACTGGTCGGCATGTTCCATCATTTTCCGGAACTTATCGTCGTTGCCGAGTTTGCTGATGTCAACCGGTTTGCCGTTGACGATGGCCTCAGCAGTGACAAACGGGGGGAGTTTTGAGGGCATCCGCGCATCAACATCATCGTCCTTGTAATAAGGAGTCAGGTCGTCGAGCCATATAAAGGGCTCGTCCGAGATGTGCTTTGAGAGGAAATATGTTGCCATACTGTCCTCACCGAGGTCGTAAATTCCACGGATAAGGGTGGGAATGTCTACGATGGACTCATCGTAACGCTTCTGATAATCCTCTTCGATGACGCCCCGCTTGCGGCGGAGTTCATCAGGATTGTACATGGCAAGGATGTAGAAAAGGCGCGTGAAATCGTTGGAAAACGATCCGTCATCCTCATTGCTGTCGGCCATACGGTCCTGCGAATCGTTGAACGCCTTCAACTCTTCGGAAAAGGATTGCAGGTCGAAAGAATAGTCGTTGCAGTATTCCTGGAACTCCGGCTGGGAGATGACTGCATAGAGCAACACCTCGGGTGTGATGAATTCCATACGCTCGCGGGCCGCCATCCCGAGCATGTCGGCAAAAGCCGCACGCACTCTTCGCGTGCATTTCCGGATATCTATGATTGAAAATAAGTCTGGCATGGTGAAAAGTTTAGATAGGTTCTGTAAAAGTTCAGGTAGGTGCTGTAAATAAAACAGGGGTCAACAATCAGTTCGGGGTAGGGTTCGACGGTCCATTTGTAGGCAGAGACGCAAATCGACACCTGCATCTTCCTGACAAATCTGCGGAAAGCGTTCTGAAATGATGGGCGTTTCAGGATAGTTTTTTCGGAAGACGAAGCAGGATGCAACCGTCAGCCCCCACAACTTCACCGTAAGGCTATACCGGCGCAAGGCCTGCTTGACGTCAGGCGATGCGGACCTCGCTACGCTTCCTCCACGGTGAAGCGCAAGGGGAAGCGGTTCTTACGGGCAAGTCTTGTGGCCATAATGACCTTGCTTTTCGCGATGTCGCGGTAGTAGGTCCCGACCACAGCCTTTCCGTTAAAGTGCACTTGAATCATCAAGAAACTGGCTTCCTCCTTGGTTTTGTGAAAGACGTCGACAAGAATCTTCACCACAAAGTCCATCGTGGTTTCGTCATCATTGTGCATCACAACATTGTACATCGACGGCATCTTCAGTTTCGCCATCGTCTGGCTGCCGCCCTTTTGTGCTTCTTCTGTCATACTGTTTTCTGCGTGTTGTCGGTAATCATGTAAGCGGACAAAATAAAACGATATGGCATTTATGGGAATTCAAGACTTATCCTTCACACTCCCAACCTGCTTTTCCCGACGGTTTTCGTCTGGCCACTCGGAAAGACGGCCCGCCAAGTTCCTTCATCCCGGCGTTTTCGTTCAGCCAAATGAGCGGAGCAGAAGCGAGTAAGGATTGTTTTCGTTAAGCCATGGAGAGAAAACGAAGGAGGGTGTCAATGCCCGAAATCCGCCCAATCACAACGGCATTTGAAGCATAAATTTATCTTTGTCCACTTACTATCGGTGAAAATAGTGCGCAAAGATACTCATTCCTGCGCAGTTTTTCAATATCTTTACGGAAATATTTTCCTACAAAATTTCATCATCGCTTTTCGGGCATCAAAAGTAAAAGGGCACAGGCACTACACTTCCGCGTGGTGTCTGTGCCCTTTGGGGCTTCAAGTAATTGAGCAAAACGATTTTACACACTTACTTTGGCAGCATTTTTCCGCCGTTCCGGGCTCTTTCCGGCTTGAAAACTGACGTTGGGAACCCGGAGAAAGCGCCGGAACCGGTTGCAAAGACCGGCTTAATGACCGGCATGTTTTATGAAGCGGAGAGGGGATATCCTCTAATCACTTCATCTTTTCGTTGAAGAAATCAACGATGCGGTTCATCAGATGGTTGCGGGTGTTGCCACCGAAGATGAAATGATTGCGGTTGGTATATACCTGCATCTGGAACTGTTTGTCCGCCTGGACATAGGCTTCGCTCACCTCCGTGCAGTTGCGGAAGTGGACATTGTCGTCGGCAGTGCCATGGATGAGGAGAAGTTCGCCGCTGAGTTGTGCCGCACGCCCAATGGGAGAGATGGTGTTGTAGTTCTCATTCTCCTGGGGAGTGCGCATGAAACGCTCGGTATATACGGTGTCGTAATAGCGCCAGTTGCTGGGAGCCGCCACGGCAACACCGCAGCGGAAGATGGGACGTCCCTCAGACATCGACATCAATGTGTTGAATCCGCCGAAACTCCAGCCCCAGATTCCGATGCGTTCCTTGTCGACATAGGGCTGCTGACCCAGCCAAATGGCTGTCTCCACCTGGTCGTGGCTTTCAAGTTCACCAAGGCGCAGATAGGTGCACTTCTCGAATTCCGCTCCGCGGGCGCCGGTTCCGCGACCGTCGACGCAGACAAAGATGTAGCCTTGTGCCGCCATATAACTCTCAAACACAAGTCCTGCCATGAAGCCATCGCCCCATCCGTCCTTCACCTCCTGCGATCCGGGACCGCTATATTGGTACATGAGGACGGGATAACGCTTTGAGGGGTCGAAATCGCGCGGCTTCACCATCCAGCCGTTCAGCACAACGCTATCGGCAGTGCTGAAACTGAAGAGTTCACGCTGGCCGCTTATGGCATCGACACGCTTCTTCAGGTCGGCATTGTCCAGGAGTGTAGCGAGGCATTTGCCGTTGTTGTCGCGGAGGGTTGTCACAGGAGGCGTCGTCATATTGCTCCAAATGTTCATATAATATTTGAGGGATTTGGAGAATACCGCGCTGTTCTGTCCCGATTCCGTGGAGAGGCGTGTGACGAGACCCTTGCGGTCGACACGGTAAACGGCGGTCTTCAGCGGACCTTCCTCGTGGGAAGCGTAATAGAAACTTTGCGTTGCGGGGTCGTAACCATAGAAGGCACTGACCTCGAAGTCGCCCTTTGTGACGGTGCGCAGGAGTTGTCCGTTGAGATTGTACCAATAAATGTGCTGGAAACCGCTGCGTTCCGAGAGCATGACGAAGCCATCGTCGTAGAAACGCAGCCCGGTATAGGCGCTCTCACGCAGATAACGGTCGTTGGTTTCCTTGACGGCCAGACGCGAAGTGCAGGAAAGCGGATTGACCATGTAGAGGTTCATCTGGTCCTGATGGCGGTTAAGGGTGACAACCGCCAGTTTCGTGGGGTCGCTGGTGGCGATAATGCGGGGGATATATCCGTCGGCATCGAGGGGAACATCAAGTTGACGGGTCACACGGCTTTTAAGTTCGAAGGAATGTACCGTCACTGTGGCGTTCTGTTCGCCGGCAATCGGATACTTATACGAGTAGTCGCCGGGGTATTGGTCGTTCTCGTCGTGGCGGGGATTCTGACCTTTCCACATCTGCATGTTGTAAACGGGCACGCGGCTCTCGTCATAACGTATCCAACAGAGCACCTTGGAATCGGCGGTGAATTCGAAACTACGGGCCGTGGAGAATTCCTCTTCATTCACCCAATCGGGGATGCCGTTGATGATTTCGTTGCGCTTTCCATCCTTCGTCACCTGCGTCTCGGCATTGTTGAACAGGAGTTTCACGACGAAAAGGTTGTTGTCGCGGGCGAAAGCCACGACATTGCCGTCGGGCGAGAACAGGGGCGACGTCTGCGGACCACCCTCGGAAAGGGGTACCATGATGCGGCTTGCGACATCGTAGATATAGTAAACAGCGGTGTCGGTGCGGCGATATATCTTCTTCGTCTGCGTCTTGATGAGAATCTTCTTCTCGTCAGGACTCATGATATATCCGTCGATGCGCTCAAAATCGACCTCACTACGGACGTTATTGACATCGAAGATGACACCCGTCTGCTTGCCTGTACGGAAACTGGAACGCGTGATTTGCTTGCCGTCGGCCGAAAGTTGGCTGTAAGAAAGCCCGTCGTTCAGGGGGTTGACACCGTAGATGTACTCGGCGCTGTACTTGCCATCGACGATGTTTCGCAGGGTAAACTGCTCCTTATCGGCGGTGACAGCCTGCGACGGGACGGCGAAAAGGCTTGCGGAGGCACTGCAAAATAGGCAGAATGCCAGGGTAAGAATTCTGTTCATGATATGGTGTTTTTTATTTTGGGCATGGGAAATAAGGGCGGGGAACGGGGGTGTCTACGCCTCCGTCTGCAACAGATGGCGCAGGATGTTCTCGGCCTCCGCCACGCTGGGTACGCTATCAAAGCGCACAAAGTTGCGGCCGGGCTGGCTGACGATGGTGCAACGCTTCTGGTAGGCCTTGGAGGTGATTTGGGCAAAGATGCGCGAGAAACACTCCGTACGGTAGAAGGGACTGTCGGCATTCGCCACAAAATGCATCGTCATCTGCCGTTTCCGCAAGACGATGCGCTCCACTCCACAGCGGCGGCCGAGGCGCCGGAGGGGGACAACGCGGAGCAATTCCTCGGCTTCCGGGACAAGCGGTCCGAAGCGGTCCTGCAGACGCTGGCGGAAACCTGCGATCTGTCCGTCGTCGGAGAGGCCGTCAAGTTCGCGGTAAAGCAGCATCCGCTCGCTCGCTCCCGGCACATAGGTCTCCGGAAAGTAGGCCCGGAGGTCGCATTCTATGTTGCATTCCGCCACGAATGCCGTACCGTCCATCTCCGAGGCGGACATGGCACGCGAGGAAACGGGGCGGTCGGCGGCGGAATCCTCCGTCTCCGTCATGAATTCCGGCATTTCGTTATGCAGTTCCGTGACGGCTTCGGCAAGGATTTTCTGGTAGGTCTCGTAACCGAGGTCGGCAATGAATCCGCTCTGTTCCGCACCGAGCAGATTGCCGGCACCGCGGATGTCGAGGTCCTGCATGGCAATGTGGATGCCGGACCCCAGGTCCGAGAAGTTCTCAATGGCCTGCAAACGCCGCCGGCTGTCGTCGGGAAGGGCGGAAAGCGGGGGTGCCAGCAGGTAACAGAACGCCTTCCGGTTGCCACGACCTACGCGGCCGCGCATCTGATGCAGGTCGGAAAGGCCGAAATGGTGCGCCGCATCGATGATGATGGTGTTGGCATTGGGAATGTCGATACCGTTCTCAACGATGGTCGTGGACAGGAGAACATCGTACTCCTGATTGATGAAATCCTCGACGATTCCCTCCAACTGTTTGGGAGGCATCTGCCCGTGGCCGATGACAATGCGGGCATCGGGGACATAGCGGCGGATGAGCGAGGCGATTTCCTCAAGACGCGAGATGCGGTGTGTCACGACATAGACCTGACCGTTGCGCGAAAGTTCGAAATTTATGGCGTCGGCGATGATTTCATGTCCGTAAGTATGCACCTCGGTAAGGATAGGATGACGGTTGGGAGGCGGGGTGTTGATGACGCTAAGGTCGCGGGCTCCCATCAGCGAGAACTGCAAAGTGCGCGGAATGGGCGTAGCACTCATGGTCAAAGTGTCGACCGACGTCTTCATTTGACGGAGTTTCTCCTTGACGCTGACGCCAAATTTCTGCTCTTCGTCAATGATCAGCAGTCCGAGGTCCTTGAACTTTACCGATTTTCCGATGAGTTTATGGGTGCCGATAACGATGTCGATCTTACCGAGTGCAAGGTCGGCGAGCACCTGCCGCGTCTGTTGGGGTGTACGGGCACGGGAAAGATAGTCAACACGTACGGGAAAATTCTTCAACCGCTTGGAGAATGTCTTGAAATGCTGGTGTGCCAGCACCGTCGTCGGCACCATCACCGCCACCTGTTTATTGTCGCAGGCGGCCTTGAATGCGGCACGGACGGCAATCTCCGTCTTACCAAACCCGACATCACCGCAGACAAGGCGGTCCATGGGCTGCGGACGTTCCATGTCGGACTTCACCTGTTGCGTCACCTTCAACTGGTCCGGCGTGTCCTCATATACAAAGGATGCCTCCAATTCGTGTTGCATGAAATTGTCGGGAGCAAAGGCAAATCCGTCCTCTTCGCGGCGTTTGCTGTAAAGAAGTATGAGGTCGCGGGCAATATCTTTGAGTTTCGACTTGGTACGTTCCTTGAGACGGTCCCAGGCTCCCGTACCCAGACTTGAAAGTTTCGGAGGTTGCCCGTCGCGCCCCTTGTATTTCGAGAGTTTGTGCAGGGCATGTATGCTGACAAGCACGGCACCGCCGTCGCGATAGTTGATTTTTATCACCTCACGCATCTGACCGTCGGGAAGTATTTCACGGGCAAGTCCGGCGAACTGGCCGATACCGTGGTCGACATGCACCACATAATCCCCGGGCTGGAACTGCATCAGTTCCTTGAGCGTCAGCGCCATCTTGCTGTTTCTGGCGTGTTCGCTCTTGAGATTGTACTTATGGAAACGGTCGAAAATCTGATGGTCGGTGAAGAGTGCCGTGCCTCCCTGACGCGCAGCGGCGGACTTTCCGCCATAAAGTACAAAACCTTCGTGCAGGGTATGCTGCAAAGGTGTGAAGAGCGGCGGCATGGCTGCCGTGGCATGGTCGTCGGAATTGAGGCTTAACAGGATGTCATGGAGGCGGTCGGTCTGCTTTTCGCTGTCCGCCATGACGTATGTGGCGATGCCGCAGCGGCTGTTTTCGAGGAAACGTTGGTTGAGAAGTTCGAAGTTCTTATGGAAAAGGGGCTGGATTTCGGTGTCGAAATGGATGGTTTCCGCCTGATTTCCAACCGCCACCTGCCACGTCAGCATCGGGAATTTCTGCAGATCGCGGAGGATTTCGCGGCCCTGGACGAGCATAAATTCCGAGCGCATCTGCAAATGTATGGCTTCCAGTTCCATTTCTGACGTAGTGCGGCTCTCGGCTTCCCGCTCCGCAATGGCCTGCTGCGAGAATCCCTCGTCGTAAATGCGCTGTATGCGCTCCTCGACATACGGAAGATTGCGGCAAACCACCAGAGTGTCGGTGGGAAGAAAGGCGGTAAAGGGGACGAGAGGCGTGGAGCGCCGGACGCCGGACGCGCTGCATTCGGGCACAACCGTTGCCTCGCTGAGGACCTCGCGCGACAGTTGGTCCTGCACATCAAAGGTGCGGATGCTGTCAACCTCGTCTCCGAAGAAGTCGATACGGAAGGGATATTCCGAGGAATAACTGAAAATGTCGAGAATACTTCCGCGCAAGGCGAAGTCGCCGGGCTCATAAACATAGTCCTTCCGCCGGAAACCGATTTCCTCAAGCCGGTGGCAGACGCCCATCAGGTCGTACTCCTTTCCGGAAACCATGCAGAGCGTCACCTCGTTCATCTCCTCTTGGGGCGCCACACGTTCGGCCATCGCCTCCGGCGAGGTGATGATGTAGAGTGCGTCGTCCGTACGTCGGGAGAGACGGGTGAGGACATCAGTGCGGAGAATCTCGTTGGCGGCGTCGTGTTGTCCGTATTTTACCGCACGCCGGTAGCCCGAAGGGAAGAGAAGGGCTTTGGCATCGCCGACGAGATGCACCATATCATTGTAGAAATATCCCGCCTCCTCCTCATCGGAAAGCACGACAAGATAGGTGCGCGGCTGCTCGGACGCGGCAAGAACAACGGCAGGCGACGACCCGTGGAGGCCATCGACGGCTATCGTCCGACGGCCTTCGGCGATACGTTCGGCAAGGGCCGCGACCCCGGAATGCCGGGAAAAAAGCGGGAGGATTTCTGAAAGTTGCATAAAGGATTGGGGAGGCTTTCACCCACATGACGGCTTTCTCTGACAGATACGCTGGAACAAGGTTTCGGAAACTTCCGAACATTCAAGGGAAATGTTCCGAGATTTTCATACGGAACGTCCGAACATTCAAGGGAAATGTTCCGAGGTTTTCATACGGAACGTCCGAACATTCAAAGGAAATGTTCCAAGGTTTTCATACGGAACGTCTGCACATCCGGCAAAAGACATCCGCACTTCTCGCACGCGGCATTTGCCGGTTTACGAGAGAACCTTTGCTGTGTCAGGGGGAAACACGGAAACGGGAAAGCGGTAAAAGGGAAGGGAGAATAAGGAAACGGGGGAGTCAGGAGTGCGTTACTCCCGACTCCCCCGCATGAGTCAAGGTGGATTCAACAAATCACCACCGAAAATTTTCATTGCTTCATCCGTACCTTCTATTGGTAACAGACAAAGGACGTATGTGTTAAAGTCTTAGAACTTGTAACGGTTGTCAACAATCTTCGCCTTCTTCACAAGGTCAGCGAAGGCAGACTGCGACATCTGCATATACTGACGTGCGAGCACGTTCTTCTCACTCTCGGCATCGAAGGCGGTCTTTGCCTTCTCACGGGCCACAACCTTCAGCACATAGGCACCGGCCGTACCGACAACGGGTGCGGAAGTCTCGTTCACCTTGGTGGAATAGAGCGCAGCGGCAACCTTAGCCTCGGGAGCCTGGGTGGCGGCAACGAAGGGAGTGAGGAAGAAATTGCTGTTTTTGAGGGTATCCACTACGGCACCCTTGCCCTGGGCAGCCTCGATGGTCTTCACGCCCTCCAACTTCTTGGCAGCGATTTCGCCCTTCTTCTCAGCGGTGACTACTGCTGTCAGGAAGTTTTTCACGTCGGGAGCATCCCAAGGCATATAGCCTTTCTTGTGGATAGCGCTGAGTCCAACGACGAGAATGTGGTCGTTTGCCTCGCCACAGTCGTAAATCTTGGAAACTTCACCGACCTTCGCATCGTCGAACGCCCAACGGAGGGCATCCTTGGAACCGGCAACGCCGGGCATACGCCCGTTGGCACCGATGTTATGGCTTGCGGAGGAGAAGTTGGGGTTCTCAACAATCTGGTAGCCCGCCTTGGCAGCAGCCTGCTCAACAGCGGCAAGATCCTTGTTGGCGGCAAGGAAAAGGTTGAGTTTGTTCTTAGCCTGGTTGTAAGTATCCTTGGAGAAGTTGATGTTGCACTTGACCACAGCGGCTACATACTTGGCAGAACTACCCTTCTTCTGCATGATATCGAGGATGAGTTTGTTGCCGTTGATGTCGACAGTGGTGTATCCGTTGCCATCATAAAGGGCTTTTGCGAACTTAACGTTCTCAGGTTGCGACGCGCCTTGCTCAAGTTGTGCGGAAGTAACCCAAGCGGAATCGGCGTTTTGGCCGTAAACCTTGGCGAGAGCCTTGATGTTCGCACCGGCACGAAGGGCATTCATGATGGAATCGCAGCGCTTTTCAACGTCAGCCTCGTCCTTTCCCTGAACGAAGAGGGGGCGGTAAAGGATAGAATCTGCGGTGGAAGTCTTGGCAACGAGTTTAACAACGTTCATCGTGTTGTCGCCCATGTTGCGGAAAGGCTCCTTGGTCTGACCCACAGACATCGAATCAAGCGTCTGACGAATGTCGTAAGGGAAGGCGTTTGCGCTGAGCGGCATGTCGACAAAGCGGACAAGACTGTTGCTACCACCAACAACCACAGCGGGTTCTGCGCCAGAAACGAGTTTTTCGTAGATGGTTTTCATCTCGGCATCCAACGCTTCCTTATCGGCTTTGCTGGCAGTTACAGCGATATCGATGTACTTGATGTCGCGAAGTTCGGCATCAAGGCGGAAATTCTCCTTGTAAGTTTCGTAAGCGGCTTTGAGTTCGTCATCGCTGACCTCCACCTTATCCTTGATGGCAGCGAAGGGAAGAGCGGCAACAACAGCGGTAGTGGTGTTGTTACGGTCCTCAAAAGCGGCCTTGGCACACACAGGATTTGCCACCATGGTCTGAGAAAAGAGTCCCTGATACTTGTTCATGAGGAGTTCTTTACGCAGTTGCTTCTCAGAATAGGTCCACAGACCGTAGATGGTTTCAATCTGTTCGAGTTGCTCACCCTGGACCTTTCCCTTCATTTCCTTGTACTGCTTCAGGAAAGTTTGCAGGGCTGTGTAATCGAAACGTCCCTGCTGGTTGGCGAACATGGAGAGGGTTTGGAGGCTCTGTGCGGTACCTTCAACCAGTGCCTGCTGCACTTCGGCATCGGTAACATAGAGTCCGAGGGCATCGGTTTCGTGCTTTACGAGTTGGTAAATGACGTATTCGTTCCAAACTTGGTCGCGAACTTGATCCTGCATGGCGTCACTAAGGTTCTGTCCGGTACGCATCTTGTACACCTCAGTTGCCTCATTTACCATCTCCTGGAAGTCCTGAATGGAAAGAGATTCTCCGTAAACTTCACCCACTTGCTGCTTGCTGTGGTTTGAAGTTGTCTCCATCGAGCGGAAGAATTCCTCAGCGATGAAGGCGAACAATGCAAGACCAATCACACCGATCAGCCATGCACCGTGATTTCTAATTCTTTGAATAGCGGGCATTTGTAAGTATTGTTTTTATTTTTTTATTTTATCTTTAGGATTGCAAACATGGCGTTTTCAGCGCGCAAAATTAAGCATTTTTTCTCTTTTACCGGCTATATCTGTGCAAATATTTGCATAAACGACGGGAAAAGAGCCGCGTAAAAGGTCTAAAATGATGCGTTTTCCGCCTGTTTTTGCATTCTGGAAGACGTTGAAGTGCCGATATTCCGGCCTCGAATTCCCGAACACGTCCATATTTTATGCAATGAACGTCCTCATTATATCCAATGAACGTCCTCACTATATTCAATGGACGTCCTCATCATATCCAATGAACGTCCTCACTATATTCAATGGACGTCCACATTTTATGCAAGGTACGTTCATGAGCAATTCGGACAACGTCCACTCCATATACAACGAACGTTCACCGACATTTCGGAGAACGCCCATCCTGTATGCGATGAACGTTCACGACTTTTACAGCCACATATAGGGGCCCATGCAATAACAGATAAAGCGTTATACGGCAACGCACAGGGCATTGTGCAACAACACACGGCTTCCCTTTATAATATTATAAATATGAGTGGGGCGATGTTTCAGGCTGTGGGAACAGATGTTTCGGGATGCGGGAACGGATGTTTCGGGGATGCGGGAACGGATGTTTCGGGATGCGGGAACGGATGTTTCGGGGATGCGGGAACAGATGTTTCGGGATGCGGGAACGGATGATTCGGGATGGAGGGACGTTATGATTTCCTGATGGTGTCGGCAGGTTCCTTCTCCTCTTTGGGCATCGGCAGCGAGCCTTTGTCGCGGATGACCTCGTAACGTGTCATGTTTTCGTTGCTGGTGAAGCGGTTTCCCTGTATCTCACGCTCGGGTGTGACGATGTGCATCCAGACATTCGAATAGAATTCGTGCTTGTTCATGTCCCAAAAGAGTTGCTCACTGCGGTACGTTGTCCGCGAAGCCTCGTTGTTGACGTACACCCTTCCCCTCAGTTCCCACAGATTCTGGTCGTACCAATATGCGGTGTCGGCCGTAATCTGCATGTCAACCTGCATCTTGTTATCGAAGCGCAGCAACAGGATTCCTTTGAGGAAATCGTGGCGCGGCGGCGTTGTCTGGTCATACATCACCCACTCTTCGGTGATCATCTTGTAGCGGTTAATGCCGGAATCGCTGATAAGTTTCGACACACCATGGCTGACCATGATGGGCATCCGCTGACGATTCTGTATGGCTGCCGACTCCGGCGGGGCATCATTGCCGCACGAGGCGATGGCGCCTGCCGCTATGGAAAGGGCTATGATTGGCAGAATGGTTCGCATAGTACGCTGCGTGGTGTGAAATCCTCCGATTATTCTACCTTCCACTTCATGAACCAGCGTTCATTGAACGTGATTCCGAGGCTGAAACGCAGGTATGTTTCGGTGATTTGTCCTGCCACTGAGGGCTTCACACGTTCGAACTGGAAGGCAGCGTTTACGAACGAACGGTTGCTGTGGGAATTGACGATGGGCAGGGAGACGCCGACGGTGGCGAGGTAGTTCTTCGGACCATCCCCACCGCGCACTCTGGTATAGGAGTCGCTATATGAGAATCCCGCACGGTAACGTACGCGGTCGCGCCAGTGAAGACCTTCGGGGTCGGGAACGAATTCCACGCCCGCAGTAATCTTCTTACGGTCGGAATAATCACCCTTCGACGCCGCATAATTCAGTTGATTTCCGTTCTCCGTGAGCACAGGCATCGTAGCATCGCTCCATTTTTGGTAGTCGTAATCGACGCCGACACGCAGACGGTTGCGGTAGTTCCACGAGAGTCCGACACCGAAAGTGTGGGGCAACGTCCATGCGTCTTTTGCCACAATGGTGTCGCCGGACAGCACTGACGAACTGCTTTGACGCTGGTTGATGAAGTAACTGTCGCTGGGAATGTCATGTCCGAGACCGTAGACAAGACCGAGGGTGATGGAGTTCTTCTTGTTCAAGGGTTGCACATATTGCAGACCGAAGTCGAAACTGTAAGTACGGATGTTCGACGAATACGTACGGCTGAGCGACTGTGCATCGCTGTCGCTATAACTGTTGGTGGCATAATGCTCCACCAATCCCCACATGTATGCCACGTTGAAACCGATGCTTAACGGCTTGATGGGGGCGTAACCCACGCCACCATAGAGTTTGTGAAGCCCACCACTACCGCTATAACTGTTGGTGGAATAGACCTCACCCATGGAACCTGCATTGACAGGGTCGCTCACCGACGACAGGGAATATCCGATGCTGCTGAAAGGCATTACGCCAAGACTCATTCCCAAGTTCCGGTTTATGCGGAATCCCATCGAGAGATAGTCGAAGGTAGCGTCCTTGACATTCGTCGAAACCTTGCCGGAATCGTAGTTGCCGTTCTGAACCGATATGCCGGCATCGAAGAGGAAGGAGAGTGAATCAAGGGCACTGTACGAGGCAGGGTTCTTGAAGTTGAGTTCACGACCGTCACGCATACCATAGGAAAGTCCTGCCATTCCGGTATTGAAGCCCTGGGACTGCGAACTGAGGAGTCCGAGTCCATAGCGCGAGAATGGGGAATTTATGCCGTTGTCGTCGGCCGCTACCGGCAACGAAATGCCTGCCATCAGCAGGAGGAGTACGGTGATGTGGAATAATTTTTTCATGTAAAATGGTGGAGTCTATTGATTTTCCGGAAAAAGGTCCGCGATGTTTTCTTGTAATTTCAAGGACACTTTCTACCGATGCTTTTTGTGCAAATTCAAGGGCAAATGTACGTTTTTCCATCGAACTGACGAAATTTGCAGGGGGAAAGCCGTAAAAAACGAGGCGGCAGAGCGCGGTATTGTATAAAAATGTTGGCAAAAACCTACTCTACGGGACCATCGTCATCTGTTGCGCCTCCACGGCTCTCCCTTCTGAAATCCTTTGTTTTCCCTTTTGGGAATGCGAAGTTTCCGCCCTTTTGGAACGGGCATTTTCGGCTATGCACTCCATAAAAACCGGCATTCGTCCTGGAAAAACCGGCCGGACATTCCGTGAAATGCGGCCGTAGATTCCGCGAACGGGCGGTGCCCGACCTGAAGAAAATGTATCAGGCGTACCGTAAAAAAGGGGGAATATGGGCATTCGGGGAGCAAGAATGCCGGTTTATTCCCGACGACGGGGGCGGAAACCTGCGGAAGACGTTTGGGAAATCGCGAAAAACCTCGTATCTTTGCCCTGGTTTTTGCCGTCGCCAGAATGTTGTACCGCGGCCGGTTGCCAGCCGTCCTCCACACTTCTTTTCCGCGACCTTTGAAGCCCTCCGGAGAAACACCGGAAGTTTGCCCCGGAAAGTTCCGTACTTTCGGGTGGAAACCTCCGCACTTTCCCATCGGAAATGCGGCACTTTCCCAGCCACCTTTCCGCCCCCGTTTCCAGCCTCTTTGGAAAGGGCATTCCCGCACCCCGTTTTTCCGGCTCCAAAACACCACATTTCTCTCCCACATCAAGAATTTTCCGCCCCTTATTCCACCATTATGAGCAAAACCAAGAAACGCCTGCTCTTCATCTGCCTGGGGAACATTTGCCGCAGCCCCGCGGCGGAAGGCGTGATGCGCCACCTTGTCGAGGACGCCGGACGCAGCGATGATTTCCTCATTGATTCGGCAGGCATCGGGAATTGGCACGTTGGCGAACTCCCCGACTACCGCATGCGTCAACGTGGAGCACGGCGTGGCTACCGCTTCGACAGCCGTGCCCGGCAGTTCTGCGCCGAGGATTTCGACCGCTTCGACCTTATTCTGGTCATGGACAGTCAGAACCGCCGCGACGTTCTGCGGAAGAAGCGCACCGACGATGACGCGCAAAAGGTGAAGATGCTCACCGATTTCTGCGTCAACTTCCGTGGTGCCGAGTCCGTTCCCGACCCTTATTATGGTTCAGATGCGGACTTTGACCATGCCCTCGACCTGATTGAAGACGCCTGTGCGCGCCTGCTCGAAACGCTCTGACGGCACATTCCACCCGTCCGTACCGCCCTCCGCCGATTCCCGGACAGCCCCCCCGGCACCGACGTCCGCAGAAGTTTGCGGAATGAGCCTCACCCTCCCCTTTCCACAGGCGTTCTCCGAGACCCGCAGCCCTGCCCTTCATCCCTCAACAAACGGCACAACCGGTCAGCGACAGGCTATAAACGACCGCCAAACCGAAGCGGGAATACCCGTCTTCCCCCCTTCCGCCCGCCCCAACACCCCGCGCAACAGCAAACAAGGATTTGCGGCGATGATTGCCAAGACCCACCCAAAGCCGAAAAGAGTATGAAAGGCGAAAAGGCGCAAGCCGACAAAAGGACGATACAGATCTTCGGTAAACATTGACAGATTCCACCTTAACCGCCTCCATTTTACGCACGATTATGCCAACATCTCCCATACGCCTCGCCGTCTTTGTCAGCGGCGAAGGCACCAATCTGGAGAACATCATCCGACATTTCGCCCCATCGCCAACCGTCGAGGTGGCACTCGTCGTCAGCAACCGCCCCGAAGCGAAGGCCCTGGAACGCGCCCGCAACCACGGCATCCCCACAGAAACCGTCGGCCGCACCATGCTGAACGAGGAGGAAAGCGCCGTCATGGGCCTGCTCGACGGCATCGACTACATCATTCTTGCGGGATTTCTCCTACGCATTCCCCCGTATCTCATCACAGCCTTCCCACGGCGCATCATCAACATCCACCCCTCGCTGCTCCCAAAGTTCGGCGGGAAGGGCATGTACGGCCGCTATGTCCACGAAGCCGTCTGCGCCGCCGGGGAGAAAGAGTCGGGCATCACCATCCATTTCGTCACCGAAGGGCTCGACGAGGGCGCACCCATCGCACAGTTTTCAACGCCCCTCTCGCCCGGAAACGAGACACCCGACAGCATCGCCGCGAAGATCCACGACCTTGAACAGGCGCACTTTCCCGAGGTGATTGCAAGGGTGGCGACATCGCACCGCAAGGGTTGAGGAGGATTCCATCAGAAACCATAGCGCCGGATTTCCGTCCCCCCGACCTTTTCCCCGCAGGATTTTCCCTGAAAATGTCCGGCACACGCCGCACCTTCCGGCGGCACACGCCACAGGGAACCACGGACTTCCCCCACACAAAAAAGGCAACAGCCATCATAGAAAAGCATATAAACCACTCCGAAACCGCCATGAAATTCCATCATCAGTTCCGACTTCCGCTATTTGCCGTCCTGGCATTTTCGGCAGGCATCACAGCCACGGCCGACAAACGTCCAAAGGATTGCCTCGACGCCACCGCCCGCCACATCCTCACCATGCGCCACTCCGCAACACCGGCAGCGGAGGTCAGGGGCACGGTATGCACCGACGACGGTCCCGTGCTCCAGGGATTCTTTTCCAATCCGCGGAACATCGTCCCCGCCAAAGCGGCAAACAATGCGGCACACCAGCCCGCCAAGGAGGGCGACCTCCCCTTCGCGCTTTACACCTTCCCGCAGGGAGCGCCGGGATTCGCCATACTTTCCGTCGACGACCGTCTGCCTGCCGTCGTGGCATATTCGCTGACCGACAAGTTCGCTTCCGACCATGTGCCCGAAGCCATGGCGAAAATCTTCGACACCTACAACGAATTTCTGCAAAGCGGCATGGAACTCCCCGCCCGAACGTCGGAGGGCACGGACGGAGATGACGGAGAAACGGAGGTGACAGGTGTGGAACCTCTGCTGCAAGACATTGCATACGACCAGAGTACTCCCTACAATCTGCTCTGCCCCGACTACAACGGCAACCTCTGTGTGACGGGATGCGTGGCGACTGCCATGGCACAAGTGATGAAATACTACCGCTATCCCGAGCGGATGTCGGGCGACAACATCTCATATACCACAAGCACTCTGGGCCTGAACGTGGAATGGGACTGCGAAAACACCGTCTTCGACTGGGACAATATCCGCGACGCCTACGGGGCTTATCATGAGGAAGGCGACGCCATCGACAACACCTACACGGACTCACGCTACGTCTTCTCCGACATCGGAACGTCGGAATCGTATCCGCAATACCTTGAAATCCACAGGTTCATCAACATTTCCAACATAAACCCCTATACCGACCTCACCTTTCTGCTGACCGACGATGCGGGAAACGCCATCTGTCAGGGCGGAAGCACCTACAACATCAACGAACTCTATCTGTATGCCTTCTACAGCACACTGTACCTTTTCCCGTCGGTACCGGGCTACCTGCCGGACGGTTCCTACCGTCTGTACCTGGCAACGCGGGACCTCGACGAGAAGGATACGTGGGGAATCGTTCAGATTGCGGAAGATGCCATGACCAACCCCTTCGGTTCCGCCCGGAAAGATTACTATCTTGAAGTGACGAAGACCGGCAGCACCTTCACCATTCTCGGAAAGAAGTTCGCCTGTGGCTACAACTATACGGAAGCAAGTGCCGTGGCAAACCTGATGGCTGCTGCAGGAGCGAGCGTGGAGATGGACTATTCACCCCAATCCAGCGGCGCATCCTCCGCCGGAATAGCGCGCGCAATCCGCCAACACTTTGGATACGACCCCGAAATCATCTACGTCAACGACACATACTACACGCCCGAATCGTGGAATGCCGCCATCCAGCACGACCTCAGGCAGGGACACCCCATCCTCTGTGCCGGCCAATCGGTGGAGAACTACGGACACCTCTTCGTCATGGACGGCTACACAATGGCAGAAGGCGAGGGTGAAGAGGAGGAAGCCACGCCCTATTACCATCTCAACTGGGGATGGTCGGGAAACTGTAACGGCTATTTCCTGCTCGACCATTTCCTACCTTCGGAGGGCGGAACTGGCGGTTTTGCGGTGAATTATTCCTATTTCCTCAACCTCATTATGGGCATTCATCCCGACGATGGTCAGGAAGACGGTGTGGTGTTCGGCGCGACATCCGTAGAAACCAGTGCGAACGAGGTGGCGGTGAACGGCTACCTTTACATCAATGCTGTCCGCGTCACGAACTGCTGCACTACGGACTTTACGGGAGACATCAAGGTATATGCCGTCCAGGAGAATCAGGAATACCTGATTGGAAATCTGTTATCCAACATCAACCTTCCCTCACGTTACTTCTACGAAAAATTGGGCAACAACATGAAGATCCCCGCAAACATCCCCTCCGGCAACTACACTATCGAACTCCGCACCGAGGGCATTCAGGGTAAATCTGCGCCGATCCTCTGCCCCACCCGCCCCACCGTTTACATCGAAAACGGAACCTCCACCGCCATCGACAACGTGGAAACCGGAACAGCCGACGGCGAATCGGCACGCTACGACCTGCACGGCCGCCGCACAAACACCGCTACCGGTGGACTGACCATCAGCCGTCAGGGCGTGGAAATGCGGTAAACGCGGGGAGAATCAGCGGAATCGCCATCATCATCCGGCAAGATTTAATTTGAAGGACCTGCCGGAGATTCCCGCTACCACGCCGGCATTTCCCGAGCGACACAGCCCTACCTGACGGCAAGGACGCAGAAAAAGCCGCGCCTATCCTCAAACGGGGGATGGGCGCGGCACTGTGTTTCCAGATTCCGCAAACCGATGTCGGGAAACCGTAAGACGGCTTGGGGGAGTTTGTATGCCAACGTGGCGGTGCTCCCAAAGCATTTGTTTGACGATTCCAGAACCGATGTCGGGAGGACAGAGGCTGACGGAAGATGGGGATTTCCGCGGAACATGGCATTTCACACACGGAACATACTATGCCTACAAGAAAAAGGATGACGACAGGAATTACCCTTGTCCTCATCCTTTTTCTCACCTTTCGGCACGCAGGGAGACGCTACATCCGTCGCACTCGATGCCGGGAATGGGCGGGGCATCCTTGCGGACGCTGACGCTGACTGCGGAAACAACGGGGAAGGCCTCCAGAAGGCTTTGCAGCAAACGGCCGCAAAGATGCTCCAAAAGTTGGCAAGGCTGCTGCATTTCGCGGCGGACGACCTCGTAGACTTCAGCATAATTGACGGTGGCATCAAGGCAATCCGCGGCAATGGCGGCATAAATCCGGTCGGCAGGCGCCTCCAAGGCGATGTTTACGCAATAGTCACCACCGACAACACGCTCCTGCGGCAACACACCATGGCGGGCATTGAAGCGCAGATTTTCGAGACGGATGACGGCTTTCCCGAGGTTTCCGGCGGCAGGCACGGCAGCATTATTCTTCATTGTCAGGGTCGATGGTATATTTCTTCAAGGCTCTCACCACGCCAGACTTCCACGTGTTGATGGTTTCTGTTTCAAGTTCGAGCGATTCTATCAGACGGATGACATTCTCAATCGGCATGCGGTAGCGGAGGACACCGGAAATGAGTTTGGCATAGTTCCAATATTCGGGATTGAACTTTTCGGAAAGCCCCTCGATTGTGGTCTTGTATCCCCTGCGGTTCGCGAACTGGAAGTCGTAGCGTTTTCCGCCATCGGCGCCGTAACGCTTGATGATGTGGCCGGAATTGCAGAGTTTCGGCAGGGCAATGCCGTCCTCGTCGTCGAGGATTCCGGTAAAAATCTCATAGGGTCTGCCGTCGAGGAGTCCAACGAAGGCCACCCATTTTTCCTTTTTGTTCTGAAATCTCCAAACGTCGCACTCGAGGATTTCGGGCCGGCGCTCCATGATTTCCGTGCTGTGCGTCAGCGCCATTTCGGTAAGGAAGGCCACCATTTCGCGGCAATCCTCGTCAAGATGTTCCGGACATCTGAAGCATCCGCTCTCGACATCCACGAAGTGCTGGCTGAGAAGTGTGGCATATTCCTCGGCAGAGTGTCTGCCAAGGCGCCGCGCCATTTCGGAGGCAAGGTTCTGAAGTTCGTTGTTACTGATATTCATCGTCGGTTTCTGGTTGCGGAGATTTTCGGCGGGACTAAAATCCATCACCGGGGGATGGTGATCCATAGCACCCACCTTTATGGGTTACCTTACGTCACTCGTTCATCAGTTTTTTCAGGAAATCCGCCAGTTCCTCGTCAAGACCTGCCATAAGTTCCCCGGAAATCATGATGTTTTCATCGTCGACGAGGTAGATGTCGTCCACCACCTCACCGTCAGAATCCACAAGGACGAAACTGAAAGGCCGCAGGACATTCATGGAATCAACGACGTTTCTGTTGTCGTTGATGATGTGTTGCAGCGTTCCTTTCGCGCTTTCGTAGAATTTTGTCAGGTCTTCGCGGTCCTTCCATTCGACAACGTGGCACGAAGCGAGGTGGTTCCCGTCGTCGTCATGGATGTCTAACGCCCCATTCTCCACATTTATTTTAACGTAAAGGTCGGTTAGCAGCGCCTCGCCCGGGTGTTGCGAGAGTTTTTCAGCGCTCTGCCGTATGGCACCCTCAATGGCCTTTACCGAATTCAGTGACAGTTTCATAAACGATAATATGTAAAAAGGAGCAATGATGCTCGTATTGTTTTATGCGGTTCAGCGGGCAAAATTACGTTTTCAGTGGCGAAAATCCAAATAATATTTGCAGTTTTTTTGATTATCCGTTATCTTTGCGCTCAAATATGGCGGGTTCCACGCTAACGGCTTTCAAAAAAAATGCTATGAAAACACGGTATTCCGTTGGCGTACATCCCACATCCGTTGCCACATTCTTACGGCAAACGGCGGGCCGGCGGATGATGTCCGGTAGCCATTCTTCCCATGATTTTATGTTCAAACGGCTTTGTCCCGAAGCCCTCAACCCCATCTTTTACCATGAGAAAACTTTTTTTCATCGCGTTTTTTGCTGCCACCAATGCGTTCGGCCAGCAGTTATTGCCTCTACCACAACAGGTCAAGACGGAGCGCGGCACCGTGGAATACACACCGGCTGCCGTGGCTCTCGACGCAAACATGGCTGAAGCCGTGCGCCGTGGCGACTATCCGCAGTCCGCAGAGGCGTACACCCTGCGGATAACTGCCGACGGTGTGCAGGTGGAGGCCGCCACAAGCCTCGGACGCCTCCGCGCCAGCCAGACGCTTGAGCAACTTTCCGACGCCAAAGGCCGCGTGCCCTACTGCACCATCGACGATGCTCCCGCCTATTCCTGGCGCGGTGCCATGCTCGATGTCAGCCGTCACTTCTTCCCATTGTCGTTTGTCAAGAAGCAGATTGACGTGCTTTCCTACTACAAGGTCAACCGTCTGCACCTGCATCTGACCGACGCCGCAGGATGGCGCATGGAAATCAAGCGCTATCCCCGCCTGACATCCTTTGCCGCCTTCCGCCCCTTCGACTCCTGGAAGACGTGGTGGAACGGCCGCGAGGACCATGGTGGCATCAACGATCCGCTGCGCCGAAAATACATGAACGAGGATGAACCCGGGGCCTGCGGCGGATATTACACCCAACAGGAACTGCGCGAACTGGTAGAATATGCCGCAGAACGGGGCATCACCATCATACCCGAGATTGAAATGCCCGCGCACAGCGAGGAGGTCCTGACGGCATATCCCGAACTCAGTTGCACGCACGAGCCGTACAAGCAGGCCGACTTCTGCCCCGGAAGCGTCGCCACTTACGACTTCCTTGAACACGTGCTGGAAGAGGTGATGGACGTATTTCCTTCGTACTATATCCACGTCGGTGGCGACGAAGCCGCCAAGGCCAGTTGGGGAACATGCCCACGTTGCCAGCAGAAAATGCAGGAACTCGGCACGGACAACCTGCACAAACTCCAGTCGCACCTCATCGCCCACATGGGACGATTCCTGGAAAAACACGGACGCCAACTCATAGGTTGGGACGAAATCATCGATGAAAACCTCTCGAAAAACACGACCGTCATGGTATGGCGCAACGCGGATTTCGCCGCAGATGCCGTACGCAACGGCTACGATGTCATACTTAGCCCCGGAAGTCATTGCTATCTCGACGGATATCAGGACGCTCCGAACAAACAACCTGAGGCAATGGGCGGCTTTACCACGCTGGAAAAAGTCTACGGCTTTGAACCTGGTGGCAATCTTTCCCCCGCCGAGCGCCAGAAACACGTGAAAGGCGTACAGGGAAACCTGTGGACGGAGTACGTTCCTACGGAAGAACACGTGGAATATATGCTGTATCCGCGCATCCTTGCCCTTGCAGAAATCGGATGGAACGGCACTTCGACCAAGGATTATCCGGCTTTCCGCAAGCGTGCCGCCGCAGAAGTGGAGCGTTTGCGCGCCAACGGCGTCAATGCCTTTGACCTTTCGACCGAAATCGGCAACCGTCGCGAGACACTTTCGCCCATCAAGCACCTCGCAAGAGGGTGCAAAGTGACCTACGCCGCCGAGGCTCCGTACAACACCACCGCCTATGCCGCCGCAGGGGACGTCAGTATGACCGACGGACTGCGCGGAGGCTGGAACTACGGCGACGGACGTTGG
Organism: uncultured Bacteroidales bacterium; assembly: GCA_945833885.1. Taxonomy (GTDB): domain Bacteria; phylum Bacteroidota; class Bacteroidia; order Bacteroidales; family Bacteroidaceae; genus Alloprevotella. The sequence goes on from CAMAFY010000031.1 coordinate 30,942, forward strand.
CAGGGATTCATCGGAGGTAAGGAGGCGCGGTTCGACGCCACCGTCGACCTGGGCACCGTGAAAACCATCAAGATGGTCCAGACTGACTTCATGCAAATGTGCGGTCCCGAGATCTTCTATCCGCAGGATTACATCGTCAGCGTCTCCAATGACGGCGTAAACTTCAAGGAACTCGGACGGATGCACCGCGATTCCGAACGTACAGACGTGCCCGACGTCACCACTTTCAGCGTGAAGCAGAAGGCACGGGCCCGCTATATCCGCGTACAGGCCACACCCTCGACCTTCGGAGGATGGCTCTTTGCCGACGAAATTGTGGTAAAATAACAATCCCCCTATTTTGGCACAATTCGAGATAGTCGGAGCGAACTCGGATTGGGTTACCACCTTCGTTCCTATGCTCGTATAGCCAAAACAAGCTTGGCTTCGCCTTGTTCTGTCACGAATCGGGATAGTCTAAGTAAACTTAGTCTCTCGCTGCCCCAGGACTTGGGCTCTGCTCTCGCTTAACGAAACGTTGATTTTGCCACCTTCGTTTCATACGCTCGGCATAGTCCAAACAAGTTTGGCCTCTGCTCTCGCTTAACGAAACGTTGATTTTGCCACCTTCGTTTCATACGCTCGGCATAGTCCAAACAAGTTTGGCCTCTGCTCTCGCTTAACGAAACGTTCGCCTTGTTCTGCAGAGTCGTGACAGAGCAGGTCGAAGCCAAGTATACTTAGACTATCCCGAGTTGCGACAGAGGAGGTCTTATCAAAGTAATATATAGGGATGCTCGTAAATTAGTCAAAATAAATCTAACGAATTGATTGCCAGCGTCATATAATTTTTGTACCTTTGCATAAAACAACAAAAAATCCCCCAAACTGCTTTGGAAGGCCTGTTTTGGGGGAAACGAAAAATAATCGTCATGTCATATCAGCGTTTTGCTTGATTTGTTTTGCACACACTAAGATAGGTGAAATTTCTGACATGGCAAAATCCTGAGCAACTTTTTGTTGCTCAGGTACTTAAAAAACAAATTTATAATAGGGTTGCGGAATTAAGGTTAAAGAGGGAGTATGGCGAGCTACATGGCAGATTTCACTTACAATTTGAACTCGAAAACAACCCAAAAGATGGCAAAATATCACCCTCAATTAACAATGCTTTTGACGGTGGGGATTTATAGAACCCACCCTAATTTAAATAACCCTGTAAATTAAACAAAATAAGATGAATATAAACAAAGATTTGAAAAATAACAAGGCTGGGTTATTAGCCTACTTTCGAAGTCGTGCTAATGAAATATTGAGTGAGTTGGCTCTTCAGTATTCGGCAGCTGACTATAAAAAGAAAGCTTCTGCTCTAAACAAAGCAATCATCCAAAGCAGAGACAACCTATTGGAGATTCTTAATGAGATCGCAAGGACTGAACAATGGACAAATGCAGAGATATTGGAGTGTGTGTTGATGATAACTTACACAAACGATGTCGTTATGTTAGAATCCCGGAATTCAGTTTGGGAATACGATTACATGGCTTTTTCACGTAGAGTTGGAGAACTGTGGGAACCATTTTGTAAACTATGCTTTAAGTATCCTTCTACTAGGATTTCTGCCTTTGTTCCGCCATTGTTCTCGGAAGTAAAGGAAAGCCTGACTACAGAAATTACTACATACATTGATGCGCTGAGGATTAGAATTAGTGAGAAAAAACAATTAAAACGCTACTATGACAAGGTGTGGAATCTCGTCACCTCAGGCGAAATTCAATTGGAATGCGATCTACATTTTACAGATGGCCAGACAAAGTACATTGTTGATTTTAAAAGTGGTTTCGGTTCTAATGAGAAAGGTAATACAAACAGATTGCTGCTTGTAGGCAGCATTTACCAAAATATAGAAATAGAGAATTACAAATGCTTGATATTTGTACGTTCTACGGATAATAACCATTACCTGACTACTCTTCAAAATTCAGGGGTATGGGAAACCTCATGTGGTGCTAATACTTATTCCAAAATTCACCATTTTACTGGTTTTGACATTCATAATTGGATTGATCAAAATATAGATTGGATGAATGATTTCGCACCACAGATGAGAGATGCTGTGACAAGAAATGAACTTCAAAATTATCTTATCTGGTAATCGCATGAACGAAGCATTAGTATATCAAGCACATTATACAAAATCAGATCCCATCCTAAACTACATGACAGGAATGCTCGATTTTCATCCACATGATTCTATACTGGAGCCATGTGGAGGTGATGGAGTATTTGTAGATAAGATTTTAGAGAAAGCTCCTAAGGCAAATATCTGTGTATTCGAATTAAATCCGAAAGCTGTACTAGGGTTAAAAGAGAAATATCGTGGAGAGGAAAATATCCAGATAAAAGAAACTGATACCCTGTTAGATGAGAGCATAACATCTTGCAGTATCAGATTTGATAAGATTATTGGCAATCCGCCATACGGAGCTCGTAACGACGAGAAAAAGAAAGGTCTCCTGAATAAACTATACGCAGATTTGTACGCCAAAGAAAGTTACACTCTTTTTCTTTATGCCTGCACACGTTGTCTTAACGAAAATGGGGAACTAAGTTTTATCATACCAGATACCTTTTTATCGCTTCATAGGCATCTTGCCATTCGCAAATATTTGCTAACGAACACAAAAATCAAAGAACTTGCATTATTCCCATCTTCGTTCTTCCCAGGAATAAATTTTGGTTACGCAAATCTGTGCATCATTACACTGAAAAAATCTTCAAATGTAGCACAAAACCTACGTAACGAAATCTCTATAAGAACAAATTTTAAAACGGTAGATGAATTAGAAATTGATGAATGCGGTACAAAAAAAACTGTCTCCCAGAAAGAAGTCATCGAAGGTGTTGGTTCAGCATTCTTATTTAATTCAACCGATAAAATTGCAGAGTTAATCAATGATGATTCTATTCAGAAGATAGGTGACATTGCAAATTGTGTGACGGGGTTTTATTCAGGTAACGACAAAGACTATCTGCATCCAGTTAGCCCGGAGATAAAGAATGCAAAGAAGTACATTTGTGCGAATCCCGAAAATATCCATACTTCTTCTTTGACAGACCAAGAGAAAGTATGTGGTATTGCAGCGGCTGATTGTTTGGTTCCTGTGGTAAAAGGTGGTAACATTGAGTATGTCAAGCCTAACCTTTGGTTTATGGATTGGTCAACAAAAGCTATCCAGGAGTACAAGTCAAGTAAGAACTGTAGGTTCCAAAATTCTGACTATTACTTTAAGAACGGCATTGGAATTCCAATGATACGTTCGTCTAAACTTACAGGATCATTAATAGAAGGTAGGCTATTTGACCAATCCATAGTGGGCGTTTTCCCAAAAGATGACAGGTGGATTCTTTACCTTCTTGGATTTTTCAACTCGGCTGTATGCACAGAGTTAATTAATGCTATCAATCC
>CAMAFY010000032.1 GCA_945833885.1 uncultured Bacteroidales bacterium
GTTTTGGAAAAATATCCTACATTTCCTACACCCATACCCCAGAATTCCAGTATTTACTGGTGATTTTGGGTGTAGGATAGGGTGTAGGATTGTGTTTTCGGGTGTAGGATAGCCTCGTTTTTCTTGTAAAAATGCACAAAAAAGAGGCAAAATGCATAAGGAAACTGCACGATTCAAATCGGTTTTTGGGCATCAAGAACGGTAGGAGTGTGGGTGGTAAATGGCGTTGTGTTTGTGGTTAACGACAACTGACGAACAAAGCAATGCGGGACAGGTCTTGCTTTTCCGGTTCTTTGTAGTTGTTCTTTGTTTTTTTCGCATGGTCCATAATTACCGTAGTTTTGGGGGGTGGCACATTACTGAAAATCCATACGAATAGATTTATAGTACACCCCTAAAATGCAAATTACGTTTGCTTTTTACATACTATCGTTTGGCATTTTTGGAAAAAATCGTAATTTTGCAAGGGCGAAGCCGCGTTTTTTTCTGCGTGAGTATCACGGCTGTGCACGAAGCACCTTAGTGAAAAAATAGCCTGGTACACTTTGGGTTGTACTCCTAATTATGAAAACACAAACATCTTCCAGAATATGAAAAAAAGTTTCCTGACACTTGCTGTTGCATTGCCTTGTGTCGCCATGGCGCAGACACGCTACAATGTGCTGTATATCATGACAGATGACCATACGGCACAGATGATGTCATGCTACGACCGTACGCATGTCAGCACCCCAAACCTCGACCGAATCGCCCAGGATGGCGTGCGCTTTGTCAACAGTTATGTGGCAAACTCACTCAGCGGTCCCTCAAGAGCCTGCATGATTACCGGAAAACACAGCCATGCAAACGGCTTTACGAACAACGAACACGGCATTTTCGACGGCAGTCAGCAGACGATGCCCAAACTTTTGCAGGCAGCAGGATACTCAACTGCCCTCATTGGCAAGTGGCATCTTGTGAGCACGCCCACAGGTTTCGACCATTATGAGATCATTCCCGGCCAAGGTGAGTACTACAATCCTACGTTCATTACCATGGACGGCAGCACACATGTGGAAAAAGGATACCTCACAAATCTGCTCACAGACAAGGCAATCGACTGGCTCGAAACGGCACGTCAGGCCCGGAACGACGATGGAACGCAGCGCCCATTTGCCCTCTTCCTCCATGAAAAGGCTTGTCATCGCGACTGGCTTCCTGAAATAAAATACCTCCATGAATACGAGGATGTGACCTTCAAACTTCCCCATGATTTCGATGACAACTACGAAGGTCGTGAGGCCGCAGCCGACCAGGAAATGAACATTTCTTCGGACCATGACATGACAATGGACTACGATGTCAAGATATTCGACCCGCAGCATCCCACCCGTCTGACCGACAGTTATCTGGCATACGTCGGACGTCTCGACAGCCGCGACCGTGCCATCTACGACGCCTTCTACGACTCTCTTGCCGTGGATTTCCGCAGCCGTCACCTCACGGGACGCGCCCTCAAGGAGTTCAAGTACCAGCGTTTCATGCGCGACTATGCGAAGGTGCTCAAGACTTTCGACGACAATGTAGGCCGAATCCTCGACTATCTCGACCAGACAGGACTGAGCGAGAACACGCTTGTTGTGTATACCAGCGACCAAGGGTTCTATATGGGCGAGCACGGATGGTTCGACAAACGATTCATGTATCAGGAAAGTTTCTCGACACCTCTTGTGGTTCGTATGCCGAAGTCCTACCATAAAGCCGTAGCACACGGCGATATCACCGAGATGGTTCAGAACATCGACTACGCTCCCACGTTCCTCGACCTTGCCGGAGCCCCCATTCCTGCCGACATGCACGGGCGTAGTCTCCTCCCGCTCCTTGAAGGCGAGCACCCGAAGGATTGGCGAAAAGCAGTCTATTACCACTATTACGAATATCCTGCCGAGCATAAAGTGCGTCGGCATTACGGCATTGCCACCGCCGACGGTTGGAAACTCATGCACTTCTATCCCACGGAAGCCGAGGACACGCTCGACAGCAAGAAGATTGATGCGTGGGAACTCTACAACCTCAATGCCGACCCCGGCGAGACAAACAACCTCTACGGACAGCCTGGAACAGAGAAACAACTCCGCCGTCTGCGCAAGGAACTCCGCCAACTTCAGCAGCAATATGCCGACCCCATCCTGCAGGTTTATCCGCTGAAATGACGGCCGTCGCACCAGAAGTCACGAAAGAAACAATCTAAAAATTAAATCGTAATACACCATGACACTTATCAAATCTATCTCCGGATTCCGCGGCACCATCGGTGGCCGTACGGGTGACACGCTCAACCCTGTGGACATTGCCAAGTCGGTGTCGGCATACGCCAGCCTCCGCGAGGCAGTTGTTAACCGTAAATACCGTCGTAAGATTGTCGTAGGACGCGATGCCCGCATCTCTGGCGAGATGGTCAGCCACGTCGTTTGCGGCACTCTCATGGGTATGGGATTCGATGTCGTGAACATCGGTCTCGCATCAACCCCTACCACAGAGTTGGCAGTCAAGATGGAAAATGCGTGTGGCGGTATCATTGTCACGGCAAGTCATAACCCCAGACAGTGGAACGCGCTGAAATTCCTCAACGAAAAGGGAGAGTTCCTTCCGCCTGCTGAGGCAGCAGAAGTGGTACGTCGCGCCAATGCTGACGACTATGAGTTCGTAGATGTCGACAATCTTGGATGCTATACCAAGAACTTTACCTTCGACCAGCGCCATGTTGAACTCGTCAAGTACCTCGAACTCGTTGACGTTGACGCCATCCGCCGTGCCCATTTCACCGTGGCTCTCGACGCCGTCAACTCCGTCGGTGGTGTCATTGTGCCAAAACTTCTCGGTCAACTTGGCGTCACTCAGGTGACATTGCTCAACTGTGAGCCTACGGGAGACTTCTCACACAATCCCGAACCCCTCAAGGAAAACCTCAACGAAATCCGCAATCTCATGCGCAAAGGCCGCCATGATATCGGATTCGTGGTTGACCCCGATGTCGACCGTCTCGCACTCGTCTGTGAGGATGGTACGATGTTCGGCGAGGAAAACACCCTTGTTGCCGTGGCGGACTACGTGCTCCAGCACACTCCGGGCAACACGGTCAGCAACCTCAGTTCCACGCGTGGTCTGCGCGATGTGACGGAGAAATACGGCTGCAACTACTGTCCTGCCGCTGTGGGAGAGGTGAATGTCGTGACAAAGATGCGCGAGACCGGTGCCGTAATCGGCGGCGAAGGCAATGGCGGTGTCATCTATCCTACCGCTCACAATGGCCGTGATGCTCTCGTTGGTATCGCACTTATCCTCACCTATCTGGCGAAGACCGGCATGAAGGCTACGGAACTCCGCGACAGCCTGCCCCATTATTACATCTCCAAGAACCGCATCGACCTCGATCCCAAGACCGACATCTATGCCCTTCTCAACAAGGTTAAGGAGATCTATCGCGACGAGCAGATTACCGATATCGACGGTGTTAAGATTGACTTTGCCGACAAATGGGTACATCTTCGTAAGTCGAATACCGAACCGATTATCCGTGTTTACTCCGAGGCTCACACCAAGGAGGAGGCCGATGCTTTGGCACAGCAGATTGTAGATATGGTCTACCAGATGCTGCAGAAGTAATGTTCGGATAAGAAACATCCGGAAATAATAAAAGCCTTGCGCCACATTTCCCGTGTGGCACAAGGCTTTTTCTATGCTCTTCATCAGCATTCCGTGGTTGGCGATGCGGATGATCTCGATGGAAAACGCGGTAATGACGTCTCCGAACCTTGGCATTCCCGAAACCGGTTTTCTGCAGAAACACTCCGTTGTTCCGGCTTGAAGCACTCAATTTTCCGGCTTGAAATATTCAATTTCCCGGCTTGAAATATTCAAAATTTCGGTTTGAAGTACTCAGTTTCCCGGTCTGAAATGTTCAGGGTTTCAGCACGAAGCCCACCTTTTTCTTGCCGTCCATCTTGATACATAAGGGTTGCGGGAACCTTACGTGCCGCACATGTTCCAGTTCCTCTACGGCGGGTAGGGCGTCGAGTGCCGCCTGATTGTAAATGCCGTCGCCGATATGCGGGTTGATGGTAAAGTATCCGACACCGAAAGATGTGAGGTTTTGGAAGAAATGTGTGCCTTGCGAGGGGTCGATTCTGTAGTTGGTCAGACCTGCTTCCACGATGATTCGTGCCGCACAGATGTCGGACCATTTGATGGGAATGCCCAACCATGGGTCGCTCGATCCCCAGCGTCCGGGTCCAATCAGCACGTAATGCGGGCCCTCATCGCCGCCTTCTCCATTGATGATGTTGGGGTCGGGCACCATCTGTTGCAGGAATTTGGCGTTGATTTTCGCCACTTCCTCAGCGATGGTGCGGTTGTCGGCGGGGTTATAGTCCTCGCCATTGCGTCCGGTCTTCACGTAAACGACGTCGCAGATGTTGTCCATTACGCCGTGACCAAGGGCATTGTCGGAGCGCAGCACCACCTGTTCTGGCAGAATCTTCGATGTATCGATGCTGACATCCGCCTTGATGTCTACCATTGGACGGATTTGCAGCAGGTAGAACACGGCGGTCCGCTGCCGGGCGTCAATGTTCATGGCGAATTCTATCTCCACTGGCCGCTGCATTGCCCGCTCTCCGTGGCTCAGAACCTGCTGGAGGATGGCCGGCAACGGCAGGACATTGTGTTGGAGGACACCGGCAAACGTCATCACTTTACGCCCGCCGGGATAGATGCCGGGCAGGAGACTGTCGGAGTGAACGTCGTAAGTCGAGGCCAGGAATTGCAGGGAACCGTCGGCGTCTGCCTGTCTTACGGGCAGATGGCTCAGGTTGAAACCGTCGTCGATGCTGAAGTTCTCGCCGTGGTTTTTGAGGTCGAGGGCATAAAACTGCGTCTGTGTCTCGCGGAGTGCCAGCCTTGTCTCCGAGGTTTGCAGCACTTTCCCCGGGTGGTAGGGCGAGAATCGCAGCGTCGTTCCGCCGTCGACGATGTATTTTCCCAATCCGAGCGCCAGATTGACGATGCCTTCTTCGGGGCGTTCCTCGCCCAACGGGTAGTAGTTCAGCGAGCGTCCGACACCGGAGATCGAGGGATAGTAGTTCTCGCCGTGCTGTGTTCCCACCACTTCTTGAAGGATTACCGCCATTTTCTCCTGGTCAATCACATTCCGAGTGGCCTGCATGTAGGCTTTTGAGTCGTGGTAATAGACGGAAGCATAGACACCTTTGATGGCATCCTGCAACATCCTCAGCATCTCCTTGTGGTCGTCGAGGTAAGGAATCATGTAGGTGGCATAGATTCCGGCAAAGGGTTGGTAGTGGCTGTCCTCCAGAAGGCTGCTTGAACGTACGGCAATCGGGCAGCGTGTGGCGTTGATGAAGGCCTCGCAGTCGCCGATAAGTTCGTCGGGAAGCCGGGCATTGCGGAAGGCTTCGAGGATGGTGGCGTCGGGGGCGTCGGAGAGTGCCAGCGGATACAGCGCGTTCTGGTCCATGAAGTGTTCGAAGATGTCGGTACAGAGTACCACAGTCTTCGGTATCATCACCGTGGTGTTTTCCCATTCATTCAGTTCAGGATGATGCTTCACCATGCGGTCAATGAATGCCAGTCCGCGGCCTTTTCCTCCAAGACTGCCCTCACCGATGCGGGCGAAGTTCGAATAACGATCGAAACGTTCACGGTGGAACACCGCCACAACACCCTGGTTCTTCATCCTCCGATACCGCACAATGGCCTCGAAAATCATCTGCCTGTGGTCGTCAAGATTCTGGAAATCGTTGATGCTGAGTTGCTTGATGAACTCCGCAGGTGGGAACAATGCGCGGCTATACAGCCAACGGCTGATGTGGTTTCGCCGTATATGATAGAGGAAACTGTCGGAAGGGATGTCGAAAATGCAGTTCTGCAGTTCCTTTAAGTTGTGAACTCTCATCACTTCCTCCATGGTTTCGGGATTTTTGAAGATGAAATCACCGAAGCCGAACGTCTCTCTTACCGCCTCGCGCAGGTCAATATTCATCTTCTTGCTGTTCTTGTCGATGAAACTTGCCCCGATTTCCTCCACGTACGCGGCGTTGTTGCTCTCGGCACTCTGAAGAATGAGCGGCAGGTAGCAGTCGCGGCTGTGTATTTCGCGGAGAAGTTTCACGCCTGCAAGGGGATCTTTGGGGTTGTTCCCCTTAGGATAGCGTGCGTCAGATATGACTCCGAGGACGTTTTTCTGGTACTTCTCATAGAGATCCATGGCCTCCTCGTAGGTTCGTGCGAGCACAATCTTCGGTCGTCCGCGCATTCTCAGCGTCCTTTGGTGGCCGTTCAGGGCCTCTGTCGCAAAGTCGAGGCTCTGTTGCAGCACGAATTTATAGAGTTCCGGCAACACGGAGGAATAGAAACGTATGCCGTCTTCCACCAGAAGTATCATCTGCACACCCACCTCCTGCACATCATGTTCAAGATTCATCTTGTCTTCGATGAGTTTAATGATGGAAAGTAGCAGGTCGGTGTTCCCAAGCCAGCAGAAAACGTACTCGAAAATGCTGAGGTCTTCGTGCTCCATTCTGGCGGTGATGCCGTGACTGAAGGGTGTAAGCACCACCAAAGGCAGTTCCTGATAGCGGTTTTTGATGGAGCGTGCGATGTCGAAGACGTCCGAAGAGTCGGCACTTGGCATGACGATGACCAGGTCGAAGTTGTTGAGCGCCAGGTGTGTGTCGGCCTCCGCCTTGGTGGATACCAGGGTGAAGCGCGGAGGATAGCGCAGTCCGAGCGAGGCATATTCGTCGAAAAGTTTCTCTTCGATGCGTCCGTCATCCTCAAGCATGAAGGCATCATACGGGTTTGCGATGAGCAAAACGTTGAAGATGCGCTTGAGAATGAGGTTCACGTAGTTCGTATCCTTGAAGTAAAGTTGGTTAAGTTTCAGTCTGCTGAGCATGGTGTAAGTGTAAACTAATGTTTTACATTCAAGCAAAATTAACTTTTTTTGCGCTCCGAAATCCTCTTTGTGCGGAAAAAAACGGCATTTTCGCCGTAATTTACCGTAAATTTGCCTTGAACAATACCTGCAAAAACCTTGAACGTCTCCCACAAACGATAAGGAAATGGAACCACGTCCCGCATTCATCTTCGACCTCGACGGCACACTTCTCGACACGCTTGCCGACCTTGCCGCCGCCACCAACCATGCTCTTGCCGCCAATGGCCTGCCTCTGCGTACCCTGAGTGAGGTGCGTCAGATGGTGGGGAACGGCGTTCGCCGCCTGATGCTCCGTGCTGTCCACGAGCCTTTGTCGCCCGACGGGGGCAAAACGTGGGTGAAACATCCCGTACTTTCCCTCCCCGACGGTTCGCTGCATCCGTTGTTCGATGCCGTTTTCGCCGAATTCAAACGCTATTATGTGGCGCATTGCCGCGACTGCACGCGCCTCTATCCCGGCATAGCCTCCATGCTCGATGCCCTCCGGCGCCGTGGTTGCCGGCTCGCCGTTGTGAGCAATAAGTTGCAGGCCGGCGTCACAGAACTCCGCGACGCCTACTTTTCGGAATGGATGGACGTGGCCATCGGTGAGCGCGAAGGCGTGGCCCGCAAGCCCGACCCCGCCATGCTCCATGCCGCCATGCAGGCGTTGGGGGCTGAGGCGTCGGACACCTTCTACGTCGGCGACAGCGAGGTCGACATCCTTACTGCGCGGAATGCCGGCATACCCTGCGTCTCCGTCCTCTGGGGATTCCGCGACCGCGACTTCCTGCTCCGTCATGGCGCCACCAGTTTGGCGGAGGTCCCCGACGACGTCATCGCCTTCCTCGATGCCCTCGGGCGGTAGTCAGCGGTGGTCCGTGCGGTGATGTCCGCGGAAAACCTCCGCAGGATGCTCCTTCCTGTCCAATGTCTTCGCCGTCTTTCCGCTCCGTCTTCGCTATTTCTCCACTCCGTCTTCCGCCGTCTTATCCCTTCGTTCCCACCCCTCCTTCCGCCCTTCCATCCCGTCGAAAGCCAGGGTGAAAAGTTGCTTTTTCCGACATTTCCCACGGAAAAGAAGGACAAAAACGCCCACCTTTGCGAAAAAAACGGCACAAAATAGCGCATTGTGTAGAAATTATTTGTAATTTTGGCACGTAAATACCCGCAGAATGCACGGCAAGTGTCCGGAAGTCCTCTCTGACGATGCGGAGAAGCCTCTCCGACGGTCGGGAAAAAGGTGGCGGAACCATGCGGAAACCGTCGCGGATTTCCTGAAGGATTTCGCCCGCATTCTGGGAATGATGTTGAAAAACACCCGTCAGAAACGACAGAAACAATAACCCTCTAAATATTATAATCCAATGGCTTTTCTTACTGAAGACAAACTTGTGATTGTTGGTGCTGGTGGAATGATCGGTTCCAACATGGTTCAGAGCGTCCTGATGCTCGGTCTCACCCCTAACATTTGCCTGTACGATATCTATGAACCCGGCGTACATGGCGTGTACGATGAGATGTGTCACTGTGCTTTTCCCGGAGCGAATCTCTCCTACACTGTTGACCCCGAGGTAGCATTTACCGGAGCAAAGTATATCATTTCATCCGGTGGCGCTCCCCGTAAGGATGGCATGACCCGTGAGGACCTCCTCAAAGGTAACTGCCAGATTGCCGCAGAATTCGGTGAAAACATCAAGAAGTATTGCCCCGATGTGAAGCATGTTGTGGTGATTTTCAACCCTGCTGACGTTACTGCCCTCACCGCTTTGATCCACTCCGGTTTGAAGCCCAACCAACTGACATCCCTTGCCGCCCTCGACTCTACCCGCCTGCAGCAGCAACTTGCTCAGGAGTTCGGCGTTCAGCAGGACAAGGTTACCAACGCCTACACCTATGGTGGCCACGGCGAACAGATGGCAGTCTTCGCTTCAAAGGCAATGGTTGACGGCAAGCCTCTCGCTGAACTTCCCCTCAGCGACGAGCGTTGGGCAGAGATTAAGCACATGACCATCCAGGGAGGTTCCAACATCATCAAACTCCGTGGCCGTTCTTCTTTCCAGAGTCCTGCCTATCAGGCTGTGAAGATGATCGAAGGTGCTATGGGCGGAGAGCCCTTCACCTGGCCCGCAGGATGCTATGTCAACTGCGATAAGTGCGGCTTCAAGAATGTGATGATGGCTATGCCTACCGTCATTGACAAGGATGGTGTTCACTTCACCGCCCCCGAAGGCACCCCCGAAGAAATGGCATCTCTGGCCGCTTCTTACGAACATCTGCAGAAGATGCGCGATGAAATCATCTCGCTTGGCATTATTCCCGCAGTTGAAGATTGGAAGAACGACAATCCCAACCTTTAATTAAATCCTGCGGCAGGCCGTAATCTCCGGCTCTGCTGACAGCAAAACCTTATACTGCACAGGCTTTCCTCCGTGAAGGTTCTGTGCAGTTTTTATTTGTTCCAGCGGAGAAATCCGCCGTAAAAAGCCGTGTCCCTGATATGGAAGCACAGGTATCTGCCGTTTCGGCATGCGGGATGACGCCACAAAATAGCGGATCTTCGTGGCGGAATGTTCCGAGGTTTGCATTGAAAAGTTCGGATGTTTCTGCCCGAAAGTACGGAGGTTTACAAAAGAAAGTTCCGAGTACTTCGATGCGTAGTACGGAAGGCTTCAATGCAGAATGCGTAGGATGGTACGGGCTGCAATGGGCTTTCCATGTCGGGGAAGAGGCTGTTTCGCGTAATTCCTTCGATATTAGACGTAATAAATGCTGTGATTATCCTTAATTTTTCGGAAGAAAATCGTAATTTCGCGGAAATTTTTTAATCGCAAAGTAAGTGTCCATAATCAATTTATGCTTAAAACGCCGATGTCTTTTTGACGGTTTCGTACTATATGGTCGGGAATAACAAGCCGGAAGTATAAAAGATGAATCAGCCTTACTTATAAATAGAATAATCTTATGTTCGTCGTTAACGAAGACCTTATCCGTAGGCTCCACAAAATGTTGGGGCTCTCCCAACGCCGTTTTTCTGAGGAGACATTCTCACATAACCAAGTATGGCCGCAGCGCATGACCTTCTTCAACCGTATGCTGCTCAGCGATCTGGTAACCATCTCCAACCATTGGCACATCCCCATCCGTTACCTCATCCGCAAAGATACGGAGACCGAGCCGCTGATGTCCGTCGATGACATTGTCTATCAGGGCGATTGGCGCGAGGTGAAGTTGAACGTCGATGCTTTCCGCCGCGTCTATCAGACGGCATGTGCAAGGAAGGGCCGCAAGAATGTCCACGATGCCCTGGGCGTCACGGCGTCCTGTATATGGCGATGGCTGACTGTCCGCTTCACCGTCCGCGCGCAAATGGTGTGCGATTTCTGTAACTTCACGGGAGTTGACCTGCTGGATTTCGTCAGAGACCCCAACTGGAAGGCGATGAAATCCGCTCCTCTCCACGCCCAAAACCAGCCGTCGCCGACGCCAGTCTACGAAGGTTTTTTCAGCGCCGGCGTAGCGAATACCGAGGATGTGCTGGCTTCGCTGACGCGACTTCAAAGCGAGAACATGGTGCTTTCCGCCAGTGTGCGCAGCCTTCGCCAGCAAATGGAGCAGGTGCGCGGCATTCTCCTGACCCTCGATGGCGTTTCCCCCGCGTCAACAGCGCCGCAGACGGTGGAAATCCTCCGTGCCTTCGGTTTTGCGGGTAGCGAAAGTCTGTTCACTCCCTACGGTTGGCAGGGCGATGCTTGGGGCGAGGGTGTTCCTACGCTTGAGGATTTCGTGGCGCGCTGCAATGAGCGTCAGGAATCCACCTCGCGCTTTCTGGTTCTTCCTGCCGTGGCGGCCATCTTCAATGCCGGTGCCTTGCGTCCGGCGGACGGCGCCTTCCAACCCATTCTTCTGCACGACGACGCGCTCGATTACGTGATGAAGGCAGCAGGGCTTGACGTTCCGAACGCGCGGAGCGTCAGTGTGGCCGACTTCTGCTGCGCTTTGAATGCCCTTCATCTTACCCCCGCGTGCTGCATCGACGATGTCAACACCTGCTATCCTCCGCTTTTCGCCGACAAGATGGTGCGCGAACTCGCCGGGAAATGAGGGGCTGACCGACGGCATCTGTTGCGATATAGGCGGATACTGTAAATTATCATCGCACTTTAAGTCTGCAAAAACTGATTGTTGAACCCGCATGGGGTGAAATCCATGCGGCTGTAAGCATCCGCGATTTCCGCATATTCTGCTGAAATCCCCTTCCGTCACACCCTGTCGGCAGGGGATTTTGCGTTTGACGTGCGCGTCGGCAACGCCGGAAGAATGCTTTTCGGGAGCGGGGAGATGCAGCGTTTCATGCCGACACCTTTAGGGCCGGAGGAGGGAAATGCCCGTTTTCCTGCCATTTGCATATCTGAAAACCTGACAAGTTTTCCTCGGAAGGTGGCCGGAAAGTTCCACAAAGGGTACAAAAAAACGGCATGCAGAATCCTCTGCACGCCGAAATGATATGTTGATGTTACGGGTATTCTACAATCACTTTTACAAGTGATACTGCTGTCAATGGTGTTGCATAGTCGGCAACACATCGTAGGTTGTCATTCAGAAACCTCGGTTGGAAGAGCGGAATGCTCTGCCATCACAAGGTCTGAAATCGGAGGATGCCATACTCATCTGTGGAAGATGAGATGGGATGGTGTCATTTGTTGGCGGCCAACATCTGGTTAAGTTCAATGAGAAGGTCCTGGCACATGGCGCCATTTCCCATTTCCTTGTAACGCTTGATGCGGTAGCGCAACTGGTCAATAGTTCTTTTCTCGTTCATAATTTCCACATTTTTAATGTGCCTTGCTCCAACTCCCGCTCACAAAGTGCTGTAAAGCGGTGTGAGGGGGGCGGGGCTCAGCGCGGTTAATACTGTGACTGCTCCATTCTGTGGAGAGCAGATTTTGGGTTGTTTATCCTATCTTTCTTTTTACCCAGGCCGTGAAACCCGTTTGGAATCGCGGTCTCCCGACGTGGTGTCAGGTGATATTTCTGTGTTGGTTTACTGTCTTTTTTGCTATCTTAGACATTGCAAAATTAGATTTTTCTTCACCCTTGTCAAGGGGAAAAGGGGAAAAATGCGCGAAAACTTCATTTTTTCGGGCGCCGTTGCTTTGATAAGATGTCAAAATTTGCCTTCAATCCTATTGAGAATTGTTGGAAGGGGTAGTCGTGAAGCCCCTTTTGGTATTCCGCAAAAGGTGTGAAGCGTTTGATGCGTCCTTCGATGGTGGTTTTCATCACCGCCGGACAATCGCCGTCCTTCTCCCAGCCGAAGTATCCGCGAATGTCCTGTGTGAGGTTGACATGCTTGAATCTTGCCGTGGCTTTCAGCGCGTACATGGTGGCATCGTTCTGCCGTGCATTGTCGGTCTGCCAGCAAAGGAATCCGCCGCTGATGCCGATGCGCAACGCCTTCAATGTCGGATTTTCCAATGCAAAATCCTTGCCAAACGACATGTCGAAGAAGTATCCCGGACAGTCATAATAGCGTGCTGTCGTCCAGTCGTCCTCGGATGCCGTCTTGATTCCTGCCCGCACCGCCATGGCGGGACGTCGGTGGTTTTCGCGCATAAGCAGGATGTCCGTGCTGGCAAACAGCGTGCCGACGGCACTTCCCCTACGCGGTGTTGAAGGGTCGACCGGCGCATGTTCCATCCAGCGGGTGGAGAGATGATAGCCCTCGATGACGGGCATCCACACCACCAGGTTCGCGCGCGAGGTGAAGAGGGGTACGCGGATGCTGGCCATTAGGCTCCCCGTATGGTCGCCGAAATCGCCGCGGAACCAGTCGCCCCGAACCTTGATTTCCAGTTCGCGGCTCACGGCATCGTCCAACATATCAGGGACCGGAAAGGCATTCGGACCAAAGTATGAGGGTCCGATGTGCGTGGATTCCGTGCGGTCGGTATGGTGCAGGGTGGTCTGGGCGTGGGCGGAAAAAGCCGGAAACAACGCGATGGCGATAGCCAATATTATATTATTATATATATGAGTGGCGGAAATCATGGTGGAAGGAAGTTGAGGGTGGGGGAGTGGAGTGGCGTGATGACGGGGAAGGATCTGGGGGCTTTTCTGTGCGGGCGGCGGGATGTCGTGGCGGAATCCGGCGCGTCCGTGGGGAAGAAGGTGCGGACGACGGTCGGTCCGGTGCGGGCTGTCCGGCTTCAAATTCCGAAAACGGAAAACGTGCTATCCGTTTCCTCCGGAGCGTTTCCGCCGTTCTTTTTGCCTCCGTCGGTACGCGTCATATTAGGCAAAGTTAAGGTTTTTATCCAAAACTACCGACATCCTGTCCGTTTTTTTTGCCCAATCCCCGCTTTTCCTTTAATTTTGCACGGCAAAATACTGACATCCATGCTGAAAACCATTGAATATTACCTTGTCTTGGCCGTGTGGTATCCCCTTTCGCTCCTGCCTTGGTGGATATTGTACGGCATTTCCGACCTCATCCTCTATCCTTTGGTGCGCCATGTCCTGCGTTACCGCCGCCGACTCGTGCGGACGAGCATCAAGGAGTGCTTTCCCGAGAAGGACGATGCCGAACTTCGCGCCATAGAAACCGGATTTTACCATTGGTTCTGCGACTATATCGTGGAACTTATCAAGCATTTGACGATGAGTGTGGAGGACATCGAGCGTCACATGCAAATCATAGGCACGGAAAATGTGGAGCGGGAGTTTCTGGAGAGCGGCAAATCCATGTGTGTTGTCTACCTCGGACACTTCAACAACTGGGAATGGGTGTCGGTGCTCGGCGCGAAATTCTCCCCCGAATGCACCCCTTCGCAGGTCTATCATCCCCTCCACAACAAGGTGCTCGACCGCATCTTCACCCAAAACCGTGAGAAGTGCGGCGCCCGGAATGTGGCGATGAAGGAGACCTTCCGCTTCATCCTTACCCAAATTCGTGCGGGACGCAAGGTCATTATGGGCTTCATTGCCGACCAGCGTCCCAAGACCATCCACCATTGGATGCCGTGGCTCAACCACGACACCCCCGTGATTACGGGTGCCGAGACCATAGGCCAGCGTATCGGAGCCGTCTACTATTACCTCGATGTCCGCCGTGTGCGCAGGGGATATTATCAGGCCACTTACCACAGAATCCCCGAGGATGGCGACGGCCCCTTCCCCATTACCGAGCGGTATATGCGGATGATGGAGGCCAGCATCAAGGAAGACCCCGCCCATTGGCTTTGGACCCACAACCGCTGGAAGTACAAGCGTCCGCTGGAAACCTTGGCGGCTCTCGTCGCCTCCATCCCCCTCTGGCTGTCGGTTCTCGCGATGCCGGTGCAGGCACAGACGGTGATGGAGCACGACAGTTGCAGCGCAGCCTTCTTCGCCGACCGCCTTCACACCTCCGATGTTGTGACCTATCTGCAGGGAATCTCCCCACATGTCGTCTATCAGGGCAACCATACCGGCCGGTGGAGCGACGCTGACGGACTCATCTTTTCGGTCGACGGACAGAGTTTCCGGCAAAACCGCTACTATATGAACGGCATGCGCACCAATCTCCGCCTCACTTCCGGCATGTCGCCCTATATGTTGAACATGGAACATCAGCATTTGCGCATCGATCCGCTGCGTTCCGCCCTCCATTTCACGGCAGACACCGCCGAAACTGCCTATCTCAGCCTCACGGGAAACTTTGGAAATCTCGGCGGCATCAATCCTACGACCGAAGGAATCGTGCATCTTTTCCACGGAACCGGCGTGGAAGGTCTGCACAAAGCCGTCACCGAGGACGCCAGGCAGCACATCCGGGCGGCAGGAAGTCTGGATGTCGCCACCGAAGTGGGGGGATATCGCCAGCGACTCTTTGTGAATGCCGGCTGCAGACGCCTACCCCAATACGATGTCGATGGGCAGTATGACGCCTTTCCCCTGTATTCCGCGCGCTATTTTCAGGTGCAACTCGATGGCGAACTTCCGTCTCCCCGGGGATTTTCCCGCGCAGGATATTTCGCCGCGGTCAAAGGAAAGGATGACGGACTTTCGGAATACGGGTTCAACCGCGACGAGCAACCGCAGACGCTGACCGCAGCCCTCACCCTCTATGGTCAGAGGAACCGCAGCCGCAGCACGCTCACGACGGGACTGACATGGGGACTTAACCGCCAGGAACGCCGCAATCCGGAATTTTCGCGCAACGTTGCCGACCAGGACGGCGAGGCGTTGGAACCCTGGATAGCCGAGGGTACGCACCACGAAATATCGTGGGCGCTGACCGCCAGACGGGGGATTACGCCGTGGCTCTCCTTCAATGCCGATGTCTGGAACAGCCTTCTCGCCTTCTCACCCCGGCAGAAGACGTGGTCGAACCTTGTCTATCTGCAACATTGTGGCGAGGTTGCTCCCACCGCCCTCTACCGTTACGACTGGGAAAGCCGGGCCTTTGCGGGGGCTTTGCTGGAAAACACCTTCACATTGGAGGCACAACGCGAATACCTCGACCGGCGTCTGCGCCTCAAAGGTGCGTTGGGCATGAGTCTCGACGGCATGTTGATGAGGACAAATTCCAAGGTGACGCCCAATCTGGAGGCGCTTTTCGACCTTGAGGCACGCCCCTGGAAGTGGCTGACATTGGGTGTCCAACTCTCCCATAGCCGCATGACGTACAACGTAGAGACGATGCGCTATATGAGTTCGCGCTACCTTAACGGCAAGGTCTACGCAACATCCGCCACCGAAACGCGGTCGCCCGAGAAGGCGGACTACGCCACTTTGCTCTCCACCACCGGAGGTTCATCGCATCATTACGCCTCGAACCTGTGGCAACCTTCGTACTTTACCCTCAGCATTCCCATCCGTGCCCGTTTCGGACGCCACGAAATCCTGGCGCTACAACTGATCCGCAAGTATTATCATACGTGGCACACCTCGTTTTCCGGCGGTATCTCGGGTCAGGGTGTCTGGGGCGACGCTACGGTAACGCCGGAGATGGCGGAGGAATGGCAGACGACGCGGGCGGAACTTCCCGTATATTTCGTCACGCCCGGCGCGAAAAGTTATGAGATCGCCCATCTTTCCTCCGACCTTATGGGGAAGGGGCTGAAGAGCAGTCCGTACTATCTGTCGCAGATTACGCAATATGCCTATCACGGCAGCCGCCTCTATTTCAGCCTTTCGTGGCATTCGATGATCGGTGCCAACGTCTCGCCGTTGGGAACAGGCCCCGCTGTGAACGATTTTTGCAGTCTTTCGGAGACGACGGCCCTGCCTTCTACGCTCAGCGTGTTGCAGAATCTTGACGGAAGTTCGCCTGCCGTGGGGCGCACCGACCAGGATCGTGCCTACATTGCCCGCATCGTACTGCTCTGGAACGCCACGCGGAATTTCGCCATCGGCGGAACCGCCAGTTGGACCGACGGACAACCGATACAACTTTACCGAACCTTCCTCAACACGGAGACCACACTTTCCGCCAGTCACCGCGATGTCACCGTCATCCCCCTCTGCACACGTGGCATCAATCCTACGGACGGCAATTTCGGATGTCGCGAAAGCGCCATCTTCCACATCGACCTTCATGCACGCTTGTCGTGGCGTTGGGGAGGGCATGATATGCAGTTGACCGCCCAATCCTACAATGTCTACGACTTCGGAAACGTCCTTACCGAATACTGTTTCGCGCAAGGCTACACCGAAAGTCGCGGTGATAACCTGCTGTTGACCATTCCCCGTGGCCTCTTGTTGACGTATACCGTCAAACTTTAAGCCGCATCCCTGTCCCTCTTTCCCCGTGCTTACGAAGTTTTATCTTTGTAATTTTAAGGAAGATCTCTTGTAATTTCAAGGAAAATTTCTTGTGATTTCAATGAAATTCTTGCATTCTTTTGAAGAAATACTCTTGTCCTTTCGAAGCCCTTTCCTTTGTAATTTCAAAGAACTTCTCTCGTGTTTTCGGGGATGTTTCAATGTTCTTTCATCGGAGATTTGAGGAAAGAACGCAGAGAAAGTTGAGGAAAGTGCATAAAGAAACCCTCCACATGGCAGTTCCCTTTTCGGGCTTCTGCGATGTGGAGGGTTGGTGTTATTGTACGGAACGTCGGGACTTGGCGTCCTCCGGTGCGGAAACCGTCGCCCCGTTCCGTGCGACATTCAGGCTTTATCGCTTCCTAAACCGGCGTTTATTGCTTCTTAAGCCATTCGATAACCTCGCTGATATAGCAGTGACACATGGCGACACAGGTGTCGGCGGCACCGTAGTAGATGGTGCATTTGTCGCCTTCGGTGAGGGTGGCGCAGGGGAAACATACTGCGGGAACGTCGCCGTCGAGTTCGTATTGTGTGGCAGGTGCGAGCAGATATTCCATGGAACGGTAGAGAACCTTTGAGGGATCCTCGAGGTCGAGCAATGCCGCGCCCATCGAATAGCGGTATCCGCTGCATGTGGTGATGACACCATGGTAGAAGACGAGCCATCCTTCCTCGGTCTTTACGGGGACGGGACCGGCACCGATCTTCGTGCATTGCCATGCGCTGTCGGGGAATGGAGTGGGCTTCATGACGAGGCGATGCTTGCCCCAGAACGTCATATCGGGCGACTGGCTCAGCCAAATGTCACCGAAAGGTGTGTGTCCGCTGTCAGAAGGACGGCTGAACATCATGTAGTTGCCGTTGATCTTCTCGGGAAACAGCACACCGTTGCGGTTAAAGGGCAGGAAAGCGTTCTCGACTTGGTAGAATTCCTTGAAGTCAAACGTGTATCCTACGCCGATGGTTGGGCATCCTCCGAAGCCGTTGCACCAAGTAATCCAATAGCGGTCCTCGATCCAGACGCAGCGGGGGTCGTATTTGTAGAGGTGTTCTGCCACGATGGGATCGCATCCGGGCGCAGCCTTGAACTGGATAGGTTCGTGGTTGATTTCCCAATGTACGCCATCTTTCGAGAATCCTGCGAAGATGTTCATCTGCACGCGTTTGTTGTCGCAGCGGAAAACACCGGCGAAAGCGTCGCCGAAACGTACGACGGCACTGTTGAAGATGCTGTTGCTGCAAGGAATGGAGTAGCGGTCGATGATGGGATTTTCAGAGTATCGCCATACAACGTCGGAACATCCGGCGGGGCGATCTTGCCAAGGAATAGGTTGCATAATGGATATTGTTGGTTAAAAGTGGGCTCTATAAATTGGTCTTGCCGGATTGTGTATCCCTTCCGAACCGGGAAGGGAGCATGGAACGGCAAAACGTAACCCACAGGACAACGATAATGATTGATGGTGGTAATTTATAAAACCCACCTTAATGTTGGAGGAAGGGCAAGAGTCCTTCCGTCCGCGTTTATTTCTTGATAGGATAAAGGTATACCAAAAGGAGCATGATGCCGGCGATGAATGCAGGGAAGAGGGAGAAGAGCATCCAGATCATGTTCTTCACGCCGTCCATATTCTCGGGGGCGATGGTCACCACTGTCTGGCCGTCGGCATTGGTGCCGGAAACGAAACCTGCAATACCCAGCAGGAGGGCGACGAGGGCTCCGGAAATGGCAGAGCCGAACTTCTGCGACATGGTTCCGGAGGAGAAGATGAGACCTGTGGAGGATGTTCCGTTCTTTTCCGTAGCATAGTCAGCCACATCGGCGTACATCGACCAGAGAAGTGGGGAGTAGAAGCCGATTCCGATGGAGGTCAGGATGACAATGGCCACCATAACCCAGATGTATTTGGGGTCCATCGGGACGAAGAAGAAGCAGATGGAGGTGACGATACAGATGATGGCCGACCACATGAATGCCCTCTTTTTCGAGCCTGCCAGTTCGGTGAATTTCGGTGAAAGGCCGCCGAAAATCATACAGGTTACCTCACCGAAGGTCATGAACACCGTATAGTTGATGATAAGACCGCTGACGGTGACCTCGCCTCCAAGGCAATAAGTGAGCATATAGCCCGCGACGGCGTAGCGGAAACCGTTGAAGAAATTGCTGCAGATACCGATGAGCGTGAGGTAAATCCAGGGGGCGTTGCGGAAAAGGTCGGCAAAAGGTTTCAGGGAGAACTTCTCCGCGCGGATGGGTTTCAAGCGTTCTTTGGTCAGAAGTCCGCAGGCCAGGGTCATCAAAGCGGCGACGGCACCGAGGGCGGCACCGAGGACGGCATACTGATGAGCGTCGCTTCCGCCCACCATCTTTTGAAGATAGGGGAAGGAAAGCAGGGTGATGAAGCCCATGGCATAGGCACCGACCATGCGGTATGACGAGAACTGGTTCTTGGCATTGTCGTCAGAAGTCATCACGCCGAGCAGCGAACCATAGGGGACATTCACGGCTGTGTAGACCGCCATCATCGTCAAATAGAGGGTATAGGCCCATATCCGCTTGCCCATTGGTCCGAATTCCGGGGTGTAAAGCAGGAGGGCGAAGACCAGACCGAGTGGGATGGCGCCATAGATGAGCCACGGACGATAGGTGCCCCAGCGCGACTGTGTGCGGTCGGCAAGACTGCCCATCAGGGGGTCGGTGACAACATCAAAGAGGCGGGCAATCAGCATCAGCGTCGCAGTGTCCGCAACGGTGAGTCCGAAAATGTTGGTGAAGAAGAGTGGAAAAGCGATGGACATCACCTTCCATGTGATGCCGCCGGCAGCAGCGTCACCGAGGGCGTAACCGATTTTTTCCGAGAAACGGATGTTCTCATTCGCGGGTCGTACGTCCTTGAATTCCGTTTGGGCCATGGTGTTTTTTTGAGAAGTATTTGAAAAAGGTTTGACTTTAATTGGATTCTCTATGGGGTCAGCGTAAATCCTATGGATGTTTGCGGATAAAACCTTTGATGTTTGCAGGCAAAACCTTTGATGTTTGCGGGCGAAACCTTTGATGTTTGCGGGCAAAACCTTTGGTGTTTGCGGCTTGTGCTTTGCCGCCCTCCGATGGATTCTGTTGTCCACCGCCATAAAAACTCGGGTGACGGGCGGTGAAAGGCCTGTCATCGTCGTCAGACAATCCTGACAATACATCCGTAGAATGCGGGTGTCTAATCCTCGGCAAAGTTATGTAAAAGTATGGATTGCGGCAAATTTTTACCGCAAAAACGCGGCATTGGAGGCGTATGTCGGGCAGACGTTGACAAAAAGTGAGGGCTCTTTGTAATTTTCATGCGCCTGAACGGCACGCTTTCGTGGAAAAATGTTAACTTTGCCATCTAAAAGTTGTTGTATGTGTGCCGGAATGCACATCGATAATCCCCTACTTGCCCCATGATATACCAGTGGAATTATGAACCGTTGACGCCGGAAGAGAGCGTCGAATCCCAACGTCTTGCCGAGGCGCTTGGCATTCATCCTGTATTCGGACGGATGCTTCGCGAGCGATGTATCTTCAATGTCGGCGAGGCACGGCGTTTCTTCCGCCCGCAACTGACGGAACTCCACGACCCCTTTCTGATGAATGACATGCAAAGAGCCGTTGACCGCCTGAATTTTGCCATACGTCGCAACGAACGTGTCATGGTTTACGGCGATTATGACGTGGATGGCGTCACGGCTGTCGCATTGGTCTACAAGTTTATCAGCAAGTTCTATAAGAATGTGGACTACTATATCCCCGACAGATACGAAGAAGGTTATGGCGTTTCCGAAAAAGGCATTGACTTTGCTGCGGAAACGGGCGTGAAACTCATCATTGTCCTCGACTGCGGCATCAAAGCCGTCGATGAGGTGGCATACGCAAAGTCCATGGGAATCGACTTCATCATCTGCGACCATCATGTGCCTGACGAGCGGCTTCCCGAGGCGGTTGCCATCCTGAATCCCAAACGTCGTGACAACCATTATCCCTATACCCACCTTTCCGGCTGCGGCGTCGGCTTCAAGTTCATGCAGGCCTTTGCCAGCAACAACGGCATAGAATTCAACCAGTTGGGGGACATGCTCGACCTTTGTGCCGTCAGCATCGCCTCGGACATCGTGCCCATCATGGGCGAAAACCGCATTTTGGCCCACCATGGTCTGCGCAGGCTCAACAGTTGTCCCACCATCGGATTGCAGGCCATCGTGGAAAGTTGCGGACTTGGCGACAGGGAATTGACGATGAACGACATCATTTTCAAGATCGGACCCCGCCTGAACGCCTCCGGACGTATGCAGAACGGCAAGGAAGCCGTGAAACTTCTTGTGGAGCAGGACTATGCTACGGCACAGGAACTGGCGTCGCACATCAATCTTTATAACGAGGCGCGCAAGGACCTTGACCGCCAAATGACGGAGGAGGCCACGGAACAGGTGAAGCAGATGACGGGACTTGAAAACCGGCGCGCCATAGTCATCTATAACGAAGCATGGCACAAGGGCGTCATCGGTATTGTGGCCTCGCGTCTGACTGAACTGTATTACCGGCCCGCAGTCGTGCTTACGCGATGCGAAGGTGTGGCAACCGGCTCCGCACGTAGCGTAAATGGCTTCGACATCTACAAAGCAATTCAGAGTTGTGCCGACATCCTTGAAAATTTTGGCGGACATACCTATGCCGCGGGACTGAGCATCAAGGTGGAGCATGTGGAGGAATTCGCACGCCGCTTCGAGGCTTACGTCGAGGAACACATCAGTGACGAGCAGACAAAGCCGATGCTCGACATTACGGGTGTGCTCGATTTCCGCGACATCAACTACGATTTCTATAAGCAACTGAAGCGTTTCGCCCCCTTCGGACCCGGCAATGAGCGTCCGTCGTTCTGCACCTACCGTGTCTATGATTACGGAACTTCGAAGGTGGTGGGCCGTGGTCAGGAGCACATCAAACTGGAACTCGTCGACAATAAGTCGAACAATATCATGAACGGCATCGCGTTCGGACAGTCAAGTCAGGCGCGGTACATCAAGACACGACGCGCATTTGACATCTGCTACAACGTAGAGGAGAACTCCCACAAGCGCGGGGAAATCCAGTTGCAGATTGAGGATATCCGCCCCTGTGAGTGAATTGCCCGGGACGGAGGTACGGCATTTCCGTATGAAAAGGTCGAATGCCGGCCAGACGTGTTCCGCAAAGCGACAGATGAAGTTTTGCGGTTGTAATTCAGCGAGCCCGCATATAAAGATGCGGAAGCCGTCACAAATCAGCCTTGTCCACCAACTTTGATGAAAAGTATCCGTAGGATGGAAGGTGCTTCTTTCCACCTATGGCTGTTTCTTTCCCGACAGATTTATGTATAACGACGAAGAATTCTTGGAAGAAGAGTTTCCTCTTTCTCTGGCGCAGTTGGCGGATTGTGCCGGAAATGCCGTATACGACGGGAGTGAAAGCGTGCCTTTCCCTACGGAAGACGGTGTAAGGGCGGAACTTGACGGCACTTTGGGAGAAAAAACACCGCAGGAGACGGAGAAGAATCCGCCTCCAGGACCTGATGCCACGCCGGAAGAAGTGTTGGAGTATTGGTGGGGGTACAAGAGTTTCCGTGGCATCCAACGACAGATTATCGACAGCGTGCTTGCCGGTCACGACACTTTGGGACTCATGCCCACGAGTGGTGGCAAGAGTATCGCCTTTCAAGTACCCGCCTTGCTCAAAGGTGGGCTTTGTCTTGTTGTGACACCTCTGATCGCCCTTATGCGTGATCAGGTGAAAAACCTCAGAAACCGCGGCATCAAGGCAACGTGCATCCATGCCGGAATGACGCGTGACGACATCCTGAGAGAGGTGGACAATTGCATCCTCGGACGCTACCATTTCCTCTATCTCTCCCCCGAGCGTGTGGAGACAGACCTGTTTCTGGTGAAACTTCCGCAGATGAATGTCACGCTCATCACCGTGGATGAGGCCCATTGCATCAGCCAGTGGGGCCACGATTTCCGCCCATCTTACCTCAGGTTGCGCGAGTTGCGCCGTCATCTTCCGGATGTTCCCGTCCTCGCACTGACGGCAACGGCCACCAAAACGGTGGTGGACGACATCTGCCAGCACCTCTCTTTCCGTGCCGGAGCGCAGACGTTCACGATGAGTTTCGTCCGCCCCAACCTGACATACAGCGTGTATACGGTCAATCCCACCGCGGGCGAGGACAAGCAGGAGGCGCTGCTTTACCTGTTGAAGCACAGCGAGGGCTCCGCCATTGTCTATACCCGGAGCCGCCGGAGGACGGAGGAACTGGCGCAGGTGTTGGTGAGTGAGGGCATCATGGCGTTGTACTATCATGCCGGATTGGTGCAGGCCGACCGCAACGAACGCCAGCGGATGTGGGAGGAAGACCGTGTCCGCGTGATGGTTGCTACGAATGCTTTCGGTATGGGTATTGACAAATCAGACGTCCGCAACGTGTTTCATGTCGATGCCCCCGACTCTATCGAGGCCTATTTCCAAGAGGCCGGACGCGCGGGACGCGACGGAGAGCCTGCGGAGGCCGTACTTATTGTCGACGGAAAGGAAATCGACAACCTTTCCAAGCGTTGTGCCGAGGGATTTCCTTTGAAGAAAACCATCCGGGATGTCTATGAGGATTTGGGAAGTTTCTTCCAGTTGGCGGTCGGAGATGGGGAGAATGTCTCCTATGATTTCGATCTTTTCCGCTTTTGTCACGCCTTTCACCATCAGGCTACCGTGGTAGATTCATCGCTACGCATACTGCAAGGCGCCGGATATGTTGAATATGTGAACAACGATGACAGCCATTCGCGCGTCATGTTCATCTGTAACCGTGAGGAACTCTACCGTTTCCGTTCCTCTTCCACGCTTGATGACCGCGTGATGCTCGCCCTTCTCCGCAGATATCCGGGACTCTTCTCGCAGTATGTCCTCGTTGATGAGAAGTCGCTTGCCCATATTTGCGAGTGTACCGAACATGAGGTCTACCAGGCGTTGCTCTCCCTTAGCCGCCGGCGGATTCTGCATTTTATCCCCCGCAAGACCACGCCTTCCATCAGATTTCTCCAACGAAGGGTGGAGAAGGAACACCTTGCCTTCCCCCCCGAGGTCTATGAATACCGCTACAAACGTCAGTTGGTGGGCTACTCCTCCATGGCGCGCTACATCCGCACGGACAATGTCTGCCGTTCCCATCAACTGATATCCTACTTCGGAGAGACGCCGGGTTCCACGGCATGTGGCAGGTGTGATGTCTGCAAAGCCTTTGCGGAACAGGGGGCGGCGACCCCATCCGAGATGCCGGATATTCGGCAAATCATAATGGACATTATCGGGGATGGACGCGAACATGAGGTGCGGGAGTTCTACGAACTGCCATATCCGCGCGAGGTGGTGGTGGAGAATCTCCTGCAACTGATGGACAAACGCCGGTTGACTTTGCGTGGTGCCCATGTGGTGAAGGTGGGAGAAGATTAGGCCGAACACGGCACAATCCATCTATGGGCATCCTTTTTTTCCCCTTCAAGAACAAACATCTGACGACCGTTTTTCCGGTCTTGTCATCAACAATCCTGCTATGGTACTGAATTATATATGGGTGGCATTCTTCCTGATTGCCTTTGCCATCGCCGTCGTGCGTCTGGTGTTTATGGGAGACTATGAGGTGTTTC
This sequence comes from uncultured Bacteroidales bacterium, assembly GCA_945833885.1. GTDB lineage: Bacteria > Bacteroidota > Bacteroidia > Bacteroidales > Bacteroidaceae > Alloprevotella. The sequence goes on from CAMAFY010000032.1 coordinate 24,491, forward strand.
CCGCCATCATGTCCTCCACATTCGATACGGCACGTACGGCCTTTGAGATATCTTTGGGCCTTACCGGTGTGCTCACCCTTTGGATGGGCATCATGAAAGTCGGTGAGCGCGGTGGGGTGGTGAACGCCTTGGCGCGCCTGCTTGGTCCGCTTTTCAAGCGCCTTTTCCCGGAGGTTCCCGAAGGGCATCCCGTTGTCGGCAGCATTTTCATGAACATCTCCGCCAACATGCTCGGCCTTGACAATGCCGCAACGCCCTTGGGCTTGAAGGCGATGGAGGGCTTGCAGGAACTGAATGCCAAAAAGGACACGGCGTCGAACGCCATGATCATGTTCCTTGTGCTGAACACCAGCGGACTGACCCTCATTCCCGTGAGCATCATGGTCTATCGTGCGCAGCAGGGAGCGGCGAACCCTACCGACATTTTCATCCCCATTCTTCTCGCCACCTTCTGTTCCACCCTTGCCGGAATCGTGGTGACGAGCCTCTTTCAGCGCATCAATCTGCTCAACCGTACGCTGCTTCTCGCCCTGGGGGGCGTCACTTTGGCCATGGCAGGCGTCATTTACGGTTTCTCATGTTTGGACAATGTGATGATGGAACGCGTGGGAACCACCTCGGCGAACGTCATCCTCTTTACCATCATCATTGCTTTCATCCTCGCCGCCCTGCGAAAACGGGTGAATGTCTACGAGTCGTTCATCGAGGGTGCCAAAACCGGTTTCGACACGGCCGTAAGGATTATCCCCTATCTTGTGGCCATTCTTGTAGCCATTGGCGTGTTCCGTGCCAGCGGCGCCATGGATTTCCTTATCGACGGCCTCAAATGGAGTGTCTCCGCATTGGGATTTGATGCGGAATGGGTGGGGGCTTTGCCGACAGCCATCATGAAACCCCTCAGCGGTTCCGGTGCACGCGGCATGATGGTCGATGCAATGACCACCTATGGTGCGGACAGTTTTGTCGGACGTCTGAGTTGCATCTTCCAGGGTTCCACAGATACCACCTTCTACATCCTTGCCGTCTACTTCGGAAGCGTGGGAATCCGCTATACGCGCCATGCGGTCGCCGCCGGTTTGTTGGCGGATCTTGCCGGCGTCGTCGCTGCCATCGGCATCGCTTACCTTTTCTTCGGGTGACATCTCCGCATCCTTTTGTTTCCGAAGGGCGGCAAAACGCGCCCCTCTATGCAATAAATAATATGTGCGTTGGTGATTTATAGAACCCGCCATAACTGAATGTGCGGAATGGAATTTGGCACATAAACAATATGAATTCCGCCTGATTTCATTCGCTTACTGCACAAATGGATATTACATACTACACAATATAAATATTATATAACCATCATTCATTCCCCAAACCATGAACAAACCCGTATCCACTGCCGCCGCTCCTGCCGCCATCGGTCCGTACAGCCAGGCTGTCGTTGCCGGTAATATGCTGTTCGTCAGCGGACAACTTCCCATCAATCCCGCCACAGGAGAATTTGCCGAAGGCGGCATAAAGGAACTCACAACCCAGTCCCTCAAGAATCTTTTCGCCATTGTTGCCGAGGCCGGTTTCCAGCCTTCCGACATTGTGAAGACCACCGTCTTCCTTGCCGACATGGCGGATTTTGCCGAGATGAACGAGGTCTATTCCCAGTTTTTCTCCGCTCCCTTCCCCGCACGTTCCGCCGTTGCCGTGAAGACCCTCCCGAAGGGTGCCCGTGTGGAGATTGAGTGCATTGCCGCCCGTTGACGGACATTCCTGTACAAAAGCGCGTAAGGCTTCCAGACGCTGCCGCATGATGGCGTCTGGAAGCCTTTGTGTTTGTGCTGTAAACGGCAATGCTGATTCGTCGGTTCAGCCTTTTGCCCGAAAAGGATTTACAATCTTTTTAGGTGACAGATGGGGACATTCCGTTTGCAGTCAGCGCATTTTTCGTATCAAAGTCTGTCTGTTCCCACCATCCATATCATAGCATAAGGGGGTAGGAGGAGGGCTTTACCGCGCGAGACGTTTGAGCCTGAAGCAGTCGATGTCAGGCGTCCAGCCGTAGGCATTCCCCATTGTGATGCGGTTGAAGCCGGGGTTGAGGCGGACACGCACGGTTGTCGATGCCAACTTCTGTCCGTCGTTGCGTGGCGATTCGGGGACGATGTTGATGGGCGATTCTTGGTTGATGGCAACCTCAATCTTGCTGTACGGGCGCGGAACATAGTCGATGGTCATCAGATAGTCCCCACCGTTCTCGCTGTAAACCTCGTCCCAGACGGCGTGGTTCTCGCGACGTCCGCCCAGATATTGCAAGACTGTCCCTCCCGAAGCCTCGGGGCATGGAGCGTAGAACACGTCCTTTTCCGTCTTTCCAAGGTCTTGGAAACAAGGCAGATACGCCCATTCCGCCTCATAGATTTCGGGTTCCGTCCGCCCTTCGCCCTCCACTCGCAGTATCTTCACGCTGTGAGGCTGAAGGCAGGCGCGGAGGATTCCGTCGCGGACGTCTGGCAAGTCGCGGCGCTGCACCAAATCGCGCACCCTCAGTGTTCCCGACAGTTCAAGGTCTTTTGTGGCTATTTCCATGTCGCACGGGCTTTCCGAAGGGTTGTAGAACGCCACAGCACGTGTGTTTCCCCGCAACTTTCCGATGTCTTTCGCCAGGATGTAACCCTCGCCGACGCGCAGGATGACCTTCGCCTGACGGCCGAGAGGGTCCTGGTTGACGGCAATCAGTTCCTCGTTCGACAGCAGCCGGAGCGAGGCGTCGGGGATGTTTGTCAGGTCGCACCCGATAAGAAGGGGTGAGGACATCATGCACCAGATGCCGAAATGAACCTCCTCTTCCGACGGAGAAAGCCCACGTCCGATTTCAAGCATGTCCATGTCGTTGTAGTGCCCGTCGCGGCAATAGGCCGAAAGATACAGGTTCTTGCCGATGATATGTTTGACGGAATTCCAGTCGGGGGCGATGTCTCCGCTGATTCTCCACGATTGCGCAAGGTCCTTTGCCCAAGTTCCGGGAAACGCCCAGCGGCAGATGTTGATGGAAACGTTGCCGCATCCGACGTCGTCGAAGGCGCGTCGGATTTCCGAATAGCGGCGTTCCTCGTCGAGATTCAACTCCTGTCCGGCCCCGCAATAGTCGATTTTGATGAAGTCGAACCCCCAGTCCTTGAAATAAAGTTCGGCATCCTCGTGCTCGTGTCCGTAAAGTCCGGCACCGACACCATTGACATCGTTGTCCCAAATGGAGCCGCAGGTGTTGCTTCCGGCGTCAGAATAGATGCCGGCCTTCAATCCTAAGGCGTGGATATGTTCGGCGATTCCTTTCAGCCCATCGGGAAAACGTTCGGGATGGGTGTGCATTTTGCCGTCGGCATCGCGGTGGCCGAAGAATCCGTCGTCGATGTTGATGTAGCGGTATCCCTTGTCTTTCAGCCCCAACTCCACCATGGCCCCGGCCTGTCTGCGGATAAGCCTGTCATTGATGTCCACACGATAGGTGTTCCAGGAACTCCATCCCATGATGGGAGGCTCGAAGTTCCGTTGCTGTGCTGTGGCAATCATGGTGCCGGCGGGCAGGAGGAAGGCAAGAAGAAGTCGGTTCATAGGGCGTTTCTGTTCGGAGTAAATACTGTGGATGCGTGGCGTTTCCGCGTCTTTCGTGCGTCTGTGTGTCCGTCCGGTTGTGTTTTTTCGTATGGATTTTCCGGGCGCTTGCAGGGAAGAAAGCGGTAGCCTTCAAGTGCAAAGATACGGTTTTGTGGCAGATGTGCAAAGGATTTTCTTGCGCTTTCCCGTCTTTTCCCGAGCAACTTCCGCAAAGTCGGAGTCCTTCTCCGCAGGATGGTGTGGAAAACATCGGAACTTTCCCTTGCAAACATCGGAACAATCAGGCACGAAGTTCCGCATTTCCTGTTGAAAAGTTCCGCACTTTTTCAGCCCGCCCTCCGGATGTGGAAATCCAGGTTGCCGCGCTTGACGGATGCAGTCGCGGACAGCCTGAAAAGTATGCCCGGAAAACGGACGGTAAAGTTGAGGCGAAAACGTCGTTCGCGCAATGCCCTTTCAGCGGGAATGCGGTAAAATCTTATGGGAAAGCCCCTGTGCCCGATGGCAGAAGACGGGCGCGCCGGGAGTTTTTGGCGGTTTTCTGCGCATAATTTTTTGCCGTTTGGATAAAAAATCGTACTTTTGCCAACAGTTTTTCTGAAAAATACGACAAAAACAGCGCTAAAAGTGAGATTTAAGAACTTTATTCTGGGCTCGATAATGGCCGTTGCCGCATGGATAGCGGCGGCGAACAGTATCGGTGTCCAGGCACGATATGAGGACGATGTGACGGAGTATTCCGCACTGATCGCCGGCGATTCGCTGCCTATGCAGGCGAAGGTGGAGCGCACCCAACAGCAGTTGGCGGCCATCAGCCTTGTGAATGTGGCGAAAAATCAGGAAGGTGAAGCACCGGCTTCCTTGAAGAGCGCATCGGAAAGCCTCCTCGATAACCTCCTCGCCACCGCGCATAAGTACATCGGCGTCAGATACCGCAGCGGACATAGCGGGCCTGACGGTTTCGACTGTTCGGGATTTACCAGTTACATCTTCCGTCAGTACGATATCAAACTCACGCATTCCTCGCGTGCGCAGTACAATGAAGGAGAGCGGATTTCCGACATCGCCAGTCTGAAGAAGGGCGATTTGGTGTTCTTCGGAGGCAGCCGTTCGTCGAAGAATATCGGACATGTGGGAATCGTTACGGAGGTTGACCCTACAAACCGCAGTTTCAAATTCATACATGCCAGCACTTCGAGCGGCATAAAGGTCGATTCCTCGCTTGACCCCTACTACACCCGTCGTTACGTTGGTGCGTGCCGCGTGGTGCAATAAGCCGCGGCAGGCGTAGCCATTCACGGCCGAAACAACAACAAATCAAGGTGGCAACCTGCGGAAGCCGCCTGAGTGACATCGATAATCAAGGGCTGTCGTTTTTCCACGGCTCCCATCTATAAAAATAAAGGCGCGTCGGAAGAAGTGACGATTTTCCGCACAAAGCGTGGAAAAGAGGCGTGCCGACAAATTGCAAAAAGAAAGGAGGGTAGTTTTTTCACTTGGGACAAGCGTCGAGCGTTTCCCCAAGCAGCAAACCTGAGAACAAAATTTTAAGGTAGGTTCCACAAATCCGATTTTATTGGATTTCGGGTCCATTCCGGGATAAAAACTTCTGTAAATAAGGGAACGTAGCGTGCTATGTGACTGAATGAGCAGGATTTATAACCGAAAAGCCATTCGCGAATGTGAAGATCGTCAGATTCCGTTCGCTGACTTTGCCGGGAACAAGACCGCAAAACCCAATGATGGATATTTGGAGAACCGCACCTTTGCCGCATCACATTCCCCCAAAAAGGTCGTATCGACCTGACACTTCAAGCATAAATATTGCGCGAAGACCGAAAAAATCCCCCTAAATTTATTTGCAATTTCACAATATTACGTAATTTTGCGCCTCGAATCTCTGTAAAACGGATTCGCAAAAGACAAGATTATTACGTAATAACAATAAAAAAAGTCACACAACACTATGATCGTAGTACCCATCAAAGAGGGCGAGAACATCGAACGCGCTCTCAAGAAGTTCAAGAGAAAGTTTGAAAAGACCGGCATTACCAAGGAACTCCGCCGCCGTCAGCAGTTCGACAAGCCCAGCGTTACCAAGCGTCTTGCTATGGAACACGCTATCTATGTTCAGCAACTTCGTCGCAACGAAGAATAATCCTTGAAATGTTTTCTCCGTTTTCCCGTCATGGCAGACCGCGAACGGCCTACGCTTGTTTCGGCACAGCCTGCATGATTTGATGGAGACGGATCCCGGCCAGATTCGACGTTCTCGTCCCTAAATCCGGCGGGAAACAGAAAAATGGGCATCGCTTTCAGTAAAACACTTTTGCTGAATGCGATGCTTTTTCTTTTATGGCGACTTCTGGAGAATCGGTCCGTAAAACGCAATTCCACGTATTCCGGAAAAGAAATTGCGGCAGGGAGCGGTGAAGTCTTGCCTTATGATGATGCTGGAGAGCGATGTTTCCCGCTCCGGACTGTTGAGGACGGACCGGGCACAATCCGTCCCGTTCGAAAGGTTTGGCGGAAATTGCACACTTGTTTACGCACAACAACACACGAAAAAATGGATACAAGAATGGAGGAGATGCAGACGTGGGTGGAGGATTTCCTCACATACCAGGCTGCCCAGCGCGGAGCATTGCCGCGGACAATCGACACCTATCGCGTGGTGTTGAAGTATGCCATGGAGTATTTTGTGGCATCCATCCCCGCAGAGCGCAGGTGTATGTGGGACGCGTTTGGGACCGACGACCTCCGTTCGTGGGTGGCGGAGCAGATGCAGCGCGGCTGTGCGCCGGCGTATGTGCGGAGAAATGTCGCCACGTTGCGCTCGTTCTATCGTTTCCTGCTCCGTGAGAAACGGGTGAAAACCGACCCCGCACGACTCCTGAAAGCCCCCAAACAGCCCAGACGTCTGCCGACATTCGTCAAGGAATCCGAACTGGACCGCCTTTTCGAATACTATCCTTTCGGCGACGGATATGAGGGGATCCGCGACCGTACCATGCTGCTCATGCTCTACCATACCGGTATGCGCTCGGCGGAACTGCTGGGATTGCAGTTCGCCGACCTGAACATGGCGGAAAACAGTTTGAAGGTTACGGGAAAGGGCGACAAGCAACGTGTCATACCCTTTGGGAAGGAGTTGGCGGACACATTATATATATATATAAAGGAGTGGCGCGAATTTATGGGCGTTTCGGAAGGGGAGGGGGCGACATTGCCGCTCTTCGTGAATTCGCGGCGCCGCAGATTCTCCTATAACGAACTGCTGAAACTTGTACACGAAGCCCTTGGAGCCGTGACGACCCAGAAGAAAAAGAGTCCGCATGTGCTGCGCCATAGTTTCGCGACCGCCATGTTGGCGAACGGCGCCCAACTTGAAGTCATCCAGCAACTCCTGGGACATGCCAGTGTCGCTACGACGGCCATCTACACCCACACCACATTGGCGGAACTGAAAGACCAGTATCGTATGGCACATCCGAGGAACGATTCTGACGGCAGCGACGATAAGGGGGAATGACATCCTCCGCCCTTTTTCCGCCGGAAACGCAGTGTCCCGGAGTTGAAAGACGGACCTTCACGCCGCGTTTCCCAATTCATCGCCAAGAATTTCTCAATTCGTCGTTGCGTCTTTTTCAGATCACCAATGAACGTTTCCCGGTTTATCGCTGCCCGTTTTTCAATATTTTTACGTTTGGATTTAAGGTCGTCGGGATGCAGCGCGCAAGTTTTTGTATGGTGGCGTGAAAGCCTTTTTGCAGACTGTCTGCGGGGATAATTTCCAGGCTTTTGATTTTTGCTTGCAGAAAAACGGTTTTTTTCTTGCCGGCTACCGCAGAAAACCTTATATTTGTGGCGTAAAACCAGACGATGTTCCGCCTGGATGTTATCCTTTTATATTAATTTAAATATAGAACTATGGAATTCAATCTTCAGACTCTTCGCTTCAATGCCACAGAGAAGCTTGTCGAGTATGTGAACAAGAAAGTAGCCAAGCTCGAGAAAAATCCCGATATCCAGACCGTTGATCTGACCCTTAAAGTGGTAAAGCCTGAGACCGCCAACAACAAAGAGGCCCATCTCCATGTTGTAATGCCCGGACAGACCTTCCATGTTGAGAAGGTTGCGGACACTTTTGAGGAGGCTGTCGATAATTGTGTTGACGTTGTACGCCGTTCTCTCGAGAAAACAAAGTAGTGTAAAGGCGGCTTTCGTGAACAATCGCCGCGAAAACGCATTGATAAACCGCATTCAAACCGTAAATGTCCGGTAAAATTCTCCTTTCGCGCCCACTTTTGCAAACTGAATAGTGTAAAAGTGGGCGTTAAATCTCAAAAAAACGCCTTTTTTCAAAAAAAACATTGGGATTGTTTGGAGCGTATCGGATTTTGCCGTACCTTTGCACTCGAATTCGAAACAAGGTTGTTGTGCAACACATGTTCAACGCTTTGTTTATCGAAATTCAAAGGGCAAATACCAGAGTGGCCAAATGGGGCAGACTGTAAATCTGCTGGCGTACGCCTTCGGTGGTTCGAATCCATCTTTGCCCACCACTCCTTCGCGGAGAAACGCGGAAGTAGCTCAGTCGATAGAGCACTAGCCTTCCAAGCTGGGGGTCGCGGGTTTGAGCCCCGTCTTCCGCTCAAATCATAAATAAACGTAAAGTTGCTGTTATAGCTCAGTGGTAGAGCGCATCCTTGGTAAGGATGAGGTCGCGAGTTCAACTCTCGCTAACAGCTCAACTTTCACAAACGATTAGGGGAAGGTATTCACAGCTTTACCCTAATTTTTTGCTACCTATAGCAAATATTAACTAAAAATATATATCTGTCACAATGGCAAAAGAAACATTCCAGCGTACCAAGCCCCATGTGAACATTGGTACCATTGGTCACGTTGACCACGGTAAGACCACTCTTACCGCTGCTATCACCGCTGTACTCGCTAAGAAGGGTCTTTCTGAGGTGAAGTCGTTCGACTCTATCGACAACGCTCCCGAGGAAAAGGAACGCGGTATTACTATTAACACTGCCCACGTTGAGTATCAGACCGAGAAGCGTCACTATGCTCACGTTGACTGCCCGGGCCACGCTGACTACGTGAAGAACATGGTTACCGGTGCTGCTCAGATGGACGGTGCCATCATCGTTGTTGCTGCTACTGACGGTCCTATGCCTCAGACTCGCGAGCACATCCTTCTCGCTCGTCAGGTGAACGTTCCCCGTCTTGTTGTGTTCCTCAACAAGTGCGACATGGTTGACGATGAGGAAATGCTCGAGCTCGTTGAGATGGATATGCAGGATCTCCTCTCTCAGTACGACTTTGAAGAGGACACTCCTATCATCCGCGGTTCTGCTCTTGGCGCACTTAACGGTGTTGCTGAGTGGGAAGATAAGATTATGGAACTCATGGATGCTTGCGACAACTGGATTCAGGAGCCCGAGCGTGACCGTGACAAACCCTTCCTCATGCCCGTTGAAGACGTCTTCTCTATCACTGGTCGTGGTACCGTTGCTACCGGCCGTGTTGAGACTGGTGTCGTAAAGGTTGGTGACGAAGTTCAGATTCTCGGTCTCGGTGAAGACAAGAAGTCTGTTGTTACTGGCGTTGAAATGTTCCGTAAGCTCCTCGATCAGGGTGAGGCTGGCGATAACGTAGGTCTTCTCCTCCGTGGTATCGACAAGAAGGAAATCCGTCGTGGTATGGTAATCACCCACCCGGGCGTTATCAAACCTCACACCAGCTTCAAGGCTTCCATCTACGTCCTCAAGAAGGAGGAAGGTGGTCGTCACACTCCCTTCGGTAACAAGTATCGTCCTCAGTTCTACCTCCGCACCATGGACTGCACCGGTGAGATCCATCTCCCCGAGGGTATCGAAATGGTAATGCCTGGTGATAACGTTGAAATCACCGTAGAACTCATCTACGCCGTTGCTCTCAACGTAGGTCTCCGCTTCGCTATCCGTGAAGGTGGCCGCACCGTTGGTTCTGGCCAGATTACCGAAATTATAGACTAATACGACTTGATTGTCTGAAAGGACAAAAGAATACAGCAACAGGTCGGGTTGAATTTTATAAAAGGAATCAGACCTGTTGCTTCCTTACGGGAATAGCTCAGTCGGTAGAGCACTGGTCTCCAAAACCAGGTGTCGGGAGTTCGAGCCTCTCTTCCCGTGCTAAAAAAATAAAGAATAATGAATCGTATCATCAGATATTGTAAAGATTCTTACGCAGAATTGGCGCATAACACGACATGGCCTA
>CAMAFY010000033.1 GCA_945833885.1 uncultured Bacteroidales bacterium
GGCGGCGGATGCGGAAGAAAAGGACAGAAAGAGCATTGAAGAGGCTGGAAAATGCTGATTCTTCCATGCTTTTCCTTTGAGCAAACCAGAATTAAAGGTAGAATTCACAGCACGGACTCTATAGAAGTAAAGCATAAACTCCTTAGAACCAAAGTATGAACGCCTTAGAACCGAAGCGCGAAAACCTGTGGAGCACAGCACGGACTCCATAGAAGCAAAGCATGAATGCCTTAGAACCAAAGCGCAGTCTCCTCAAAAGAAAAGCATGAACGCCTTAGAACCGAAGCGCAGTCTCCTCAAAAGAAAAGCATGAACGCCTTAGAACCGAAGCGCGAAAACCTGTGGGCCACAGACGAAACACATGGCAGAAAGAGCGGACAATGGCTGAGGTTTCGGCACAAAACCCGGAAACCAAGCACTCCTTATGCAGGTACGAAAAGCATAACATGGCAGAATAAACGGGCATCAAATTTGAGCAAAAGCATATCGGAAATTAAGGATACCAAACCATAATGTATGAAAATCGTATCAAAATATTAATAATGAACGCGCGCGCATACGCATAAGAAATAACGTTAGGGATATCGCTACGGACCTTTCCTAGGGATTTATATACGCGCGCATACGGATAAGGAATATTCGGAAATGGTGCAGGATGACAAGGTGCACAAATTTATATGCGCGCGCATACAAACAAGAAATGTATGAAGTTTCGAAAATACAAAAATAAATGTTGAAACATAAGTAAGTCTCAAAATCAATTTATGCTCTTTGTATGTCTTTTGAGACTTACTTTTGTTATGAGTCTTCAAAAAGGAACCGGCATCAAAAAGAAGGAAAAAGGATGCCCCTGTGTTTTTACAACATGGAAAGCACCTGATGGTTGGCATGGTCTACAGGAGCACCTTCAAAAGAACTCAGATAGATGCGCGTGGTATGCTCAGAGGTATGTCCCAAAGCCTCACTAATAACCGCCACCGGCACCTGGCAATTATGCGCGATGCTGGCCCAACTATGACGTGCCACATACATGGTGAGGGGTATGGGAAGCCCCATGCGTTCACCGAGAATACGGAGTTGACGGTTGACACGCTGACGGACACAGATATACTGCTGACGAACATCAGTGTCGCAGTTGCTGACAATAGGAAGCAGATAAGGGGAATCTGCTGTCGGGAAACGATCTACGATATGCTGCATGGGGGCTTCCCAAAGGATGCTGAGACAATGCCGCGTCTTCTGACGGCAATACGTCAGACGTCCGTCAACAATGTCGGCCTTACGCAGAAAAGCCATATCAACGAATGACATGCCACGGGTGTAGAACGAGAATAGAAAGAGACTGCGCGCAAAATCGGCGGACGATCCTTCAGGCAGCGGAAAACGCTGGATACGGCGAATACTGTCGATATCCAAAGCCCGTTTTACAGTTTTTGCGATACCCGTATAAACCCTTTCGAAAGGACGTACAGGAGTTGCAACGCCATCTCTCACAGCACGATTGAAGATGGCGCGAAGGTTACGGAGATAAAACGATGAGGAATTGATACCGATACCATGAGAGTGAAGCCATGACTCATAAGAAAGCAGCAGCGAAGGACAAAATTCCAGGAAAGAAACATCCGAAACATCCCCGAGGAAACGGCAGAAACTGTTAATTGTAGTGCGGTAGCGTCGAGCGGTGACATGGCTATAACCGCGTTGCAGACGAAAAATGAGATCGTGAGCATAAGATACGAAGCCTACACTACCAAGCAATGTACGGAACACATTGGCTATTTGTGACACATGAAAGGGATGTCCAGCACGTAAAAAACCGGCAAGAATGTTTTGGAGAGCCGCACGATGACGCAAAATAGTAGAAGAATAAGTCGCGAGTTCCTGACTGCGCTCTGGCAGGACTGCCGCGGGGATACAGATACATGAGTCTGCAGAAGACCATTCTTCACGTTGGATGACAATACCTGTACTGACAACAGCGGTAGCACCGGCATGGGAAATTCGGAAACACAATACTCCCTCACGAATGTTACTTTGTGAGGGACGGAAAAAAAGCGATACCTTTGCCATAAAAAGAAACTATGAATTACAATCACCAGCCTTGTTTTCTGTCACAGACACCTACATCAATGCATCAAACAAGGATAAATTCTGTTTCAAAACATGTGCCAAACTATTATAAAGAAACTTTCAACACACCAAACAACAACAAGATCCGAGCGTTTTGAAAAGGAAAGAGATCAAAGTAATACAATCCACTTAGCAATGGCTGCGCCCGCAACGACACCATAAATTTGCAGAAAGTTCTACATTATGATTGCACTTCCTCACATAAAAAATAAGGTATGAGAAAAAAACAACGCCAATAAGAAGGATTGTAATAAAAAACAAACATTCTGATGAGAAAACATACATTAAGCATACACGGTCATTCAACGTCTCAAGTAGAACGGATATATCATTTTTGTTCTACTCTACCCTGTCTTCATGATGCAAATGTTGTGAATAAACGAACTCCTTCTATAAATGAAACAAGAATTATAAAAGTAAGTTCTGAAGCAGTAAATACAGCAAAAGTAGTATCACGGAGCGGATTCAAGATAAAACCGGAAGACTTCCACCAAGGTGTAAATCTTCCGGAATTGGGGTCGGCGGTGGTGTACCGTCAACCCGACATTGTCGCTAATGTTGATGCAAAATCGATGGAATTCTTAGAAATAAGTAAACAATCGTATACGCAATGCACATCCTTCACAGATATGAAAAGCGTGATAATGTGCAAAGCAATTGTAATTCTTGTCATTTCGCAGGCTTGGCAACTCCTGTTTCTGTGTCTTTCGAATGATCCACATCGCGTTCAACACCTTTGAACTGGCGTCCTTTCGAAAAATTCCATGATAATTTGATGCCTATCACATTGGAAGTTTCGCTGTTGCACATTACCATTTGCCTGCTGACAAAACGGTTGTGGGAGACCATATCCTGTACCTTACGATTGCCAAAAAACGGGTTCTGGCAAAAAAGGCTGGCAGAGAATCCCTTTATTCTATATGATGCCGAGAAATCGGCATTGTAGATGTTTCGGTACTCGTACTCACTCTCCATAAAGTGGAATCCGTTGTTCACTGATGCCATCAATGTCCATTTTCCAAGCCATGCCGTCAGTCCCAGATTGAAGTTAAATGAAGTCAACCGATGGCTATAATCCTGTCCATCGTTCCAAATATTCAGCATCTCAGCAGAAAGATTGGCATTGAGATGTTTCGGAATAATGTCGTATGAAATATAATTCTGCAGCATAAGGAAGTCTATGCGACGACCTTCAAGGTAGGTCTTGACAAAATGCTCATCATTCGTACGATATATGTGCTGCATGGCAGGATGCGCATTGTGGCGGTAGAACATCATCATTTGGGTATAGAAACGCGGAGATTGGTAGTTCGCCGTGACTGTGTGTTCGTCACGTCTTGCCACGATAAGTTCCGGATTGCCCAAAGAGTACTCTATCTCATTGGTCACGATAGCCATATTACTCATGTTCTGCAGTTTGGATGGTGCAGGCGATGTGGAAAAAGTATAGTTGAGACTGACACCATGGGTTAGAGGTATGCTAAGGTTGAATTTCGGACGGAGCCATAACTCGTTGAAAGTCTCTGCTCCCTGATGATAGTATTCTCGGAGGAGACTCAGTCCTGCCAGATATCTGATTTTCCAAACGGAACCTTGAATTTGAGTAAAGGCGCACATGCTGTTTGAACGGATTTGCGATACGAGTGCTGCATCCCCAGAATACTCGTTGTCAATAAATCTCTGGTTATAGCGCAGCCCAGCAGAGAGTGTGAAGGGTTTCAAACGATTCTCATATATTGCCTCCGACTTAAAAGACCATGTTTTGCCAAGCGAACAATATCCGAAAGTGTCATTCGAGAAAGCGCAAACGGAGGATACGTGTTCACTTTGCAAATCGTCAGAAAGGTCGGATGAAATAGAAGAATTGTCCGATGCAAACAGATATGAATAATCCGTGTGTGCGAATGCACCAGAGCCATTGACAATGAAGGTTTGCCGTTTGTCAATATCTATCTTCAAATACAAGTCAAGCCAAGGATTGAGTGTTTTCTCTTTACTGTCGGTTGTCTCGCATGTCTTTCTACCATCAGGATAAACTACGTCTACCTTCTGACTGTTGCGCGGACTATCGGCAAAGTATGTGGAAAGCGTGGCAAGAAAAACACTTTTCTCCGCGTTTACCATACTATATCTCGTCTGTATATTATGGCTGGAATTGCGAGAGACAATGTTATGGGCGTTTCTCTCAATAGCATAATATGCGCCATCTTCCATGAGATAGTTTGCCTGTTCAACACTACTCGTTCCGTTGGAGTGGCTATAGGCCCCTGAATAATTTAAAGACAGTTCGTTCTTTCCTCTATTCAACTTTGTGTAGGCGTTGCCCCTCGCCGTATCAGACTTGGGGACATAAGTACCACTTGCCCCGACAACATAACCTTTTGAAACCTTGCGCGTGACAATGTTTATCACAATGCCCACATCTTCGCCGCACCTCATTCCAGGGCGGTCGATAAATTCCACTTTCTTCACTTCCTTGGGTTGCAATGACTGGATATCGACTGTTGATGCCTCAACGTCATCAATTCTTACTTGTACAATTCCTATGAGCGAACTGACGGAAGATATACTTTCGTTGATATCGTCCACCTTTACATTTGGAATCGGCAACATTTTCAGAAATTTGTAGCCCGACGTCGCCGAATTAAGCATCTCCTTAGAGGGGAATATAACTTTTCCATCGACACGGTTGACAATCCGTGCCCCTCTTACCACAACTTCCTGCAGTTGCAGACTATCATTCGCAACATCGTTCTGCGCTTTCATTTCCAAAGCCATCAAGAAAAACAACACTACCAGATAAAATGTTTTACTCATCTTTTGCAAATCTTTTTAGGTTAAACGTAATATGAATTACTGTTGAGGACCACCCAATTTATGGTCCCCGCCTATAATCTTTCTTCGAAATAGAAATAGATTTCACGTTCTTCGAAGTGCAAAAGTAAGCGTTGACAGGTATGCTATCATCAAAAAAACACTGACATTTGTCTGACACTTATTGAGTGTCAGACAAATGTCAGTTATCACGTCACCACTATCTGGTTATCGTCACAAAATATGTTTCCTTTTCAAAGCATAGGTTTTCCCCCTTTCCGATTCAATCTCCCAATCGGACGTTCCTTGCAGTTCGTTCCTTAGCCTGCGTATAGTGGTATAAAGGGTTTCCGAAGCATTATCCTTGTTTGGCCACAGAGCATCACAAATCTCCTGCTTGGTCAGTCGGTGATTGGGGGCATTCATGAACATTTCCATCAGTTGCTCCTGCATCGGAGTAAGGTGAAGAGGCATTAGCGATACGTCTGTGGCCTCAACTTTTCTCTTCTTAATGGAGAGGAACAGGGAAAGGATTGTCCCCAAACAGAACAACAAGGAAAGACGTTGGTCGGACATACTCCAGATAAAAGCCACAGAACAGTTGGCCTGTCCCTTCATCTTCACATTGAAGTCGTTATTGTCAGGTGTGATATGATAGGCGATATAAGATTTACTACGTAATGCCTCAGTCTTTACATGTTGCTGAAACACGGGGTCTTCAACGGTCAGCATTATGGATTCAACAGAAGACGAGGGATAGGTAGACGAAGTCAACAAACGATAGGCCTTTATAGAGTCTTGCTTCATACGCTCGTATCCCTTAGCCTTTATCGTAAGCGACAAAGCCTGATTCAAGTCATTGTCCAAAACACACTTTGCCCTATCATAACTATTCACGCTGCTCGTAATCGTCATTACGAGCAATATGAGAAAAACAATTAACGGAAGTTTTCGCATAATATCAACAAATATCGGAGGAAGACAAAGTCAAACGAAAGGTAAATATCAGGAAATCATGAATCAAAGAACAAAGGAAGCGCGTTAAGATTATTTGTTAATCGCGTATTTACATCCGCTCAAACTGCACGACGCATTCTTTATTCACAGAAACGGCAATCACAAAACCAGAGTGATATGCTGACTAAATGGAATTGTTCGGCTACAAGAAGCGCTATAATTCTCCCATATTCTTCAGGCATGTTCTGAGAGAATCCACCCAATAAGGTACATTCATCCCGAACGTCCGCTTGAACTTTGTCTTGTCCAAGACACTGTATGCAGGACGTTTGACAGGCGAAGGGAACTCATCGGAATGACACGGGGCAATCCGACAACGCGTTTCACCGACCAAATCCGCAATGGTTTTCGTAAAATCAAACCACGACGTTACGCCCTCATTGCTGTAGTGGTAGATGCCGGAACGGCCTTCAAATTGACGTTTCTCCAGTATTTCATAGATTGCCAAGGCAAGGTCGAGAGCATAGGTGGGCGTACCACACTGATCAAACACCACATTCAGACTTTCGCGAGAACGCATCAGCGACAGCATAGTCTTGACAAAATTCTTTCCGAACTCGGAATAGAGCCATGCTGTCCTGAAAATCAGGTATTCGCATCCCGCAGCGATGATGCGCTGTTCACCATGAAGTTTCGTCTCGCCATAAACTCCCGTCGGTGTACCCTGTTGGTCTTCGCGACAAGGAGTATTGTAAGGCTCTGCCCCAAACACATAATCCGTAGACACATGCACAAGCAGTCCGTCGACTTCCTTCATAGCCGTCGCCAGGTTATCCGGCGCCTGGGCATTAAGTTTTTCAGCAAGTTCAACGTTCGTCTCCGCAGCATCCACATTGGTAAAGGCGGCACAATTAACGATGACCTTGACATTCATCTTCCGTACCATCTGGCGAACAGCATCGATATCTGTGATATCAAGGAAGACTGTCTCCTGACCTTGTATGACATTGACGTCGGAAAAGATGTATTTATCCTGGGATTGCCGGCTGACGATTCGCATTTCATTGCCTAATTGTCCGTTGGCTCCCGTGACGAGG
Organism: uncultured Bacteroidales bacterium; assembly: GCA_945833885.1. Classification (GTDB taxonomy): domain Bacteria; phylum Bacteroidota; class Bacteroidia; order Bacteroidales; family Bacteroidaceae; genus Alloprevotella. Next base: position 6,999 of record CAMAFY010000033.1, read on the forward strand.
ATATTCATATTCTTCTATTTTTGTATAGGTATTCTATGTGTATTCGTTGGCAGAATCCGCTCTACAATTCCCGCAAAATGCATTGAATCATGGCGCAACCCACCACCCCATTCCGCACTTTTAACGCAGGTTTAATCCGCATTGCGGAATTTGAATCCGCTTTAATACAACTTATCGTTGATATCGAAATCGAGGACAGCATCTGATAGGCATGAATGCTTCAGGTCCTTCTCCGAAAGAATGGCATCCGCTAAGGGAATTCTCCAATCAATTCCCAGCGATTCGTCCTTAATGTTTATACCGCCATCCGCCTCTGGATGATAAAAATTGTCGCATTTGTATTGGAACACTGCCGTTTCGCTCAACACGGCAAAGCCATGTGCAAATCCTCGGGGTACGAAAAACTGCCGATGATTGTCCGCTGTAAGTTCTACCGCCACGTGCTGCCCGAAGGTCTTACTTCCGCGTCGGATATCCACAGCCACGTCCAACACCGCACCCTGTACGACTCTCACCAGTTTACTCTGCGTGTAAGGCATACGCTGATAATGAAGTCCGCGCATGACTCCGTACGATGACATGGATTCGTTGTCCTGAACAAAATGTACGGTATGTCCTAACAACGGGGCGACCTTGGCATCAAATTCACGCTGCGAAAACGACTCAAAGAAATAACCTCTGGCGTCGGCAAACATACGAGGTTCAAGGATTAAGACACCATCAAGCGCTGTCTTTATTACTTCCATTTTCGATAATTTACTGTTTATATTTGGTATTCCCTTTCAACTTTTCCGGCACTTCTTCCACCCTTTTCCCTGTAAAAAACGAGGGTTTTGCAATGGGGTGTTCTGCAATGTGTCATCAAGTCCCCTGTCACTTTCCGGAAGTTGACAAAAGAAAGCCCATAGTTAATTACATTATTCCGTAAAAGGAAAAACGAGAGAAAACGTCCGATTGCAATTCATACCAATGTCTTTCCCAAGGCAGAATCCTTGGAAAAGACACTGATCACACATATATAGATGAGCCATAGGACCACGATTTTCATTCTGAGGGTCCTGCTATCAATGAGGGAATCACGCTCCGTTTCCTGATTTGGGCAAATCAATGCCTCCCAAAAGGCGGGTAGTCAAATAAGCACCGTAAAGATTAAAGTCCTTTTTATGGGCTACATTCCACCAACTTACATGGTATAAGCGTCGGTTCCGAAGCGCTTGACATCCTCAATCACCTTGAGGAGGTACTGCCCATACTGGTTCTTTATCATCGGCTGTGCCAACTGTCGCATCCGCTCCTCATCGATCCAGCCTTTCCGATACGCGATACCTTCAAGACATCCGACTTTGAGTCCCTGACGCTTTTCAAGGACTTCTATATAGGTAGAAGCCTCGGAAAGGGAATCAAACGTTCCGGTATCGAGCCATGCGAAGCCTCGACCCAAAGTCTGCACTTTCAGTTCACCATCCTCGAGAAAACGCTGGTTGACGGTGGTAATCTCATATTCTCCGCGTGCGCTGGGCTGAATGTTTGCCGCTACATCGAGCACTTTGTTTGGATAGAAATAGAGTCCGACGACGGCATAGTTGGATTTCGGGTGCTCAGGCTTCTCCTCTATCGAGAGACAATTTCCGTTTGCGTCAAATTCCGCTACGCCATATCGCTCGGGATCATTGACCCAGTATCCGAAGACTGTCGCCTTTTGCTCCTCTTCCGCCGTGCGCAAGGCCTCTTTAAGCATAGAAGAGAAACCCGCCCCATGGAAGATATTATCGCCCAACACAAGGCATGCGCTGTCATTGCCAACAAAATCCGCACCTATGGTGAAGGCTTGTGCCAATCCGTCCGGTGAAGGTTGCTCGGCATATTCGAACTTCACACCGTAATCGCTGCCGTCGCCAAGCAGACGCTTGAAACCCGGAAGGTCGTAAGGTGTGGAAATAATAAGAATTTCACGGATACCTGCCATCATCAAGACGCTGATGGGATAATAAATCATCGGCTTGTCATAGATGGGCATAAGTTGCTTACTGATACCTTTTGTGATGGGGTAAAGACGCGTTCCCGATCCTCCCGCTAAAACAATTCCTTTCATAATAAGGGATAATGAATGTGATTTGACCGCAAAATTACGTATTTTTTATTTACAATAACGCCTTACGGCATGATTTTATTGCATAGACGTGACATTTAAGCGGCAAAACATCTCTTTTTGACAAAAAATATCATTTCATTGCTTGTACAATATACAAAAAATACCTAATTTTGCACTCGCAAACACGCAGAAACGCGTTGATGCGGGTCGTTAGCTCAGTAGGTAGAGCAATACACTTTTAATGTATGGGTCTCGGGTTCGAGCCCCGAACGACTCACGGAAATGTCGGGATAATCGATTGATTATTCCGACATTCTTTTTTTATTTTACTGCCATTGCCGGGATTTTCCAGACATTCCGGACGGACTCCACAAAAAATCCTCTATACATTTTATGACATTGCCGGGATGTGATTCAGGCATTCGCCTGCATCAGCATAAAACAACCTTGGATCTTATCATTCGTTATCCCGCCATGGCATAACGGAAACGTTGGGGTTCGTGGCAGATATCAAGACGGACAACATACCGACAACAGTTTCCACAAACATTCGTCCCCCCTACGGCTCTCCCCATCCGCAACACCCCGCAAACGCATATTCCACAGAACGGTTCATGGCAGGTTGCCCTCACGAATGAAATTCTCCGAACTTCTCATCAAAAACATCGGAAGTTTTTATCAAGAAATGCGGTACTTTTCCATACGAAATACCGTAGTTTTTTTTACCTCTCACAAAATACCACCATTCCATCCTCAAAGGATGTCGTCGCAATGCGATGAACCTCCATCATCAATCGCATGAAGAACGTGTCAATGCCGAGCGTTAATAGCCGCCCAAACTATCACATACTAAGCAAAAACATACTGTATGTGTTTCCCGAATATCGGGAATGCTTACCGGAAACTTCCGCACAGAAGTTTTTCAACGATAAAAAAAAGAGACCATCCCCCTCGTTGTCCGAAGCGGATGGTCTCCTTTGTTTTTATTTCAATATGCCGAGCAATTGGGGCAAAGCCGTGATGATATGGCCGGGAACTGCCTCGTCGCGCTCCACGTTTTTCCATTCCAGACCTTTAAACCATATAGTCTGGCAGCCGGCTGTTTTGGCGGCTTCAATGTCTTTATCAAAACTGTCACCAATGGCGATGCAGTCTTCCGGAAGACGCCGCGCGGCTTCCACACCGAGTCTCCAAATGGCGGGGTCGGGTTTCTTGACACCTACAACGGCGCTTTCCACGACATCTTCGAAGAATTTGTCAAGTCCGTAACCCTTTAACACCGCATGGATGTTTCCATAGAAATTGGTGACGAGCACCATGTGGTAGCCACGTTCGTGAAGGGTTTCCAACACTGCCCTACCATCTTCAAGACATCGACGCACCTTAGCATCGCAGAAGTCTGCCACACCTACAGCAAGGCGGTCCGCTTCGGCTGACAACACCGGTACCTCTGCTGGATATACAGCCTCCGAAAGACCGCTGTCCGTATAGGACTGTCCGTCGGAAAGGGGTAAATCTATTGCATGGTGGGTAAGAAGGTAATGGATTTCGTAACGCGCCTTCTTCAAAAGCAAGGTATGGAAGTCGTCTTCGGGAAGAATGATGCGGTTCTTCGCCAGTGCCCGCTCGCCATAAACATAGGCATCGCGCCACGCCTGACCGCCAAGTTGCCGCATTCCACAATGGTGAAAGCCCTCAAGCAGGACAAAACTCCAATGTGTGGCACCAGTATCGAGCGTACCTCCGTAATCGAAGAGCAAGGTTGGTTTTGCAGAAGCGTCTTTCATAATTCGTTTGTTTCCGATCTTTACAAGCGACACACCGATGAGAATCCAGAAAATCTCACGGATTCGCGTGAAAATTGACGTATAAATTCCCACAGCCGGCGCCGCTCCGTAAAGAATTGTCAAAATAATTGCCAACGAACCTTCGCGTGCGCCAATCTGCATAGGGAGGAAAAAGAGCAGATTTCCCATCAAAGAACTGAAAGCAAGGATGACTAACGCATCGGCAAACGTGGCATCGGTGATGCCGAATGCAAGAAGGATGAAGAAGAACTCAAAGGAATTGAGTACACGTCCAACATATTCGCATAAAAGGCTCCCCCATAATTGTCGGGGATGCTCATAAAGGAACCGGATATTGGCGTCAGTCTTTTGAAAAGCCTCGTAGTTCCGCTCGTAAAAGCGGCGGGCGGCGGGTATAAAGAAGAAGATATGGAAGAGTTTGCACAGAATTCCATACTTGTAACAATAGTTGAAGAATGCCGCGGCAGCAAAGAAAATCGTGAGATAAATGCCCATTAACGTCCATAACCATGGCGTCATCTTATGGAAATACACTACCATAAAGACAATGCAGCCGGTAGTCCAGAGGAAGAAATGGCTGAAAATGTGCATCATGGAATAGAGTGCGACGGAAGAAATGGCGCGGGGGGTACCGATGTATTTGGAAAGTTCCATCACACGATACGGACCTCCACCGAAGCCGAAGGGGGTGATGTAACTGAAACTGAAGCCACTGATGGTCAGTTTCAGGGCATTCCGGAATACAAGATGCTTATCATGGTCGGAAGTGTTGACAAGCATCTGGAAGGCTCTGGCGTTAAGCAGGTATACAAAGAGCCATATACCCACCACTCCCGGCAGATAAAGTATGACATTCAGACGGTTCTTCTGTACAGTCTCCCAGCCATCAGGGAAGGATAGTATCAGAACAATGAGGCCGACAATGCCAAAAGTCAGGAAAATATTACGGTATAAAGGTTTCAATGTCGTTATGTTGTTTTAGTGGGCATTGGAGATTTCTGGGCGTTCTCTTCAGAATGTCATATTATATTTCAGCGCAGATTTTGCGGCAAAGTTTCTCATGGCGCACCTGCATTTGCCAACAAATCGGGGTAAACACAAATATCTCTATGACGAAATAGAGCCAAGGCATCATGAGTAAAAGACTGAAATAGAGCGAGAAAGCACGACAGTTGAAAGTCAGGATATTGGTATATTTCATCAAAGGCAGGCTGCCTGCTCTGAACTCCTTGCGGATTTCTTCGGGAATATCTGCAGATGACGCTCCGAATTTCTGCTGAAGACGTGCCTTCAAACACTGGAATGCAGGTGTGCGGCTCTCCTGTGCATGGGTATACCTTGTATAGAAGAACATATAAAGTTTCATGATGAACCCATCCTTCCACTCCATATCATTGTACTCTTCAAGCAGGGCGGAAGAGTTGTCAAGTTCGCTTCCGCTCTCTCCTTTAATGAACCAAAGGTGAATGTTTCTATAATAATCTGCAAGTTGACACTGGCGGCTATGACCGCCGAAACCGCTGATGGCGGCAAGCAACCATATCCATATACCAAAGGTTCCATCGGTCACATGGGGTATAGGATCGGCAGAACGCACTGCCTCGTCCATACCAAAAGGCAAAGGTTGCGGCGAAAGGCGAAGCGAAATGAAGAAATAGACGGCAAAAAATATGACGTCTGCGGACGCACCATCAAGGGCTCTGCCCAAAGAAGACTTCTGTCCTGTCATGCGGGCCAACTGTCCATCGGCAGAATCATAGAGGTTTGCCCATACAAGCAGGAAGATTCCCAGCAGAGTCATCGAATAGTTTCCCTCAAAATAATAGCAGAACGCTGCCATTACGCCGAGGATGATCCCTAAAATGGTGACAACGTTGGGATGAACTCCCAAGCGGGCGAAGAGATTTGCCCACATCTGTCCCAAAGGACGCGTGAAAACCAAGTCGAACCACTCTTCCGTGTCTTGCGACTTTCCGTTAAGCGAATTAATTTTATCTGCCATTGTTATAATTGATGACGTTAAAAAAGCATTCTATTTGTTTAACTATGAATTCAATACCCTCGAGACAATCGCTTCGGCTGCCGGACGACAACATGCTGCAAACGAGGGGAAATCGTTGAAATCCACGACCACAATGCTACCATCGGCACGTACGATGGCATCACCACCATAAATATACATGCCCAATTCATCGGCTGCACGGTCAAGGGCGTCTTTCAAGTCCTCCTCAGAAAAGCGGTACCCATGGGGCTTTCCATTGTGTTTTTCCTTTCCATATTTCGAGAACTCACCCTTTTGTGTAGGGTACATCCAGAAGAAGAAATCCGTACCTTCCACACCATAGAACTTAATCAAATCGCCCACAACGTGCTCGCAGAGAATCCAATTATTGTCCGGATGGCTGTTAAACTCGGCAATAACCTTCTCAAGGCGCTCACGATTGTCGATGAACTGCACGTCATCAGCATTTTGGGTTGCCGTATCCGCTGTCTTTATCCACAAAGGATAGCCTATCTCTTTCTCGATGTATTCCACGTCGGTTGTTGTTCCAAGTGACTTCATTCCCAGACTTACGTCGTCCATCACAGCGTCTATCTGCAGGCGGTCGTCCGCCAACAGCGCAGAAGGCGCGTTGAAAACAAGGAAACCCATCGCCTCGCTTTGTTCGAGAATCCGCAATGTGCGCACATCACGTCCCATGGAAATGACTTTAGGTGCGCCATAAGAATCGGATTCCAGAATGATTGACGGGTCGGAAATCAGTTCATCTTCTGACAGACATACGACTTCTTCCCCCTGTTCCCGCAACTCCCGAAGGACAGCCTTGTAGATTGCCTCATCGCGTTGCACGGAATTCGGCGAGAAAACGTGTGAGCGAGATATTAAGAATACCATAATAATTATAAATTATGAGTGGTGTTTCCAGAGTAGACACCCCTGATATGGAAATAAATGCCCTAATGACAAAATACAGGAAAACGACACTTCTCCCCAAAAAATCAGCACTTTGGAAAAATAGTCTGCCGTATTTTCCGTAATGTATTACGATTTCAGGAATGCCTCAGCCTTGGCTATATCTGCCGCATGGTCAACATCAAGTATCTTCGGAAACAGATACGCCTTCAGACGTTGCCCATCTTCTATCAGCGCACGTTGGAAATTACGCATGCGACTACGGCCTTCTTTCATACAGACATGGAGAGTTTCTATGGCCTTCGGCGTGAGTGCGTATATTCCTCCTGAGATAAATTTCAGACGGGGTTCGTATGTATCGTAGAATCCGTCGACATTCATTTCATCATCCGTGCCGACATATAGCGGTTTTTCATCGTCCACAAAATCGGTAACAGCCATACATCCGTCATAACCTTCCTGCAATGCACGATGGAAAGCCTTGATGTAGGCTTCGAAATCTTCCTCTCTAAAGATGGTGTCCACCGTGGTCAAACAGAAAGGATCATCTGCAAGATGGGGGGCGAGCACCGCGAAACTGTGCATCGAGGATGGCGTGGTCTGAACCTCAATGGTAATGTTCCAATCGGCATGTTTTTCGGACAGTTCCTTCACAAAAGCCTCTGTTTCGGGGTGGAGACGATTGACGATTACGACAATTTCCTCCGCACCGTTCTGATGAAAGATGCGCATCAGACGCTCAATCATCGGTTCTCCGTTGAGTTCCACCAAAGGTTTGGGGCGCGAAATGCCCTCCTGAGCCAAACGACTGCCCTCACCTGCAGCTATTATAGCGTATTTCATATCATTGTCAGATGTAGTATTTGTGTATTGAATTCGGAATAAATAATTGAGGAATGCACCCTTGCTATATAAAATCTACCGACAAATGTAAATTATCACAGGGAAATCCGGAAGCAGAAATACCGCTCAATCACATTATATTCCGCTTTATTCCAGTCTATTTGCACTGTTCTTCCCCACTCACATTGTTTTGCTGTTCCACAGGAAAACGCCGTCTTTCGCCCGCAGGTCTCTCATGTTGTATGGCATAATGTGGGAGAGGATTGGCGTGAGCATTGTCATATACCTCACGATGTCTGAAAATATCCACCGCAGCATACACGGCATGGAGGAAAGAAGTCTCGTCGGCAGTGCCTTTTCCTGCGCGGTCGAAAGCAGGACCATGCGAGGGAGCGGTGCATACAACATCAAGTCCGGCCGTATAGTTTACGCCTTCCGTCATGGTCAAAGCCTTGAACGGAATGACTCCCTGATCGTGATACATGGCAAGGACACTATCGAAATGCTTATACATGGCCGCGCCAAAAAATCCGTCAGCAGCGTATGGTCCGAATACGCGAATGCCGTCTGTTTCTGCAAGATTCTTGATGACAGGCGCTATCTTCTCTTCCTCTTCGCTACCCAAAAGACCGGATGCTCCGGCATGCGGATTCAATCCCAGGACCGCAACTCTGGGCGCACTGCAAAGGAAATCGCGTTCAACGGAACGGTAAGACTGGCGTATGCGAGCCTCAATAAGTTCGGGAGTCACCGCCTCTACCACGTCTTTCAGAGGCATGTGGTTCGTAGCCATGGCTATCCTCATATAAGGATTGGTGAGGATCATGACGCCATCTCCAGGAATTTTTGCCGAGAGATAGTCCGTCAGACTTGGATAAGGGAACTCCTCTTTCGGCATCGACGCCAAATTTATCGGACAAGTGACAAGGGCATCAACCTTTCCGGCGTTAGCATCTGCAATGGCCGCCTCCATGGCTGCCAAAGCCATGCGTCCGGCAATATCGTCCGGCCTTCCGAAAGTAACGTTGATTTCCGCTCCTTCTACAGTCACCGGAACCAGATTCAGGCATCCGTTTTCTGCCTGTTCGGGAGAATTCACCAATTTATATTGGACTCCTCCGTAACCAAGCGCCTTACGATGCTGTTGTAAGACCTTTTCATTGGCATAAAGGACAGGGGTACACAGTTCAAACATCTCGGGAATCGAGAATGTTTTCAGCACCAATTCCAGTCCGATGCCGTTGGTATCGCCTTGTGTGATGGCTATCTTCAAGTTCTTTTCCATGCTGATTCTTCTTGTTTTTTTGTGGAAAGCAGTCCGCAGGCAGCGTAGATATCCTGTCCGCGAGACGCACGAATGGTAGTTGTTATTCCGTGTGCGTTGAGATAATCACAGAACCTTTTCAGGGTATCCTCATCGGTCTTTCTGAAAGGTGTGTCCGGAATAGTATGGAATCTTATCAGGTTTATTCTACAGTCCAATGGCTTCAACAGGCGCAAAAGAGCGTCAGCATGTGCCATGGAATCATTGAGTCCTCCGAAGAGAATATACTCAAAAGTCAAACGTCGTTGCTTGGTTCCTTCATCATAATCCTCGTTGGTGCGACGACAGAAATCATACTGCCGGAGGAGATTCACCACATCCTGTATGCCGAAGGCCCGTTCCGCAGGCATGATTTTTCCGCGTTCCTCAGGAATTGGATGGTGAAGGGAGATGGCAAGGTTGCATTTACTTTCGTCAAGAAAGCGTATCAGTCCCTTCGCAAGTCCGACACTGCTGACGGTTATGCGCTTCGGACTCCATCCATAAGCGTAATCCGCCGTCAGAATCTCCGTAGCCCGCAGTACAGCATCAAGGTTATCAAAGGGTTCACCCTGGCCCATAAAGACAATGTTTGTCAACGTTTCACGTTCGGGCAAGGAATAGATTTGGTTCAGAATGTCCGCAGCCGTCAGTTGCGCCATAAAGCCTTGCCTGCCGGTCATGCAGAATTCGCAATGCATTTTGCAGCCTACTTGACTTGATACACAGAGTGTGGCTCTTCGCGGTTGCCCCTTTGCATCAGGTTTTCCTTCGTTTCCAAAGTCCGGAATATAGACAGTTTCTATGAAATGGCCCTCAGCCGTCCGGTACAGATACTTGATGGTCCCGTCAACACTTCTCATGGCTTCCACCGGTTTTGATGCACCGATAGTGTATTCAGCCTTCAGTCTTTCACGGGAAGACTTGGAGATGTTGGTCATTTCATCAATAGAATCTACCTTCCGTCCGTAAATCCAATCGCACATCTGGCGGCCGACGAAACGCGGGAGTCCCAGATCCTGGGCCACCTGTGTCAACTCTTCCAGGGTGAGAGCAAGAAGGTTTTTCTTTATGGATTCCATACTATGAGGGGCTATTGGTTGTACTTTTTCGCAGGAAGTGCGGAAGGTTGTTTGAAGAATTCCATTGTCATGATAGGTATCCTGCAAGAAACCCGACATGGAATTCTGCATTCCAAAAGGTCAACAACGGCACGACCATTATCTCTTCCAAATGTTTCCTGAGCATTCTACCGACCTTATTCGCGCAAACTGCGGTAGCATCTTAAACATTCTTCGAGTCTTCTTTCGGGATTACCCAGAAAACTCTTCAAATGTTTTTAACGAAAGTTTACTATTTATCGGCAAAATTACAAAAAAACTCTGAGCAATGCGAAAGTCTTTTGGAAAAAGCGCGAAAGAAAAGGGCGATAAACGAGTTTTTTCTGACGGACTCCTCAAAACGGCGGTTTTGATAATGGCAACAGTCACGCCGCAGCCCTATCATTGACTGTCAATCCTTTCCGCCCGCGATTTCCGTCTTTTTAAACGATTCATGTTGCTTTTCCAATGCTTTCCACAGGCTATATCGAGCCTCAGGATTCATGCTTTCAAGTTGATGGAACACATTATTTATATCGCGCCTGCGCGTAAGGTCCTCATAGGGACAGGGAACTTTCATTCCCTCGAAGCCATAGATTTTTGCAAGCGCCGCCGTCTCCTCTTCCCGGACAAGCGCCAAAGGACGTATCAAGGTCAAAGGATAATGCTCCATTTCAAGCCTCGGCGACATCGTATCGAAGGAGCCTTCGTAGATGAGATTCATGAGCAATGTTGTCAGGATATCGTCCTGATGGTGTCCTAACGCCACCTTATTGAAGCCATTCTCCTGCGCAAAAGAAAAAAGCATCTTCCTTCTGTACCAGGCACAGAGGAAACAGCGTGTCTTTCTGCGGTCTGTCGACTCGTCAAATGCCGTGTGCAGGAGATGAAGCCTCACACTTTCCTCCCTACAGACAGCCTCAAGATACGAACGGTCCGTCTCATACGGGATGTTATCCATGATGATATGTGCCGCTTCCACCTTGATTGATGGTTTATAGAGCCGTGCCCTGCGTGCCATCATCCGTAACAGCAGCAGCGAATCCTTGCCTCCGGAAAGAGCGACAAGCACCTTATCGCCGTCAGCAAGCAGGCGGTAATCCGCGCAAGCACGGTTAAAACGCTTCGTCACACGCTTTTCCAACCGTTTGATTTCCGCTTCCATCACTCTCATACTTTGGATATTGTCTATTTAGGCCGTTAATTACTCTTATGTTTTACGGAGCGCATTCCATATTCTTTCAATCTCTAATTCTCTGAAGTTCCGTGCTCATTCAACCAGATAGCACGAATTTTCTTATTTTCCAGAAATCTTGACGCAAGAAAAGGCTCAAAGTCCTGCAAAGACAATTTGCAGAATCCACCTTTCCTTTCAAACGATATTCTGCCCATTATAGGAAGTTTCCAGGGGAAATACCAGAAAATGATCAACCGGCTTCCACTTCCTTTTCCTTCATTCTCCGTTGCCAGAACTTGAGGTATTGGCGTGCTACCTTCCGATGGTCATGATGCAGGCGTACGAATTCCCGGCTTTGGCGTCGCATCTCGTTGATGCGCTGACGGTTATGGACAAGTCTTTCAAGTTCCTCGTAAACGCTTTCCTCCTGCGGAAGTACATTAACGACCGGTCGAATGTGCGCATTTCCATGGTCCTCCTTCTCTGTCAGACGGTAGTATTCAGGCTCTGCACCGCCCACGACCACAAGTCCTTGCGCCATCGCCTGCAAGGCATTCATAGCGGGAGTATAGGAATAGAGTTGGTCGAGTATCACATCCGCACTGTCCAACATCCGCACATATTCGGCATAAGGAACGCTCTCCACCTTGAAGATTTCCACTTCCTTAGGGTAATTTTCTTTCAGTCGTTCCAAAGCACGAAGCATAATGTCCGTACCCTTATACGCCGAACGTTCGCGTTGGATGCCGATAAAGAAGCGTAGGCATTCCGTATCATGAGGGATGATATCCGAATCCGGTACTACAATTGGAAAGGGAATGTAGACCAATTTCCCCTCTGCTTCCTTACAATGTCGCCGATAACTCTCCCAATACTCATAGAGACCGGCGATGATTCCATCGCAATCTTTGGCGACAAAGCGGTTGATGGTTCCCTTAGGTCCGTCTAACCAGTCCTGGATAAAGCGCTCATTTTCATCCCCTCTCCGTTGTTGATTCCCTAAATTGAAATCGGAATACCTGAAAGTTTCCGTATCCAATCCGGCTTTCACCCAATAATGGTCCATACCGAAGGCGCCCATGAACACGCTTCTGTTGTGTTTTCTGAGGAATCTGTAGAAGGGCAGCATCCGTTGTCCGCTTAATTGCAGGAAGATGGGATTGATAATCTGCACGACATCATAGCCCTTGAAATGGCGGAATTTCCACAATATCTTCAAGAACCACCATATACTGCCAAACATTCCAAGGCTTTTACGCCGCAAATCTATGTCACGGGGATAGTTCTTCCATCCGTCACCATCGGAAGCGACGACGACTTCCACACCCTCCTCGCGCAGACCTTTCGCCAACGTTGCATGGACATTTGAGTAATCGCCAAGAAGCAATACACGCATAATTATCAATTATTTTTATGGACGGAAGTTTCAATTTCCATCCTATATTACCATTTCAAGCCAAGAAATGCCAGAACATACCATAGAAAAAATGCTGTACATTTCCTTCATTCCAAGCATCCCTTGATAAGAAATCCCTCACTACTCCACCTCATCACCTTGAAATTTTACAAGAAAATATCAGAACCTTTCAAAGGAAAATTCAGTAGTTTAGAGCGAGGGAATCGCCCTTTTTCCACTAATAATAGACATAGGTGGATGCCATAATTTGTAAAAGCAAATTGATAGCACCCACCTATATATTCATGATTACAGTGTACTTATGCCGAGGGAATTATTCTTCCGCAGGCTTCATGTTGGTATAAACCGTCTGAACGTCATCGAATTCCTCGAGACGCTCCACCATCTTATCGATTGTCTCGCGCTGTTCAGGGGTAACATCCTTGAGGTCGTTGGGAATATAGGTGAATTCTCCACCGACTTCCTCAAAACCTTCACCTTCAAGGTACTTCTGAATCTCAGCGTAGCACTTAGGATCGCCATAAATGGTCAGAGTTCCCTCTTCAGGATCTTCGTCATACTCATCCTCAACACCAAAGTCGATGACGTTAAGAATGAACTCCTCCATATCGAGGTCAGCAGGCTTCTTGAAAGTGAACACACATTTGTGGTCAAAGAGGAAGGCGAGGCTACCCATTGTTCCAAGGTTTCCGCTGAACTTGTTGAAGACCGAACGCACATCACCCACAGTACGGGTAGGATTGTCAGTAAGCGTATCTACAAATACGGCAATTCCGTGAGGGCCATATCCCTCATAAGTCATGGTTTTGTACTCACTTTGGTCCTTACCGAGCGCGTTTTTGATGGCACGTTCGATGTTGTCCTTCGGCATATTCTCGCGTTTGCAGGTAGCAATGACGCTTCGAAGCGAAGGATTTGTGTCGGGATCGGGACCGCCAGCCTTGACAGCGATGGCAATTTGTTTGCCGAGACGGGTAAAGGTTTTCGCCATGTGGCCCCAACGTTTCAGTTTTGCGGCCTTACGATATTCAAATGCTCTTCCCATAATGGTCAGTTTTTTCCCGCCTGTTCCCCGGTCTTCCGCCCATATTTTTCCGAAGGGAAAGTATAGAATCAAAGGGCTTCACACCGTGGTTGTCGGGAGTATTTGTTGTTTTATGTATTGGTATAGATGATTATTCGTGGATGAATCCGGGACTAAGATGGGTAACCTAAATTCCCAACATCAAGTCCTGTTGTGTTTTGCGGGGTTGTTTTTGCCTTCTTAATGCTTCTTTCCGGTAAAAAAAATCATTGTATTTTCAGTCATACGGCACGCCGTACACACATATTTACGGGAATCTCAACCTTAAGAAAGCCTCAAGTTCCGACAATGATTACTTACAAAACCCACCTTAACGCAGTTCTGCACCAAGTTGTTTTTCCACAGAAGCGATAATCTTCTTCATGATGGCGTCGGTCTGCTTGTCGTTCATTGTCTTCGTTTCGTCCTGCATATAGACGGCGAAAGCGTAACTCTTCTTACCAGCAGGCAGGTTTTTGCCCTCATAAACATCGAAAAGTTCAACTCGTTTGATGATTTTCTTGTCAGCGGCAAAGGCAATCCGTTCAATCTGCGCAAAGGTCACCTCTGTATTTACCAGCACTGCCAAGTCGCGACGCACGGCGGGGAATTTAGGAAGTTCCTGATAACTAACCTCCTTCTTCGGAAGTTTCTTCATCAGCAGCGTCCAATTGATGTCGGCAAAGTAGACTTCTCCCTCAACGTCACAAGTGGCGGTAACGGCTTTCTTCACCAATCCGAGTTCAAGATACAGTTTTCCGTTGCGGTCAGTCACGGCAAGACTCTTTGCAAAGACGTCATTATGACCCTCTTCTACCAAGAATCCGTTCAGACTTATTCCCAATCGCTTGAGCACGGCAAGGGTGTATGCCTTCAGTTCATAGACACTTGACGCCTCGTCTGCATGTGCCCAACTGCCCTCAACGCGGTTTCCGTAGAGCCAAAGTCCGAGATGAAGTTCCTCGCTGTAGCCGGCAAGCACCTTGGCAGGTACCGCCTTGATTTCCTCAGGAGTCAGACCTTCCTGAACCTGTGCCTTGCGTGCAGCATCAAAATGATAGCAGTTTCCGAACTCGAAGAAACGCACATTTCCATTCTTGCGGTTAGCATTGTGGGCAATGCTCTCCAGACCTCCGAAGAGAAGGGTCTGACGCATGACATTCAAATCGCTGGAAAGCGGATTGATCAGACGGACAAGATGCTCGGGAGCATGGGTCTGAAGATTATTGTAATAGGCTTCGCGCGTAAGCGAATTGTTGAGAATTTCGTTGAAACCTTGGCCTACAAGTTGTTCGCTCACAAGGCTTTGCAACTTATAACTGCGGTCTTCGATGCCCTTGATGGTGAGACTTGACTTGAGAGATGTGGGAATCTCCACGTTGTTGTAGCCGTAAATGCGGAGAATGTCCTCCACAACGTCGCAAGGACGCTGCACATCGACACGGTAAGCCGGCACCTCAAGATGCAAGCCTTCCGGAGTTTCGGCCGTCACCTTCATTTCCAAGGCCTCGCAGATGGTGCGGATAAGGGCGGGTTCAATGGTCTTTCCAATAAGGTCGTGCACATATTTATATTCGAGGTCCACATCGAACTTCTTCACGACTCCGGGAGCCTCGATGTCGACAATCTCCATAGCGATTTCACCACCTGCGATTTCTTTCGCCAGCAATGCGGCCTGTTTGATGGCATAAATCTGACCATCGGGGTCAATTCCGCGCTCGAAACGGAAACTGGCATCGGTGTTCAGACCATGGCGGCGAGCGCTCTTACGAATCCAAGTCGGGTGGAAAAGGGCACTTTCGAACACAACATCCTTCGTGGTCTCGTAAGTTCCGCTACCCTTTCCTCCGAAGACACCGGCAATACACATGGGCTCTTCGGCATTGCAGATACAGAGGTCACGGTCGCTCAGTTTGCGCTCCACTCCATCAAGCGTGACGAAAGGCGTACCTTCGGGCATGGTTTTCACCACAATCTTGTGACCTTTCACCATCTCGGCATCAAAGCAATGAAGCGGCTGTCCGTAGGCCATCATGATATAATTCGTGATGTCGACGATGTTGTTGATGGAATGCATGCCAATGGCATTCAGACGTTCCTTCAGCCATTTGGGGCTTTCTCCCACATGACATCCCTTGACGCTGACGGCACAATAGCGGGGACAGGCCTCAGCATTCTCGACCTCTACGGCAACAGGCAAGGCATTGCTGTCGACGGCAAACGCCTCGGTACCCGGACGATGTAGGGAGGTGGGCACACCATGACGGACAAGATAGGCATAAAGGTCGCGGGCAACACCCCAATGTGAGCAGGCATCAGCACGGTTTGGCGTGATGTCCACCTCTATCAAATAGTCACTTTCAAGACCGAAATACGTGGCAGCGGGCAAACCTACCGGGGTATCGGCGGGCAGAACCATGATACCATCGTGGCTGTTTCCCACGCCAATCTCATCCTCGGCACAGATCATTCCCATGCTTTCCACGCCGCGCAACTTCGACTTCTTGATGACAAACTCCTTATCACCATCGTAAAGTTTGGTTCCAAGTGTGGCCACAATCACCTTTTGCCCTGCGGCTACGTTGGGGGCTCCACAAACAATCTGTGAAGGAACTTCGGCACCTACGTCCACAGTCGTCACGTGCATGTGGTCGGAATCGGGATGGGGCTCACAGGTCAGTACGTGTCCTACCACCAGACCTTTCAAACCTCCACGTATACTTTGTACTTCTTCTACACTTCCAACTTCAAGTCCTATTGAAGTCAAAGCCTCGGCTACTTGTTCGGCTGTCATGTCGAAATCGACATATTCTTTCAGCCATTTATAGGAAATATTCATAGTCTTGTGTTTGTTTATCTTGTCTTTCCGGCACGTTCGCGCCGTGTTTCCAGCACCTCAAAAACGGCCTTGCAGGAACTTTCCTCACGAAGAATTTCCCAAAAGTCCAAAAGATGGCATTGCTAAAAACGGCGCAAAATTAGCAATTCTTTTTTAAATAATGTCTATCGTCTCAACGAAAACTGCATATTTTTCCTTACAGAAACAAAGTTTCTTCCTTTTAACGCTCTGTTTTCAAGGGTTTACGTTCACTTCCATCTCCATTGTCTATGGTATGACCAAAGGAGTTTCGAAAGAGTTTTTGCTAAGGATAGCGAGAAAAGAATCTGACGTTCGGCGGGAATTTACACTATGACGCAGGAGAAAGGAATTGATGTTTTGTCAAAAAAATTAAACAACAATCGTGTCAGAAATCGTCCCGTTTCCAGAAAAACAAGGAAGACAAAGTGCGACATTTTCAGGAAATCCATATCCACTCCGCCAGCCTTTTCAACAAAGAAGTTGCGAATAACCAACAGGAATTGCCGCATTTTATTTGAAAAGGGGCGTAAAACGCCTTTCAAAACACGCCAAAAACCGCAATAAACATTTGAAGTTTTTATTAAGAAGTTCCGCACTTTCAACACAAAAGTTCCGACATTTCCAGCACTTTACACGGCATTCCTCCTACAAAACGTCGGTAACACACGGCATTCTCCCTCACCTTTCACCTTGATTTTCTCTGACATACTATCAGTTTTTCGACGAACAACACAAAACAGGATTCCACAATGTAAACAAAATTTAAGAAACATGTCACGCTCGAACATCACCATTTCCCATAGAAAAGGCGGAAGGAGGCCTGTCAGACATCACAACATACGGTTTTCGACATCTGACAACCACGATAACAAACGTCATCGCTGGTAGTGCAAACTATGGAGCACATTTTACCCTTTCCGCATACGTTTTTACCCCTTTCATCCCTTTATTCCACACTTTTCACCACATTCTATAACGCGCATATGCAAGAAAAAACGTAAATTCGCGTCAAATTACGCCCACGCTTCCCGCAAAAGGCATACAACATCCGCACACATTTCCTACCCAAAGTACCATAAAGACATGAAAAGTCTCTCGAAAAGGGCACTCTGCCTCTGTATAATTCTCTTGGCAAGTACGCTGCCACACATCATCCTTCACGCCTCCGCCCAGCACGAAGCCCGTGTGGCGGTGATACTCCCGTTCAAAGCAAACAATGAGGCTTCGCGCAAGAGTCTCGACTTCTATCGCGGATTTCTCCTTGCCGCCGACCATTTGAAAAGGAACGGGATATCGGCACATATCACCGCACACGACGAAGGAAGCGCCACGACACCTTTGGAACCCACCCTTACGGCTGCCGCTCCCCACGCCGACGCATTGGTGGGTTTTTACCATCAAGGTCATGTCAACGATGCCGCGACGTTTGGCCTTGCCCACGAAATGCCGGTATTGCTCCCCTTCTGCACCCGCATCTCCAGCCAGGTTGGCGGAAATCCGTTCGTAGCACTTCCTTTTCCTGACGACGAGGCATGGGCAGAAGAGACAGCGACACTGCTGACGGCAACGTTAGGACGCGCACAAGTGCTGGTCATCCAAAGCGAATCCACATCCATTTCGCACCGCACGCAACTAACGATTGACCGACTTAAACGCAAAGGGGCCAAATTAAAGGCACTTCCCATCGGGGCAACGCCCTACGACATTGCCGATGCCATGAGCAAAAAGATGGCGAACCTCGTCGTATGTGCCGCCCTTGACAACGACATCGTCCAGAGTCTTACACAAAAAGTACGCTCCGTCAGTCAGGTAAAGGCAAAATCACGGCTCGCCATGCTTGTACAACCCGAATGGTACAACGGCCCTCACCGTCAAGACGGCACATGGATGGGTATGGAAATCTTCGTGCCGACCATCGAATTCACAGCACCCCAGTCGAAAGATGTGGCATCGCTCACCGAAAGTTACAGATATTGGTTCCACACTTCTCCCAACGGCACACCTCCGGCCGACTTCCTTACAGGGTACGACATGGGGATTTCCATCCTTAGCGGACTCGCTCACCATGGGCGCAACTTCCTTGAAAAGGGACAGAAGACCAAAGGAAAATTCCTGGACATCGCCATGAAAAAGAGTAGCGAGAAGGCATGTTACACGAACCATGCTCTGCGTCTGCTCCAAGCAAAAAGCGATGGTACAATGTCCATCATCTCATTCTGATTGCCCCAAAACGGGAGTATCCTCCTCCAAACATCCTATCCGTAGCACAGGAAACGGCAGTCACGCCATACATTTTCCCCAACAATGACAGCAAAACGTTTCACCCTCATCCTCCTTTCTGCGGCATCGTGCTCCTTCGCCACGGCACAAGTGGGCGACCAATACCACGATTTCTGCATCGGAGTCAACGGCGGAGTGAACCTCAGCCAAATATCCTTCACACCAAAAATCAGCCAAAAATACCACATTGCTCCCGTAATGGGCGTTTCCATGCGCTACACCAGCGAACGATACTATGGTATTCTCTGTGCCTTTCAGGCGGAAATCAATTTCAGCAAGGTTGGATGGACGGAAGACATCTACTCGCAAAACAACGAGAAACTCGAAGACACGTACCAGAGAGACCTGACCTATATCTCCGTTCCCATCCTTGCCAATCTCGGATTCGGCAAGAAAGACCACGGCTTCAAAGGGTATTTCGTGGCAGGACCACAGGTAAGTTATCTCATCGATGACAAAGAGAAACGCTCGGAAACCTGGACAACGACTTACGGAGGTTACCCCGACCGCATGAATGGTGTCGTGGCCCAATACGGGAAAAAGGCGGAAAACAAGTTCGAATACGGCATTACCGCCGGATTGGGCTGTGAATTCTCGTCGAAAATCGGACATTTCATGCTCGAAGGACGCTATTATATGGGGCTTTCAAACCTCTTCGGGAATGCAAAGACCGACCCGTTTGCCCAAAGCGGACAACGGACCATCACGGCAAAGGTCACCTATATGATCGACCTCTCCCGCAAACGCAAATAAACTCTTCCTTAAAAAGCGACGCCTTCCTCGTCACCCATTTTTCATTTCCCCCACACTACCCTTTATTCCACACCTTCCCTTGAAATACATTCGACTGACAATGCAGGTTCTGGTATGCGTAGTCCTTGTGGCCTACGCCGCCCTTATCTTTGCCGTCGACCATCCCCGCGTGCAGGAAGCGCTGGCGAAAACGGCGGAAGAGCAGATGAGCGGGATACTGCAAACAAAGGTCAGCATCGGACGTGTGGAACTTGGACTTTTCAATGCCGTGGAACTCCATGACGTCATACTGCACGACCGTTCGGACAGCGTGATGCTCGACAGCAAATTGGTCTATGCAAAACTGAAAGTCATGCCGCTCCTCAAGGGCAAAGTGTTCTTGAGAAATATCGTCGTTCTCGATGCCGACATCGCCCTTTACCGCAGACACGCCGGCGAAGCGCCAAACTTCCAGTTTCTCATCGACACATTCAAGAGTAAGGACAAGCGGAAAAAACGTACCGACTTGACCATCAACTCGCTCATCTTCCGGCGTTGTCAAGTAGCGTATGACGAACATGACGTTACAAACTACGACGAAAAACGTTTCAACCGCCACCATATCCAACTGAGCGACCTTGATGCCAACATATCGCTCAAAGAGTTTTCGGACGACAGTCTCAATGTCCGCGTGCGCAATCTTGCCTTCAGGGAACGCTCAGGCATCACACTTGACGAACTCAAATTCCATCTGATAGCCGGAAAGCGCAAGGCCGCGTTGAAGGAATTCAGACTTCTGACTCCCCATTCACACATCATCCAGGACCGCATTACGGCACAGTACAACAGCCGTGACCGCAAAACCTTCATGCAAACACTGAACATCAGGGGGAGTTTGCAGGACATTCTCGTCGGACTGGACGACTTGGCACCATTCGCACCCCAGATGAAAGACTGCGGCATTGCCCTGTCTTTGGCAACCGACTTCGAGGCAACAACAAAGACGCTCGAACTCAAACAACTCAGCATTGCCGACGACAAGGGAGGCAACAACGCATCACTCCTCGGGAACATCCGAATAGAGAGTGGGAATCACGGAATCTCCAACGCACACGTCACGGTGCAGACACTCACCATCTCCCCCGCCATGACGGAAAAGGTGTTTACCACCATACTGCAACGTCCCGTGCCGGCAGCCCTTTCCGCCCTACTACCGCTGAAATTTTCCGGTGATGGCAGTTATCATGCCGCGGAATCCATGGAAATTTCCGGCATTACGGCCATAGTGAACAGCACTTTAACGACAAATGCCGGAACAATCGCTACCAAAGCCTCTATGAAACAGGGGCAGATGAAAGCACATGTTGCTACTACAGACTTCAACACCTCCCTATTGGCAAAGCACAAACTGATGCCACAAACCGCCAGTTTCGAGGTTGACGTCGAGGCAGACATGAACGATGCCAAAGAATTGGAAGACATTATAGCGGAAATTGCGTTACCAAGGACCATCGTCAACAATATTGAATACCACGACATCACCGCACAGATAGCGTATGACCGACGTCAGAGCAGCCTGTCTGCACACTTGCAGAGCGACAACGCGGGAGCAAAACTCAGCGCCAACGCGGAAATGGTTTGCAGGAACTTTCAGGAAATTCTGAAAGAACTACCCGAACAACTGCATATCGACGCGGAAATAGACGAATTCTGCCCCCGACAACTCAACCTTACCGAAAGATACAACAACGGAACGTTCGCCATGAACGTTGACGCGGACATCAAACATCCGACATCGCTTGAGAAAATGCAGGCTGACATACGTGTTTCGGGCCTGACACTGGACGGAGACATTGATGATGCCGGTGCATACCTCTGTAAACAAATACTGTTGAAGGCGGTTCCAAGTTCTAAAGGACAGCATTTGACGCTGCGTTCCGACTTTGCAGACCTTGAATATGAAGGACCTTTCAGAAAGCAGGAATTGAAGGAATTGTTCATAAATACCCTGTCGAACATTCTGAATACGGAAAATTGCGACGAAGACATCGCATCGTCCTCCGCCGCAAACGAGAACAACCGCGCTGCGGCATTTGTCCTCACCTTCAAAGACGCCGAAATCCTACGACGGATGGCAGGAATCAACATCCGTCAAAAAGGGACTATCCACGCCAATGGGCACGTTGGAAAGGGAGGAGAATCCATGGCGTTTTCCATCATCGCACCAGAAATCGCTTTCGGAAAATTCGGTATCAAGGACCTCTCACTCTTCGCCCAGCACGAAGAAAAACGCTTCAATCTGCTGGCAAAAGCCTCGAAAGACATGCGAAACGGACGGCTGCTGACGGAACTGACAATGGAAAAGGACAGCGGCGGACGCATACTAACAGACATAAACTGGCAGGAAGCGCTCCATAAAACCTTTTACGGGAAAGTGGAAACTGCCACACATCTGGAACTGCCCAGGCTGAAAAGCGACGGAAAGTACGAAGGAAATTTTGAATTGGACACGGAATTCATGCCCACACAAATGTGTTTGAGTGACAGTATATGGAACTTTGAACACGCAAACGTCACATATAGCGGAGGATGTGTCGGCATCCGCAACTTCGGATTCCACAGCGGAAAGCAACACCTCCTTGTCAACGGAACCTATGAACGCGGGGCTTCCGACCCCATAATCATTGATCTTCGGAATCTGGACCTTGAATATATCCTTGCCCTGGCACGCCTCAATGTGGTGGAATTCGGCGGACACGCCACCGGACGTGCCATGGTCCGCCAACTTTCTGACGGCAGTCCTTGGGCAAGTGCCACGGTGAATGTGCCGGACCTCACCTTCAACCATGCCCCATTGGGCAATGGAAATGTGACCATTGGTTGGGACCATGCCAAGCGCGATATCGTCATCGACGGCGACATCCGCGAGGCTGGACAGGGCTTCACCATTGTAAAAGGCTACGTCGACCCCGTACATCGCGACCTCGACTTACAAACAGAAAGCCTCAATACCCAACTGGGATTTATCAACAAATATACGGAAGGTATCTTCGAAAACATCAAAGGTCGAGCCACAGGGCATTGCAGAATCCATGGTGGATTCCGCACCATCGTCTTCGAAGGCAGGGAACGTGGCAGTGCCGAAGCCACCATTCCCATTACCGGAGTGACATACAAAGTGGAGAACGCTGACATAGATATCCGCCGCGATGCCTTCGTATTCAAGCATGCAGACATCAAGGATTTGTTCCAAGGTAAGGGCGAAATTACAGGAAAACTGGCGCACGACCACATCAAGAATATGCGTTACGACTTCAACATCAGCGGAGAAAATCTGCGATTGTACGATAAACCGCGTGAACTTGACATGCCGTTTTATGCCACTGCAAACGGCTCTGGAAAAGTAAGACTACATGGTAGTCCGGGCAAGATGAACGCAGAAATGCAACTGCAAACCCAAGCCGGCAGCGAACTGACCTACATACTTGACTCACCGGATGCCGATGTTTCCCAACTGCTGAAAATACGTTCTCAGGAGGAAAGTGCTGCAGATTCCCTCACCGTGCGCCAGACAACCATGGCGACAACAGGCGGAAACACGGCAGAAAACACAAAAACCGACATCAATCTTTACTTTGAAGTGAATGTAGATCCGCAATCGTGCCTGCATCTGGTCACCGATGATAAGAGCGGCGATGCCATCACCGTTTATGGTGAAGGTCCAATACAGGCCAACTATCATAACAAGAGCGGATTCAAGATGTTCGGAATATACAATATCCAACGCGGAACGTACGGCCTGAACATCCCCATGCTTGCACAGCGCAAGAAGTTTGACATCCTTCCCGGAGGTCAAGTGCGTTTCTACGGAGACCCCATGACGGCCGATGTCAACGTCAAAGCCCGCTATGTGGTAAACTCGGCATCTCTCGCCGATTTGAACATAGGAACAGGATTCGCCAACAACACCACCAGGGTGGACTGTCTGGTAAACATCTATGGAGAGGTGGCCAATATGCAATTCGACCTCGACTTTGACCTGCCGAATGTCTCGGAGGATGAAAAGCAAATGGTGCATAGTCTCATCGCATCGGACGAGGAACGTACCACACAAGTGTTGTACTTGCTTGGACTCGGACGCTTCTATGCCTACAATTTCACCACGAACGATGCCGGACAAAACCAGTCGACACTCATGATGAATTCCCTTCTTTCCTCCACCCTTTCCTCGCAACTCAACAGCATAATCTCAAACGCTATCGGGTCGAGCAACTGGACTTTCGGTACAAATATCTCGACGGGACAAATGGGATGGAACGACACTGAGGTGGAAGGTCTTGTAAGTAGCCGCCTATTGAACAACCGTTTGCTCATCAATGGCAACTTCGGTTACTCCAATCGTCAGGCAGCCACCACGAATTTCGTCGGTGATTTCGACATGCAATACCTCATTACTCCCAAAGGAACCGTAAGTATCAAGGCTTATTCTGAGACAAATGACAGATATTTTACAAAATCCACACTCACAACACAGGGAGTTGGTCTACAACTGAAACGTGATTTTACAAAGTTCAAAGAACTGTTTACCACAAAGAAAAGGAATAAACGGAAGAAATAAAGTGGGTCCTATAAACCGACCTTCCCGGATTTCAAGTCTTTTTTCAGGATTAGAATTTCCCCAAATTATGGAAAGCATACGCTATATAATTGGAAAGCACGCGCTATATAATTGGAAAGCATACGCTATATATCTGAGGAAAGCATAATCCTTCAACCGGGAAAAGACCAAAAGAGGACAAAACGCGACCTGTGAAACAACAATGAACTATCACGGCGACAACCAACAGGTCTCCACCATAAACCAAAGGATTCAACAGAAAAGTCTTGAAATCCATCCCCAGACCTACAAGGAATGGCATTTAAGATACCCTACGAAAAAAACATACAAATCCAAAACAAAATAAACGGATATTCCATAAAACACAAACACCTATTTCATAATAATCAAATACACATTCCATAAAATACAAACGCAATTACCATATATGCACGCAGAAATAGCCCGTCGGCGAACCTTCGCCATCATATCTCACCCTGACGCAGGTAAGACAACTCTGACAGAAAAACTCCTACTTTTCGGTGGACAAATCCAAGTTGCTGGTGCCGTAAAAAGCAACAAAATCAAGAAAACAGCAACATCGGACTGGATGGAAATCGAGAAACAGCGCGGAATCTCTGTCACAACCTCTGTCATGGAATTCGACTATCTCCCCGAAAATGCGGAAGAAGGAATACTCCCCTACAAAGTGAACATCCTCGATACTCCGGGCCACCAGGATTTTGCTGAGGACACTTTCCGAACATTGACCGCTGTTGACAGCGTAATCATCGTTGTAGATGGTGCAAAGGGCGTAGAGGCGCAGACAAGAAAACTGATGACTGTCTGCCGAATGCGGAAGACGCCGGTGATTATCTTCATCAACAAGATGGACCGTGAGGGAAAAGATCCTTTTGACCTCCTTGATGAACTGGAAGAAGAACTGCAAATTAACGTAAGACCTCTGTCATGGCCTATCGGACAAGGCGCACGTTTCAAGGGCGTATATAATATATATGAGCAACAACTCAACCTTTTTACACCCGACAAACAGAAGGTGACGGAGAAAATCAGCGTAGATATCCATGCTGATGGC
Organism: uncultured Bacteroidales bacterium; assembly: GCA_945833885.1. Lineage (GTDB taxonomy): Bacteria > Bacteroidota > Bacteroidia > Bacteroidales > Bacteroidaceae > Alloprevotella. Next base: position 32,281 of record CAMAFY010000033.1, read on the forward strand.
GAACTTGAAGCCAATGTCGGTGAGGATTTCGCCTCCCATCTGCGTGATGACCTTGAACTCGTTGACGGTGTTTACCCCGAATTCAACGCTGATGACTACCTCAATGCTGAGATTGCTCCGGTGTTTTTCGGCTCAGCCCTCAACAATTTTGGCGTAAAAGAACTACTCGACTGCTTCGTGAAAATCGCCCCGGCTCCGCGTCCTACAACGGCAGAAGAGCGCAATGTCGACCCCGAAGAGGAGAAGTTCACCGGGTTTATCTTCAAGATTACCGCCAACATCGACCCCAATCACCGTTCCTGTATCGCATTCTGCAAGGTATGTTCCGGGCGTTTTCGCCGCGGAGCACCCTATCTCCAAGTGCGTAGTGGCAAGACCCTTCGCTTCTCATCGCCCACACAATTCATGGCACAGCGCAAAGAAACCATCGACGAAGCATGGCCCGGCGACATCGTAGGTCTGCCTGACAGCGGTGGAACATTCAAGATTGGCGATACACTTACCGAAGGTGAAGTCATGCATTTCAGAGGTTTACCATCCTTCTCGCCGGAAATGTTCAAATACATTGAGAACGCCGACCCCATGAAGACAAAGCAACTGCAAAAAGGCATTGACCAACTGATGGACGAAGGCGTGGCACAGTTATTCGTAAACCAATTCAACGGACGTAAAATCATTGGAACTGTCGGACAATTACAGTTTGAAGTCATCCAATACCGCCTTGAAAACGAATACAATGCACGGTGCCGCTGGGAACCCATATCGCTCTATAAGGCCTGTTGGATTGAATGTATGCCCGGATACGAACAGGAATTGGAAAACTTCAAGAAGCGAAAATACCAGTATATGGCAAAAGATCGCGACGGACGTGACGTCTTTCTTGCCGACTCCGGCTATGTCCTCACTATGGCACAGCAAGACTTCGAGCATATAAAATTCCATTTTACGAGCGAATTTTAAGGATAAAAGCCGAACTTTCGACAAGCAAAGTTTACAACAACAACGAATAAAACCCTATTAACCTCAAAAAAACACCCTAAAACTTGCGGGATAACGAATCTCGCCGTACCTTTGCATCGCAATTCAACACTCACGGTACCTTGGATGAGTGGCTTAGTCAACGGTCTGCAAAACCGTCTACGGCGGTTCGAATCCGCCAGGTACCTCGCAAAGGAACGGCTCCTCGCAAGATGG
>CAMAFY010000034.1 GCA_945833885.1 uncultured Bacteroidales bacterium
TAGATGGGGATGATGACGGAAATCTTACATGGCTTTTCGTCCATACACAAAATAGCGTATCAATATTTTTATCCGCTTCCAAAGCGGCAACAGGTCGTACTCGTTCAGACGGCTATAGAAGAAGTCGAAATAAAACTTGGCATCGAAGAACGGACTCTTGCGGTAATACTCCCACCAGATGTCGAAGTTTACGCAATATCCTTTCCAGGGTTTCTGACCATTATAATGAACAATGCCATTTTGCAATGCCTCATCAATTTCCCTTTCTGTCCAATAAGCATTCAGAGCTTTTTTTCGATGCAACGCGTAATCCGTAAAGTAAGTGGTGACGCAAAAAGAAGGTTCCAGATACTTGATGTGCCCAGCACAAACCAGGTTTATGATATCCATATCCTGAAAGCGGTATCGCTTTTGGGCATGCTCCTTAAAACGATGGACAATTCCATCTTCTCTCATCTTCTTTGAGTTGATAATAAGATTTCCGGAATAAATGATGCCTTTGGCCGATACCCCAAGGGTCTTCTCATAATATTCCCTTGTATCTTTGTCAAATTGTGCCAAAGAGTCCACGCCTGCAACGTATGCATCAACCAATTCTATGTTATTATAAAATGCAGACAAATCCGCACGGAATATCACATCCACATCGGAATACAGAATCTTTTCGTATTCTGGTATAAGTTCCGGTATCAACAACCGATAATAGGCCATGGTCTTGATGCCACGTATTTCATACGATTGGTCAAAGACACGTTCTACCGTACGATATTGAATATTGCAATTCCCGTAATGTTCCTGCAACCTGTTCAAAACTTCCTTGTCAAGATGCTCATCAGGGGAACACAACACGAAAATATCATAAAACGTATCCTCGTGCGCATGATGCAACAATGAAGAAATGCAAATACAAGCCGGCAACAACCAATCATTTCCAAATGCAAATGCAATCGGAACGATTTTCTTTTCCACCATCTATCCTTTTATTTTGGGGAGTTTGTGATAAGAAGTACTCTTGAGAAAGCCCTGTGCATCATATATGGCTCTTTTCTTCAGTTTGAAAATCTCCCACTGTCCTTTCAACAATGATATGCCCAAAGTAAAGCCTAAGGCATAAGCAATGCAGATACAACTCCACATTTTCAATAGCAAGTTGCGCTCGGGAGTAAAGATGAAGCGATGCCAGAAAATAGTTTTGAAACGGAAATCACTATATATTAATGTCCGTTCCTTTTCGGGATTCCTATTTCCCCCTGCATCCAAATGAACAATGCCACTATTAAAAGACGTCAGCTGTTTTTTACCCATCAAAAACATCTTGTAGTACATCACCTGGTCTTCTCCCAAAGGGTAAGCCAGTTCATCCATCCACAGTTCCTCTTCAAAATGGATTTTCAGAAAGTCATTCTTCCGACAGAAGAAGCAAGGACCAGCATTGGTCTGTGACCAATAGGTAGGAAGTACAGGGTTGGCATTATAGGAATATCCGGCTGTACGCATCACCTTATATCCCCACTTGTCATCCCCACGTCGTGCTCGCATCCGTCCCGAAAGGGTCATCATCAGTTCTGCAGCAAAAGGACGCTTTGCGTTTGGAAAGACATCGGGTGAAATCACATCCGCCCCCTTTTCCTGTAACTGGTTATACAACGTTGCTACAGCCGAAGGCGGCAGATAGACGTCGTCGTCCAGGAACAGCATCCACTCCGTCTCCACCTCATCGTACGGCAGGGCACGTTGTGCCACCATACCTTTCTTAACATAGACGTAACGCTCCGTACCGATGGTCCCCTTCGGCAAGGGATAGCCCTCGGCAATATAGACGATAATGGTATTGGGAGCGATGGTTTGTGCCTGCAGCGAATCGAGCAACTGCTGGTACTTCGCCCCGGCAGTGCCGAGAGTGCGGATAACGGCGGTATATTCAAATTCTGCCATGACGTAGTTTTCGTAGGTTCAACATCAATCTTGAAATCCAAGACAGATGGTGAGTCAAGCACCACATATTGAATTTCAATTTCAAATTGATATAGGGACAGTCCCAAATATAATGTTTCTTCTCCGGAACCATCGTCAGGAAATCCTTCCACGTTTCGCGTTCCAACACCAATTCCTGTGTGGATTTCAGCATCCGCCAGCACATGGTCTTGCGGTAGTCCTCGTAGACACCCTGCTCCTTGAAGAAGCGGATGATGTCCTGATATACCCACTGTTCGTCACACTCCGTCTTTTTGTTCAGATTGTGCATCACACTCCCTCCCTGCTGGCGGTAGTGGTAGAACGGACGGTGTACATTCGCCACCTTACGAGCAAAATAACACAGACGGACTATCAGATGGAAATCCTCACAGTAAGTAACACCCTGCGGGCTTTGTAACTGATGCTCTTCGTAGAGGGAACGCTTATGGATTCCCCCCCACACACACGTCCATACAGAGGTGATGTAGCGGTTCAACGACGTGATCTTGCAGTCATCCCAGTCCGGAAACCGGTAGGGCACGTCCCGGTCTGGATAAGCAAACAGAGAGTCGCCCATTACGATGTCGGCCCCAGTCTCTTCGCCCTTCTGGAGTAACAACTCCAACATTTCCGGCTCTATCCAGTCATCCCCGTCCAAATACATCACCCACTCTCCAGAAGCCATTGCCAATCCACCATTCCGCGCAGAAGTTAATCCGCCATTGGGTTTATGAATGACCCGGATGCGCCCGTCTTTCGTAGCATATTCATCACAGATGGAACCACAGGTATCCTTGCTACCATCGTCAACCAGAATCAATTCCCATTCGGTAAACGTTTGGGCAAGGATGCTATCAATGCAGCATGGAAGGAATTTTTCAATATTATATATAGGAACAATAATAGAAATCACACACATATCTTGCCTTTCATATACGTAACCAACCATCTACACATATCATACAAATCATACAAACGCATATCAAGCATTTTTACAAGCATCTTCGTTTTCAAAGAGTTTGGATAAATATTGTGTACGTAACAATCTATATCCAGATTCCGAAGGACTATTCTCCTGCTTTTGCACGGTATCTCTTGTATATACAAAGCATTCAACACCCGATTGATATAGGAAGCTTTTAACCAATTCAATTCTTTTCGTGCCTTTGGCGATAACTTTTTGTTACATACCATTTGGTCTACTAACGAATGAATTTTTTGCATTCCCGACAACTCACTTTGTAGGGAATTCACTCTCTTCGTCAAAGAACCCGCAATCTCGCTTCTGTAGCAATAGTCAGTATAACATACAATCTTTATTTCATTCGCCTGCAACATATAGGAATAAAGGAATATGGCATCCTCCCCTATATGTACATCTTCTTCAAACCGAAGTCGGTAAGTCTCAATGATTTTTCTTTTGTAAAGTTTGCTCCATGGCGATGTATGCCAACTCATCGCATTTTGCTCAAACAAAAGAGAGAAGTTTTCGGCAGTGATATCATGCTCCGGATATTCTTCTTTAACACCTTTATTGTCGTTGTCACTGAACACAGTAGCATAGGTAATCACCAAATCCGACGTATGGGCACATATCATTAAATGCTCTAAATACAAAGGCTTAATCCAGTCATCACTATCCACAAAGGTCACCCATTCTCCCCGCGCATTATCCAGTCCCAGATTTCGTGCTGAACTCACTCCCCCATTCTCCTTATGGAATACTCTCACGCGGGCATCCTTGGCTGCATACTCATCACAGATGGCGCCTGAGGAATCCTTGCTGCCATCATCTATGAGCAGTAATTCCCAATTGGTAAAGGTCTGGACCAACACACTGTCTATGCAGCGATAGAGGTACTTCTCTGCATTATAGACCGGAATGATTACTGATATTTTAGGGATATTGGCCATTAATATTTATGTTTATTTGCCTGATGCATTTTCAGACGATAAAGGAGATGGAAGGATAACCAAGTCCTTACCCATGCTAAAATGCCCAAATGAGCAGAACGGCGAAGACAGAGCCTTTCTACATCCTTATTCTTGTACCACAGGTATCCATGCTTCGGTAAATCATTCATACAACGTTCATAAAAGGCCTGAACATTGAAGACTTCAAACCCTTTATCTCTAACACCAATACTTTGATATGTTTTCTCTAAAGATAAAAGATGATGAACAGAAGATTCTACAGATATCTGGTATTTTGCATCTGTTGATTGAGACGGAGCTATATATACATATAAACAATTTTCAATTGCAGAATTTGCTAATACTCTTAAGCTCCTTGATCTTGATATAAAGGAAAACACATATTTTGTATCTTCACTGATACACATGCTTTCATCAAAATGCAAGCCCAATACTAACTGTCTTCGAAACATCTTCCCCCAAGGAGCTAAAAAGCACAAGTTCGTCAAACAATTTGTTACTCCAGACTTTATATCATTATAATAGCCAGGTGAAATTTGTGAGCCAACCTCTTCTGCTTCTTGTTTCCTTATCATCTGAATATTCCCCACCACTAAATCCGCATCCAGATTACCATCAAAGGACTTGAGATAGTTTTCTTCTATATAGTCATCACTATCCACAAAGGTTATCCATTCTCCCCGCGCATTATCCAGTCCCAGATTTCGTGCTGAACTTACTCCCCCATTTTCCTTATGGAAGACCCTTACGCGAGTATCCTGGGCTGCATACTCATCGCAGATGGTGCCAGAAGAATCCTTGCTACCATCGTCTATGAGGAGCAGTTCAAAGTTCGTATAGGTCTGGGCGAGGATGCTGTCTATGCAACGGTGCAGGAATTTCTCCGTATTATAGACCGGGACGATAATGGATACAACAGGTGTGGGTGTCATAAATCTTATTATATCTAAGAATGGAAAAGGTGACTTTTACCTCTCCACTCTCCAAAAAAAGTTTTTGAAAAAAACCTACATTTCCTACACCACCTGCGGAAAACATCTGTATATATTAGTAATTTCCGGTGAAGGATTGGGTGTAGGATTCAGCATGGGTGTAGGATTATCCTACACCATTTGCTCTTTTACAGTCTCGAAAGCATATGAAAACGTACGAATCGCGTACCTTTCAGGTATTAACATCCCAATGCCTCGGCAAGGAACTGGCGCGAGGAGATGCGCATCTGCTCCAACCTTTCATTGACATCTTTCCAGTTAATATTGGTATCGGGAAGCGAAAAGTCCTCTGCAGATATCAGACGGTCCGAAAGGCCGAGAGGTTCCAAAAGGGAATGGAAACGTCCCATCCCACGCCAGCGATTTCCCAAACAGACAAATGGTTTCTGGAAAATGATGGAAAACACACACCCGTGGAAGGAGTCCGTCACCACGAATTCGGCCTGGTCGAACTCTGCCAACCATTGGGAGATTGTCAGCATCTTTCCTCCATGGGACTCGGCACTGAAAGTCTTTACAGGAAGATGGAGTTGGGAACCCAGTCTTGACAGACACTGCTGTATCTGCTCAGAAGTGTCAAGAATATAGGCAGCAATATGCGGATTGAAGCCCCTATCCTCATCTTTAATCTTTGTCCTGTATTTTTCGGCAGGAAGGAGGAGTGTGGGGTCCAAGACCTTCACCCCCTTGGAATAGCCGAAATCGCGCTCCAGAATTTCGAGTCCTTCATATTCGCGAACGGATACCGCATCGAAACGATGGAGCAAATCACGGCACACAGGTAGCATAGCCTCAGAAATAAATTCGCGCGACTTACCAAATGATGCGGCATAGGCTATACGAGGCCGAGGGTCGTTCATGGCAAGGAAATCGAGGAAATACCTCGAAATTGAAGGGGAATAGTCTTCACGCCACACCTGGTCACTCCCTACTACAAATGCATCATATCCACGGTTTTCTACAAAAAGGCCCAAATCCACATCAGCAAAAAAACGTTTTGTCTTATGAATTTCCCCGACGAACGCAGAATCTACATACTGCGGAGCAACGGGGGTGTATTGTGGGGTCAAAGGCGAATGGATGTAGACGCCGCCACGTCGGAGCAGGTATTTTTTTATCAGACATTTGACCACACTTAGGCAACGCCTCGCCAGAAACCTTCTTCCAGGACGCTTTTCATAACAAAGAAAAATCATCTCCGGTTGATGCCCCATGGCAAGGAGCACCTGCTGCAAGGCCCAATTCTGAAGTATACCGCCATAATTATGGCGAATAGGCAATGTGAGAATACCTATCTTCATAATAATCTATAAAGCTTCCGCCAGAGACGGAAAGGAAGAGAAGGGTGGGTTGTTGCGCCAAGAGCCCGGAAGAAACCGGAACGTCTGAGCATCATAAAGAAGAACTTACGGTTAATGGGGCGACTGACGGAGGCGGAGATGCTGGTGTTGTGGGCATGTACCCGCTCGAAAGGTTGGGAATGGAATGCAATGGGGAGGGAGGAAAGTAACTTTTGTCCGCGTTCGCTGTTCACAAATACCAGACTGGTGCCACCGTCATCGTCGAGGTGGGGAGCCTCACGCTCCACACCCCAATAGTCGCCGAGGGTCAGGTCGCTGCCGCTGCGGAAACACTTGGCCGGACAGGCATAACACGACGGGCGGAGAATCAGGTCGCGGAGAAATGCCTGCATAAAGGCATTTTCCGTAAAGCCATTAAGAGCGCAAAACTGAATTTTCTCTCCTGCAGCCGAGGCTTTGGAGAGGGAGAGCGCAAAACGGTATTTTTTCCAACCGTTCGTCTTGTCCCGAAAGCGGATGTCGTCGATGCGGCATCCCAAACGTGCCGCGAGGGCATCGGCTTTCGGGATAGAGGGAATAGTGGAGAACGCAAAACGGTATTTTTTCTCGCCCTTACGGGCGATTTTCGTCATTTCCTCTGCCAGATAGGCCCGGAAGACTCCGGGGGAGGGGACACCATGGCAGACGAAGTCGACACAGAGCAGGTGGTCGTAGTCGCGCCGCAGGAAACGCCGCAGCCCGGCAATCTGACAGGGGGTGCCGGAAAAGAGGACCTGGCGCCCGGACTTCAGGAAACGTTCCGCCTGCAGGAAGGTATCGCCGATGACACTCTGCACATATTTGCTGCCGCGGAATGCCGCCAGCTCCTCGCGCGTCTCGGCATAGCGGTGACAGACTTCCCAATGTGCATCGAACGCGGCTCCGAACACCACACCCCCAGCATCGATTACCACCTCGGCAAGGGCGGTAAACACACCGCCCGAACTGCTGGCAAGACGCACCCCGGCATCGGGATTGATGGCAGCGAAGGTCTGCAGAGGCTGGCGTTCGGCATCGGGATGCAGCTCGGGACAGACCTGTTCGCACAGACCACAATTGACGCAGTGCGATGTGTCGACCTCGGGATAGAGAAAGCCTTCGGCATCCTCGCGGAGGGATATGCACTGCTTAGGGCAACGCTGCACACAGGCACTGCAACCGCAACATCGGGAGGAATCGGAAATTCGAATCATAGGAAACGGTGTATGGTTTCTTTCGCCTTGGCAACCAGAAAACGACGCTCACCCTGCGTGCATCCCAAACGCCAGACACTGAAAATACTACATACCACACAGACTACAGAAAGCATCAGGAAACGCTGCCACCCCTCAAGAGGAAGGGTTCGAAGCAAAGCGAAAGGCAGAATGGCGGCGGCGGCGGAAACTATCCACACATTGAGATAAACGTTGCGCAGGAAACGCCGCATGGACAATCCTGCCATCCGGCGTAGGAACCACAGACGCAACATCATGCAGGCAAAGGACACACCCAAACCCACATAATACACATATTCCGGCGCATAGCCCAACTTCAGGCAAATCCACGAAAGCGGGAAGTTCATCAACAACATTCCGCCCACGACAATCTGATAGTTGCGAATCTTCCCAGTGGCATTCTGCAAGGTGATGAGGGTGTTGGAAAGGATGTCGGACATGGTAAGCAACAACACCAGCCGCACAAAACTTACACTGTGGGCAGGATAATGCTTCAGCCAAAGCGTGAGCACGAAATCCGTTTCGAACAGGATGGGAAGGGCCAGAATGAGCAGAATATAGAACGAAAACCGCGAACCGCGTTCCACGATGGAAAACATATAGTCGCGGTCATCGGCGGCATAGGATTTGGTAATCTGCGGATTAAGGGCTGCCATGAAGTTTCCGGCAAAGCCTCCCACGGCATTGTTGACCGAAAGGGCGACACCACGGGCGGCATTGATGACAGGACCTCCGGCATAAAGGTTGAGGAGGAGATTGACGCCCTGGTCCTTGAGCAACCCTGCCGTACAGCCTATAAAATTCCAGGTAGCGAAACCGCTCATTTCCTTCCAATACGAACGGTCGAAAAGAAAACGAAGGCGACACTCCTCGAAATGACGGCGGCAATAGGAAAGGTATATGCCCTGCATGGTGACACTCAACGAAAGAAGGAGAAGAGCGTAGACTATCAACTTGTCGAACTGCCATGGGGCATAGGCCACAAACAGGATGATGAGCAGACGGGCAAGGACATCGAAAATGCCGAAATAGGCAAAGGCCGACATCCGCTCATGGGAGATGATGGAGGCATTGAAGGGTACGCTGAAAAGACCCAGCATGAACGAGAGGATGGAGGTCTGGAACACCCAGTTGGCTGCCACAAGACGGCTGGGGGGAAGCACAAGCTGGGTATTGAGGAACCACAGACCAAGGGTCTCCGTAGCCACAAAGATAATGGCGGCAAGAGAGACATGGATGACCAACGAGGTGGAGAACACCAACTTCAGCCGTTCCTTGTCACCACGTCCGAGCTCAAAAGTCAGGAAACGCCCCGTTGCAGAACTAAGCGAACTTGAAATCAGCGAAAACATTCCCACAAAACCTCCCACCACGTTCTGGATACCGTAGTCCTCGACTCCGAGCGTATTGAGGATGACGCGGGAGGTGTAGAGCGAAACGAGCATGCTAATAAGCATGCGGACGTAGAGGACGAGGGTATTCTTGGCGATGCGTTTGGTGTTTTCGCTGTGGGTGGCGTCCATAAAAGAATGAGGCGGGAGGATATACGTCATTTTCCCGTCGGTTATACTAATTTATTGTATAACAGACGGTTACAATAAAAACAAGGCGAACTTGGGAAAAAGTTCCGCAATTTATGATAAGGGCTGTCAATCAGATTGGAGTATCGGCTGAAGGACGCCGAACTAATTCTCCAATTCCTGAGTTTATACGACTCTTTGAAGCGGTTATCGAAACAGCAAAAACATTGCTGAATGCGGACAAAAAATCGTGTTTATCTGCCCTTTCTCTTAATAAGAGAAATTCATTAACGATGCAAAAGTACGAAACTTTTTGCAAAACAACGCGGTTTTCCAAAGATTTTTTTGCATTTGTGGGGAAACTGTCAATAGATGCCACACGAATATTTCAATTCACCGATGCCGACATGCCTAATAATCAGCGTTTTACACGGCATGAATTTCTCTTATTAAGAGAAATTCATTTCAATATTTTCGTCTTTTTCTCTCCCATTCATCCCTCACAAAACCTTCTCAATATCAACGTATTAAAGAAATTTTGTTAATCAAATGTATATTGATTTTCGCGCACAAAATATAATATGGGGCGGAAATTATCATTATAGGAAGGTGCCAGATGAGCAGAACGGAAGCGTGTGCAACGCGCTTACGATATGCCATGGCGAGAAAACGAAGGATGGAATCCAACAAAAAACTGCGGCACTTTCACATGGAAAGCACCGCAGTTTTTACATTTTACAAGTATTGAGGAGGGCGGATCAAACACGAACCGCGTGGATATAGTCCAGGAGGAACTAACACGAATAAAACGAATTTTACGTATGTTTGCGCTCAATGGCGCATCCGGGGGCGCTGCCCCCTTATCATTCTTTTGCCCTTGCCTTTCCCTTCAGCCGGCGACCTATGGTTCAGGGCGTGGACTGTGGGGTGTCGTTTACACTCAGGGTGCCGCTTCGCTCTGCCCTGGGCTATGGTCTTTTGCGTCTTCAGCGCGAAAACATCACGCCACACCCATGAACCCACATTCGTATAATTCGTGCAATTCGTGGTTTCTCCCCCCCATAACATCCCACATGGCATTCACCAATTCACCACCCAGGGTGCCGTTATTGGGATTCTCTCAATTCCGCTATCAGTTCTTCCAAAATATAATCGTCGCTCATCAGTTGCAAGCCATACTTGGGTTCCGACAACTGCTGATAGACTTTCGTAGAATAAAACAGGTCGAGCGAGCGCTCCGCATCTATATGTAAGGCTTCTGCCAGCAACATGATGATTCGACTCTGTTTTCGCCACAATACGGTATCTCTCATGATTATTCCTCCACCTTTAATATTTCAGACAAAGTATACGTGAGGTATTTGTCCACAATCTCTTGATTCAGGATGCAAATCTGATGATTCACTTTCTTATAGCGTAGTTGTCCCAATGCCTGTTCTGCTGTGATAATGCCGTTTTCATAGTCTTCCACGGTATCGATGACATTATCATTTGCCACACCACCTTCAACAATGTCATATTGGCATTGTTTATTGCCACCTCTGCGGCAATCCACAACGTATCCCAACCATTCGATATTGTAACTCTCAAACACCTTTATCCTATATCCGGCAGACTTTACAGATTCAAAGTCAAAAGTAAAAGTTGAAACTACAGGTTGGGCATTGCGACCTTTTCTTTCTGCTATCGTATATGCCCACGACTCTGCCTGCTGGCGAAGTCTGGTAAGGTAAAACCCTTGTCCGAAATCCACCTTCTTTCTGCCTAACTTTACAAGAGGGGTTTGAACGGGTACGTACGACCCATGAAAAAGAGTAATCATGCCTCTGCCTCCCAATTTAACAATGTTTCGCTAATGTCGTCTGCTACCCATTCAATACTCTGGGTGTGAAGTTCTTCATAACGCTTGATAAGTCGGCGGTGAATCAATCCTTGCTTTAGTAGCCTGTCGTGCATCTCTTTACCCGAAATGCCTAACTTGCGTGCTCCGCTTTCTATCGCCATGACAGCGAAATGAATGCGTTTATATGTATCGTCATCGGTATATTGCATATCGTGTTCCGTAATTGCTGTTTGACTTGTGTTTGTTGGACTTCGTTCTTCGTTTTTCACGCTCGGCAGAACAAACCAATTTGCTCTGCTCTCACTTAATCAAAACGTTGGATTTCTTCCTTCGTTTTCTCGCCATGGAATAACGTAAGCGTGTTGCACTTGCTTCCGCTCTGCTCATCTGGCTTAACGAAAACGTTGAACTTTGTTCTTCGTTTTCTCGCCATGGCATAACGTAAGCGTGTTGCACTTGCTTCCGCTCTGCTCAACTGGCTTAACGAAAACGTTCAAAAAAAGAAAACCCGGATTCATCACCAGCACAAAGTCTGGGAGAGGAATTACCGGGACTGCACCGCAAAGATATGAAAACATTTCGATTTGCGTTAACAATTTGAGTAAAAAAACTGTATTTCTTAAACACAAACGCTTTAACGAACACGAATTATACGAATTGAACGAATGTTTGCGCTCAATGGCGCATCTGGGGGCGCTGCCCCCATGGCCATTCTTTTGCCCCTGTAGGTAGGGGCGTTTTGCCATCCGGGCGACCAGATTCGTCCAATTCGTATAATCCGCTTTCAATAAACCGAACTCATAAAAACATGGTCATGAAGACGGGGAGGAGGGTAGTTTCGACGTCTTTCCTCAAATCTTTCGTGTAGAGGAGATAGCGGTTTTCAATGTAGCCGGAGTATTTCCTACAGAACTCATCGAGAGATTTGTGGGTGTTATACCCCGATGATTTCACCTTGATGGGCCATAACTTCGCTCCTCGCGAAAGGAGGAAATCTACCTCATAATTGTGGTTCGATGTCTCGCTTGGCCATGTGTGATAAAAAAGTTTACTACCGGCGGCTATAAGCATCTGCGCAACAACGTTCTCATAAACATAGCCGAGATCCGCGGAAAGTTTGTCACTGAGAAGTTTCTGGTAAATGACGTTCTCCGTGATATCCTTATCCCAAAATGCCAACGTGACGAACAAACCTGTGTCTCCCATATACATTTTGTATTGGCTGTAGTCGGTATGAGCCGGAAGTCCTACACTCGGATTGTCGGAATGGTGGGCGAAGTTTACCGTGAGGCTGTCTTCCATATCCCGTAAGAACTCATCTATCGTCTCTGCCTTTTCTTTCTTCCCTAAAACACTCGTCTCTTGAAACCTTGACGCGTTTCTGCTCAACTGAGCAGGTATTGAACTGAACATCCTGGAAATCTTTCCGGAAGGATCAATCTTCAGAAAGTCATCGATATATACTTCAAGGATTTCCCTCTTTGTAGTGTCGACGTCCGACAGATTGTTGGTGTCGATATAGGTGTTGATGGCCTGCGGCATACCGCCCACCAACATATATAACCGGAAATCGCGCAACAATTTTCTGGCGACAGCATCGCCCAAAGAGCGCTTCTGCATAAAGGCATCCCGCAACAAGGGGATAGTTACCTCGTCGCCCAACGCCCAACGAAACTCCTCATAGTCCATCGGATACATGGTGATTCGCGTCTCCTCACTGGGGATGACGATGCCCACGGTGTTCTTTTTGATGGAAAGCAGCGAGCCGGTTTCAATGTAGTCGTACCGATGGTCTTTGACCAAATACTTTATGGCCTCACGAACTTTCGGACACTTCTGTACCTCATCAAAAATAATTACCGATTTCCTCTCATAGAGTTTTACACCGTAGATGAACTGTAGGCGAAGAAAGAAATTGTGCCTATCGGAAATGTTTTCAACAGCCTCCCATAACGCTGCGGGAGCATCGGCAAAATCCACAAGGATGTAACTGTCATATTCGTTACGGGCAAACTCTTCCGCAATGGTTGACTTGCCTACACGTCGCGCTCCTTTTATCAATAAAGCGGTGGAGCCGTCCTTCGACTCTTTCCATTGCTTCATTTTCTCATAGAGTTTTCGCTTGAATATCCTCTGCCGTTCCATACTTGTAATGAATAGTTGAAGGTGAATCCTATAATTGTAAGTGAGCGAACCGAATTAAACGTATTTAGTCAAGGTGGGTTCTATAAGCATAAATTACTTTTTCCACTCACTTATTTTGGGTGCAAAGGTAAGCATCCTGACCAAATCCCCAAATTTATTTTGGGAAAAAGGGGAAGAATCCCCAATTTTCGCAAAATCAGGGCATCAAAAGCCATTCCCATATCGGGAGCACCTGGATAGTGTGACCCGAGGATACTATGGTTTCTTTTTCGTCCTTCGTGATGATAAACATCTGTTTTACGTCACAGTGTTCCGACATCTTACACAAAGCGTTTATCTCACGTTTGCGCGTCTCATCATCGGCAAGAGAATAGGCAACCTGAATGGCTGTCTCTTGCTCCCAGAGATAGAAGTCTACCTCCACATTATGGTTGTAGAAACACACGTCCTCGTACTTGCTGTGCAGGGAGATGGCAACCAGATTTTCAAGCAGAGAGGTTTCGGGGTCAAACAAGAAGAGATTGAGAATACCATTATCCATAAAGTAATACTTCTTGTTGGTCACCTTGTCCACAATCTTTCCCGCATAATTCTCAAAACTGAATATCAGACAACTCTCTTCTATATATTCCAAATAGTCGGCAACGGTCTCGACACGGATCTTCTTCCCTACCGACGACACTATATTTGCCAACCTGTTATAGGAAGAGGGTTGCTTCACGCTCTCTGCAAGTTTTTTTACAAGGGTTTTCAGCGCAATGATATTACGGATATTAAAGCGTGCCAGGATGTCTCCGAAAAATATCTTGTTGTACAGATTGTTCAACCATTGACGCCTCATCACGGGCTCTACAGGCTGCACCTCGGGAAGACCACCACTCCTGAAATAGACTTCAAACAGACGCGCCACCTCAGAACGCACGGGAGAATACCGCCAGTTGGCCGGGAGTTGAACTTTGGAAGCCATAAGGTATTCTCTGAAAGAATAGGGGAAGACACGCTGAATCATGTACCTGCCACCTAAGGTACCGGCAATCTCCATGCTGAGCATCTTGGCATTGCTTCCGGTAAGATAGACGCGATACTTCTGGTCGGCTAATCTGCGAGCGAAATGCTCCCAACCTTGAACATTTTGAATCTCGTCCAAAAAGAATACAGGCTTGTGGGCATACAATTCTTCATAACAAACCTTGAGGAGGTCAAGATCCTGCAATGTAAAACCGCTCAAACGGTCATCTTCAAAATTAAAATACAGGATTTCTTCCGATGAATATCCCTTATCGATAAGATGCTGTATATGCTGATAGAGCAGATACGATTTACCAACACGACGCAATCCTACCAAGACGTAGTTAAAATCGTCCGAAAGGATGATGTCGCGGGGGATAAGTTCCATTCGGGTTACCAGTTGTTGATATTCCAGAATCAACCGCTTCAATAGGTCTTTTTCCATATTTTTCAGATTATGGTGGAATATATAAATTACCACCTTACCATGTACCGTTGCCTGACAATTTGCGTTTTACCGCTTATAACCGATACAAAATTATGGTTTTTATCGCTTATAACCGATAAAAACTGGCGAATTCTTTCGCTTATAACCGATAAAAATCATTTTTTCGTCAGAAAATGGCTTTTCGGAGGGCAATTTTTACCACATTCGTGATAATTCGTGGTTGATAAAACCAATTCGTAGGACGCGGAGATTCGTATAATTCGTTCTATCCGTGTTCTTTGGCGCATATATTTCCTTTGGTTTCGGTCATATAGCCCGCTATACTTCTTCAACACAAAGCAAAAATCTGCATCCAAATACCACAGAACTTATGTTAAACTAATTGTTGAAACCTACTTACGAATAAAAAGAATCTTTCGCGTCTAATGAAATGGCAGAACTCCTGAAAATGAACGGACGCCATCGCTATCCCGCTGATGTTGGTGGGGAAGGATGGCGTCCGTTTCAGGTATTCAACTTATGGATTCCGGGGAATTTTCCGAAAATTCATACGGAAAAGTAAAGATTCGCAGGGCATCATGCGCGGTGTGCCTCCACCCACTTGCGGGCATTGACGAAGGCTTCAATCCAAGGTGTGACGTCGTCGGTGAGGACGCGGTCAACGGGATAGTAGCCGCACTGCCAGGGGAAGATGGTGCGCTCGGGATGAGGCATGATGGCAAGGTGACGGCCGTCGGCACTGGCAATGGCGGCAACATCGTAACTGGAGCCGTTGGGGTTGCCAGGATAGCCGGAGCGGTCGAACTTGGCAACAACGTGGTATTCCTTCTCGTCGAGGGGGAGGTTGAACTTGCCCTCGCCGTGAGCCACCCATGTTCCTATCTTGTAACCTGCCAGACTTCCGAACATTACGCTATGGTTTTCGGGGATGGCGAGGCTGACGAATGCGCTCTCGAACTTATGGCTGTCGTTGTGGAGCATCTGGGCGAAGTCGCGGGCATCGGTCACAGCATGGTCGTTGTTGAGGAGACCAAGTTCCACCATCAGTTGGCAACCGTTGCAGACACCGAGGCTGAGGGTGTCAGGACGGGCATAGAAAGCGTCGAGGGCTGCCTTCGCCTTGGGGTTGAAGAGGAAGGCACCTGCCCAACCTTTGGCGCTGCCGAGGACGTCGCTGTTGGAGAAACCTCCGCAGAATGCGATGACGTTCACGTCCTCAAGGGTCTCACGGCCCGTGATAAGGTCGGTCATGGTGACGTCCTTCACATCGAAACCTGCAAGCCAGAAGGAGTATGCCATCTCACGTTCGGAGTTCGTTCCCTTCTCACGGATGACGGCGGCACGGATGCCACTCTCCGTCTTGCGGTCGGGATTGAGGCCCCACTGTGCGAGTTTACCCGTAAATTCCGCACCGAAACGGATGTCAAGAGGTTGCTTTCCGAGGTTGTCGCGGCGCTCTTCCGCCTTACCGTGGAACGACTGTCTTCGGTCGAGGAGGTAAGATGTCTCGTACCAAACCTTGCGCATCTCGTCGATATCGAAGTCGAAATGACGGCCCTTCATGCTGACGCTGAGGGTATGTGCCTCCTGCGGAACACCAATCTTGACGTATCCCACACCGGCATCGTCGAGGATTTTCTTTACGCGGGCACTGTCGGCATCGCTCACCTGTACGACCACTCCGGGATTTTCCGCAAAGAGGGCGGGGATGAGGTCGGCACCATTGAACTTGTCGAGGCAGACGTTGATACCGCCCTTCGTGTTGGCGAAGCACATCTCAAGCAGGGTCGTCACAAGACCGCCTGCGGAGATGTCGTGACCTGCCATGAGGAGGCCTTCCTCAATGAGTTGCTGGACGGCCATGAAAGCGTCGCGGAAATATTCAGGATTCTGGACAGTGGGAACATCGCTGCCGACCTTTCCGAGGGTCTGTGCAAAGGCTGAACCGCCAAGTTTCAAAGCGTCAAAGGAGAAATCGATATGGTAGAAGCGGCTTTCGGCAACATTCCGCATCACGGGGCTGACAATCTTGCGGATGTCGCTCACCTCACCTCCGGCACTGACGATGACGGTTCCCGGGCTAATAATCTTGTCGCCGTTGGGATACTTCTGGGTCATCGAGAGTGAATCCTTACCCGTGGGGACGTTGATCTGCAGGGCGCAGCAGAAGTCGCTGAGAGCCTTGACGGCGGAATAGAGGCGTGCATCCTCACCCTTCTGAGCGCGGCAGGGCCACATCCAGTTGGCGGAGAGGCTGATGCTTTCCATACCCTGTGCCAGCGGAGCCCATACCAGGTTGGTGAGGCTTTCGGCAACGGAGAGGACACTTCCGGCGGCGGGGTCGGCAAGTGCGGCCTGCGGAGCATGACCGATGGCAGTGGCGATACCGCTCTTTCCACGGTAGTCGAGGGTGACGGCGCCGCAGTCGGAGAGGGGAAGTTGAAGTTCTCCCTGGCACTGCTGGCGGGCAACGCGGCCCGACACGCAACGGTCCACCTTGTTCGTCAGCCAGTCCTTGCAGGCAACGGCTTCCAGACGGAGGACATTCTTGAGATATTCGTCGACATTACTGTCGTTATATGCCGCCACCTCATAAGGACGTTCTACGGTAACATCCTCCATCACCGTCTTCGGACTGGAGCCGAACATCTGCTCGACAGCGAGGTCGAAGGGACGTACGCCGTCAGCCTGCTCGAAGGCGAAACGGTGGTCGCCGGTGGTTTCACCGACGGTATACATCGGAGCGCGTTCGCGGTCGGCGATGCGCTGGACGTGTTCGATGGACCTTTCGTCAATCAGAAGCCCCATACGCTCCTGACTTTCGTTGGCGATGATCTCCTTGGCGCTGAGGGTGGAATCGCCCACGGGGAGTTTGTCCATGTGGATGAGTCCGCCACATTCCTCGACAAGTTCACTCAGACAGTTGACGTGACCGGCGCTACCATGGTCGTGGATGGAGACGATGGGGTTCTCATCTTCCTCGCAGAGGGCACGGACAACGTTGTAGGCACGCTTCTGCATCTCAGGGTTGGCACGCTGCACGGCGTTCAGTTCGATGCCGCTGCTGTAGCGTCCCGTCTCAACGGAACTTACAGAACCTCCGCCAAGACCGATGCGGTAGTTCTCACCACCCATCACCACAATCTTGTTGCCCGGCTGCGGCTCGCCCTTCAGGCAGTCACGTTTTGTACCATATCCCACACCGCCGGCAAGCATGATGACCTTGTCGTAGGCGTAGCGCTCATTGGCTTTTTCCTCATTATGCTCAAACGTCAGCACGGAACCGCAGATAAGAGGCTGGCCGAACTTGTTTCCGAAGTCGGATGCTCCGTTCGAAGCCTTGATGAGAATCTGCTCCGGGGTCTGATACAGCCAGGGGCGTTCGGGCAGATTGTTCTCCCACTGCTGGACACCGCCCTCCTTACGGGGATAGGACGTCATATAGACCGCCGTTCCCGCGATGGGCCAACTGCCGACACCGCCACCCATACGGTCGCGGATTTCACCGCCGGTTCCCGTAGCGGCACCGTTGAAGGGCTCCACGGTGGTGGGGAAATTGTGGGTCTCGGCCTTCAGGGAGATGACGCTCTCCACCTCCTTGGTGCGGAAGAAGTCGGGCTTGGAGTGGTCTGCGGGCGAGAAGAGTTCAATCATCGGTCCCTGTGCAAACGCCACATTGTCCTTGTAGGCGGAGAGGATGCGTCCGGGATTCTCCTGCGTCGTCTTCTTGATCATGGCGAAGAGGGAGGATTCCTTTTCCTCACCGTCGATGACGAAGGTGCCGCCAAAGATCTTGTGACGGCAGTGTTCGGAGTTGATCTGTGCAAATCCGAATACCTCAGAGTCCGTAAGTTTGCGGCCCAGTTGTCCTTCCACCTTGTGGAGATATTCAATTTCTTCGGGTGAGAGTGCCAGACCTTCGGCCTCGTTGTACTCCTCAAGATTCTCGATGCTTACAATGGGCGCGGGCTCGATGTCCACGGTGAATATCTGTTGGTTCAAGCCATTGTACATGCGTTGCAGCATGGGATCGTGTTCAGCGTCGCCGCTGTTTACGGGGAAATACTCTTCAATGCGTGCGATGCCATGCAGACCCATGTTCTGGGTGATTTCCACGGCATTGGTGCTCCAGGGCGTGATCATTTCACGGCGGGGACCGACATGCCAACCTTCGATTTCGGTGGCGTCGAGGGCCTCGGCCTGTCCATAGAGCCAGCAGAGTTCCTTGACTTCGTCAGCATTGAGGGCATGGTCAACGCTGGTGGCAATGATGCTTTCGGCAGGGGTTCGGAAAAAGCGTATCATAGTTTATTATGAAGTTTGTGATTTTCAGTATGTTTTTCGGAATCTTGCAGGTGGATGTATAAACCACCACCATAATCATTTCTGTTTTTTGCGGGTGACGTTTGCCGTCATTCTACCTCCTTCCGGCATTTCCTTCCGGCACAGGTCCGCACAATTTGGATGCAAATATACTGTTTTTCCGTGAAAATCGATGAAGGCACCGCCATTATTCATCTATCTTATACACAGGCGGGCGCGATTTTACTATGCTTCCTTGTCTTTTTCGCCTTCATAATCATCTTCAACATTGTCTTCTGAGGTTCCGGGCAGGGCCATTTCCTCATCGATGCCCGGGAGCATCTTACGGTTTTTGAGGGTGTCGTCCTCCTTGGCACCGTACTTGATGAGTTTCTTCGCCGAGGTGATGATGCCGCGACCCATGGGAGAGAGGGTGACGTTCAGTTTATTGAAGGCATCGTGAGTCTTCTGGAACTTATCTTCCACATCCATCATCCTCGTATAGAAGTCCTGCACGCGCTGAACAATGACGTTGGCCTCCTTGATAATCTGCTGGATGTTCTGCGTCTGACGCTGGCGGTCCCAACTCATAAGTACAATGCGGAGCATCATATACAGGTTGTGGCTGCCTGTGATGAGCACGTTTTTCTGTGCCGCCTCCTGCCAAAGCGAGGGTTCGGCTGAGAGGGCGTGCTCCAGCATGTTGTCGTAAGGGATGAACATGACGACAAAATCCACCGATTCACGCCTGCCTGTGATGTACTGATGATACTTCTTCTCGCTGAGTTCATCGACGTGTCGGCGAATACTTTCAACATGATTCTTCAGAGCCGCCTTACGTTCGTCGTCATTCTCGGCATTGATGAATTCGGTATACGCCTTGAGACTCATCTTGGAATCGATGATGATGTCGCGGCCTTCGGGGAAATGGACGACGACGTCCGGAATGAGTTTCTTCCCCGTCTCGTCGTGCGTGACGGGATTTCCCGCCTCATCGCGGATGAGGTACTGCTCCTCAAATTCCACGCCCTCGCGGAATCCCATGTTTTCGAGGATGACGCGGAGACGGAGTTCCCCGAAATCGCCCTGCGGCTTGTTCTCCACAATCAGGGCATTCGCGAGTTTGTCGGCACTGGCCTTGACGTTGTCGGCATGCTGCAACGTTGTCTTGATGGTGGTGTTGAGGGTCGCCATCTTCTCAATCTGCTCCGTTCGTGCCTTCTCCACCTGTTCGCGCATATTTCGCAGGTTGTCGTTCAGGGGATTCAGGATGTTCTCCAGTTCCTTCCGGTTGTGGTCGAACTGCTCGTTGTTGGCGTTCTTCAACTGTTCGCTGCGCTGTTCCAGCACGTGCTGCGTGACGTTCAGCATCTCGCCCTTCAGCATCTCCATCTGCTCACGGTGGTATTTATCCTGCTGACGCGCATTCTCCTCAGCACGCTTCTCGTAGTCCTTCTTCAGCGACTCCATGCCTTCGGCATGCTCCGCCTTGAGCGCCGCGATGCGTTTTTCGTAGTCTTCCCTGACATGTTGCAACGTTTCCGAGGCCTCGCGTTTGGCGTTTTCGAGTGTCTTTTCCGCTTCATGCTCCGCCTCCTCCAACCTCTGCTGCATGCTCCGCTGGCGCTCCTCGGCATGTTTCAGCGTCAGGTCGCGCTCCTTTTCCGCCGCCGCCAGAGCGGCATTGGCCTGTGCCCTGGCCTCCAACGCCTCATGTTCCGCGGCATTGCGTCCCGCGGTGTGACCTTCCTGCCGTGCATTCTCGCAGGCTTTCTGCAATTCGGCTTGGGCTTGTCCACGCTTGACGAGGAAACCGACGACGAAGCCGATGACGATGGCGCCAATGGCGATGAGTACTTCTGTCATATTCTATATATGTATTGTTGGTTATACGGGACTGTCTTTAAGTAACGATAGGCATTTACAGCACACACCGGAAACGAATTGTCAGCGTTCCGCAAAGGGAACAGGTTCTTCCGGAGGGATGAGGTGTGGACGGCAGTATGGCAAAACGCCCCGGCGGAGCGTTCACCATGTGGACAAATTCGACCGATTTATGGTCCATCGTCCCATCGATGGCGCCTCATCGGCATCGAACTGTCCGTTCTGTTCACGATATCCGCACCACCGACGTTGCCGTGGGAATGCGGTGATGATGAAAAAAGGATGGATGTCCTGCCAGAAATCTTGCGGACACCCATCCGGTGTATGTCGTTCCTTCCCCGAAGATGGAAAAGGCTTCCGATGCCCATCAGCGGACAGACATCAGAAAATTTTCGGAATGTTGTGGCCGGAAACAGCGAAGCCGACCGATGGTGGTTGACGGAATCAGCCCTTGATGACCTTCACTTCCAGTCCCTGACGTCCGAGTTCCCTGACGGCCTTCTCGATGGCATCATAGTGCTCGGGGCCGATACCCAGTTTCCCGAGGTCGAGGGTGGGAAGGGCGATGTCGGCGGTCATCAGGTCTTTCTCCTCAACGGGGGCGATAATCATGCCCACCGCCGCCGTGTTGTTGGTGATGGGGTCGATGAGGATGAACGCACCCGTCTGCTTGTTTTCGGCGTAGGCGTCGTACATGAATTCCTTGGCGGTGGTGAGGACGACGCGGCCAATCTCGTTGAGAACGAGATGTTCCACCTTACTGTGTTCGAGCGTGTTGACGTCGACCTTGTACTTGATCTGGTCGATGTGGCAACGGCTGGTGTTCGTGGTCTGCTTGATGAAGAAACTTTTCGCGCGGTCCATAGCCTCCTCGTCCATCCATACAAGGTGCGCCTCGAAGTGTCGGCCGATGGTGACGGGATGTTCCTCATCGGTCTTTACAATCATCTCACCACGGGAGATGTCGATTTCATCCTCAAGGGTGATGGTGACGCACTGCGGAGGGAAGGCGTAATCGAGTTCGCCCTCATAGGTGACGATGCTCTTGACACGGCTCTTCTTGCCGCTGGGAAGGGCTGTGACGCTGTCGCCCTTGCGGACAATGCCGCTCGCCACCTTTCCGCAGAATCCGCGGAAATCGAGGTTGGGGCGGAGGACATACTGCACGGGGAAGCGGAAATCGGCGAAGTTGTGCTCGTTACCGGTGTCGACCGTCTCCAGCCAGTCGAGGAGTGCGGGACCATCGTACCAAGGCGTGCGCTCGCTACGCTCCACAACGTTGTCGCCATCCTTGGCACTGAGGGGGAAGCACTTCACGTCGATGGACTGCTGGCCGGCGGTGATTTCCTCCACAAAGCGCTGATAATCAGCCACGATGCGGTCGTAGACGTCGCGATCGAAGTCCACAAGGTCCATCTTGTTCACGGCAAGGGCAATGCGCTTGATGCCGAGAAGGGAGCAGAGGAAGGTGTGGCGGCGGGTCTGGGTGATGACACCTGTACGGGCATCGACAAGGAGTATGGCAAGATGTGCCGTGGAGCCGCCGGTTATCATGTTGCGGGTGTACTGCTCGTGTCCCGGAGTGTCGGCGATGATGAACTTGCGGCGGTTGGTGGAGAAGTAGCGGTATGCCACATCGATGGTGATTCCCTGCTCACGCTCCGCCTTCAGACCGTCGAGGAGAAGCGCGTAGTCAATCTCTCCGGCTCCGGCATTTCCCACGCGCTTGCTGTCGCGTTCCAATGCCGAAAGTTGGTCTTCGTAGAGTTTCTTGGAGTCGAACAGCAGGCGGCCGATGAGGGTACTCTTGCCATCGTCCACACTTCCGGCGGTAAGCAGGCGCAGAAGATCCTTCTTTTCGTCCTGGTCGAGATATTCTTCTATTGAAAGTCCTCCGACAATGCCGGAGGGGGTATTCTGGAGTTCCATATAATGTTGTTTTACGTATACGATATTTGGATGGGGAATGACGCCGGGCGCAACATGCCCTCCATGGCGGTGCCCCGGCATTTTGCCGGAAAGGGGCGCGGCGGACGGCATGTCCGGGAGGTGTGCGAACGGGCGTCGGGGAAAGGAGGGACGTCTCTGCCGACGCTCGGGGGACGGACGTCGACGCTGACGGATACGCCACAAAACGGTGCGATGATGTGCCATCGTGTGCGTCAATGAGGCGAAGCGGACGGCGTTTTCGGCCTTCCGACTGCAAAATTACGAGATACTTTCCACATATCCACCATTTTTTTCCTTAATTTTGCAGGCTGAAGCGGTTAATACGCACATTGTATCAACGCGCATACGCATTTGTCAATCAAAGAACATAATCCCGATATGCAAAAATTTCTTCGAAAATCATGGCCCGATGTGCTTGTCGTCTTGGGCTTTCTGCTGCTCAGCCTCCTCTATTTCTTCACTCCGCTGAGCCAAGGTCTTGTCCTGGGCGGCCACGACACCGTGGCTGGTATGGGACAGGGGCATGAACAGCAACTCTTCAAAGAGGCAACGGGTGAGATGACCCGCTGGACAAACAGCCTGTTTTCCGGTATGCCCACCTATCAGATTGCCCCATCTTACGGTCCCTCACACCTGTTGGACAACATTGGATGGGTGCTCGGCCTCTTCACAACCGGGCCGCTGCGCTACGTTTTCTTCTACCTTTTCGGATTCTATCTGCTGATGCGCAGCCTCTCCCTGCGGCCGGCCATCAGCGCCCTCGGCAGCATGCTCTGGGCTTTCAGCAGTTATTTCTTCATCATCATCGCCGCCGGCCACATCTGGAAGGTGAACACTTTGGGATACATTCCTCCCACCATTGCCGGACTCGTGCTTGCCTATCGCGGCAAATACCTTTGGGGTTGTCTGGTGACGGCGCTGTTCACGGCGCTGCAGGTGCTCTCGAACCATATTCAGATGAGTTACTATTTTGCCTTCCTGATGTTCTTCATCTGCGGAGCATACGGCGTGGACGCCCTGCTGAAGCACCAACTCAAAGCATGGGGAAAGGCGACTGCCGCCATTGTACTTGGCGGACTGCTGGGTATCGCCGCCAACCTCCCCAACCTCTACCATACCTATGAATACTCGCAATATTCCATGCGCGGCCCTTCGGAACTCAAGGCTCCGGCTTCCGCCGAGGGGGCAGAAGGCATGGCGCGTCCCACCGACGGGCTCGACCGCGACTACATCACGGCGTGGAGTTACGGCATCGACGAGACGATGACGCTCCTCATCCCGATGTACAAGGGTGGCGGAAGTTCGAGCATCTTCGACCGCGAGGATGTGGAGGATTTGGAAGGCTTCGACGACCTCAACCAGCATTGCGGAGCCTTGTACCAGGCTATGGGCGGACAGGGTGGATATCTGCCGGGAACATCGGCGTACTGGGGCGAACAGCCCATGACGGTCGGACCCGTCTATGTCGGCGCAATCGTCTGCTTCCTCTTCGTCCTCGGACTCTTTGTCGTGCGCGGGCCGCTCAAATGGGCGCTCCTCCTCGCCACCATCCTCAGCCTCCTCTTCTCGTGGGGCCGCAACATCATGCCCTTCACCGACTTCCTCATCGACCATCTGCCGATGTACAGCAAGTTCCGCACGGTAAGTTCGGCACTCGTGGTGGCAGAGTTCACCATGCCTCTACTTGCCGTCCTCGCACTTTCTGAGGTGCTCCGCCACCCCAAGACGCTGCTACAATCCCTCCGCGGCCGCATAGGACTGGCTGTCAGCCTCGTACTCACCGCCGGCAGTTGCCTGCTCTTTGCCCTTGTGCCATCGCTTGCCGACTGCATCAGCGGGCAGGATATGCAGATTCTCGCGCAACTCGAGGCGATGGGAATTCCCCAGGATTTCACCCAGGGTTACCGCGCCGCCATCATTCAAGTCCACGAAGGCATCCTCTCCGCCAGCGCATGGCGCAGTTTCTCCCTCGTGGCCGTCGCCGCCACCCTCATCATCATTTATGCCTTGAAGTTCCGCAAGCGTGAGGAGGGCGACTGCAAGATGTCGCTCGCCATCGTGGCAGCCCTCTTCGTCATCTGCCTCGGGGATTTGTGGAACATCAACAGCAATTACCTCAACGAGCAGAATTTCCAGAGCGAGAACAAGCGCCTTGAAGGTTTCCGCCCGACGCCCGCCGACGAGGTGGTGCTGGCGGACAAGACGCCGGACTTCCGCGTCCTGAACCTTACCGCAGGGAATCCCTTCAACGAATCCACCAACCAGACATCCTACTGGCACAAGAGTGTCGGCGGATACCACGCCGCAAAACTCCACCGTTACCAGGACCTCATCGACCGGTACATGAATGCCGAGGTGCAACGCCTGAACGATGCCGTGCAGAAGGCCTATGCCATGGTACCCGACAGTGCGGCGTTCGAGCAGATACTTGCGGAACGCCTGGCGACTGCGGGGGCGGATGCCGATGTTAACGCCGTACAATGCCAGATTGTACGCGACGTTGTGGCGGAGAATCTTCATGCCGACAGTGTGGCTCCCGTGCTCTGCATGCTCAACACCCGTTGGATAATCGCCGGACAAATGGCGCAGACGGCATTCCTCAACACGGGTGCCAACGGCAACGCCTGGTTCGTGGAGGAGATGCAATATGTCGACGACGCGAATGCGGAAATCGCCGCCTTGGGGGCTATGGACCTGAAACGTTCGGCCGTTGCCGACGCTAAATTCCGCGAGACACTCGGCGAGGCGGGTGGCAATGGTAAGGTGGAACTTACGCATTACCAGCCCAACGAACTGCAATATACCGTAGAAAGCGAGAAGGGCGGCATCGTTGCCTTCAGCGAAATATACTATCCCGGATGGACCGCCACGGTAGATGGCAAGGAGGTTCCCGTGGGTCGCGTCAACTATGTGTTGCGCGCACTACGTGTAAGTCCCGGCAAGCACAAGGTGGTGATGGAGTTCCGTCCCGCCTCCGTTTCCGCAACTTCCGCCGTGGCATACGGCAGCATCCTCATCATCATCGCCGGTTTCGCTTTCGGAATCTACCGTCGTTTCCGTCTCCAGAAGAAGGCCTGATGCCTGCTTCCTGTAAGTGCAGCGTGGCGGAACTGCCGCTAAAACGCTGACGGACAATCCGGAAAAACAAAAGGAAATCCCGTTCTTCTGATGCCGAATGAGCATCGGGAGAACGGGATTCCTTTATGGTCAACTCCGGAAAACGGAAAATTTTGGGCAAAAAAAATGGGATACCGCTGTACCCCAATCTTGTTAACCTTAAATCTAATACTATGAAAAACACGATGCAAAGGTACGGACCTTTTGGACATTTTGCAACAAAAAGTGAGAGAAAGATGTGAAAATGTAACTTTTTTAGCGTTTTTTGAGCAGAGAAGTTTACATTATGACAACCTCAACTCCAACATCGCTTGCAGATTCTTCCGCATTTTTCCACTGTACTTTGCCGCCATTCTGGAGAAAAAAGGGCGTTTTTTGGCGGAAAACACCCCTTCTGTCATATCTTTTTGCTACATTTGCCGCCAAATTTTCCAATATCCTCCTTCCTATGCTCGATTCCGAATACCGTCTGACGGCACGCTGCTGGCGCTGGTTACGCCGATTCCGCCATCGCCGTGGCTATGGTGTGCATTCCCCTTATGCCTTCCGTTTCATCACGGATGTGGTATATCAGGAATCGGCTTACTATGCCTACGCCACGATACACGAGCGTCTGACGACCGCCAACTGGTATGCCATGCGCTACGATGCGGAGAGCGGCATCAGCGAGAAGGACTTGCGCCTCCTCTTCCGCCTTGCGAATTTCTGCCAACCGCGACAGATTCGCCTGCACGGAAGCAGGGATACCGTGGAGAATTGCCTGCGCCTTGCTGTACCCCTGGCCTTCGCTTCGGCAAAAACTCCGGACTTTGCCCACGCGGATTCCGGTACTCATGAAGGGCGCCACGGCGACAATCTCCCCTCAAAAACCGATGTTTCCCGCGCGCGAATATATATATATGTAGAGGATGCCCGAAACTGTCCTCCCCCTCCCCCGACATTCCCCGCCGGCAGCATGATGGTGGTGCGGGGAATACACCGCAACGCCGAGGCAGAAGCCCGATGGAAAGCGCTGAAAGAGAGCGAAAAGGTGACGCTGACATTTGACCTCGGACGCTTCGGAGTGGCACTTTCTGTGGAGAAAATGGTGAAACAAGATTATATCGTCTGCTATTTTTGACATTTTTTAGTGCTTCAACGTGAGTTTTCAGACGAAAAATTTGGAGAGTTGCTGAGGAATGATGTAATTTTGCGCCTCAATTACACAGAGGATATCCGTGTGTCACTCAAAGACACCTCCGGTATAAGGACCCATTCGTTGGTGGGTTCTATAAATGTAAATCAAAAAAAACAAAACCCGAATAACCATGTATTGGACTCTTGAACTTGCATCAAAACTCGAAGATGCTCCCTGGCCTGCTACAAAGGACGAACTGATTGACTACGCCATGCGCTCCGGCGCACCTATGGAAGTGGTAGAAAACCTTCAGGAATTGGAGGATGAAGGCGAAACCTACGAGACCATCGAGGACGTTTGGCCCGACTATCCCACCAAAGAAGACTTCCTTTTCAACGAGGATGAGTATTAAGCCTCGGCCAGGTCTGACAACCTAATACCAGCGGATTAAACAAATTTCAGTTTGTTTATCCGCTGTTTTTTATCAGTATTTACGGTTCCGTGTTTCGGAATTTTACCAAATGCAGGAGCGTTTTGAACGGACATTCCCCACGGAAATGCAGGTTTATCCTACACGTCGAGCCTCATCCTACACTCCATCCTACACCAGGAGACAGCCAGTTCTGATTAGTCATTTCTCCCTTCCGTGTAGAAAATGTAGAAGAAAATTCAAAAAAAATTATTTTGAGAGAGAAACAACACCATCAAAACATCCGCAAAACGGATGCCGAACCACGGCATTTTCTGCCCGAAATTGCGGCATTTCCTCCCGGAAAGTCCCGCACTTTTTCACATTGTCACAAACTACTCCCATTTGATTTCTGGGCATACCGTCATGCTTTTAAGGACGACTATGTAAAATGCGCTCCACCTTGTCAACCGACTTGGTGGAGCGCATTGGTTGTAAAGAGGAGCCGGATGCTTTCCAACATGCGGAGGATGGCGGAAAGCGATGCGGCAACAGTTATCCCCCCGTGGCGGAAAGAAGTGCCTTAGAGATAGGAAACAAATACAAATCAAGGTGCAAGGATGAGACTGCGGAGAGCCTCTACGTCAAGACTATCGCTGGCACCATCGTTGTTGAGATCGGAAATCTTGGTGGTTTCCGTCAGCGTGCCGTTCATGATAGCGATGAGGGTTGCGACATCTACGATGTTCACCTTGCCGTCGTCGTTGAAGTCTACCGTACCGAGCATGGCCAATCGCAAAGCATCGTAGGCATATTGCAGGCCGTTGAGGCGGTTGGTGAGTTGGTATACGCTGGCGTTTGTGTAGTCCGGCTCGTTGATGATGGCCGTTGAGAGGTCCTTGTTGTAGGCGGCGAGGATGATGAGGAGATCGCTGACCGTGGCATATACCGTGGATTTCACCGCATCAAGACGACGAGGGACGACCTTCGTCAGGCTAAACTCTCCGAGGGCGAAAAACGGATGTCCGTTGGACGAGCCGTTAAAATTCGTTGCTGTCACCGACAATTTCAGATAACGGTATGCGTCGTTCTGGTTCCCGAGCATCGGAGACGTGAAG
Organism: uncultured Bacteroidales bacterium; assembly: GCA_945833885.1. Lineage (GTDB taxonomy): Bacteria > Bacteroidota > Bacteroidia > Bacteroidales > Bacteroidaceae > Alloprevotella. The sequence goes on from CAMAFY010000034.1 coordinate 28,299, forward strand.
GTGCTGACGCTACCCATGGCTGTGGGAAGGCCGTCGGCTGTGGTAAGGGTGGCGATTTCGCTGAAATCGGTGCCGTCCACCGACCCTGCAATGATGATATTTGTTGGAGAGTTCTGACCCGAATAGGCACTATTGTTATGCTGGCGGTTGGAGAACCAGAAACTGAACGTTCCGAGTACATCAGTCTCGCCCATATCGATGAGCAGACAATGGTCCTCATCCGGACCGTTGGCGCTCCACGTGGTATGGAAGAAAGTGCCGGTGTCGCCATCGATAAGATTGGCAATGGGACCCTCAGTGGGTTCTTGTGCGTTGGTGCTGATATAGTATGCGGCGCCGGCATCGGCAACCTGTAGGGGAACTACCTCGCTCTCCAATCCGCTATTGTAGTTGCAATCTCCAACGATTACCTTTGACAATAGCGTTTCGGTATCGGCGATGAGTTGCTCCAATCGCGTGCGAAGCGGCTCCTTCGCTCCGGCAGCGATGGCTTCCAACAAGGCGTTGTAAGCCGCCTGAAGTTCCTGAGCCTCCGCCGTTTTTTCCTCCGCTGTGCCGCTCACCAAAACGTTTTTGGCATCGTTAAGTTCGTCTATAGCCGTGATAACGGTTGATGGCTCTACTCCTGTATATGCCGTCTGCGGGGTGAAAACCGTTGGATGACGATAAAGTTCAAACTCACCAAGCGCAAAGAAAGGATGATTGTTGAACACATTGCCCGTATTCGTTGCCGTCACCGTCAGCCGCAGATAACGGCATGTGTTGCCGTTGGCGTTCAGCATAGGAGACGTGAAGGTGCTGACGCTACCCAAGGCTGTGGGAAGACCATCGGCTGTGGTAAGGGTGGCAACCTCCGAAAAAATCAATCCATCCTCGGATTCCTCAATGACGATATTCGTTGGAGAATTCATTCCCGACCATGAACTGGCGCTGGCGTTCTGGCGGTTGGAGAACCAGAAACTGAACGTTCCGAGTTCGTTAACCTCGCCCATATCGATGAGCAGATAATGGTCCTCGTCCGGTCCGTTGGCGCTCCAACTGCTGTGGAAAAAGGTGGTAGTGTTGCCATCGATAAGGTTGGCGATGGGTCCCTCAATGGGTTCCTGTGCGTTGGTGCTGATATAATATGCGGCGCCGGCATCGGTAACCTGCAACGGAATGTCCACCTTCTCCACACCATAGGATTTGCAGACCTCACCCAAAAGGATTTCCGTTTTGCTGATGATGTCCGCCAATTCCTGGGAAGCGGCATTCTCTTCTGACTCTTCAGCAAGCACGATTTCCCATTGTGAAGCCGATGCGTCGCCCGTCCAACCTACAATGGTATAACTTTGTGATGCGGCACAATGCAGGAATCTGTAGCCTTGAGCGGCATGGGAGTTCAGGGAGAAGACGCCCGTTTCCGTCTCATCCAAAGTGAACTTGAAGGCATCGTCCGTCGATTCCGCCACAGCCGTTGCCTGCGTAGACGTGCCCAACGTGCTGATATATTTACCGTTCTGCTTGTTTTGTATGTAATATTCACCGTCGTTTCCGGTACTTACGAACAACCATGTTCCAGCATCTCCCGGTGTGGATGTAGCGGAAGTCAGTTTATCATCATCGGTGATGATGGCATATCGTCCGTCATAGTAATGGCTTTTCAACGTGTAATAGTTTCCACTTACAAGCCCTACCTTGTAGACATCGCCCTGAATCTCAACGGTCGCCATCGCGCTGTTCAGCAACGTTATCATTTCACTGTAATATGCGGCATGCTCCATGTCGAGGATTTCCTGCGCGTTTGCGGCAAGTTCCTTCAACTGCACCATCGCCTCCGCCTTATAGAATCCCACACGACTGTTGTCCTCCACGGTGGTTTCCGTTAGCGCCTTCAGTTTTTCAAGGCAATTTTCCAGGACCGCACGCTTGTCCTCATCGCTGCCAACCTCAGAGATGCTCTTTACCTCCACCATTGTTCCGTCGGCATTCACAGCAAAGACGGTAAAGCCTTTCTGAATGGCTTCTGCTGGCAGGCTGAGAGAGCGGCTGTTTTGGAAAGTCTGCAACAGTCCGTCAGCATCGTAAACCAAGAAACCGACACCGCCCTCTCCATTCATTGTGAGGCTGTTACCCTCGATTTGGTAACTGCTATATGCGGCAGGAGTGGCACTTGCCCCATCCGCATACTCGTCGACGCTGCCAAGTTCTCCGCAAGAGCCGATGGCATGGCTGTGGGTGGGGCGCATATCAGTGGTACCATTTGCCCACGCATCCCAACGTAACGAAGGTTTTATGCGGTCCTCTATGAAGATGATGCTCTTGTTCTCGGCAAAGCCCATTGCCTTTACCTCCGCTATGGCTGCATCTATCTGGCTTTGCGTCAGAGAGAGCGTACGAGAGGTGTAGTCTCCAAAGACCGTATTCTCAAAGGGTACAAAGAATCCCCACGCACGGAAGAATTCCGTAAGGTCCTCTTCCGCGGCCTGACATACCTTTTTATAGAATTTCGTGAAGCACTCTCCCGTATTCAGTTCCAAAGGATCCTCCCTCAAACTTTCGAAAAGCGTGGGATAAAAATCGGTTTTCCGCGCTGCTTCATGGTAATAAAGGTAGAGTTGCCAATACATTCGGTGCGTTGAACCAATGTCGCGCAGGGCAAATTGCTTACCGTTGCAGTAGTCGGTATTGGTGGTTGACACCGGTTCTCCACGGCTAAGCCGGTATCCGTGCAGATAGGTCACCACGTTAGAGAACAAATTGTTGCTGGCTTCCGTGCTGCTGGGAAGATTGATGAGCCCCTGATTGTTGTGTCCACTTTCATGTCCTGCACACCAATTATCAAAGTCTGCGCGCTCGGCATTGTAACTTGACTCCACTCCTCCTATGCCAGGCATGGCGGTATATCCCGTCGTAGAATAGGGATTTCCACCGTCTACCTGAAGCGTTAAGGCCAGATTGTTGCAGTAGGTGGGATAAAGGTCGTTGCCACCTGACACATTTTCATGCGCATCAGTCTCATGGTTCACCACACGTTTCATGAATCCCATCAGACTCCATTCCCATGCCAAGACGTTGTCAAACCAATGTATACTCTTATATATATTATAGTTGGTGGTGTAGTTTCTGCTGGAATATGCTGTTGTCCCCCAAACCTGCTGGTAAGTGTCGAGGGGGAAATAGAAGAGACCGTAGTTGCCCTTCACAACGAAATTTATATCTGTTGCCGCCGTACTGTTCGCTGCCGCAACCGTACTCGCATGGGACATCATGGTGCGATATTCAGCATTTGCCGCCGAATCGTTCAGTCCTGTCACATCACAATATCCGTAGGCTTTTCCGCCCTCAATATGTATTTTGAGCGTCGGCATCTCCTGAATCCTGGTGTTTTCCTGGCCAGTATAAGTGTACATCACCCAAAGATGCGCATTATCCTTGCCCATGATGGCCACATTGTAGCCTTCTTGTAAGGCGATGCCCTCGTCATATCCTGCCCGACTGTTGCCGTCAAGCGCGACAAGACGTAGTGAACATCCGTCAGGAATGCTTCCGCCCACAAAAACAGAAACTTCCTCCATACTGTTCACAAATATGCCAGTAGGATTGTTCATGTCGGTCAACTGAGTGGCATTCAACTTGTTGCGCCAAAGATATGCCGGAGTATAAGCCTTATAATCATTCACTCGCAGACGTTTCGTCACCTCAGAATCGGTCTCATCCGCCCATTCCCGCTTCACCGTCAGCGCTACTTGTCGCAAGGCTTCCGGCAGACTCGCGGCTTCCATTGCCGCTACCAGAGCATCTTCCGTCATACTTTGAGCAGAACCCGTCAATTCAGAGCAGGAAAGATCTGTAAAAAACTGTGAAAGTGCCGTATTATAAGCGGTACTATTCGCGCGGCGGCTTTCAAAGTCTGCGTACTTCGCCTGGATTTCCTCCACCTCGCTCTCCGTAAGCGTCACCTCCTCAGTTGTCCATATACTGGCGGTACTGTTGGGATCCCACCAGTTGACCACCATATATCCTTGCGACGCCGAGCAGTGCATGTAACTACCACTGTTGAACATCCAGCCGGAACCATTGGAACTGAGCGTGAATTCTACGGCATCAGTGCCAGTCTTAAATTGCGCGGATGTCAAACTTTGCGTCTGGGCATAGTGGCCAGTAAACAGGTTCTGTAACGTGACACTGCTACCATTCACCGTCAGTTTCCACAATTTGTGATACTCCTCATCACCGACTTCTGGCGTAGTGAATATGCCGCCATTCGAAAGGTCTTCATACATATAGCGGTCATAACTGGTGCTTTTCAACCGATAGATACCGGATGAAAGTTGCGCGTTTGCAGTTATCGTTGTCAAGAAGCAAACAATCAGGGCGAGAATGTTCTTCATATAAACATTGTATTTTCTGTGTTTTACTGTATTTTTACCCCTTTTCGCAACGCTCGATGGCGTAATCCTCGATGGTTCCGGTGTCGGAGGAGAAGTTGATGCCGAGGAGGATGACGGGACGAGGGTCGGAAAGGTAGGGCTTGAAGTAGCCCTTCTCGCGGATCTGTGCCATGGCGT
>CAMAFY010000035.1 GCA_945833885.1 uncultured Bacteroidales bacterium
TTTTTCACTGAGGTTTGCAATATAATGAATTCAAAATGGTAAATTTGCGCACAATAGAAGCGGAGATGATGATTTCGGCGATGGAACATGCAGAGCGCTGCGACAAAGAGGAATATGCGGTGGAATTTTTCAGCATCCACCATACGGTTTCAAACCATCGTCGGAAAAAACAAGTGGAAAGAGTGGAAAATCCATGCTGCGCCACCGTGAAAAAAACAGGAGACACCGGCGGAAAAGGATGGTAAACACCAGTGAAAACAAGCGCTTTCCACCAAAAAAAGTCAATGATTATTAACCTTATATTACCATTTTAATAACTTGAAAATATGAAATACCCAAAGATTGGTATTCGTCCCACCATTGACGGCCGTCAGGGTGGCGTACGTGAAAGCCTCGAAGAGAAGACCATGTCTCTGGCAAAGGCTGTTGCTGACCTCATAAGTTCCAACCTTCGCAACGGCGATGGCAGTCCTGTGGAGTGCGTTATTGCCGACAGCACCATCGGACGTGTTGCGGAAACCGCCGCATGTCAGGAGAAATTCGAGCGCGAAGGCGTAGGAGCCACCATAACTGTCACGTCTTGCTGGTGCTATGGCAGCGAAACGATGGACATGAATCCGCATTGGCCGAAGGCAGTGTGGGGATTTAACGGTACGGAACGCCCGGGCGCCGTTTATCTTGCCGCTGTTCTTGCCGCACATGCCCAGAAAGGACTTCCCGCATTCGGCATTTACGGTCATGATGTTCAGGACCTTGAGGACAATACCATCCCTGCCGACGTGGCAGAGAAGATACTTCGCTGGGCACGTGCCGCAATGGCGATGGCAAACATGCGCGGAAAGAGTTACCTTTCCTTCGGAAGCGTGGCCATGGGTATTGCAGGAAGCATCGTAGACCCCAACTTCTTCCAGGAATACCTCGGCATGCGCAACGAGCAGGTCGACGAAACGGAAATACTTCGCCGCATGGACGAGGGCATTTACGACAAGGAAGAATACAAGAAGGCCAAGGAATGGGTGGACGCTTACTGCAAAGTGAACGAAGGATGGGACAAAAACCGTCCTGACAAGCAGAAAACCCGCGAGGAAAAGGACCAGGATTGGGAATTCGTCACCAAGATGTACCTCATCATGCGCGACCTTATGAAGGGCAATCCCCGCCTCCGTGAGATGGGATTCCCCGAGGAATCGCTCGGACACAACGCCATCGCCGGCGGATTCCAGGGCCAACGCCAGTGGACTGACTGGAAACCCAACGGAGACTTCTGCGAAGCCCTGCTGAATACCAGTTTCGATTGGAACGGACGTCGCGAACCTGTCATCGTGGCTACCGAGAATGATGCCCTCAATGGCGTGACAATGCTCTTCATGCACCTGTTGACCCAGAAGGCACAGATGTTCTCCGACGTCAGAACATATTGGAGTCCTGAGGCCGTGGAGCGCGTAACGGGCAAGAAACTTGAAGGCATTGCCGAGCAGGGTATGATACATCTTATCAATTCCGGCGCAACTACCCTCGACGCCAACGGACGTGCTTGCGACGAAAACGGAAACGCTACCATGAAACATTGGTGGGAAATCACCGACGCTGACGAAAAAGCCATCCTCGAGAACACCATCTGGCCCCCTGCCGACCGCGATTACTTCCGTGGAGGCGGCTTCTCGAGTTGCTTCCTCACCCGTGGTGGCATGCCGATGACCATGGCCCGCCTCAATCTTGTCAAGGGTCTTGGCCCCGTTCTTCAGATTGCTGAGGGTTGGTCGGCAGACGTTGATCCCGAAATCCACGAGGTTCTCAACAAACGTACCGACCCGACGTGGCCCACAACATGGTTCGTTCCCCGTCTCGACCCCACGAAGGACTGCTTCAAGGACGTCTATAGCGTGATGAACAACTGGGGTGCCAACCACGGAGCCATCAGTTACGGACACATCGGTGCCGACCTTATCACCCTCGCCTCCATGCTCCGCATCCCCGTTTGCATGCACAATGTGCCCGAGGATAAGGTGTTCCGTCCCGCAGCATGGAACGCTTTCGGTATGGATAAGGAGGGTGCTGACTTCCGCGCCTGCAAGAATTTCGGTCCTACCTACAAATAAATACCCCATTTCTTCCCGTGCAACCTCATGAGATTTTCTGCACGGGAAGACCACCTCATCTATAGAAAACAAAGAAAAAAACAATGATTTTCAGATATCATTTCGACGAATTCGTTCGTCAGGCCCACAGAGTGGGTGATGCAGGTCTGACCATTTGCTCAAGTGGTAACCTCAGTTGGCGTCTTGGAGACGAGATGCTCGTGTCCGGAACTGGCAGTTGGATACCTACCCTTACGGCAGAAAAAGTTTCGCGGTTGCGCATTTCCGACGGTGAAGTGCTGAATGGCGTGAAGCCTTCTATGGAAAGTGTGTTCCATCGTGGCGTCATGCTCGAGCGTCCTGACGTGAATGTCGTCCTCCACTTCCAAAGTCCTTATGCCACATTGCTGGCTTGTAGCAAGGAACGTCCGAAGAGCATCGCCGTAACGGCAGAGGTTCCCCTCCACGTGGGTCGCGTAATCCCCGAAATCCCCTTCAAGACTCCCGGAAGTCCCGAACTCGCAGAGGCAGTAATCGCCGCTCTCCGCAACCGCAACACCGTGCAGTTGTTGAAGCACGGACAGGTTGTCTGCGGAAAATCGTTTGACGATGTCTTCCAGCGTGCCATGTTCCTTGAGATGGCATCGCGCATAACCTACCAGGCTCTCCTGGCAGGTCAGGAACCGAATGTGCTCACCGAGGAGGAAATTGACGCCCTCGAAATGCACTTTGTAGGACACCTCACCAAGGACGGACTGTTCTAAATAACAACAAGGGTTGGAAACCGGAAGGAAAAACTCCGGTTTTCAACCCTTTTATATATGTATTATTGGAGGTTTTTCTTTTGGAAAACGTTTAATGAGTGAGGGTAAAATAGATAAATCAAGCAAGTGAACAAGTAAAAAGATGTGATTTTCGAAGTAAGTCGGTACCTGTTTATTCAATGATTATGCCTGTTTACTTAAAACAAAAGTATTGGGTTTTAAGTAAGTATGCAAAATGAAATGATACTTAAAGGTCGTTCAGACTTACTTGAAAATACGGAAGTCTTTTTTATTATATGCGTTTATTTACCCTCTGTTTTTCACGTTCGGCAAGGTAGATACCCTGCCCATGTGAAATGAAAAAGTAGTGTTTCCAAAGGAAAGACACCGAATCCATGGCGTTGCCATATAGAAAATCTTTGTAAAGAATAACCTCGAAGACCATGAAAAACACATTTCTTGCAGCCGACTTTGGCGGAGGTTCCGGCCGTGTAATGGCGGGATACATCGTTGAAGGAACGTTGCAGATAGAGGAAATACACCGCTTCCGCAACCGGCAGGTACGCATCGGAAACCATGTATATTGGGATTTCCCCTCGCTCTTTGCCGATATGAAGGAAGGCATCCGCCGTGCTGCCCAGCGTCCCGACCTCCGCATCCGGAGCATAGGTGTGGACACCTGGGGCGTAGACTTCGGACTTGTTGATCCGAAGGGCAATCTTCTTTCGCTCCCCGTCTGCTATCGCGACAGCCGAACTGAGGGATGTTGCGAGGCTTTCATGCGGAAAAACGATGCCGATGCCCATTATGCCGAGGCAGGAATACAGATGATGGACATCAATACCATCTACCAGTTGCAGGCCATGTTGGAGGAACAGCCCGAAATCCTCGGCATCGCCCGCCACCTTCTCTTCACTCCCGACCTTTTCAGTTTCTATCTTTGCGGCAACGCCAGTTGCGAATACACCATCGCATCCACGTCGGAACTCCTCGATGCCCGCACACGTCTGTGGAACGAAAGCCTTATCCGTCGCCTCGGACTGCGCCCCGAAATGTTCCCGCCCATTGTCATGCCGGGTGAAAAGCGCGGACGCATCCTTCCCGAAGTCGCCAAAGAACTCGGTCTTCCCGACGATGTCGAGGTGATAGCCGTCGGCAGTCACGACACCCAAAGCGCATCGTTTGCGGCACCCATTCCCACCGAAGAGTCCGCCACGACGGCATTCCTCAGCAGCGGCACCTGGTCGTTGCTCGGAATAGACCTGCCAAACGCCATCCTAACTCCGGAGGCCCGCCTCGGAGGACTCTCCAATGAGGGCAGCGTTCACGGCGGTGTGAATCTTTTACAGAACATAACCGGACTGTGGATTCTGCAGCGTCTGATGGCGGAATGGGAAGAGCGTGGCATCGACTGCCGTTTCGAGCGCATCCTGCCATTGGCGGAAGCATCGGAAAATGCCGCTGTCATTGATGTCGACGACCCTGTTTTCGCCAATCCTGCCAGCATGGAGCAGGCCATTGTGGAGTATTGCCGCCGCAAAGGTTCCACACCTCCCCAGGGAGAGGGCGAGATGGTATACTGCGTTTTGAACAGCCTTGCCATACGTTATGCCAAGGGTATTGCCGACATGAACCGCCTCCTCCCTCAGCCCATCCGAAAACTTTGCATCATCGGTGGCGGAAGCCGCAACCAAATTCTCAACCGTCTCACCGCCAAACACGCACAAATTGAGGTGACAACGGGGCCTGTCGAGGCCACAGCCATTGGAAATATCCTGGTTCAAGCCATTGCAACGGGCGAAATCAACAGCAAAAATGATGTGAAATATTGAGTCATCTATGGAAAATACATCAACTATGCCTACCCCCCCTGCCGTAAAGAAGGTCAAGGATTCCATACTTCATCACAACGGAGTGTCGTATGTCCTGCCATTTATCCTCATTACTTCCCTCTTTGCCCTTTGGGGTTTTGCCAACGATATCACGAATCCTATGGTGGCGGCCTTCCAAACTGTCATGGAACTTCCGGCCCGTCAGGCTTCAATGGTGCAGTTTGCCTTCTATGGTGGCTATGCTACCATGGCCATCCCCGCCGCACTTTTTATCCGTCGCTACAATTATAAGTACGGAATTCTGCTCGGTCTGTCGCTTTATGCCGTAGGAGCCTTCCTTTTCATCCCGGCTGCAGCGCAGCAGAGTTTCACTTTCTTCTGCTGTTCCCTGTACATTCTGACCTTCGGACTGGCATTCCTTGAGACCACGGCCAATCCCTTCATCCTCTCTCTCGGTTCAAAGGAGACGTCAACGCGGCGTCTGAACCTTGCGCAGGCCTTCAATCCCATGGGATCCCTCTGTGGAATGGCGGTGGCATCCTTCATCGTTCTTCCCAATCTTTGGAGCGACAAGCGCGACGAAGCGGGAAAAATCATCTTCGAAACCCTTTCCGAAACGGAAAAAGCGGGCATTCGTGTCCATGATCTTGCCGTCATCCGCGACCCCTACGTCTGCATCGGCATTGTCGTTCTCATCATGCTCGTCATCATTGCCGTGATGAAAATGCCGAAATCCGTTGAGGATGTCGTGGAGGAGCAGCACGTCACCGTACGCCAGACCCTGCGGAATCTGATCAACAACCGCGTCTATCGCGAGGGAGTCATCGCGCAATTCTTCTATGTTGCCGCGCAGATTATGGTGTGGACCTTCATCATCCAGTATGCCAACCACTTAGGTATCAACAAGGCAACGGCGCAGAATTACAACATCATCGCCATGTGCATGTTCCTCTGTTCCCGTTTCATCGCCACCATGCTTATGCGCTTTGTCAACAGTCGTCTGCTGCTTGCCGCATTCGGTATCGGTGCCGCCTGCTGCACTATGGGGTGCATTCTCATCGAAGGCATGACGGGTCTCTACTGCCTTATCGCCATCAGTTTCTTCATGAGTCTGATGTTCCCCACCATTTATGGCATAGCCCTTGAGAATGTCGACCCCATTGATGCCACGCTTGGTGCGGCATTCCTGGTGATGGCCATTGTAGGTGGAGCCTGCATGCCCGTTCTTCAAGGCACCATCATCGATATGGGAGGCAGCGAACATATCCTGTTCGGACTCCCCAGCGTCAATGTAAGTTATGGCATTCCCTTCATCTGCTTCCTGATGATTACGCTTTATGGTGGGCGATGCTACTTCGTCCAGAAGAAGAAATAACGGAACATTCCGTCAGAATCCGCAAAGGATATTCTGAGATGTTCTGAATATTTGACCTAAACAAATGCGGATTTGAAATAATAAATACGGATTAGACCTAAACAAACACGGAGTCTTCCGCTGGAGAACAAGGGACAGAAACCATCAGATTCCCTTTTCGTTCCAGCGGAAGACTCCGTGTTTGTTTGTGGCTTTACGCCAATATTGCTGAATGTTCTCCGCGACGCCGGGGAAAAACATCTGCATTCAAATACCACACAACTTATGTAAAACTAATTGTTGGAACCTACTTATCCGGTGCAGAGTGTTCCCTGATGGCCGTGTCGCAGCCGTGATGTCAGAGTCCGAGTCTTGCCGAAATCTCCAACATCCTCTGGATGGGGCGTATCGCCTTGCTGCGGATATCCTCGGGAACATCCACAACGGGCCATTCGTGCAGCAGGCTGTTGTAGAGTTTTTCGAGGGTAATCAGGCGCATATAGTTGCATTCGTTGCAGGCGCAGCACTTCATTTTCGCATGCTGACTGTCGATGTCGCAGGTGTTGGTGTCGATGCTGTCGTCGGGCGGCACGGGGATAAATGTCTTCTCGGGCGCCATTTGTTGCATTTTGTGCAGGATTCCGCTTTCCGTAACCACAAGGAAAGTGGTGGCCTTCGACGCCACGGCATGCTTCAGCAGTGCGGCTGTGGAGCCAATGACATCGGCAAGTGCTGCCACGGTACTCTTGCATTCGGGATGCACAAGCACCTCCGCTTCGGGGTATTTCTCCTTCAATGCAAGGAGTTTCTGCGTAGAAAAGCGCTCGTGAACGTGGCAGGCGCCGTCCCAAAGCAGCATGTCGCGTCCCGTGATGCTGTTGATGTAAGCACCCAAATTGCGGTCAGGACCGAAGATGAGAGGCTGGTTTTCAGGGAAACTCTCCACAATCTGTCGGGCGTTCGACGATGTCACCACCACGTCTGTCCATGCTTTTGTGGCGGCGGTGGTGTTGACGTAGGAGATGACCTTGTGGTAGGGGTGCTGTTGCACAAATGTCGCGAAGTCATCCGCCGGACAACTCTCTGCCAGAGAGCAGGTGGCGTTGATGTCCGGACAGAGCACTTTCTTCCCGGGACAGAGGATTTTGCAGGTCTCTCCCATGAAGTGTACGCCACACATGACGATGATTTCCGCCTCGGTCTTTGCGGCTTGCTGCGCCAAAGCCAGGGAGTCGCCCACGAAATCAGCAATGTCCTGCAATTTGCCGTCGGTGTAGTAGTGGGCGAGGATGACGGCATTCTTTTCCTTGGCAAGCCGTCGGATTTCGGCGGCGATGTCGATATTTTCGGGAACGGGCTCACAGACGTAGCCCTTTTCCACCCATGTTTCAGGAATATTCATATTGAACTTGAAAGGGAAAAAATCTTGGTATGCACGGGGATGAACCAAAACGGGAGCGGGCATCATCCCCGGGAAGCGATGAGGGTTTACGGTGGTGGTTTGCGGCATTCGCCGCAGGCGTCAGAATTTCAGTGCCTCCACGTTTTTGCAGTGTTCGAATTTCAGCACCTCGCGGTTGGGATGGAAAGGTTCGAAATCGCTGTTTTTCTTTATGCGGTTGCCGCTGATGACGATTCCGTCGGTGCTTTTGGCGTATACCAAAGGCGCGTCAAAGGTATCGAAAACATTGTCGATGATGCGGATGGCACCTGACGTTCCGCCGTGGAAGTAGGTGACGGACTTGTCGAGATGCGGTATTTCGGGGTAAATGGATATGACGGCACTGGTGAATTGGAAGAGGTTTGTCAGGGCGTTCACAAACCTGTTGCGGCGGATGGTCAGGTCTCTCACCGCCCCACTCTCGTACCATCCGTTACAATCGCCGCAAAGCAGCACGGCGGTGCCGGAGGTATGGTCGAAAAGGTTGTCTTCGCAGACGGTTTTCCTCGGCGATGAGAAGAGGGCTCCACGGGCCCGGTTGTTGCGGACTGTGCAGTTCCGGAAGGTGGCCGTCGGTGTCCATGTCAGGTTTTCCGCGCCATATCCCTCGTCGGCACAAATCTCTGCGGGCAGAGGTTCGGTGAAACGCACCACAAACTCCTTGGGCGATGTGCCGTGGATGCTGGCAATGGTGTTGGTATGTGGGAGTTGGTCCATCGTCGCGCTCCGCACAAACGCCACGGAGTCCCCAGCATTGCCCCAGAGATAGCCGTAAGCCTGCTCGTGTTCGTAGCACAACCGGAGCGTATGACTGTCCATCCGCTCGCGGACGCGGAGGTAGACGCCGTGGATGTTGATGGCGTCGTCCATCATTCCCTCGTAAAGGCTGTTCTCCACGGTGATGTCTCCCCGGCATTGTACGAAATGCGTAGCGTCGGCCTGCGTGGAAAAGTAGCGTCCGGCCTTGTAGTTGGGCACAACGTTGAAGGCGTCGAGATGGATGTTGGCGGAACGTTGTGCCACGATGCCCATACCTTCGGCATAGTAGACGGTGACATCCTTTACCGAAAGTCCGTCAGTTTCGTTTACGGTGATGGCGGGTGCGGGACGCTGATAGGAGCGCAATGCCACCCGTGTGCCGGCTTTCAGCCGCTCGTTCTTCCAGTTCGGCGCCACCACTTCGCCGTTTTCCGTTGCCCGGCAGTCGTTCATGTCAATCCAAAGGTCGGAAGTCTGGGGAACGATGTAGCGGTGTTCCCCGTCGAAAGCGATGCCGGTGTTGTAGGTCAGGCGCCATCCCGGTCCTGAAGCCTCGAAACGTCGGTCGTCGTTGATGCGCCATTCCACCTCGTCAGACGGCTTGAAGCGTATGCCGTCAGCGGTGTTTGCGGTGATGGTCACCTGTGAAATGTGCGGTGTCTCGAAGTCAACGTAGAGATTCTTCAGTGCGGTTCGGCTGCAATGGTTGATGGCTATGGGCAGCATGCGCCCGGTGCAGAGGAAGGTGCTCCCCGCTCCGTCGACGGTAATGCCGTCCCAGGCTTCAAGATATAGGGCGGTGGGATGGTGAACCACCTGGTCGTGGTTTGAGATGTAGAGGTCGTGCACCACGCTTTCTCCGGGCACAAAGCGGTAGGTTCCCCTCTCAAACCTCACGGTGGCGCGCTCGCCCTTGCCGATGCTTTGGCGAATGGCGGTCAATGCGCGGTCGATGCGCACGGAAAGGCTGTCGGCACCGGGGACGACGCCGTAGTCTTTGAGCAGGAATGTGCGTCCGCCGGCAGCGATGTCCAGACTGTGGAGGAGCAGGGTGAGGAGGAGAACAGGGAATTTGCACATGATGGATGGAGAAAATTGCGGATGGTTTTTGCGTGCAAATTTAATAAATAAATGATAAGTAAGTGAAGAAATTCAAACGATATGTAAGTATAAAACGCAAGTTTGAACATTCTTTTATACCTCAGGATGGGTTCTGCAAATCAGCAAGGCTCATCCTTATGCTTGTTTTGTGGGCGGTTCCCAGCCTTCTTCCGCCCTTTTTCCTGCCCGTTGTGCGCCGCCCTTTTGCGGAAAGTTCCGGACCGAGGAAAGCGGAGGTTTGAGGTGTGCTGAAAAGGCCTCCGCACTCACGGTCAGAAACATCGGAACTTTCGGCTTCAAAATGCCGCACTTTCCGCCTCGGACACCGGCATTTCTCACGGCAAAGTTCCGTGGTTTTCCACCACCCCCTCCGAGGTGTCGGGAAGTGGGCGCCGGAGGTTGGTGGAAAGCCTGCGGAACACGGCGTTTACAGGCGTTGGAAAGCCGGTGGGGAATGATGGGAAAATCGTCGGTCAGTAGCCTTTTGCGGGCTTCCGAAAACGCGTGGAACAGGTAAGTGTACAAGATTGTCTATACATGAAACACTGTTGTTTTCGAGCGGATATGCTGAAATGTGTGCATGTTCTTACGGGGGTGGTCCTGTATGCCCGTCGCATAGCGCGGGAAAACCTATGTGAAGGTATACGAAAAAGTGCTGCACTATCCATTACGGACAATGCAGCACGGAATAAAAACTTACTTGATTTAAGTATGAATTATGTGGCGTTCAGTACGAACTTTCCTGGCGGTTCTTCTTGTCGGCGGCGGCACGTCCGCTCCTTTCTTCCATACGTTTGATATTGCGTTCGTGTGCCGTGTTCTGCTGTTTCTTCGATGCCCGTTGCTTGATGAGCGCGTCGGGCTTCTGTTTGTAGCGCGGGAGTTCGGTGACGTTCCATTGCTCGTTGAGGTCCCATCCTGCGCGGATGTTCACGCTCGTCGGGCGATAGAAGACGTCCTCTGGCGGCAGACGGTCCGCCCATGCGCCGGTGTCCCACTTTCCATTGCCGTTGCGGTCGATGATGCACCGCAGGAAATACTCCCCTTCATTGAGGTAATAGAACTCGGCAAGACGGTTGACGGCGTTGGCGGTATACGCCACTTTTCCGGTACTGTTGAGGAGTTCCACGCGGCAACAGTCGTAGGGCGAGGGTGCGGGCATGGAATCGGGCATGACAATCTGCAGGGAATCGAGTCCGGAAAGTTCGACGAAGAGGGTTCCGAATTTGTCGAGATTGTCGATTTTGAACGTCTTTTCCTGCTTGTCGGACACGCAGTGGTAGATGTTTTCCACGGCACCGGAGTCGATAACCAGTTTATATTCCTGCTCCGGACGCCACTCTGCCCTTAGCCGTAGGCTCATGATGTCCGTCGGAATTGTGTCGATTTCAAACGGCGCGGGCGTCTCTGAGGAGTCGACTTTCAGGTAAAGATGCACCATATCTTCGTGCATCACCGCCGTGGGAGTGTCGAATTTCAGCATGACATTCTCTGCCGGCGACAGCGTACTCCCCACTTTCATCTCGATACGGTTGTGTTTCACGGGCGGTGTGTCGTCGACAATCTGTCCCCGTTTGCGCATCCTTTCGATTTGTTTCAGCCGTTTCTCCTCCTCCTTCTTCGCCTTTTCCATGCGTTTTTCCCAGGGCGTCCGGGCGGTGATGTCGAGGGTGTCGGTCTTCAACAGGTGTTGTTTCAGCGAGTCGTCCCAGGCCATGTAGGTGTAGGTCATGGACAAAGTGTCCTGCATGATGAGGGTGGAGTCGCACAACCAGTAGGAGATGGTGTCGTTTCCCGGCGAGCGTTGCTCTATGAAAGCCCCGTGCTCGTCGAAGTTAAGACCTTGAATGACAGGGATATGCTCCGATGGAGCCGTAAAGAATACTTGGAAGAAATTCTCGTTCGTACGGTCAGTTTTGAGGAGCATTCTCGGCTGGTTCTTCTCTTGAAATGCCAAGAGAACGATGTCGTCCGGCGTAAAATGCGTGAAGGGAATATGGCGGATGGAGTCGATGGTGACGGTGTCCACCCACACGGTGTCGTGGCGAACGTCGGGGAAAGATCCGGGAATGAGGAGTTTCCGTGTGAAGGCAATCTGCTCCGTGGGCTGTGAAAAGGCGAAGTCCCCATCGGCGTCTTTGAGGGCGTATGCGTTGTATCCCCTGTCGTTTGCCACACCTTTGATGCTGAAATATCCGTCGCCGTTGGTGCGTGCCACGCGGTCGAAGGGTGTGTGGGTGAAGAGGGTGTCGCCGGCGGGAGCCACGTTTTCTGTGCCGGGATGCAGACCTACGAGCACGCTCGAGAGGGGTTCCAGGTCCTCGGCATTGAGGACATAGCCTGCCATTTGCATGGTGTCGGTCTGCTCGCCTGTGGAGAAAATGTAGGTGAAGTGCCCAAGCGGGTTGCCCTCGTTGTTGTCCTTGATGGCGTCAGCAAAGTCAACCGTGTAGGTAGTGTTGGGTTTCAGCGAGTCGAGGATTTCCACTTTGATGCGCTTTCCTACGGCGGAAATGTTAGGCGTTTCCTGCTGTGGGGGCGAAACGATGACGTTTTCTGTGGGATTGTCAATGGCAATGAGTTCGTTGAACACAAGTTCGAAGGTCGTTTTCTTGTGTTTCTTCGCCTTTTTTCCCTGTGTCGCCACCAGTTGCGGCTGCGTCATGCTGACGATGTGCGGCGGCGTCTCATCGTAAGGTCCGCCATCGGGTCCGTTTCCCATGTTCGCGCACGACCAGAGCGCCAACGCTGCGGCGACGGTTATCAGAAGACGTTTATAGAGGGTTCTGTCATTCATTGTTCAAAGCAAGAATCTGTTCGATGATGTCGCGGTTGTTTGCCAATCGTGGCACCTTATGCTGGCCTCCGAGTTTGCCGCGGCTTTTGAGCCATTTGTTGAAAAGTCCCTGGCGGGCTTTGACAATTTCGAGGCGTTGCAGGGTAAGATCCTTGTAGCGTTTCGCCTCATAGTCGGAGTTCACGCCCTGCAAAGCCTTGTCAAGAGCGTCGGCAAAAGCCTCGATGTCCTGAGGTTCGCGGCGGAATTCTATGAGCCATTGGTGGCGGCAGTGGCCGTCGCTGTCCATGAATACGGGTGCCGCGGTGTATTCCTCCACCTCCGCACCTGTGATGCGGCAGGCTTCCTGCAGGCCTTGTTCGGCGTTGTCGACCATAAGTTCCTCACCGAAGGCGTTGATGAAACTCTTTGTGCGTCCGGTGATGCGGAACCTGTAAGGTTTTGTGCTTTCAAAGCGCACGGTGTCACCGACCTGGTAGCGCCAAAGTCCGCACGATGTGGTGATGACCATGGCATAATTGCGGTCGGTCTCCACTTTCCAGAGGGGAAGGATCTGGGGATTTTCGGTGCCGACTTCCTCGAGGGGGATGAATTCGTAGAACACATCGTAGTCGATCATCAGGAGCATGGCCGTGGTGGACGGGTCGTCCTGGATGCCAAAGAAGCCCTCCGAGGCATTGTAAGTCTCGACATAGTGCATGTTCGGACTGGGAATAAGCCGCTGATACTGTTCGCGATAGGGGTTGAAAGCCACGCCGCCGTGGAAGAACACCTCAAGGTCGGGCCATACCTGCGACAGGTCGGTCTTGCCGGTTTTGTCGAGGACGCTGTGGATGACGCTCATCATCCACGAGGGAACACCGGAAAGATTGGTGACGCGTTGCGGAATGGCCTCGTCGGCAATGCGCAGACGCTTCTGCTCGAAGTCGGAGAGGAGCGCCGTTTCCTTGGAGGGAACGCGGAAATGGTTGACGAAACGGCTGACGTTTTCAATGAGAATGGCGCTGAGATCGCCGACGAGACTTTCGGGAAACGAGCAGTTGGGCTGGTGACTTCCGCCGAGAATGAGGGCCTTTCCGTCGAAGAGGCGGCTCTTGGGATTGTGCTTGTGGAGATAAAGTGCCACGCAGTCGGTGCCGCCGGCATAGTGGATGTGCTTCAAACCGCGCTGGGTGACGGGGATGAATTTCGACTTGTCGTTCGTCGTTCCCGAAGATTTGGCATACCAAAGCGTGTGGCCTTTCCACAGGACATCGGCTTCGCCGTGGCGCATACGGTCGATGTATTCCTTCAAGGTCTCGTAGTCGTTGAGTGGAACACGCTGTGCGAAGGACTCGTAAAGGCGGATGTCGGAAAATCCATATTTCCTGCCATATTCAGTATGTTCCGCACTGTGCAGCAGACGGCGCAGCACGCCGCGCTGGATATCCTCGGCATGGTCGGCATATTGCTCGATGCTCCGGATACGGTGCTTCATAAATCTCTTGACTATGGAAGTGATGTTCATGATTGCTTCAGAAATGATTTATGGGGAGAAGTTCTGTATGTAAGGTAGGCTCTGTCAACCACTGCAAAAACAAAATGTTGATGTTTTGTAAGGATGTGCGGTTGTTTGTTTGCGGATATTCCGAAATGGAAATATCTATTTTCTGAAAATCCTGAAAGGAAAAGGTGTCAGTTTTTCAACAGATGTTCGAACAACGGGATGTCGGAAGCGTAGGTGAGTTTGGCATTCAGTTCGCTTCCCTCGACAATCTGCACGGTGGTGTGCGGGAGATAGCGCATGACGATGCCGCAATCGTCGGTAGCCGCAAAGTGGGGGTCCGCCATGGCAAGGCGGTAGGCTTCGGTGATGGTTTGCAGATGGAAGCCCTGCGGTGTCTGCACCCTCAGCAGACGGCTGCGGTCGAGCGTGGCGGTTTGCCGCATATCCTCGTATTCCACGATGGTATCGGTGACGGGAATTCCCACATTCACCGCATGGTGGACGAGCAGGGAGCGGCATACGCGGGTGATGATGTCGGCGGAAACCAGCGGACGGGCGGCATCGTGGAAAAGGATGCACGGCGAAACCTCGGTTTTCGACAGGTCCTCCACAGCGCGGATACCCGCCAGCGACGATTCGGCACGGGTGTTTCCACCCTCAACGATCCGGCATACTGAACGCCATTCTCCGGCCTCCTTGTGGCGGGCAATGATGGTCTCAACCTCACTGAACGTCGAAGGATGGGCGACAATGAGGACCTTGTGTATCATGGGATGCGAGGCAAAGGCATCGATGCTGTGTTCAAGGACGGTGCGTCCGGCCAGCATCAGTAACTGTTTTGGCACGCTGCTACCCATGCGGCTGCCGGTGCCCCCGGCTAAAATCACGGCGTAATTCATGTCAGGTGAGGGATGGGGAAAAGGAAATACTGCGGACTTTCCGGCAAAAACGGGAGGGAATATGCCGTGGAAAGGAAGGGTGTGGGCATGGAGATGACGGAAGAAGATGGCAGAAAGCAGGAGGCCGACAATGACCGACGTAGGGTGTTGCCGCTGTTTTTGTGGGCGCCACTTGCCGTTTTCCGCCCTCTTTCCACCAGAAATTCAGCCTTCTTTTTTCCGCCATGTCCAAAGGAAAGGCTTCTTCCTTTTGTTTCTTTTCCGCGATGATGTTTGCGGAAACCGCCGGAAACTGTCGTCTTTAACATTCTTTGTATCTCGAAATCCGCGCTTCCCGCTCTGCCAATGCGCTCGGAAGTGCGGGAAAAACGGCGATAAAGACGCGGCAAAGATAAGGGAAATTTGTGGAAAATCGTCGGTAAACATTCAGTTTTCAAGGTCAGGAGTACTGAAAATGGTAGAAAATGAGATGTAAAATAGTATATTTCAGAAAACAATTTATAATTTTGCAAAATGAATAATCGTGCACGTATGTCGGCATATTGGCTACGAAAGCACGGATTTTGGCATATTTTTTGAAAAATGAAAGATAAAAACATACCCTCAATTCTTGCCGCTGTCACCCACAAAACCCTTCTGGCGATGGCGGTCGTCCTCTTCGGAGGAGCCCTGGTTTCATGCCTCGGAGACAACACAGAGTATGACATAACGGAGTACAACGACCTCTATGTGAGCAGCGTTTCGCTCGGAACGCTCCCAAGATACCTTCATACCACCGCGTCTGACGGGTCGGACAGTATTGTGAAAAGCACCATCTCCGCCTCCAGGGCCTACCCTATGACCATTGACCATATCAACAATGTAATCTACAATATCGATTCATTGCCCTATGGTGTGGATGCCGAAAAGGTGATATTCTCCACCTTTAGTGTTGCGCAGGGAACCCTGGCTTTGGAACTTCTTGACAGAAAGGACGAGATTACAGGCGAGCCTGTCGACACTGCTTACTCCACAAGCGACAGCATTGACTTCTCGAAAGGCGCACGACGCTTCAACCTCTACGGCGTGGACGGCACATCACGACGGACCTATACCGTGGATGTGCGCATTCACCGCCAGACGGAGGACAGCCTTACATGGCGGCAGATGCTGATGGACGACTGGAAAAACGAGGAAAGGTTCTGCGGAGAACGCACCAACACCTTCACCCTCGACTCCATGACTTTCACCCTGCGTGACGGAGGAATCGATGCCGCACTCTACAATGATGAGCCTGCAACTGACGCCATCGAGACGGAGAACATCGGTGAACTTCCCCATGAAAACCTGTCATGGATAGCCACAACCAACGGTGCCGACGCCCTCACACGCCAGGTCCTTCTCTACGGAACCGTGCAGCGCGACTCGCTCGAAAGCCGTATTTGGCGCAGAAATGTGGACGTTACCGGACAACAATCCTACAAATGGGAGTATCTGCCCGTGACGTTTGAGAACAAATATCCCGCACCGGCATTGAAGTGTGCAACACTCCTCCATTACGACAAGGGCATTCTCCTTGTGGGAATCGACAGCAAAGGATACCTGAACATCCGTTACAGCACCGACGGAGGCCGCATCTGGCGTAACCATAATTACCTGCTTCTGCCCGACGAACTCAAAGAACGTCAGGTGAATACGCTCGATGCCAGCATCGACAGCAACAGCAATCTCTGGCTGCTCCTCGATGGAAACGACGTATGGTACGGACGTGCCCACAGCGTTTCGTGGCAAGAAGACCAGAAAGTCTTCCTCCGCAGTCCAAGGAAATAGGGGACTTTCCACCACGGGGCTCCGTCTTCGGAAGGCCCGATAGGGGAAGAGCGGCCGCGAAAATTCCGCATTTCCCACATCGGAATTTCCTGTAGACAGGCGACGATGATGGCCTGATGACCTTATATTCGCAACGGCTTTCCGGAAAAACTTCCGCGGGAAATCCCCTCAGGTACAAATCCGCCCCATGGTACCATCCGCACATTCCCTTGCCCATAAAGACATTTTCAGGCACCATTCCCCCAAAAACGACACACGTCATGTTGCGCCATATCCTCAGTTTCCTGCTCTTTTCCATCATCACCCTCGGCGCCTCGGCGCAGGAGGAGGAGCATTACACCAAAGAATTTGGCGTGGCGTTGGGCGGAAACTTCATGCTCAATGATGTAAACGCCAAACCTTACGGCGGCACACACTTCAGTGGCGGACTGCTTTTGCGCTTCCTTCTTAACCCAAGGATGGCGGTAAAGGTGATGGGCTCCTATAATATTATTAAAGGTGATACGGGGAATGCCGAGAATTTCTACCCCGTCACCGATGAAAACGGCGCCGTCGGACGGCTCCAACAGCAGTTCAGCGGGGGCATAACCGACGTCAGCGCCACCTACGAACTCAACTTCCTGCCCTACGGCTACCATGCCGGCTACCAGGGATACCGGCGTTTCACCCCTTTCATACAGATGGGATTCGGCCTGACATACAGCGATGCCGGCAAAGCCTTCACGGCAAACATACCCCTGGGTGTTGGTTTCAAGTGGAAAATAGGCCCACGAATCAACATGGCGCTCGACTGGACCATGCACATTTCTCCGTCCGATGCCCTCGACAATATCAAGTATCCGAAGGGAATCGAGGCGTCGGGATTCAGAAACACCGACCATTACGGCATCACAATGCTGACACTCACATACGATTTCTCGAAACGATGCCCGGCATGCCAGCGTGCGGAACGCTGAGAACCGCCGTCATTTCCACCACACCTTTTCACACCCTCACTATCAGACAAAGCCATGATTGACATCCAACGCTTGCCAAAACATATCGCCATCATCATGGATGGCAACGGACGATGGGCACAAGCCCGCGGAATGGTCCGGTCAAAAGGACACCAGGCCGGGGTGGAGGCTGTAGATAGAGTCACGGCGGAGTGCTCAAGAATGGGCATTAAATATCTGACGCTCTATACTTTCAGTACAGAAAACTGGAATCGTCCGCCCGAAGAGGTGAATGCCATCATGCAACTCCTCATCACCAGCCTCGTGGAAGAGACGTTTATGAAGAACAACGTCCGCATGCGTGTCATCGGAGACCGAAAGCGCCTGTCGCCGGAGGTGAGGAAATGTATCGAGGACTGCGAAGAACACACCTCGGTGAACAATGGTCTTACGCTCGTCATCGCACTTTCTTATAGCAGCCGGTGGGAGATTACGGACGCCGTACAGCACATCGCCCGGCAAGTGTTGGAAGGAAACATCAAGCCTGCCGACATCAACGAGCAGACCATCGCGGAAAATCTGGAAAGTCACTTCATGCCCGACCCCGAATTGCTCATACGTACCGGTGGAGAGCAGCGCATCAGCAACTATCTTCTCTGGCAATGTGCATACAGCGAACTGTACTTTACCGATATTTTCTGGCCCGACTTCGACGAGAAGGCCTTACA
Source organism: uncultured Bacteroidales bacterium (assembly GCA_945833885.1). Lineage (GTDB taxonomy): Bacteria > Bacteroidota > Bacteroidia > Bacteroidales > Bacteroidaceae > Alloprevotella. The sequence goes on from CAMAFY010000035.1 coordinate 17,984, forward strand.
TCAGGCCATCGAAGACTACCAGCAGCGCGAAAGACGTTTTGGAAAAACATCGGCACAGGTCAAGGCCGAAACCGAAAAATAATTGCCGAAAGGCAGAGAATAAATGGAACATGGTGACGCCTTTCACCGGTAATGTCATCGCCCGAAGGTGAGAAAGAGGTAGGGTTCTTCCGAACTTTCCCGCATCTTTCCCCTTCCATCACAATCCTCATCTCGCAGGACCCCTCCACACAATCCCCTAATTGTCAATGAACAACTTCAAACAATTTTTCCTGGCTCTCATAGTTCTCGTAGCCTTTATCCCGACTCAGGCCCAAACACAGTTGGAGCCCGAAATCGTTTATACCGCCGAACACCCCAAATATGTGCTCGGAGGACTCTCCGTAGACGGCATAAAAGGATACGATGACGAACTTCTCCTTAACATTTCCAACCTTGTTGTCGGAGAAACTTATGAGGTTCCCGGACCGGAAATCAGCGATGCCATACAGAGTTACTGGAGGCAGGGACTCTTTTCGAACGTCGCCATCGAGGCAGACTCCATAGTTAACGGCAAGATTTATCTGCATATCAAACTCACGGCACAGCCTCGTATCTCATCACTCAACATCAATGGAGTGAAAAAGTCCGAACGTGAGGATATCGAAACGCGCATTCCGCTTAAAGTAGGTAACCAAGTTACGCAGAACCTTATCGACCGTGCCCGCCATCGTATTACCAAGTATTACGATGAAAAAGGCTATAAAAACGCAGAGGTGGAGTTCGTACAGCGCGAGGATATTACCGCGGATAACCGTATGATGATTGACATCAACATTAAGAAGAACAGCAAAATCCGCGTTCATAAGATATACATTACGGGTGTGGAGTCCAAGGAAGTCAAGCCTCTCAAGCAGGCTATGAAGAAGACCAACGACAGATCGAGCATCAAGAAATGGTTCTCCAGCAAGAAATTCCTCGAGGACAAGTATGAGGAGGACAAGGGTCTCGTCATCGACAAGATGAACTCCTGGGGTTATCGTGACGCACTTGTCCTTGCCGATTCCGTGGTCAAGTACGACGACAAGCACGTCGACGTATACCTTCATTTGCAGAAAGGACAGAAATATTACCTGCGCAACGTGAATTGGGTGGGAAATACCGTCTACACGACCGATGCTTTGAACCATGCTTTCCGCATGAAGAAGGGCGACGTCTACGATATGCGCCTCAGAGACAAGCGTATTTCTGAGGACGAGGACGCCATCGGCCAGCAATATTACAACAACGGTTATGTGTTTTATAACCTCGATCCTGTCGAAATCAACGTAGAAGGCGACAGCATCGACCTTGAAATGCGTATCACAGAGGGGCAACAGGCGACCTTCAACCGCATTCGTATCACCGGAAACGAGCGCGTTTTCGACTATGTCATCCGCCGCGAACTCCGCACAAAGCCCGGTGATCTCTTCTCGATGGAGAGCATCAAGCGTTCCGTTCGCGAACTTTCGAACATGAATCAGTTCGACTCTGAAATCCTTGCACAGGAGATTTCCAAGAACATTCGTCCGAACCAGCAGACGGGAACTGTTGACGTCACCTATCCTTTGGTCACCAAAGGCGGCGACCAGATTGAACTTTCCGCAGGATGGGGACAAACCGGTGTCATCGGAAAAATTGGACTTAAATTCACCAACTTCTCTCTTCAGAACCTCCTTGGCAAGAATGGTTACAAGCGAATTGGCTTCATTCCCCAAGGCGATGGCCAGACTCTCTCCATTCAAGGTCAGACCAACGGTACGTATTACCAGTCCTATTCGCTCTCTTTCATCGACCCCTGGTTCGGAAAGAAGCGTCCCAACTCCTTCTCCTTCAGTGTTTACTATTCCAAACAGAGCGACGTAAACTCCAATTTCTACAATAATTATTACAACAACCTCTATAATTATTATTACGGTTACGGCACAAACTCCGGATACTACAACTATACCAACTATTACGACCCGGACAAATGGGTACGGCTTGTCGGACTTAGTGTAGGATTCGGTAAGCGTCTCCGCTGGCCCGACGATTATTTCTCCTTCAGTGTGGCGCTCGGTTACACCCGATACATGCTGAAAAACTGGCAGTACTTCCTCATTACCGACGGAAACTGCAACAACATCAACCTTACTTTCAACCTCAATCGCACCAGCATTGACAACGGTTTCTTCCCCCGTCGCGGTTCTGACTTCAACTTCTCGCTGACCCTTACGCCGCCTTACTCCCTGTGGGACGGCATAAAGTACGAAGGTCTTGCCTCCAACCGCTACTCTTCCACCTACCAAAAGGAGGCTCAGGACAAGTATCGTTGGGTAGAATACCACAAATGGCACTTCTCTTTCAAGCATTATATCGCGCTTTCCAGTTCATTCAAGCACTGCCCCGTCCTCTATACCCGCGCGGAAGTCGGTGTGCTTGGCGCTTATAACAAGCACAAGAAGTCGCCCTTCGAGACCTATTATGTCGGTGGTGACGGTATGTCGGGCTACTCTACGGGTTACGCTACTGAGACCATTGGCCTCCGTGGTTACGAGAATGGTTCGCTCGCAGGCAACAGTACCTCCAACGGATACGCCTTCGAGCGCCTCACAATGGAACTCCGTTTCCCCATTATGCTTGAGACTTCCACCAGCATCTACGCCCTTGGCTTCCTCGAAGCCGGTAATGCTTGGACCGATGTCAACCGTATGAATCCCTTCAAACTCAAAAAATCGGCAGGCGTTGGTGTGAGAATTCTCCTCCCCATGGTCGGACTTATGGGTATCGACTGGGCTTACGGTTTCCAGAAATACGACAGTTACGGCTCCAAGATTGGAGGCTCACAGTTCCATTTCGTCATCGGTCAGGAGTTCTGATGCGGAAATTCTTGTGACGGATTCCGGATATTTCCAGGCGAAAACTTGCGCTTTAACATGAAAAAGACGTGGAATTGTGCAAAAAAAACAAAATCTTTGAAAATCTTGTCGCGCAATACTTGTCGGACACCACGCTACAATATAACTTTGCCGACAAAGTTTTACGTTTCATCTTATTAAGAACTGTCCCGAAAATCATGAAGAAGTATATCACCATTTGCCTGCTCGCTATGGCATGTTGCCTGCAGGCTCAGGCCCAGAAGTTTGCACTTATCGACATGGAGTACATCCTTGCCAACATTCCTGCCTATGAACGTGCCAACGAACAGTTGTCACAGGTAAGCAAAAGATGGCAGGCTGAGGTCGAGGCCGTTGACAATGAGGCGAAGACGCTCTACAAGAACTATCAGAATGAGGCCGTCTTCCTCTCGGAAGCACAGAAGACCGAGCGCGAGAATGCCATCGTTGCCAAGGAAAAGGAGGCCAGTGAACTCAAGAAAAAATACTTTGGTCCCGAAGGAGAACTCTACAAAAAGCGCGTAGCACTCCTTGAACCCATCCAGGATGAGGTGTACAATGCCGTCAAGGGTATTGCAACTTCCAAGGGATTCCAACTCATTCTCGACCGTGCGAGCGAAGGTGCCGGCATCATTTTCGCGTCCCCCAACATCGACATCTCCAACGATGTCCTCACAAAACTCGGATACGGCCGTTGACATTCCCCGCAGTAAAGGAAAACAAATAAAACAATAACCATAACAAAACAATGATTAAAAAAATCCTTTTGATGGTGCTTATGCTTGCACCCATCACCGTTTTCGCACAGAAGTTTGCGCACTACGATTCTCAGGAAATCGCAAAAGTCTATCCCGCTTACATCACAGCACAGACCGAACTTGAGACCCTTGGCAAGCAATATGAGGCTGATATCCAGGAAATGCAGAAGGAACTTCAGACCAAATTCGAGAAGTATCAGAGTGAAGTGAACGAGTCTACTCCCGCAAACATGCGTCAGCGTCGTGAGCAAGAACTCAGTGATCTCCAGCAGCGTATCCAGCAGGCTTATCAGGACAACCAGAAAAGTTTCCAGGAAGAGCAGGCAAAGCGTATGCAACCCATCATCCAGAAACTCCAGGATGCCGTGAATGCAGTCCTCAAGGAGGGTGGTTATGTATATGCCATCGACAAGTCTCTTGCAACAAGTGTGGTCATCAACGAGGCCATCAGCACCGATATCACAGCAGAAATCAAGGGTAAGTTAGGCATTAATTAATATAAGGTGGGTATTAGTTGATAATATCTTCTTTGGAATTTCCTATAACCCCGTAGAAATCATCCGTGATGTGGATGTCGGAGAACGCAGGTTTCGCCGGCATTCCGTCACTTTTTTCCACAGGAACATTGCGACATCGTGGCAAACCTCCCCTGCGAGTGCCCGCGTTGTCGCAATTTTTTTGTGGCGCGTTCCCTTATCCTGCACTCTTCGTGCGGCAACCCTATCCTCTCTCTTGGGAAAAAGTAGGTTTCAGCATACGTAAAACTTAACTGTAAGAATTGCATAAACTAATGGTTGAAACCTGCTTATCCATAATCCTTTGCGCCACAACGCATGTCCCGAAGGGCAGATTCACCGCTCTCTTTTTGGGGTCTTTTCATCCGTAGTGCCATGTCTTTCCATTCGCATTCCGGATGTTTATCATCCCATCTCCGTCCTTTCCCTCAACATCTTCGTTCTCTCCGACAGCAAATATCCGTTTATGACTAACAGGCTTACCACACTTTTTTCCGTGATGTTGGCAGTGACCTTTGTCCTGCTCCGCAGTTCGGCCCAGCCTTTGCCGTCCGACTCTGTGCCTTTCGCCGCACCGTCGCCCTCTCCGGCTGTGGTCCCTTCCGCCGTTGCCGATTATCCCACTGTCGTGCGCCAGCGTGTCGACAGCCTGCTCCGTCTTCCCCTCCTCGAATATTCGCAGTTGGGCCTCTGCGTCTACGACCTTACCGCCGACAGCCTCATCGTTGCCCATGGTCAGCACCAATGTTTGCGTCCCGCATCGTGCGAAAAGGTCATCACTGCTGCGGCAGCCATCGAGACGCTCGGCAACGATTTCCGCCTCAGCACCACACTTTTTGTCGACACCCTCGACAGTACGCTCATCATCAAGGCCGCCTTCGACCCCTTTTTCCGCGCCGATGACATGCACGCCTTCGTTGATGCCGTGTGCCAGGCGGGGATAAAGGAAGTCCGTTGTCCCATAGTTTTCGACTGTACCGTCAAGGACACCCTTGCCCTGGGTTGGGGATGGTGCTGGGACGATGACAACCCTTCGCTGTCCGCCCTCCTCTACAATGGCGGCGACACCTTTGCCTCCCATTTCCGGAGTGCCCTTGTCGAGGCCGGAATCCTCCATCCCGACTCCGCCTTTTCCGTGCGTTATGCCCCTACTCCCTCCAGTGTCCGCCCCCTTGTGGTCCGCTCCCACACCCTTCAACAGGTGCTTCAGCCCATGCTCAAACGCAGTGATAACCTGATGGCAGAGGTGCTTTTCTATCATCTTGCAGCGCATAGCGGAAAGACTTATGCCGGACGCAGGGAGGCCACCGACGCCATAAAGGCATTCATTCATCGGGCGTCGCCCCATGCCCAGCACTTCCAAATCGCCGACGGTAGCGGACTTTCCCTCTATAATTATACGACGCCGGCCATTCTTGTTGACGTTCTCCGCCATGCCTGGAACGACACCAATCTCTACGAAGCCCTCTTTCCCGCACTCCCTGTCATGGGTAAGGACGGCACCCTTCGCCGTCGTTGCCACGGACAATCCGCGCAACATCGCGTATGGGCCAAGACGGGAACCGTCGAAGGTGTCAGCACTCTTGCCGGATACGCTATGGCACCCAACGGTCATCGTCTTGCATTTGCCATCATGAACCAGGGCATCCGCCGTACCCGCGATGGGCAGCATTTCCAGGATCTTCTCTGCAATGCCCTTACCGAACCGTTGCGTCGTACCGACATCGAGCCCGATTCCATATCCGCCCTTCCCCTCCCCGACAGCACCAAAGTGCCGCAGGAATAATGCCAGACGTCCCTTCTCCTTTCCTTTTCTTTCCGGACTTCACCGCCATTCCTCCCTCCTTTCCCGCTCCTTTCATGGCGTTTCCCCATCATTTCTTCTTGTAGATGTAAAAGCGCAGTCCACAAGAAAACAACAAAAACTCGGTTGTAAACAACAAGCCCCCGCCTATATTCATGAAGAAAATCCTTTCCTCCCTACTCCTTGCGGTCGCTATCATCGCCGCATACCTCTACAACTCATCCGAAACGGTTGTCGCTTTCACAGAGAAGACGACTGCTGTCAATATGGAAATCCCCGCCGTTCCCGACGAGGGAATAGTAGTCCACCATACCGGTTTTGCCCTTGCTTACAGTCCTGTCACCAACTGTCCGCAGTGGGTGGCGTGGTCCCTTACACGCGAGGAGGCGGAGAGCAATAAGTTTAAGCGCAAGGACAATTTCCGTGCCGACCCGAGTCTTCCGCATCAAAATCAGGTACAAGGAAGCGATTATCGCCATACCGGCTTCGACAAGGGCCACATGTGTCCTGCCGCAGATATGAAGTGGAGCGAAGAGGCCATGGACGATTGCTTCTATATGTCCAACATTTGTCCGCAGGAACCCAATCTCAACCAAAAGTGGTGGGAGCATCTTGAACAGGCATGTCGCCGTTGGGCTGGTATGGAAGGCGAGATTTTCATCTGCTGCGGTCCCATCTTCAGCGATGAAATTCCTAAGCGCTACATCGGAACCGACGTTTTGGTGCGTGTCCCCGACGGCTTCTTCAAGGTCGTTCTCTCCCTTTCTCCCGGCCGTGAGAAGGCAATTGGCTTCATCTATCGCAACGATTCCACCCGCCAGACTATGGAGGATGCCGTCGTAACGGTTGACAAAGCGGAGGAAATCACCGGCTACGACTTCTTCCCTGCCCTCGATGATGACCTTGAAAACCGCGTAGAGGCAGTCGCCAACCTCCGTTCCTGGGACTGACGAACGGCCCGCAAGGCGAATCCCGGTGCCACATTGTGGGACAGGGCTTTCAATAAGCCCTTGTCAAAAGCGTTGAAAATTGCGTTTCGGATACCCGTTAAAGGCGAATGATTTTGCCGTACTTTATACGGAAAAGTGCCGCACTTTCACATCGAAAGTGCGGCACTTTTCTATGCGTTTTGCGGAACTTATTCCTCGTTGTTCCCGGGTGTCTCCTCCTCGTCCTCCGTATGGCAGGGCTTGAAGTTCATGGTCTTCATGGCGCGTTCGTGGCTGAAGAGGTAGTATTTGCACGAACCTTCTGTGCAGCGTTGTCCCGTGTCGTCGGTGATTTCCGCGTCGATGAACAGAATGTTCCGTTGCTGTTCCCGAATGCGCGCCCTGATGGTGAGCCTTTTGTTTCCGGCACTTACGGGTCGCAGGTATCGTGTTTCCATCGTCATTGTCACGCCTGCCGTTTGCATCTTCCGCGTCACCACCCATCCGCAAACCTCGTCAATCAACAGCGCTTGTATGCCGCCGTGGACGATGCCTTCCCAACCCTGGTAGGGCGTCGACGGAGTCCAGAAGGTGACGATGTCGTCGCCCTCTTCAAAAAATTCCAGATGTAATCCCATGGGATTGTCGGGAGCGCAGCCAAAACAGTTGTAGCCTGCCATCCCTTTCCACGGATTGACGATTTTCTTCATGTCCATAGTCCGATGTTTTTCATCTGCATCCGTCTGCCGAAATGGCTTGACGAAAGCATTCCTTTTGCCCGCAAATTTACAAAATATGGTATATTCCATCTCAAAACCGTTGGGAAAAATCGTGGAATCTGTAGAAAAGCAGGGAGAGAGTGCAATGGAAAAACAGAAAAAATGTAAATTTGTCAGCGTTAAGGTGGGTTCAATAACTTCGATTTGTCGGATTTCGAGTTGCTTTTCAAGAAGCATATCGTGCTATATGACTGAATGAACAGGGGGGATTAAGCCGAAAAGCGACCGAAAGGCGGCAAAACACGAGCCACTTACAATAAACAGAATTTGCGGTGGTAATTTATAGAATCCACCTTAAACCAGACTTTTCTAAAAGCAGATTACCATAATTGTGATATGGGCATTCCGTCCATAGCCCTTTTTCCCTTTGTTTTCGCCAGAGGTGTCAGGGGTGTTCTCCTCCGTATATTCCCCCTTTAGTAGAGAAATAATTCAAATCTAATTATATGCTACATCTACATCGTATCGCCGTACTTGCCGCAGGTTTCGTCCTCAGTGCGCTACAAGCGTTTGCAGCCCTTGAGCCTGTCGAGTTCGTCGGTTGCATGTCCTATGCCGCTTCATGGGATGCCCGCAATCCGAAGTACGGTTTCTACTCCTTTAATTCCGACGGTTCGCACCCTTTCATGCCCGTCTCGCAGATTGACAGCAACAGCGAACCTATCGCTTATGCCGGAGGTGCCTATGGCAACGGACGCTACGTCAGTTACGACGTCGTCGGCAATTACCTCAGTTATCAGGTGACATTCTACGAGGTCGACCCCACCACATGGGCGCCGAAACGCAGCATTGCCATGGAAAAGAACTACAAATATGTGCCCGTAGACCTTACTTACGATTACCGGACATCGAAGTTCTATGCCATTTGCAAATACTCTTTCGGCAATGGTGACAGCGGTTACCTCTGCGAGGTCGACACCGAGAGCGGCGAACTCCGCGAGATTGCCACGATAAGCAAGGGAATCCGCAATTTCGCTGCGGATGCCCAGGGTAAGTTTTGGGGCATTTCCAGCGACGGAAAACTCTATTCTATCGCCCTCGACGGCACTCTCACCCTCGTTGCGCAGACACAATACCGTCCTACCGACGAGAATCAGGGCGCGACCATTGACTTCCGCACCGGAAAATACTATTGGGCGAGCAACGCTTACGACCTTTCCATCGACAAATGGTACAACGAAACCTTCACGCAACTCCTTAGTGTGGACCTCGAAAATCCGGAAAAACCTACACCGACATGGTATTTCGACTATCAGGAGCAGGTGACCGGCCTCGTCGTCATCAACACTCATCCCGACGCTCCGGACAACATTGAGGACCTTTCCTTTGCACCTACGTCCGACGGTGCCATGGAAGGTGAGATAAAGTTCACCGTTCCCACCCTCACCTATTGCCAGAAGACGCTCAGCGGAACCATGTCTGCCGTCGTCATGCTCGACGGAACCGCCCTCACCACCCTCAGCGTAACCCCCGGACAGTCCGTCACCCTCACCGCCGAGGTCGATGGTGTGGGGAACCATACTGTGGACGTCACCCTGAATCTTGCTGAACTCCGCTCGCTGACAGCCTCAGCCACCTGCTACTTTGGTGTGGATGCTCCGTCGCCGGTCACCGGACTTTCCCTCACCACCGACGACAGCCGCAGCGTAGCCAACCTGACTTGGAAGGCGCCCGAGCAGGGAACCAGCGGAGGATACCTCGATCCCGAGCAACTCTCCTACCGCATTGTCCGCCAGCCTGAGGGCATTACTGTGGCAGAAGGTCTGAAGACTACCACCTTCACCGAGACCTTTACCGACCGCGAGATGGTTCCTACCACCTACGATGTCTATGCCTGCATGGGCAAAGTCGAGAGCAAACGCTGCCGTTCGAATCGCGAAAACGTGGGAATACCCTGCAAAATACCCTTCTCCGAGCGCTTCGACTCGCAGCAAGGCTTCAACCGTTTCTTCGTCATCGACGCCGATAACAACGGTATCGACGCCTTTGAGAGCCACATGTGGCGCTTCGACGAGGAGTATTATGCCGCGTTCTACTATGGCATCCGCGGCGTGACGGCCGACGACTGGCTTGTGACACCCGCCCTCGACCTCAACCCCGACCGCGTCTATCGTCTGAACTTCCAGACCTATGGTTACCTGGGTTGGGACAATCATCTTCAGGTAAAGGTGGGGGCACGTCCGGAAATCGACGCCCTCACGCGCGTTGTCGATGACTACACCTACCAGTCAACGATGCAGAACACCAAGATGCACGACTCCTTCATCACCGTGCGTCCCGGCGACCATTACGTGGCTTTCCACAATGTCAGCACGACCGGCGACCACATGAGCATCGACAATGTCTACATCGAAGACTATTGTTCCGCCCTCATTCCCGATACGGTTACGAGCCTTTCCATCGCTGCCGACGCCACCGGAATGGCGTGCATCACCTTCGAGATGCCGCGCCTTAACGTCCGTGGCGACGCCCTTGACGAGGTGCTTGAGGTGGAGATTTTCCGTGCCGACGGCAAGACGATGGCAGGAAACATCCGCAATCTCCAGCCCGGAGAATCGGTGAAATGGACCGACCCCCTCACGGCGCAGGGCCTCAACGTCTACTATATCCGTGTGAAAAGCGCGCAGGGCGAGGGTCTGTTCACGGGCATCAGCATCGACCTTACGCAGGGAACCGCCGCCGCTCTCGATGATGTCGAGGCACGTTACATCAATTCCCACGACATTCTGCTGACCTGGAAGCCCCTGAGTCAGACTTCCGATGCCGAGGGCCGCCCCATCGACCCTGAGAATGTGCGCTACATCGTCTACCGCGATGGCGAGATGCTGGCATCGGGACTCGAGGAATGCCGCTACACCGACCGCGAGCCTGTGGCGGAGAATACCGCCGATGCCGACCAACTCCGCTATGCCGAGTACCATGTTTCTGCCGTCACCGCCGGTGGCGAGGGCGAGAAATCAGCGGCAAACCTCATTATGGTGGGCACGCCCTATCAGTTGCCTTTCACCGAAACCTGGGAAAATCAGGCGGAAAGCACCTGGCCCTGGACACGCCTTTCCTCGAAGTACACGGGATGGACCGTTGTGGGAACCGGCTACGACCCCTTCACTCTCGGTGAGGACGGTGCGGGACTCATCTCCTGCGGTGTCGACACCTACTACACTTCTACCGGATGGGGACAGACGCAGACGCCGAGCATCAGTTTCGCCGATGCCGCCATGCCCCATCTCTCCTTCTCGCTTTTCCATTCTCCCGACTATTCTACGAGCAACTCCTTGCAGGTGGGCTACATTGTTGAAGGCGCGGATACCGCATGGGTGAGCCCCGCTTTCTTCTGCTGCGACGGCGAAAAAGGCTGGCAACGCCACGAACTCGACCTGCCGGCATTGGCAGGACAGCCGAGAGCCTCCGTCATTTTCAAGGCTTATGTCGCAGGTGAGCAGAACAATGTCCACCTCGACCGGCTGGAAATCACGGCTGGTGAGCCTGTCGACCACGAACTGATGCTCGCTGACCTCTTCACTCCGCCCTCCACTTACCGTGGTCTCGACGAGGATGTTGAGGTGAAGGTCACCAATCTCGGTCGTCTTACCCAGAGCCGTGCCGCCTATGTTGCCTTCAGCATCGACGGTACCGAGGTCGACCGCCGCACCGTCAGCGGTCTTGCCGCCGGAGAATCCGAGTTGCTCACCTTCCTCGTGCAGACCGAAGGCTTGCAGGAAGGCGTCCACACCCTTGCGCTCAGCCTGACGTGTGACGAGGATGCCGTGGCGCAGAACAACACTTTGGAGGCCACCATCGAGATCCTTGCCACCAACATTCCCGCACCTGCCGGCCTGACCGCCGTGAAGAACGCTGCAGACGACGGCATTGTGGAACTGAAATGGCAGGCTCCCGGCGAAAGTCCGCAGTCTGAGGCGCTCATTGAAGGCTTCGAATCTTACGAGGCCTTTGCTATCAGCGACATTCTTCCCTGGACGCTCTACGACGGCGACGAGGCTTATCCCTACCTCTTCTCCGACAATAGCGGCACCATCCTCGAATGGCCCAACAACCGCGAGTTGCAGTCCTTCATGGTCTTCAACCCCAAAGCCGTAGGCCTTGACGCCGCTTTCACCGCCAATGAGGGCGAACAATGCCTCATCAACTGGGCAGCCGCCGGCAACCGCAACGACGATTGGATCATCTCGCCGCGCCTCAACGGAGAGAAACAGATTGTAAGTTTCTACATCCGCGGCGTGGACAGTCAGGACAACAACGAGACTTACGAGGTGCTTGTGTCGTATACCGACGCCGATCCTGACAGTTTCGTCAGCCTTTGTGGCGTGAACCAGCCCGTGGCGACCGCCGATTGGCAACTCGTACACTTTGCCCTGCCCGAGGGTGCGCGGCATTTCGCCCTCCGTTATACCGCAGCCCTTCAGAAAGGCATCATGGTTGACCGCATCCACTACCGCGCTTCGCCGCTCCTTCCCATAGCAGGTTACAACGTTTATTGCGATGGTGAGCGCCTGAACGACGCACTTGTCAAGGAATGTTCCTACAGTGCGGCACTCACAGGTGTGGACGAGCAGACGGAATTCACCGTACGCGCCGTCGTGGCAGAGCGTGGTGAAGGCCCCGACAGCGAAGGTGCCTACCTGAATGGTGAGACGGGCATCCATACGGTTTCCGGTCTCCAACCCACCGTCAGCCGCAGTTATGCCCCCGATGGCCGTCGGGTTGACGGTCGTACCAGCGGTGTTGTCATTGAAAGGCTCAGCAACGGCACCGTCCGTAAGGTGGTACGTTGACGAGGACTTTTGAAACTGCCTGCAGGGCGTTTCGGAGTTCCTCCCCCCAATCTTCAGCCCTCCTTACCCCACTCTCCCGTCCTTCCGGCGGAGAAAGGGCGCTGAAACATCGGAAACATCCTGCGTCAGGTTTTCCGAATCCCCGATAAATCCGTGCAGACTGCTGCATACGAACAGACAGACCTCCGTCGTTCCTTTCCGGGAATGGCGGAGGTCTTTTTCGGGTTTTGCGGAGGCATGTCTTGCTCCCTTTGGAAGGACCAGGAAGAAGCGCGGCGCTTTCCTTTACAAAGTGCGGGAGTTTCCTTCACAAAGTGCGGAAGTTTGTGATGCAAAGTACGGATGTCTGTGACGCAAAGTGCGGCACTTTCCAATCCTCTGTTCCGCACCCGCTGAAACGGGGGACTTGTCCACGGCTTTCGGCGTGCCGCAGGAGGCAGGGTGTTGGATGGGAACAGGGGAGGACATCTGCGGCAGACCCCTCGGAAGAATGCAGGCGTTTCGGTGCTGGTTTCGGCGATTTAAGGGCAGAAAATCGCGGTTTCCTGTCAGATGATATGGAAAATTGAACGGAAAACGCGGAAAATTTCGTGTAATGTACGGAAAATTTGTTGGCTGTTACACCATTTTCAATTACCTTTGCACCGGAAAAACCGCCCGAATGGTGGAATGGTAGACACGAGGGACTTAAAATCCCTTGGCCAGTAATGG
>CAMAFY010000036.1 GCA_945833885.1 uncultured Bacteroidales bacterium
AAGGTACGCCGAAATCAAACAACACGCAAGAAAACATTATGAAAAATGTTGAAAATTACAATGAATATTGATAAAATTGGGGAGCACGGATTACAAATTACTGAAAAAACAAGCATTTTTTTCGTATTTTAAGGTTAATTCCTATCATAACGAAAGAGTCATCCTCCCATCATTCTTCCATAAAACATCGCACATCTCCCATTACCTCTACCACACACAATATGAAATTCTCCCAATCTTCAAACAGTCTACGCGGTACTGTGCATGTTCACATTGTGCAGAATGCACCTTGCATTTCCTAAAGATTTGCCACAAACCCTGGGCATACAGCATTAAACATATCAACAGAAATGCCTCTTACGTATATAAATAATGCCCTTGATATATTATATATTGAACGCGCGCACGCGAGAGAAATTCTGAAACATACAAACAAACGACCCGACGGATGCTGTACCGGACAATCAGATAAGGCCTGCAAGGGAAACAAATGTGCAGATAATGCAAGGAAGAACTGCGGAAATCACATAGAAAGAGTACAGAGGTTTCAAGGAGAGAGTGTGCCAATATCACATGGAAATAAGCGGAAATTGCATAGGAAGAACACGGGAGTAACAAGTAAGAACACAGAAGTATCAAAGTAAAAACGCGGAAATTGCATAGTAAGTACACGGAAGTTACAAGGAAGAAGCACCGACAAAACACCCCCATCTCCCGATTGTTTTTCGGAAGATGGGGGTTGCTGTTATACTTTTTCCCCGGTATGGGGGAGATGGAATCATTTGCAAAGTTTCCAGGTAGCACCGTCCTTGGTGTCCTTGACAAGGAATCCGAGTTCGGCAAGCGCATTGCGGATTTTGTCACTGGTAGCCCAGTCCTTGGCAGCCTTTGCCTGTGCGCGGAGGTCGAGCAACAGATCTACAGCAGCACCAAAGGCGGCCTCGCGCTCGGCATTACCGTTGTCCTCGCGTTGAAGACCGAGGATGTCGAAACAGAAGGTGTGGAAAACACGGGTGAGCGCCTCGAGGGCCTCAGCGGTTATGCTCTCCTTCTTGTCGACAAGGCTGTTCACCGTGCGGCAAGCGTCAAAGAGATGGCTGATGCAGATGGGGCTGTTGAGGTCGTCGTCCATAGCCTCGTAGCACTTTCTTTCGAGGTCTTGGGCATAATCCACGCCTACGGTCGCCTTTTTCGCAACAGGTTCGATACGTTCGAGTTGCTTTACGGCATCCATAAGCCGGTCAAGTCCCTTCTTTGCAGCCTGCAACGCATCGTTTCCGAAGTCCACCGTACTCCGATAATGCGCCTGAAGCAGGAAGAAACGGATGGTCATCGGGGTGTAGGCCTGTTCAAGGAGGGGGTGATTGCCGGTAAAGAACTGGTCGAGAGTGATGAAATTGTTATACGACTTTCCCATTTTCTTGCCGGCAATGGTAATCATGTTGTTGTGCATCCAATACTTCACCATCGGATGTCCCATACTTGCCACCGATTGTGCAATCTCACACTCGTGATGCGGGAATATAAGGTCCATGCCACCACCGTGGATGTCGAACTCCTCACCGAGATATTTGCGTCCCATGGCCGTACATTCGCAGTGCCATCCGGGGAATCCCTGGCTCCAAGGCGAGGGCCAACGCATGATATGTTCGGGCTGTGCCTTCTTCCAAAGGGCGAAGTCCACTTGGTTCTTCTTCTCACCCACACCATCGAGTTCGCGGCTCGCATCGTGGACATCTTCGAGATTACGTCCTGAAAGGATGCCGTATTTATGGTCCTGATTATACTTTACGACATCGAAATATACGCTTCCGTTCGACTCGTAGGCGTAACCGTTGTCGATAATCTGCTGCACAAGTTCCTGCTGTTCGATGATGTGTCCTGTGGCATGCGGCTCGATGCTGGGCGGCAACACCCCAAGGCGTGCCATGGCGCTATTGAAACGGTTGGTATAATATTGCGCCACCTCCATGGGTTCGAGTTGCTCGAGGCGCGCCTTCTTGGCGATTTTGTCCTCTCCCTCATCGGCATCGTGCTCCAGATGTCCCACATCGGTGATGTTCCGGACGTAGCGGACTTTGTAGCCGATGTGCTGAAGATAGCGGAAAAGGAGGTCAAACGTCACGGCAGGACGCGCGTGTCCGAGATGGGCATCGCCGTAAACGGTGGGGCCACATACGTACATTCCCACACGGCCTTCGTGCAGAGGCTTGAAGATTTCCTTGCGCCGCGTGAGGGTATTATATATGAAAAGATTGTGTTCCATGGACATTTTTATGGATTGTTACAGAGTGCAAAAATACAGAAAGATGCGTGAACGACAAAATTTAACACTGTTTTTCACGGCAATATGTCGTTCACTCTGCGGCGATTTAGTATTTTTGCCTTGCCACTTTGCGGCTTTCTGCCTCCCCTACCCTTCAGGAGTCTTTCCGATTCTTCGGCACTTTGTCAGGCAGAGTGTTTCCGCACGGCTTGCCTTGTTCCCTTTGCCTTTACCGTCAAAACTGCTTTTTCCATGTCCCACCACCCTGTTTTCACCCTCCTTTTTCTCGCCGTCCTGTCGGCATTTTCGTGTTCCGACGCCACCGCACGCCGTCTTTACGTGAAACCACCCAAAGCCCGCCGTGGGGTGGAAGCCGTATGCACGGAGACCATCAACCGCACTATCGCCCAGGCTGCCGGGGGAGACACGGTGGTCATTCCCGCAGGACTGTGGAGAACCTCCACCATCCGCCTGAAAAGCCACATGACACTGCTCATCGAAGAGGGGGCTACGCTGGTGGCACACCCCGACCCTGAAAGTTACGGACACTATGTTCCTACACACGATATGTCGCGTTTCGACACCGGAGCAGGGACACGCAACGCCAATCTTACGGGCGACGCGCGCTGGACCCGCGCACTCATCCTGGGACAGAACATCGAGAACGTCAGCATCTGCGGCGGTGGCACCATCGATGGTACGCACATCGAGGACTCCCTCGGCGAAGAAAGCATGCGCGGACCCCACACGCTCCTCCTCGCGGAGGCTGAAAACGTCAGCGTTGACAATGTCCGCTTCGTCAGGGCATCGAACTATGCCGTCCTCGGCTACGAACTTGAAGGTTGCCGCTTCAGCCGTCTGACCATCGAACAGGGGTGGGACGGCATTCACATCCGGGGAGGCGAGGACACCATCATCGAAGACTGCGACATCGCTACGGGCGATGATGCCCTCGCTGGAGGCTATTGGCAGGGGATGATTATCCGTAATTGCCGGCTGAACTCGTCGTGCAACGGCCTGCGCATCATCGAACCTTCGCAACAGGTGACGGTAAAAGACTGCCGGATTTCCGGACCCGGACGCTTCCCGCACCGCACACGGCTGGAACGTCCCATTGCCGAACCTCTGCCGGAAGGCCACGACCTGATTTACGGAATCGTGATAGAACCCGGCGCATGGGGCAAGGCTCCGGGGCGGACGGACGGCATTCTGATAGAGAATGTCTCCATCGACAACACCTGGGCTCCCGTCGCTTACAGCATGGGCGACGACAACACGTGCGGCTCGCTGACGATGAAGAATGTCAACGCCACCCATATCCGCGGCGTGGCTCAGCCCATCAACCGCCAGGATTGCGTGAAAAGTTGGGAGGTGATGACGCTGGAAAACGTCAAAGTGAGCAAATAAGACGGCGGAATATCCGAAACTGCTTTACCTAAACCCTTGAAGACGGCCCTCGATGACATTGCATTACGTAAGTGAGCATATCGAATTTGTACTTATAATTACGCGTACCGTCTGATTTTTCCACTTACTTTCGGGGCACGTAACCCGCCTAAACAGCACAACAAGCACAACACTATGGACATTGAAACTCATCCGCTCGAACCCTTTTTACCGGAAGGGGCAACCACCCTGTTCCTCGGAAGTTTCCCACCACCACGGGCACGCTGGAGCATGGACTTCTTCTATCCCAACTGGATCAACGACTTCTGGCGCATCATGGGTCTGCTCTTCTTTGCCGACAAGCAGCATTTCGAGGCGGGCGAGGCGGCTCCGAAGACCTTCGACCGCGAACGTATCATCGGTTTCTGCCGCACCGAGGGACTGGCATTCTACGATACCGCCCGCCGTGTGCGGCGATTAAAGGCCAACGCCTCTGACAATTTCCTCGAAATCGTGGAACCTACGGACGTGGGGAGCCTGCTTTCCGCCCTGCCGCTCTGCACGCGCATCGTCACCACGGGAGGAAAGGCGAGCGAAGAGTTGCAGCGCACACTCGCCTCTGCCGCCGGCGAGGAGGTCTGCCAGCCCGAAATCGGCGGATTTACCACGCTATCCGCCTACGGACGGACGCTGCAATGGTGGCGCATGCCGAGCACATCGCGCGCCTATCCGCTGAAACTGGAAAAGAAAGCAGCATTCTATGCAAGTCTGTTTGTTGATAAAACCGGTAAGGACATCTGAACCTTCCGCCACGATATACAAAAATCCGGTGAGGACCATCCTGCAGTCCTTACCGGATTTTTTGTACCTTCACGAGGTTAACGTGTGATGTACAGGCGTTGACAGATGGAACGTTCAACGTGTCTTTCCTGTAATTTTGCTGAAATTCTGCCGGACGTCGCCATGAAATCCTGCGCACATTTTCGCAGAATAATTGGATGAACGACAGGGCTAAAGCAGCATCACCACACCGCTGGCGGCCATATAAAGATAGATGATGCGGCGGAGAATGGGGAGTGGAATGCGGCGATAGACGATGGCACCTACCCAGGCGCCGATGGCAACTCCCAGGATTCCGTAGAGCCAACACCGGCATACCGTGGGCGTAAGGAAGCCGGCATGGGCGCGGACAAGCGTCATAAAGACGTTGCCCACCAGGAAATAACACTGCGCCATGGCCATGTATTCCTCCTTCGACTTTGTGGTGGCGATGAAATAGAGCACGGCGGGCGGACCCTGCATGCCGAAGAAACCACCCATCAGACCGGAAAGCGTGCCAAGACTGACCTGCACGCCAGGTGTGGGACGCACCTGAACGCGGCCGCTGAAACAGAAGAACCAGATGCTGGCGGCAATGAGAACAACGCCGAGAACCCGCTTCAGGAGCGACTCTGGAGCCGATGCCACCGCCAGAACCGCCATGGCGGAGACCACAAGAAACGTGGTAAGGATGGGCAAAAGACGGCGCCACGGGATGAAACGACGCAGACGTAGCGTGATGAACAACGAGGTGACGAGTGCCAACAGGCCGGAAAGCGCGGTGGCCTCACCGTAGGACGGGAGGAGGAAGGGCAACACCGTCATGATGAAAATGCCGAAACCGAACCCAGAGACACGCTGTACAAAGGCCGCACCAAGGCTCATGACGAAGATCAACAGAAAGGTTTCCATATCCTGAAAGGTGGGGGTAAACGGGCAAACTAAACGATAAGTGAGTTGAAGTGTTCGGCGTTTTTTTCCAGACGCGCCCTGAACGGAATTATAAACCACAGCGGGTTATATGGCATCCTTCCGGAAAAAAGCGGCGGAAATCCGCATCGCCTACCTTAAACATCCAACATGCAGGAGACGGAAAGGCGGCTCAAAGGTCGAGGTAGAAGCGCGTGACGAGCGGCAGATGGTCGCTGTAACCACCATGATAGAAGGTTCCGAGGAAGGTGCGGTACGGCTGTTGAAGCCCGTTGCCATTGGACTCCAACATATAGTCGCGGCAGAATATCTGGCATTGCAGCCCACGGAAACGCCCAAAGGTGAGCACCTGGTCGATGCAACTCCAACGGCTGCGGAAGAAATAGGTGCCGGCGACGGGGCTGCCGGCGGGTGTCGCGGCAGGAACATAGCGGAGTCCTTGGGCATGGAGGGGGCGCATCTGGCGGTCATCCGGCGTGGCATTGCAGTCGCCCATCACCACAATGCGCGGACGAAGGCGGCATTGCTGAAGACTGTCGCAGACGTGGCGCACGGTTTCTACCGCCGAACGGCGCAGGGGGTCGGCACTCTTGCCGTTGCGGCGCGAGGGAAAGTGGAGCATAATGACGTCGAGCGTGTCGCCATCCGCAAGGCGCCCGCTGCAAAGCAGCGCACGTCGGGTAGGACGCTGCGAGGCATCGGGCAGGGGAACGCTGAAACTGGTATGGCCGATGAGGGAGAATGTCGACGGCTGCCACGCTATGGCGACATTCATTCCACGGACATCGTCACCGGAAGTGACCACATAACGGTAGCCCAGACGGGCAAGACGGGTGCGGTAAAAAAGGGCGTTCAGGGCACTGTCACCCTCAACTTCGCACAGACCGATGACGTCGATGGGGGTAAGACCACCGGCATCGAGAATCACACGTGCCAGATGTCCGCACTTGGAAGCGAAGCGTTGGGGACTCCATTTGCAGGCGCCGTCGGGCAGGAAATCGGCATCGAGATGCAGACTGTCGGCATAAACGTCGAAGAAATTCTCGACATTGTACGACATCAGGCGGAAGGCATTGCCCGCACCGTCGCCAACCTTTCTGCCGGACATCCATCCCTGGGCGGAAAGACTCAGGGAGAGGATGGAGAAAAACGTCAGGAACAAGTGGCGGAAAGGCATGGTATGGAAATGGGGAGTACAAATTAACGGGGCCTAAGAATTTGCCGTTTGAGGCGGGGGTAACAAACTGTGTTTACGGTAGCAATTCATAGAAGCCTCCTTAAGACCGGATTGTGGCTGAAAAAACATCGGAACTTTCCCATACATTTTGCCGTACTTTCCGCCCAAAAGTTCCGATGTTTTGAACGAAAAGTACGGATGTTTTACAGGGAGAGCGCCTCAGTCGAGGCCGAGAACCTCCTTTATGACCGGCAAGACACTGTGCGACAACACTTTATCATTAAGGAAGTGTTCACCGTCGAAGACGATGAAATGCTCCTTGCCATAGTGCTTTTGGAAGTCCTTTTGATGGTTCACCTTCTTGTCCTTGTCGCCGAAAAGCCCCCAAACGAGTTGTTTTTCAGCGGCGTCGATGCCACGGAAAGCGTCCTTTTCGAGGGTTCGGAACTGGGCAATCATCTCCTTGTCGACCTTGAAATCGCGGGCGCCGTCGGCGCGCTTGTTGCGGAATTCCTGACGACCCATGCCGCCGAAGGTGAGCAGACGCGCCATCTGGAAGGAGGGATTGACGAGGATGCGGCGGAAACCACGGAGTTGCTCGATATAGAATGCGCCCATGGAGGTGCCGAGAATCAGGTCGGGGCGCTCGTCGGCGGCCATCTTCCGCAGCATTTCCATGGCTTCGAGAGGCATCACAGGCAGGTCCGGGGCGATGACGCGCACCTCATCGGCGCTGTCGGATGCCGAAGCATTGTAGAGCATCTGCCGGAGTGTCATCACCGTTCCGCTGGCACCGGAGGAGGCGAAACCGTGGGCAAAGAGAATTTTCTTCATCGTTCTGTTGGTGTTTGTCGGGCTCGACAATTTGTTTTTCCCGTATTTTCAGTAAGAATGCAAAATTGTTTTTATTTCAAACGTTGTTGTTTTCGAGCGGATTTTACCTTGGATTTCACCCGCATTCCATCGAAAACCGTTGTGAAAAATCCCTACTCCGCCATCGCCTCTCGCGCACGTTCGAGTAGCCATTGGCTCTGTTCCTCGCGCGTAAGGTTTGAATTGTCGAGGAGAAGCGCGTCGTCGGCCTGGCGCAAAGGTGCGACCTCGCGATGGGAATCGATGTAGTCGCGCTCCTGGACATTGCGGAGGATTTCGTCGTAACTTGCGGGCTGACCCTTGGCAAGGAGTTCGTCATAGCGGCGCTGGGCACGGACCTCGGCGCTGGCGGTGACAAACACTTTCAGTTCGGCATGCGGGAAAACGACGGTGCCGATGTCGCGGCCGTCCATGACGATGCCGCCTTCCGTACCCATCCGTTGCTGTTGAAGGGTGAGGGCGGCGCGGACAAAGGGCAGGGCGGCAATGATGCTTACACGGCTGGAAACCTCGATACCGCGGATAAAAGCCTCCACCACCTCACCGTTAAGGCAGGGCTCGGGCAGGCGGGTTTCGGGGTTCACAATAAAACTCACCAGCACTTTTCCTGCCTCGATATCGGCCTTCAAGGTGGTTTCGTCAAGATTTCCAGCGGCATCGAACAGACCTTTACGCAGGGCATAAAGGGTGACGGTACGGTACATGGCGCCAGTATCGACATAAATATATCCGAGTTCGCGGGCAAGTTGCTTGGCCATGGTGCTCTTTCCACACGAACTATGACCATCGACGGCTATGGTAATGCGTTTCATTTTCTCCTTTATAATATTATATATGTGTGGGTATAAGTTTTAGAAATTCAGGAATAGAACTTAAAATTGCGGGGTGTAAGACCTACAAATGCGGGGTATAAGACTTACAAATGCGGAGTGTAAGACACATAATTGCAGAGTGTAAGACTTACATTTGCGGATAAGTGTCTTATGTTGCGGGGGACATGATGATTTCATCCTCGCGGATGGGGATGGATTTCACAGCGGCAAATTTACAAAAAAACTGCCGTGACGCACGTGCATCACAGCAGAAATTTATGGCTTTTCGCGCATACATTCTCCGCGAAGTCCGCCCCACCCATTATTTACCGCCGATGTCCGCTATGAAAACAGCGCGGAAAATATAGGAAAACGAAAAGGAAAGTGGGAAATTTTCAAACGTGTACGTTATGGAAATCCGAAAAGAACATTCTTATAATGACAAAGAAGAGCGGAGATTTCTTCCAGATTTCCTTTTGGATTCCTGAAAAGAAACATTCCATATACGAAAAGTTCATTTTTGAAAATATTGAAGATTACTTTCAACATACCAAAAATGTACCCCAGGAACATCATCTGTAATGCTCCTTTTTTACGCATCATTGCACAAAAAACCGCCGCGACCCGGGATGAGTCACGGCGGTGATTTATCACTTATGACAGAGACCTTTGATGAAAAGCCCCGTCAAAGGCATCGGATTAGTCAGCGAGTTTAGCGCTGATGAACTCACGGTTCAGGCGGGCAATGTTGGCGATGGTCTCGTTCTTCGGGCAAACAGCCTCGCAAGCACGCGTGTTGGTGCAGTTACCGAATCCGAGTTCGTCCATCTTAGCCACCATAGCCTTGGCACGTTTTGCCGCCTCTACGCGACCCTGAGGAAGGAGAGCGAACTGGCTAACCTTGCTGGAAACGAAGAGCATGGCCGAACCATTCTTGCAGGCAGCGACGCATGCGCCGCAACCAATGCAGGTAGCGCAGTCCATAGCCTCGTCAGCATCTGCCTTGGGAATAAGGATAGCGTTGGCATCTTGTGCCTGTCCTGTACGGATGGTTGTATAGCCTCCGGCAGCCTGAATCTTGTCGAATGCGGAACGGTCTACCATGCAATCCTTGATAACAGGGAATGCTGCGGAACGCCAAGGCTCGACAGTGATGACGTCACCATCGTTGAAACGACGCATATAGAGTTGGCAGGTGGTGGCGCCACGCTCGGTCTTTCCGTGAGGAGTACCGTTGATGTAGAGCGAGCACATACCGCAAATACCCTCGCGGCAGTCGTGATCGAAGGTGAAAGGTTCCTTACCCTCATTGATAAGTTCCTCGTTGAGGATGTCGAGCATTTCGAGGAAACTGGTATCATCGGGAATGTTGCTCATCTGCTTCGTTTCGAAGTGACCGGCATCCTTCGGACCATTCTGTTTCCAATATCTTACAGTGAAAGAAATATTCTTTGCCATTTTTGTTGTTACTTGTTAGAATTCTACAAATTTATTCGCGTAAAATAATGGAGAAGATCAGGACTTGTAGTTACGCGTCTGAACCTTGATGATTTCATATTCAAGGGGTTCTTTGTGAAGGACGGGCTTCTTGTCGTCGGTTCCCTGGTATTCCCAGCAGCCGACATAGAAGAAGTTTTCGTCGTCACGCTTGGCTTCACCCTCTTCTGTCTGATGTTCTTCACGGAAATGTCCACCGCAGGACTCCTCACGATGGAGAGCATCGTTGGCAATGAGTTGTCCCATGAGGAGGAAGTCCTCAAGACGGAGAGCCTTTTCCAGTTCAACGTTCACGCCTTCTGTGGTTCCAGGCACGAAGAGGTTGGTGTAGAATTCCTTGCGAAGGGCATCAATGAGTTTGATACCTTCCTCAAGTCCTGCCTTTGTACGGCCCATTCCGACGTGTTCCCACATGATATGGCCGAGTTCCTTGTGGATAGAGTCAACCGAACGCTTGCCCTTGATGGCGAAGAGACGGTCGATGCGATCCTTAACAGCCGTTTCGGCCTCTGCGAACTCCGGAAGATCGGTAGAGAAACGGGGAACGGTAATCTGGTCAGCAAGGTAGTTTTGGATGGTATAAGGCAGCACAAAGTAACCGTCAGCAAGGCCTTGCATGAGGGCAGATGCGCCAAGACGGTTGGCACCGTGGTCGGAGAAGTTGCACTCACCGATGGCGAAAAGACCCTTGATGGTCGTCATAAGTTCATAGTCAACCCAAATACCGCCCATGGTATAGTGGACAGCGGGGAAGATCTGCATCGGAGTTTCGTAGGGGCTTTCGTCGGTGATTTCCTCGTACATGTCGAAGAGATTACCATAACGAGCCTCGATTTCCTTGCGTCCGAAGTCCTCAATAGCCTGGCTGAAGTCGAGGAATACGGCCAAACCAGTGTTGTTTACGCCGTAGCCTTTGTCGCAACGCTCCTTGGCAGCGCGGCTTGCAACGTCGCGGGGAACAAGGTTTCCGAAGGCGGGATAGCGGCGTTCGAGGTAGTAGTCGCGGTCTTCCTCAGGAATATCCTTGCCCTGGATTTCGCCATTCTGCAGACGTTTTGCGTCCTCAAGTTTCTTTGGAACCCAGATACGTCCGTCGTTACGGAGAGATTCAGACATCAAAGTCAGTTTCGACTGCTTGTCTCCGTGTACGGGAATGCAGGTGGGGTGGATCTGAACATAACTGGGATTTGCGAAGAATGCTCCCTTGCGGTAGCAGGCGATGGCGGCAGAACAGTTGCAGCCCATGGCGTTGGTGGAGAGGAAATAGGTGTTTCCGTAACCGCCGGTACCAATGACAACAGCATGTGCGGAGAAGCGTTCGATGTTACCGGTAACGAGGTTGCGTGCAATGATACCGCGTGCGCGGCCGTCAATGATCACAACATCGAGCATCTCATAACGGGTGTAGAGTTCAACGGTGCCGGCATTTACCTGACACATGAGCGAACTGTAGGCACCGAGAAGAAGTTGCTGACCGGTCTGACCCTTTGCGTAGAAGGTACGGCTTACCTGTGCACCACCGAACGAACGGTTGGCAAGCATGCCGCCGTATTCGCGTGCGAAGGGTACGCCCTGCGCCACACACTGGTCGATAATGTTGGCGCTGACCTCGGCGAGGCGGTAAACGTTGGCCTCACGTGCGCGGTAGTCACCACCCTTTACCGTATCATAGAAGAGGCGATATACGCTGTCGCCGTCGTTCTGATAGTTCTTTGCAGCATTGATACCGCCCTGTGCGGCGATAGAGTGCGCACGACGGGGAGAATCCTGTATGCAGAAATTCTTAACCTTGAAGCCCATTTCACCGAGAGATGCGGCAGCGGATGCTCCGGCAAGTCCGGTTCCGACGATGATAACGTCGAGTTTACGCTTGTTTTTGGGGTTTACAAGTTTCTGATGTGCCTTATAATTGGTCCATTTCTCAGCAACGGGACCTTCAGGTATGCGGGAATTAAGAGTTGCCATTTTTATGCTTTGTTATGTGCGATACGTGATAATATTGAAATTAGCAGCATGCTCCGCAGCAGAGTGCACGGCACTGGAAGCAGAGAACTACAGCAGCAAACATGAGGATGAGCAGGGTAGCATAAGCCGTACCGATGCACTTCCAGCGGTTGAACCAGATCTTTCCGCTCCAACCCAGGGTTTGCAGTGCGCTCCAGAAGCCGTGTGTGAGGTGGAACCACAGGGCAACGAGCCATACGAGATAGAGAACGGTGTAAACGGGATTTGCAAAAGTTGCGGAAATCCAGTAAGCACCGTCGGCAGCATACATGGTTTCTGCGCCGACAAGTTCGGCAAACATCATGTTGTACCAGAAGTTGTAGAGGTGCAGAATCATGCCAAGGATGACGATAACACCAAGAACGAACATGTTCTGGCTGGCCCATTCTACCTTAGCAGGACGGTCTGTCACTTCATAACGACTGTTTCCGCGGGCCTTCTTGTTCTGAAGTGTCAGCACAATAGCATAGACGAAATGGAGAGCAACAAGGGCTGCAAGACCAAGGGTAGCGGCCACGGCATACCAGTTGGCACCAAGCATTTCGCAAATCATGTTGTAGCCTTCTGCAGAGAAGAGCGCCACAACGTTCATGCAACCATGAAAGGTCAGGAACAAGATGAGGGCGATGCCGGAAACCGACATAATCACCTTGCGTCCGATGGAGGAGTTAGTTAACCACATAGGTGTTGATGAATTAAGTGTTTATAATGATTTTTGAATTTGGATTTTGCGTTTTTCAAAGTGTCGCCGATGCGTTCGTCGGGACCGTCATCACAGCATGTCGCAAAGGAATGTTTTGGGAAAGACAGACTGTTTCCACGGCAAAATTAGGGTATTTCATTGGATTTACCAAAAAAAAGCAAATATTTTCCCCATTGAATATCCCAAAAATCGGGTATAAGCAGGCTTTTCGATTATTCTTTCTACAAATTATAGGGTATCGTTCCTCAGTTCTTTGCCGGCAGCGGCTCCGCGACGTTTCGCGGAAAGATGGGGAAAGGGCATGAAAAAAGGCATATTTCCGCAGAAGGACGTGCGGAAAATGCCTCATGGTTTTGCGGGGAATTGATGCTCCTCTCCCGCCATCCCCGAAAACAAACCACGGCACTTTCGCGCCGGAAGTGCCGTGGTTTATGACGAACGTGCCGTCTTTTCAAATCAACCTTGCTTTGGTTTTATGGTAAACTGCCGTACTTTCCCATTGAAAGTTCCGTACTTCTTCGTTAAAAGTTCCGTACTTTTTCATTGAAAGTGCGGATGTTTTTTATCGGAAGTTCCGCACTTTCTCATCGGAAACGCCGAGGCCTACGGATAAGGTTTCCGGAGGTTTTCGCCATGCCCTGGCGGAAGGCGGGGCGCGAAGGCCGAAGTCTTCATTCCGTTTTCCGGAAAACAGGTCTGCCCTTCCGGAAGAAATTGATTTGCTTTCCGAAAACTAAACGATTTGTTTTCCTAAAAGGAAAAAGGATATTCCTGAAAGGAATGATTTGCTTCTCCAAAAAGAAAGACCTACCATCCCGGCAGAGTAGGATTGTTTTCCAGACGAAGACATCCGCCATTGCGGAAGGAAAGATGGCGGAGTGCGCCTCAACGGGTCTTCTCGATTGCAAGATTCACGCTGGCATAATTGCGGATTTGGCGGATCATGGCGAGCAATCCGTTGGAGCGTGTCGGCGAAAGATGCTCCGTCAGCCCGATGCGGGAGATGAAATAAAGGTCGGCGTCGAGGATTTCCTGCGATGTGTGCCCGCTGAAAACGCGGATGACGAGTGTAACAATGCCCTTGACGATGAGGGCATCACTCTCCGCCCGGAAGTTAAGATGCCCGTCTTCCGTACGGTCGCACACAATCCACACACGGCTTTGACAGCCGTCGATGAGGTTTTGTTCCGTCTTTTCGCTCTCGGGCAGCCCTTCCTGGTCCTCGCCCATGTCGATGAGCAACTGGTAACGGTCCATCCAATCATCCAGTTCTTCAAATTCTTCTATAATCTCGTCTTGTACTTCGTTGATGGTCATGACTTATTGCTTGTATGATTTCTCTGTTTTTCTTCTTGGGTCTCCTTATCCTTTATGGTAAGGACAGGCCGCACCTTCTTGTCGCCGCACGGCAACTGCAAAAGTATACATTTATTTTCTCTCCGGCAACCGTCCGAAGTTTTTTCTGTTCTCCACGCGGAGATTTTGATGGATGTCCTGCCATTTCTTCCGCAATTTTCTGTCATTTCCGCCCCTCATCGCGGCCTTCCGCCTCAGCGTTTTCCGGCATTCCTTCCTTCGGTTGCCGCAATTCCTTTCGGGAATGTCTCCTCCCGAAGTGGGGGAAAGCGGATGGAACGGCGGAAAAGACGGGGGGAACGGCGTATACGGAACCCGATGTGACAGGTTCAGAACTTGATGTAATAGGATATTGACGGCAGGGCACGCAGGCAAAAGTTTGTGGGGACGAACTCAAAACTTCCGTCCTGATGGCTGCGAAGGCTGTAGAACATGTCGTTTTTATGGAACGTGACGTTGTAAACCGAGAAGTTTATGCCTTGTTCTGTCCGGCCTTTACCCTCCCATTTGTAGTTGACCGAGACGTCGGTGCGGAAGTACGGACTCATCCTGCAGGCATTGTACGGCCCGTATTGCGTCACCACGTTGCCGTCTTCCAGTTCAACATCGACGGATGATGTGTAGGGCGTGCCGGAAGCGTAGACGACATTGGCTCCCAAACTCCATTTCCGCGACAGGGTGTACGACACTACAGCATCCAATTCGTGGGGACGCTCGTGCGAGGCGGGGCTTTTCCTGAAACCGTCGCCCATGTCGAACCATCGTTTTGCGGAAGTGTAGGAATAATTGAGCCATCCCGTCAGGCGTCCGGAACACTTCGTGAGCATCATACTGACGCCATAATTGCGGCCCTTCCCGGAGAAAATATGGTCCTCGTGCCGAAAATCGGTCTCTATGCAGTCGTAAATTCCACCGTTATACGCAATCTGGTGCTTCAAATGCTTGCCGAAAGCGCCGACATCCACGCGGTAACGCCCCTTGAACATCCACAGGATGAAGTTCAAGGCCAGTGAATGGGCATACTGGGGAGGGCGTTTCGCGTTGGCACCCATCCAATATTCTATGGGAAGTCCCGCATCCGTGATGCCCGTGAAGTGGAGGAACTGGTGGCGCAAGGCGTATGAAAGCGTGCAATGCACCCTGTCCTTCTCGAAAATCAGCGCGGCGGAGGGGTCGGTGGCCTTGAAATTGTGGCCCTCGTTTCTGAAGATGCTGCCGCGAAGTCCGAGGTCCAGGTCCAGCGTCGGCGCCAACGGCTGGCGGAAGCCCGCATAAACGGCCGCCTCGTAGGCGTTCTTCGTGGTGATATCGACGCTGCTTTCCTCATTTTCAAGCAAGAACAACTGCTGCTCGTCAAGGCCGTGTTTTATGCATTCCACGCCCAGCATCCACTTCCCTTTGCTGACTTCGCCCTTGTAGGCCGCGCTTCCGATGCCCGAAGGCAGGCTGTAATGGATGCCGTGGCGCCGCAGGACGAACCGGTTTCTGTAGCCCGACGCCCAGAGGTGTTGCGTGGTCTTCCACCCGTTCTTCGCGAATTGCCATTGGAGACCGAGGGCCATGTTCCCCCAACGCGACCTCATTTTCCCTTCATACACCTTCTCCTTCATGTTGCCCTTGTCGCTGCCGTAATAGAAATCCGCCTTCAACGTATGACCCTCGGCGGGCTCTGCCGTCCATGTAAGGTTGAGGTCGTGGAAGCGGTAGTCCAACTTCCGGTAGTCATCTTCCAGCCATTTGCTGTACAGAAGATTGATGTACGAGGTGCGTCCGGAGAGGGTCAGCGACATTTTCTTCCGCTTTCCCAACGGCAGGTACAGCGTTCCCTGCGAGGAAATGAGACCTACGGAGAAGTCGCCGCCAATGCTGTCGATGCCGGAAGGCGTGGAAAAATCCACGTTGGCGCCCACACGGTTGGGGGAAAATCCCGATGAGGGCGTCCGTTCGAGCCGCATGTCCGCATAGTGGGTGGCGTTGAAAGTGGAGAAGAATCCCAACAGATGGTTGACGTTGTACAACGGCATGCCCTCGATGCTCACCATGTTGTGGCCGCTTTCACAGCCCTGCACGTTGATGCCATACAGGTATTCGCCGTTCGTCTGCACGCCCGGCATCATCTGCAAGTAGCGCATCGGGTCGGCATTTCCCATGATTTTGGGCAGCGTCTTCAGCATCTTCATGTCCCACGTCGGACTTCCGTAGTCGTCGTATCTCATCCCCGTCCTGTCGCGATACGCCTTTACCTCGGCATTCCCCAGCACCACCGTGTCAAGAACACAATCACCCTGCCCCTCACCCGCTGTCGATGACCATGCAGAAAGCGGGAAAAGGCAGAGTGAAAACAGTATCAGTAATGCTGGGTTACATTTCATTGATGGTGGATCTGTGGCTTTCCGGCAGCCTTCTGCCGATTGGCGGCAGCCTTTTTGTCGCTTACCGGAAGCCTTTTTGTCAGTGTTTTTCCGGGAATATTTCCCGTCGTTGCCGTCAAATCACTCCTCTTCCGAGAGCATCTGTATGACGGTCTGGCCTACGGCACGCAACACTTCGGGGTCGATATTCTCGGGGGTGTCCTGGGTGGTGTGCCATGTCGGTCCGAAATTGCTCTCGCCTTCCTCGTGGTAAGGCACGACGTCGACGGTGGGAATCATCGCCACCTCATTCATGGGGATGTGGTCATCGGTGATGTATCCTCCGGGAGAATTGACGAAATAGTCGGATGCTCCGGCGTAGACGGCGGCTTCCCAGAGGCGTACGACAATGCTTTGGGCGTATTTCAGGGAGAAACCTTCGTGGGAGAACGTACTTCCGCGTCCGCCTACCATATCCAGCAGGATGCCATACCGCGCATTGTAGCCCTCGACGTGGGGATTGGCGCTCCAATACTGGCTTCCGAGGCACCAAGTGTCGCCCCTTTGGTGCACTTCTGCGGGAGCCCAGTCGGGGGCACCGTAGTCCTCGAGGTCGAAACAGATGAAATCGACGCCAACCTTTGGACTTACCTTGTCAATCAGCCGCGCCACCTCGAGCATGACCGCCACTCCCGATGCTCCGTCATTGGCGGCCATCACGGGTTCGTTCCGCTTGGTCTCGTCGGGATCGTTGTCTGCCCAGGGCCGGCTGTCGTAGTGTGCGCAGATGACGACGCGCTCCGGCTGCTCGGGTTTATAGGCGGCGATGATGTTGCGGCACTGCAGTTTCTTCTGGTCCCACGCGGTGATGGTGGTGCGCTGGTTGGTCACCTTCAAGCCAAATTCCGTGAATTTGCGCTCAATGTAGTCCGCACAGCGTGCGGCAGCCTCGCTGTTGGGAACGCGCGGACCGAAGTCGCACTGGTCTTTTACAAAGCGGAAGGCGCTGTCGCCCGAGAATTTCACGCTGCAGATACGCGAGGAATCGATGGCGGGAGCGTTGTCGACCGCTGTCTTCTGCCCTTTGCAGGCGGTGAAGAGCAATACGGAAAGACTCATTATGCCGTAAAGAATATGTTTCATTGCTGTTGTTTTTTATCTGGTTTCTTAAGTTCACTGTCTGGTTTCTTAAGTTCACTGTCGCTTTATGCCGTCACGGCATGGAGAACCCTCCGGAAATTGTCGCCCCAAAGACGGCAAATGTCATCGTCGCTGAAGCCGTCGCGGAGGAGGAGTTGGGTGATTTTCACCATACTTGCCACATCATCGAGTCCGGGAACACCGCCATCGCCGTCGAAATCGCTGCCGATGCCCACATGGTCTACGCCACAGACGTCGATAAGATGGCGGAGATGCACCATGAAGGTCAGTATGGAAGGGTTCTGACTTTGGGGAATACCATAATTTTCAGGGTGGTCGAGGGCGCAGAATTCCTCATACATCGTACATTGCACCACACCTCCGGCCTCAGCCACGGCACGCAGCACCTCGTCTGACAGGTTTCGCGGATGGTTTCTCAGACTACGGCAGCAGGTATGCGTCACGGCGATGGGAAGACGGCTGCATTCCACAACGTCCAGCACCGTCTTTTCCGAGGCGTGGCTCACGTCGATGAGCATGTGCTGGCGGTTCATTTCCTCCACCACGTGGCGTCCGTAATCCGAAAGTCCGCCATG
Organism: uncultured Bacteroidales bacterium; assembly: GCA_945833885.1. Taxonomy (GTDB): domain Bacteria; phylum Bacteroidota; class Bacteroidia; order Bacteroidales; family Bacteroidaceae; genus Alloprevotella. The sequence goes on from CAMAFY010000036.1 coordinate 17,911, forward strand.
CTCCTCCTGAGGCTCTCCCGCTTTGGGGCGCGCAGAGTCGCAGATGTCGTTGTGGCCGTTGTGGCAAAGGGTGATGTATTCGCATCCCATCGCCTTGAAATGCGCGATGAGCGAGGGGTCGGTTCCGATGGCATAGCCGTTTTCTATGCCTCTGTGGATGCGTCCGCGCAGACCCGGCGTCAGTTCTTCCATAAGGTCGAGGCGGCGGTAGGTGTCCTCCACCTGCCGGAGTGCGGCACTGTAACCCTCGGGGGTCCGTGGTCCCTGCGGGATATAACTCACCATGTAGGTCTCGTCCAGGCGTCCGATGTCCATCCGCTCGGCATCCACCTTGCAGACATCGGGATTCTTCCGCGTGAAGTCCAACGCTTTCCGCTCGTCGCCCCCGTTTTCCTCAATGACAGTGGGGAAGACCATCGGGGTGTCGCAATGACTGTCGAGCGAGGTGATGCTGCCATGCAGTTCGATGGCGCGGCAATAGCATTCGGCGTGACCGACAAAACTGCTGAAGATGGCGCGGCTTGCGGCATCGTCCATACATTCGGGATGCCACTGGACTCCGAGGACGTAGCCCACAGGATAGGCGCTCTCCACGGCTTCTATGAACCCGTCGGCGGCGCGTGCCACCACTTTCAGGCGTCCGGCATCGGTCACCGCCTGATGATGAAAGGAGTTTACGGCGATTCTCTCCGCTCCTACCGTCTTGAACAGTTGGCTTCCGGCATCGATTTCCACGTGGTGCGTGGCACAGTTCCTCGGAGCGTCCTGGCTGTGCTTCAACAGCGGGGTGGCGCAGGCGGCGGCATTCCTGCTGTGCCATACGCCCATATCCTGCGCTATGGCGCCACCTTCGGCAAGCGCCAGCAACTGCATACCGCGGCAAATGCCGAGGATGGGGATGCCACGACGGAGCACCTCGGCAAGAAGTGCCAGTTCGTAACCGTCGCGCTCGGGACAAATGCCGCCAAGTTCGGGAATGGGCTCCTCGCCGCACAGGAGAGGGTTGATGTCGCCGCCGCCCGAAAGCAGCAGACCATCGAGTTGTTCCACCTGCGACAGCAGTTCTTCAGGGTCGTCGGTGGGGGGCAACAGCAGGGGTGTTCCGCCGGCACGACGGACACTCTGCCAGTAGCCCTGTGCCAGTTCGGCGCCCTTGCTGCCCAGATTCGTGGTGATTCCTATGATGGGACGTGACATGGTTGTTCTGTTTTGATGGATACTACTAATGACCGCCGCGAAACCTTTTTAAGGTGGGTTCCGTATGGTTCCACCGCAAATCCATATTGCTGATGTTTTCGGAACCGCATTTTACAGCCTTTCACCCCCCTGTTCACGGGGAGGACAACGGCGGTCGGGTACTCAGTATTTCCGTTTCGGATTCTTCGGGAACCATCCTTTGCGCACCCTTTCGCGCTGTTCGAAAATTTCGAGGATGCTCCACAGACACGAAAAACCCGTGATGCCGAGCAGAGCGCTCCAGAAAACGGCCTCCACCAACAGGGCGGCGGCGGTGAAAAGAATGCCGAAAAGGAGGAATACCCACCAGCATCGGGTACCGAAATAGTACTCGCTCTTGATGACAATGGGGTGGAAAAGACCGATGATGAGGAAGGTACAGAGTCCGAGGACGGCACCTTCGTAATAGAGATTGGGGAACATTCGATGGATTTATGTGATAAATGTATCCGTAATTCTGTAACGTAATTGCAGAAATCCGCCTATGCGGGGCGTATAATCAGGGCATCGGGAACGGATATTATGGGGCAGCCACGCTGACGCCGCAGGAAATGCCGGGCGGAAGGAGGGGAAATGGCTTGCAAAACAACGGAAAAAGGTTCTATAAACCAGTCTGTGGCACTCGCGCACCTGCTGCACTGATTTATAGAACCTACCCGTGTTTCTTGGCGATATCATTCGTACGTTTCGTCAGCGAGCGTCATGAAATTCTGCGGAAGTTCTTCATCATCGTCCTCATCCTCCGTGATGCTGATGGGGATGCTCCGCTGGATGCTCTGTTCAAGGCTGATCATGGTGTCGGTGGAGTTGACACCCGGGATTTCCTGAATGCGGTTGTTGAGCAAATCTTTCAGATGTTCGTTCTCGCGGGAATAGAGTTTGATGAGCATGGTGTACGGACCTGTCGTGAAATGACACTCCACAACCTCCGGAATCTTCATCAGTTCCTGTACGACAGAATTGTACATGCTGCCTTTTTCAAGTTTGATTCCTATGTAAGAACAGGTTCCGAAACCTAAATATTTTGGATTTATCTGGTATCCGCTCCCTGTAATCGTTCCGCGTTCGAACATTCTTACCACCCTTTGATGGATGGCGGCACGCGAAACACCGCATTGTTCGGCGATTTCCTTGAAACTTCTGCGCGCGTCGACGGATATTACTCGAAGTATTTTACGGTCTAAAAGGTCTACTTTTTTCATGATTTGGATAAATTACATCAACTTCTGCTTTGACAGTCATAATGTAAAAAGTGATGCAAAAGTATGATAAATTCCCATAAACTACAAATTTACCATGGTTTTTTTATGTTTTTTACAGGCAAAAACGGCATTTTTGCACTACCTTTGCATTTGATTTACACGCGACATACCGCCGCCAATGGTGTGCGGCAGTGCAATCCCTACCGCGGGAAATAAACATCCCAATCGGGATATACCATCATTCTTACCGCGGAATAGCATCATCCTTATCCCGGGACATCCCAGACCATTATAAAGAAAACCGCATGTGGCTCGTTGACTTTATCCTTACACCCTCTCCCCTTCAGGCGGTGACCATCGTCTCCGCCATCTGTGCTTTGGGACTGTCGTTGGCGAAATTCCGTCTGCGGGGTCTGACGCTTGGAACCACCTTCGTCTTCTTCGCCGGCATCGCCGCCGGAGCATTGGGACTGAAAATCGACGCTGAAATGCTTGCCTATGCCCAAAGTTTCGGCCTCGTCCTCTTCATCTACTCCCTTGGAATGCAGGTGGGTCCGGGATTTTTCAGCGCTTTCCGCAGCGAAGGCGGCGTGCTCAATGGTCTGAGCATCGCCATACTCGTACTCGGAACCGCCATGACGGTGGGCATCGCGCTTATGGGATGGATGCCGATTGCCGAGGTTATGGGCGTACTCTGCGGAGCCACCACCAACACTCCCGCACTCGGTGCCGCGCAACAGACGCTCCACGACCTGCGGCAACCCGATGCCGCCGCCGCACTTGCCTGTGCCGTCACCTACCCCGTCGGCACTGTCGGAGTCATCATCGTCATCGCCATACTGAAACGTTGGCTCGCGGCACACGACCACAGCGTGGAACAGGAACCGAAGAAACAGGCCACCGTATTTTCCTTCCACGTCAAGAACCCGGCAATATGCGGAAAGACGCTCCACGATGTGGCAAATCACAGCCATATCCCCTTCGTCGTCAGCAGATTGTGGCGTAAAGGGGACACCCTGATGCCCGCAGCGGACACCATTTTGCAGGATGACGACCGGATTTTGGTCATCACGGAAAAGAAATATGTGGAACAACTGACCATATACTTCGGACAACTCGACGAGACTGACTGGAACAAGGCGGACATCGACTGGAATGCCCTCGACAAAAACCTTGTGGCGCAGCGCATCGTCATCACACGTCCCGACATCAACGGACGGCTCATATCATCGCTGCATTTCAGGGAACGCTACGGAGTGACCATCACCCGCGTAAAACGTGCCGGTATCCAACTGGTGGCGACACCGAACCTCAGACTCCGGTTGGGCGACCGTATCAACGTGGTAGGTTCGGAAAAAGGCATAGCACACGTGAGTAAAGAGGTGGGAAACGTGGTGAAAAACCTCGACGATCCCAACATGGTGGCCATCTTCGTGGGCATATTCCTCGGTCTCATCCTCGGTGCCCTTCCCATAGAAGTGGGGCTCGACTACCCTCTGCGCCTCGGACTTGCCGGCGGAAGTGTCATCATGGGTATCCTCATCGGCTCGTACGGTCCACGCCTCCACATGGTAAGTTACACCACCACCTCCGCCAACCTGATGCTCCGAAGCCTGGGACTGACCACCTATCTGGCATGCCTCGGCCTCAGTTCAGGCGGCGAATTCATCGCCACCGTCATGCAGCCCGCTGCCCTTTGGTGGGTACTTGCCGCACTGCTTATCTGCACCATTCCCGTAGCGATTATGGCAGTCCTGGCGGTAACGCGCTATGGTCAGTCGCTCGAAAGCACGGCAGGCATGCTCTGCGGTGCCATGGCGAACCCCATCGCCCTCGGATATGTAAATGATAATATTCCAGGCGAAAAGGCGCCCTTAGCCTATGTCACCGTCTATCCTCTCTCCATGTTCCTCCGCGTCATCGTGGCACAAATCATCGTGCTGTGGTGGTTCGCCTGATGGAAAGCAGATATTTTTTTAGATAGGATAGCCTAGGAAAACCTAAGATAACCTAGGAACCCCTAGAAAAGCCTAGGACTCCCTAGGAATTCCTAAGAAATCCTTTAAAAACCTCCCCCCTCAAAGCCAATAAAAAAACTATTCCCTATAAAATATGTCACAAAAAGTTCGGGTACGTTTCGCACCAAGTCCTACGGGACCTCTGCACATCGGTGGCGTACGTACCGCCCTCTACAACTATCTCTTTGCACGTCAGCACGGCGGCGACCTCATTTTCCGAATCGAAGACACCGACTCCCAGCGACTGGTTCCGGGAGCGGAGGACTATATCATTGAAGCCTTCGACTGGCTGGGCATCAAATTCGACGAAGGTGTATCGTTCGGCGGCGAACATGGTCCGTATCGCCAGAGCGAACGCCGCGACATCTACCGCAAATATGTCAACCAACTCCTCGACAACGGCCGCGCATACATTGCTTTTGACACGCCCGAGGAACTCGACGCCAAACGTAATGAGGTGGAAAACTTCCAATACGACGCCTCCACACGCCTCGGAATGCGCAACAGCCTCAGCCTCGGTGGAGAGGAAACACAGCGTCTGCTGGATGCCGGAACACCATATACCGTGCGTTTCAAGATAGAACCGGGTGAGGATGTCCACGTCGACGATATTATTCGCGGCGATGTTGTCATCAACTCTTCCATCCTCGATGACAAAGTGCTCTACAAAAGCGCCGACGACCTGCCGACATATCACCTGGCAAACATCGTTGACGACCACCTGATGGAGGTCACACACGTCATCCGTGGCGAGGAATGGCTCCCCAGCGCACCGCTCCACGTCCTCCTTTACCGCGCATTCGGATGGCAGGACACCATGCCACGCTTCGCCCACCTGCCGCTCCTGCTCAAACCTACCGGCAACGGAAAACTCTCAAAGCGCGACGGCGACAAGTTCGGATTCCCCGTTTTCCCCCTCCTTTGGAACGACCCCAAGTCGGGAACCACCTCGATGGGATACCGCGAACAGGGCTATCTGCCACAGGCTGTTCTGAACTTCCTCGCACTCCTCGGCTGGAATCCCGGCGACGGAAAGGAAATTCTCACCCTCGAAGAGATGGTGGAAAAGTTCGACCTTACAAAATGTTCGAAGGCGGGTGCGAAATTCGACTTCGTAAAAGGCTGGTGGTTCAACCGCGAATATCTCCTCGCCCTTCCCACCGCTGAGGTGGCACCGATGGTGGTAGACATGCTTCGTGAGCAGAACATCGAGGCTACGGCTGAACAGGCTGCCGCCATCTGGGACATGATGAAGACCAAAAACATCGAATATACCGATGCTCAGAGCCAGCAGACCAAGAAGCGCAACATCAGTTTCGTCAGCGACCTGTGGCCCCTCTGCGACTTCTTCTTCATCGCTCCCCAGACTTTCAACCGCGAAGACAAGTTCGTCCGCAAGAACTGGACGGAGAATTCTGCCGAGGAAATGCGCGCTCTCCGCGACATCCTCGCCGCTCTCCCCGCCTTTGACGCCGAAACCCAGCGTGCCGCTGTGGACGCTTGGGTGGCAGAAAAGGGATGCAAACCCTGGAATGCCTGGCGCGTATGTCTCGTCGGACAGGGTAAAGGTCCCGATATGCACGAACTTGCGGCATTCCTCGGACGCGAAGAGACCCTGCGCCGTATGGACTATGCCATTGCACAACTTGGATAAACCCACCTTATCTCATTGCTGTGTACAACATTGTCATCCTAACATATTGGTTGCTCATACGCATCGCTGCACTCTGTGGACATAAGAAAGCCCGACTGATGGTTGAAGGTCATCGCAGAGTATGGCGCACTTTGCGCGAAAAAATCCTCCCCGGCGACAAAATTGTGTGGTTCCACGCAGCCTCGCTGGGGGAATTTGAGCAAGGACGACCGCTGATGGAACGTCTGCGACGAGAACGCCCGGAGTATAAAATCCTGCTCACCTTCTTCTCGCCCTCGGGATACGAGGTCAGGAAAAACTATGAGGTGGCGGACATCATCACCTATCTCCCCATCGACACTCCGCTCAACGCGCGACGTTTCGTGAAACTTGCACGTCCGGAAATCGCCATTTTCATCAAATATGAGTTCTGGCGCAACTATATTGACCGGCTTCATTACCACGAAATTCCATTGTACAGTGTATCGAGCATCTTCCGAAAAGGACAGTATTTCTTCAAATGGTGGGGAAAATACACCGCAAACTCCCTTCGGAAAATCCGACATTTCTTCGTCCAGAACGATGAAAGCATCGAACTTCTGGCGAACATCGGCATAGAACAGGCCACAGTTGTCGGCGACACCCGCTTCGACCGCGTCATCGACATCAAGGATGCCGCCAAACCCTTGCCGCTCATTGAACGCTTCGCACAGCGTGCCGGAGAGGGAGAACAGCAGATCTACGCCCCTCACTTCACTCTCGTGGCAGGAAGTACGTGGGGACCGGACGAAGACATCATCATTCCCTACTTCAACGCCCATCCTGCCCTGCACCTGATTCTGGCACCGCATGTGGTGAGTGCCGAACATCTCGATGCCATCCAGCACAAGATCAAACGACCTTTTGCACGTTACAGCCAACTTTTGAGCGGGGAAATCAAGCCGGAGAATGCCGAATGCGTCATCATCGACTGCTACGGCCTCCTCTCGAGCATCTATCGTTACGGCACAGTGGCGTACATCGGTGGTGGTTTTGGCGTGGGTATCCACAACGTTCCCGAGGCTGCCGTCTACGGTGTCCCTGTCATTATCGGACCGAACAACCATCGCTTCCGCGAAGCACAGGACCTTCTGGCGGCAGGGGGTTGTCTCGAAATCCGACGTGCAAAGGATTTCAAGGCGCTCCTCGATGATTTGATGACGCATCCCGACGCTGTGGAAAATGCTGGAACGGCATCGCGCGAATACATCGCCGACCATGCCGGTGCCGCCGACCAAATCTTCAACGCCATCTTCGGAGAATAAGACGCCATTTTTGTCGTCTTTTCCCATCCGAACAATTTTTAAAGACAACCGGGACAACGCATAAACCCCAATTATGGTGTCCAGGTTTTCGTGAAAAAACGTCCGCACGGGAATGTATTTGCAACGAACGCCCCGAAGGTGCAGGAGGAACTTAGCCCAGGGCAAATGAACCGAGCGAAGCGAGGTGAATGACACCCTGGGTATCGGACACCACACATACCCTGCGCCCTGAAAGTGGCAGCAGGGAACATTGGCAGTCCCATACGGAAATACATTTCCCCCCCTTGCAGCACGCGGACATGATGCCGTTTAACCCGGAACCTAAAAACATCGGACTTCTTTGGGCAAAAGTACGAAGGTTTTGCATCAAAAGTACGGAGGTTTTATGCAAAGAAGTCCGATGTTTCTGCTCTTCCGAAGCCAACGTTTTCGTTAAGCGAGAGCAGAGGCCAAGCTTGCTTAGGCTATGCCGAGTCGCGAAGGAGGAAGACAAAGTCAAGGAAGAAGGCGAAGCCAAACACGAAGGCAAAGCCAACGTTTTCGATAAGCGAGAGCAGAGGATAAACTTGTTTAGATTATGCCGAGCGTAGAACTGACGAACGAAGCATGAGCAGAGATGAGCTTGCTCAATCTATGCCATGTAAGGAGGAAGAAGGCGAAGCCAAACACGAAGGCGAAGCCAACGTACGCATTCTCCCCCACAAAAATATTTTTTTGTCGAAATCTCCTACATTTCCTACACCCGGCAAGGAAAACCCCAATAAAACCTGGCAATCTCGGGTGAAGGATTGGGTGTAGGATTCCTTCCACGATGTAGGGAAATCCTACACCTTCCGCCTTTTTCTACCCCTTTCCCGCCGTATTTCCGCCTTGGAAACGTGCCGGAACCGTACAGTTCCGTGCCAAATGCTGGAAGAAAAATGTACCAAAACCTGCTGAATCCTACACCAATCCTACATCCTACACCTTATCCTACACCCAATCCTTCACCCGAAATGGCCAGTAAATACAGAAGGTTTGTGGTGCTGGTGTAGGAAATGTAGGAGATTTTCAAAAACTTTTTTTCAGGGAGAGGAGAGGGATGTCGCGTGCAAGGGATTTTGTAACACTGTCAACGAAATTGTCCTGTATCTTGCTTTGAAATTGAAAACGAAAATTGTCTCAGGCTAATTAACAGAACATCCCCTATAAAGAAAAACATCCCCGACGTGGCAAATAACCATGTCGGGGATGTTTTTGTCAGTATATTTCAATATTTTTTACTCGCGGTTGGCGCGTTTGCGGGCAAGGTGGTCGAGGATTACCTTGCGCATACGCATCGATTTCGGCGTCACCTCCACGTACTCGTCGGCCTTGATGTATTCCAGGGCCTCCTCCAGGCTGAAGATGATGGGGGGAATGATGCGTGCCTTTTCGTCGGTACCTGAAGCACGGACGTTGGTCAGCTGCTTGGCCTTGGTGACGTTGATGACAAGGTCGTTCTCATGGACATGCTCGCCCACCACCTGTCCGGCATATACCTCGTCCTGCGGATTGATGAAGAACTTTCCGCGGTCCTGCAGGTGGTCGATGGCATAGGCGAATGCCGTTCCGCTTTCGAGGGCTATCATCGAACCGTTTGTACGGCGCTGCATGTCGCCCTTGTAGGGCTGGTATTCCTTGAAACGGTGTGCCATGATGGCCTCACCCTGCGAAGCCGTCAGCACATTGGTACGCAGACCGATGATGCCGCGCGAAGGGATGAGGAATTCAAGGTCCACACGCTCGCCCATCGTCAGCATGGAGGTCATCTCGCCCTTGCGGCGGGTCACCATGTCTATCATCTTCGAGGCAAACTCCTCGGGGACGTTGATGGTGAGTTCCTCGATGGGTTCGCAGCGCTGGCCGTCGATGGTCTTGTAGATTACCTGCGGCTGTCCCACCTGCAGTTCGTAGCCCTCGCGGCGCATGGTCTCGATGAGGATGCTGAGGTGCAGCACACCGCGTCCGCTCACAATCCAACGGTCGGTACTGTCCTCCACCTCCGTGACGCGGAGGGCAAGGTCCTTCTCCAGTTCCTTGCGCAGACGGTCGCCGATGTGGCGCGAGGTGCAGAACTTGCCTTCCTTGCCGAAGAGGGGACTGTCGTTGATGGTGAAGAGCATCGACATCGTCGGCTCGTCGATGGTGATGGTCGGCAGGGCTTCGGGACGTTCGGGAATGGTGATGGTGTCGCCGATTTCGAAACGTTCAAGACCCACGATGGCGCAGATGTCGCCGCTCGACACGCTCCCCACGCGCTGGCGTCCCATACCCTCGAAGGTGTGGACCTCCTTGATCTTCGTGTTCTCCTGCGTTCCGTCGCGGTGGCAGATGGTGATGGCCATGCCCTCGCTGATGGTACCGCGGTGTACACGTCCCACGGCGATGCGGCCGGTATAGTTTGAATAGTCGAGACTGGTGATGAGCATCTGTGCGTCGCCCTCAAGTTGTTGGGGTGCGGGGATTTCCGCCAGTATGGTGTCAAGCAGGTAGGTGATGTCCTCGGTGGGGGTGTTGTAGTCCTCACCCATCCATCCGTTCTTCGCCGAACCGTATACCACCTTGAAGTCGAGCTGTTCCTCCGAGGCTCCGAGGTCGCACATCAGGTCGAAGACCATTTCGTACACCTCTTCGGGGCGGCAGTTGGGTTTGTCCACCTTGTTCACCACCACGATGGGTTTCAAGCCAATCTCCAGCGCCTTCTGCAGCACGAAGCGTGTCTGGGGCATAGGGCCCTCAAAGGCATCCACAAGCAGTATGCACCCGTCGGCCATGTTGAGCACACGTTCCACCTCGCCGCCGAAGTCGGAGTGTCCCGGAGTGTCGATGATATTGATTTTCGTATCCTTATATCGTATGCTGACATTTTTTGAAAGGATGGTGATGCCCCGTTCACGCTCCAGGTCGTTGTTGTCGAGCATCAGTTCACCCGTCTGCTGGTTGGCACGGAAGAGGTTGCCTGCCAGGAGCATCTTGTCGACGAGCGTGGTTTTGCCATGGTCCACGTGTGCGATGATGGCAATGTTTCTTAAGTCTTGCATAAATATAAGGGATTTCTTTTGGGAATTCTAAACGTACAATATTTCCTTTTTATGTCGCTTTCACAACAGTATGACAAAAAGAAAAGGATAATTTGAACGTGCAAATTTACGCATTTTTTCCGGGAGTGTGCAACACTTTCTTTTTTTTCGCAAAACATTGCTCCTCCTTCTACTTTTTTAACATACGGAATAAGCAATATTCCCATACATACGGTTTTTCACGACAAACATGATCAACGGGAACAATACCGTTGAAAATGCATATTCCGATTGTGTTGTACCGGTTGTCCTTGTTGTCGTGAAAAACAACCACATGGATACTCCCAGCAGGGAACATTGGCAGTTCCATACGAAATACATTTCGAACGTTTCCTTTTGCCCTTTCAGGGCGCAGGATATGGGGGATGCCAATAACCCAGGGTGCCATTCACCACGCATTTGCCCGGTTCATTTGCCCTGGGCTATGTTCCTCTTGCCCCTTCGGGGCGTACTCGTCCTATTGCTGCTCAGATGAATGATTATTCTTTTGTTTATTTACCCCCAATTCCCGCCAGGTCGAACCTATAGACCTTCTCTTCTGCCTGAATATTTTCGAAGAAGGTAATCATATAGATGGGGTAATAGATGATTTTTTCTTTGGTATGTATATTCTCTTGACAGAACACATAGGCCTGCGGTACATCATATTCCACATTCGCCATGACGTTTGAAAGTGCGTTATGGCGTTCGTAATCCTTGCCGGACTTCACCTCTATTGGCAGCACATTGTTGTCATATTCCACCACAAAGTCCAGTTCGCCCTGCTTTTTACTATTGAAATAATATAAGGAGTGTTGTTGATAAAAACCATGTGCACAAAGTTCCTGTGCCACAAGATTTTCATATACAGAACCAAAATTTATATTTGTGTCCTGACTGAGCAATCTGGTCTGTATGTTCCCCCCATACATGGCAGCAAGCAATCCCACATCGTTCAAGAACAGTTTGAAAAGGTTTCGCTGTTTACTTAGCAACAATGGCACCCGTGGCTCTTCAATATTATACACCGGAATGGCAACGCCAGCATCCTTTAGCCACAGGAAACTTTCCTCATACTTGCTGAATCTGGCTTTCTCATTTAACTCTTTCAGTATAAAACGCTTGTTCTTTGCATTCAGTTCTGATGGAATGAGTTCGTATATTTCCTCTATCTGCAGCTTTTTATTCAATTCATATTTTGCAATGTCCCTTTTGTAGGTGTGAATGATGCCACGTTGCTCTTCATATACTCTACGAAGGTTATTTGTTTCAATATACTTCTGCACAACTGCAGGCATACCGCCAATGATAAGATACAGACGGACGGCTTCCAGCATTCTCCTGTGTATAAAGTCGTCAACAGGCCGCCTTTCCTCAAAACTTTTACGCAAATGACCGATGACATCAGAACCAATGCCAATAGCCTTGAAAAACTCCTGAAGGTCAAGAGGATACATTTCCATTTCTTCCATGTATCCGACAGGGACACTGCGCAAGTCCTTCAACTCAACTCCCAGCAGAGAGCCGCTCATCACATACTTATAGCTACCCTCATCCACAAGAAACTTAATGGCAGTAACCATTTCCTTGCATTCCTGAACTTCATCGAAGAAAATCAAAGTCTTGCCAGGAATTAATGTTTTTTTCGAAAAAGCAGAAATACGCAAGAGCAAATCTTTTGCACCTTTCAGCTCACTGAACAGTGCTATGGCATCCGGTTGCTCTATAAAATTAATCTCCACTACATTTTCAAAACACTCTTTACTTGCCTTTCGTATAGCATACGTCTTACCAACTTGTCTTGCACCTGTAACCAACAGGGCACGTCTGTCGTTGAGAATAAAGTGACGAATGAGTTCGTCAACCTTGCGTGTAATCATAGTTTCTCTATTTTAATGGGCACAAAAATACAATAATTTGTTTATACACAGGACATAAACACCTACAAATTACACTTTTCCAAGGTTTTTTCCGGCGTTTTTTTACACTTTTCCAAGGTATAAAGCATATAAAATTTACACTTTTCCAATGTTTTTTCCGACGTTTTTATACACTTTTCCAATTCCGAACGGGAATGCTATTGGCGGTGAACGCCCCGATTGTATTGTCCTTGTTGTCGTGAAAAACAACCACATGGGTACGCATTTGTAGGTGAACGCCCCGATTATATTATCCTTGTTGTCGTAAAAAACATCCGCATGGATACGCCCAAAGTATGGTGCCCCAATTGTCGTATAGTGCCATAAAACAAATGCAACGTACCGGATGGGGCACGTTGCATTTTGAATATTTGTGTTTGGGGGCATCAGCATGATGCCCTTAGGATGGGATTATTCCCAACTGTTCCAGATGCAG
>CAMAFY010000037.1 GCA_945833885.1 uncultured Bacteroidales bacterium
GCTAAAAGGTGTAGGATGTGTAGTAGAAAAGATGGAAAACTATTTGCAGGGGGAGGAGAGAAGGTGTCTGTTCTTCGGATATTAACGAATAAAAGTTCGGAGGTTCAAGCCTGAAACTTCCGAACTTTGAGGCAACAAATGCCGCACTTTGACGCTAACTTTATCAGTTGATGTCAGGAGCGGCCTTCTGTTTTTCGATACTGCTTACACCACTTTTTGCATTCTTGCATCTCTTGTCCAGAGCATATTCTCAGGAGATGTGAGCGCTCAGCCACGCATACGCAATAAAATGCTAAACGGTACGCATTGTTTACAAATCGTAAAAAACCGGTTTGACTACAAATCATCGATAAGATATTTGCTGAGATCCTCTTCTATGTCTTCCGTATATGCCCTTGTCTCTCTAAACGTAATGATCGGAGTGACTTTCTTCAAGACATCCTCATTTACGATGGATGAAATCGGCAGGTTTTGAGTAAATTCGGGCTTTATCCACTTGTTGTTCCATAAAGGCTCGATTTCTTTGCCAGCGACAAGTTGGCAGAGACGCAGGGTGTATGGTGAGTAATCTTCCTTCTTGTTCTTCTGATAGGTGATGTTTTGTAGCCAAAGTTGGTTGTAGTCCGAGTTTGGCTGCTTGCAGAGTTTGGAATAAACCTTGTCGATGATATCCCATTTCTCCTTTTCATCGTCAAGTGAATTTACCATACGGCTGAGGACTCTAAGGGCGTAGTGGCAGCAGCCTACGTTTTCCAGGGCGATTTGTGTACACACCGCCGACATGGCCCGTACACTTCCTCCCCCCAGTTTCCTATAGAATGTCTTCGTGATTTTTTCGACAACGTCATCACTGTCCAGAGCGTCGATGGGTATAACTTCGCGCTCTTGCGGCTTCAGGCATTCCTCAATGCGCTTGTCAATGTCAGAAAGCATGGTCTTTATGGAACCGCTATCGGGATATTGACGTGCAAACATCAGGATGTAGAGAAGATGTTTCTCAAAACTGTCGAAGTCGCAACCTTTTTTGTTGAAGATGGGCGTGTTGAAGATGTACGCGAGTTTGTCGGGTTTGATGGAGTCCGTCACGACGCTTTCGCTGATCTTTGTCTTCTTGCTGTTCATGCGGAAATTGAGTTTTTCCAGCACATGCTGCAAGATATACGAAATCTTTTCAAGCGAATCCCTGTCATTACAGAAGATCCTGTAGTCGTCTCTGTAACGGATAATCTCATAATCATCTACTATCCCTGCTGTTTGTATGGCCTCGTGCAACAGCAAGTCGGAATACCCCAGGACGATTTCACCGATAAAGTCAAAGATGGCACTTCCTTGCGGTATGCCGATGTTGCGTCCTTGTTGTAAGGCGCGCAGATATTTCTGTATATTTCTGGCTATCGGGGCATCGCATTCCATCTCACATCTCGTACCTCTGAGGCCGAACGCCCACTCAATCGTTTGGGGATTGATGGACCCATAGCAGTTTGTGATGTCGGTCACAAATATATATCTGTATTCCAACGACAATTCAATACTGCGTTGTTCCATGCTGTTCCACCAGTTTAGGATTGTGGTGGACTGGTGGAATTTTTCCTTTTTTCCGGGGATTACAGGGAGCGCGCACGACGTGAGATATGGCACTTTGAATTTCTCGAAGAGCGCTTTTACAATTTCCCATGAATGTTCGTTGCAGATTTCGCGAACAAGAAAGTAGTAAAGAAACGGGTTTGTAAGGATGATTGGTCGGACAGCATAGTGTCCGTCCTTATTGAGCAGTATGTCGAGGTTCACATCTGTGAGCCGGTCGGCCAAGACTCCCTCTTGCAGACAATCCTCGTAGGGCGTGTCACCTATCGTATCTTTGACGCTTTTTAGCAGTTCATCAAAGATGAAATATTCCGGAAGTTCGAATCCGTGATATTGGTCGGACTTCAAAAAGAACTCCATCGCTTTCTTAGAGTCAAGGGATAAAATGTTCTTTGCCATTGTTGTCGAGTGGTTTACAGTAAATGTTTTTTACACAAAACGGTCAGTTTTTATAGGTGTGAGCACGTTTTCCGCGCGCTTTAGGGCATAAACTTCGTTCTCCGTTTTCTCGCCATGGCATACCGTAAGCGCGTTGCACTTGCTTCCGCTCTGCTCATCTGACTTGCCGAAAACGAAGAACAATGTTCAACTTTTCAGTTAAGCGAGAGCAGAGCAAACCTGTCTAATATGCCGGGTGTGGAAAGCGTCGAACGTTTGATTTTCTCCTCTTATATAATATATATATGAGTATCCTTAAAAACATTCACAAATTTTCAGGACCGCTATATTGAGTTTTCTTCGATTATTTTCGTGTTTGGCATAGTGAACAGGTCATCCCTCTGTTCTCGCTTAGTCAAAATATGCCATTATTTTTGCAGACTGTTTAATCTCTGAGGTAGGAGCAAAGTCTGGAGCCCATCCTTCGCCTGGCTTGTCACATCAGCGATAATGGCATCCGGGTATTGCTTCAGGATATTTTCTTGCTTACTGCGTTTTGATGCTATTATTATCATATCTCAACAAGTTTATCTTTTAATTCGTCTCCTACCAATTGCTCGAATTTTGTTTTAGTTCCTTGTGGTATTCGAATGGCTTGAAGGAAACCGTACCCTATAAAAGCGTTATATCCAATGTTTGTCACACTATTAGGTATGTTGATGGTTTGAAGGGATTCGCACCCACTAAAAGCCTCATCTCCAATACTTGTCGCACTATTAGGTATGATAATGGCTTGAAGGGATTCGCACCCGATAAAAGCCTCATCTCCAATGCTTGTCACACTATTAGGAATGGTGATGGTTTGAAGGGCTTTGCAGCAACTAAAAGCCTCATCTCCAATAGCAATCGTGCCTTTTTTTATGGAATATGTTTTTAAATATTTGGGTACATAGATTATTTTTTTCCAATCCTTTGTGTATTTTGCTCCAAATTTATCCTCTACGGCTTCTTCGCGTTCTTCATCGGTGATTTTTATGCTCAGGATTTCGATGGCGGGCTTTTCTGGTTCGGTGATTTCTGTGTTCTGGATTTCGACGGTGGGCTTTTCCGGTTCGTTTAGCAGGAATATGCGGAAGGAGAGCATGCTCAAATTCTTCTTGGCTAAGGCCAAGTGAAAGGCGCCGAGGAGGGTGGACAGTTCGGCATCCGATGATAAGGAGGTGATGTTTTGTAATACCGCAGCATTTCTTATGTCCCGATAGTTGGCGGCGGAGAACAACAGTCGGTCGGCGGCGGAATGGCCGTTGTAGAGTTGCGGATTCAGTGCGATGGCTTTCAAAGACAAGGCAATGCTGGCAATGGAGAAATCGTCGACATGCTCGTTGAAATCCCCGTTTGTGCGCAGCGGATGACGGAAGTCCGGGCTACCCATTTCCGGGGATTCCTCCCCTTCCATTGCCGGAACAAACATACCATCGTAGTCGACCATTACCAATGTTCCGTCGTTGCGTACAAGGATGTTCTCCGCTTTCAGGTCGCCATGCGCAAAGGGTTGCGACAGAAGCCATGCTCCCATCTTGCAGAATCTGTAAGCAAGCATGGAGAGGGCATAGGCATCGTTGATGGATTCTCTCAGGTAAACATCAAGAGTCCGTCCCTCCACCCAGTCCATCACCAGGACTGGAAATTCCTCCTCGCTGCAACTTTCTGCATCGACGAACAGTTCTCATTCCATGTATTTTGGACGTACAAAATAGGAAGATGAGGCATATTCCAGTTCCTCCGAAATCTTCCGGAATCTGTTCTCCCGCCATTCCTGTTCTTTGGTAAAGCATTTTACGGCATAGAGTTTCCCCCAACTGATGTCCTTCATTTTGAAGACCACGGCAAAGTTTCCGCCCGACATGATGGGATTTCCATTTCCGTCAAGCACGGGGCACAGGTTCGTCAACTTGTCGAAGTTGTCCTCTGCGGAGCGTATAGCGTCTATATATTATGATACAAGTGGGTAATTCATCAGGTTGTGGATTTAGGATAGTACGTAAAATACAGGAATTTTGTGTTATGATGTCCCTGCAAAGAACAGCGTGTCAACAATGGTGTTGTGTACATCAATCTGTAAAAGAAGGGGCCTTATAGAAGGATACCTTCGCGTTCCAACCCCCCCCGCCTTAAAGAATCTCCATGATTTCCTTGAGGGAGTGGACGGTGATGTCGCAATCGGTGGTGGTGGGTGCGGTGTTTTTGCGGTCGAAGAACAGGGTTTTGATGCCGAAATTGTGGGCGCCTCGGATGTCGGTATCCGGGTTGTCGCCAATCATCAGTGTGGTTTTGCGGTCCGCTCCCGAAATGTTGAAGGCGTATTCGAAGAACTTCGGCGAGGGTTTGTTTGCGCCGGCATCCTCGCTGAGGATGATGGTGTCGAAGTAGACATTCAGTCCTGATGCCTTGAGTTTCTTGTACTGCACCTCGTGGAATCCGTTGCTTGCCATGTGTATGCGGTAGCCCCGTTGTCGGAGGTAGGTCATCAGTTCGTGCGCTCCCTCGACCACTCCCGGTTTTGTGGCGCAGCAATCGAGGAAACGGTCGCTGACTTCCAGGCAGAAGGCTTCGGAAACCACCATCCTGCCATCAATCTCTTCCAGCAGGTGGTCGGGCCAGTTCTTCCCGATGCTCAGAGGTCGCCGGAAGCGTTCCACAATCAGGTATTCGCGTTCTATCTCTCCATGCGCATATTGCTCCCAAAGCCGGACGTTCGTCTCCCAATAAGCCTTGTAGAATGTTTCGGGATGTTCGAAATACGCATTCAGGTGAAAGGTCTCGAAAATTTCCGTCAGGGCGATGACGGCATTCCCGTGCGTATCGTATAATGTGTCGTCAAAATCGATGAAAAGGTCGGTATATGGCAGAGGTCTGTTCATAGGGATTCTGTTGAAAGGTTTGAAATGGTTTATTGCCCCCACCCATATTAAGGGGCGGGAAGGGCAGGGGCCAACTTTCCGGTCAGCCCCGATATGTTTATTCCACCCAGGTGTTTTCCGTGCGTTTTCCGTCGCTTATCAGGTACGTGCCTTTGGGCAATCCCTCGGTAGCCTTCTGCGGAGCGACGCCGTGACGCAGGCAAATGCCTTGCAGGTTGTAGACGTCGACGGGTGATGATGCGGCGTCGGAAGCCGTATGCTCCACGGCTGTGGCGTTGAATTCCACGATGTTCTCAAACAGTTGCCAGCCCTTCATCGCCTTGTATGTCCCGCTGCAACCTTCCGGAACGTACAATGTGGCGTGGGCGTAGGTCGCCAAGGGGAAGGTCTCCTCCTCGATCTTTGCCGGCCGTTGTCCTGTGCAATATACGCTTTCGAGCGCCGGGCAGTCGAAGAAAGCGTCGGTGCCGATGCTCGTGACGTCGGTGCCGATGACCACTTCGTTCAGGCCCTTGCACCCCATAAACGCCGCTTCTCCGATGCTTGTGATGCCTGATCCCATGGCGAACGACGTCATTTCCGTCACCCCTTCAAAGGCCCCCGCCTCAATGCGTTCCACCTTGTAGGTGCCGCCTTCCTGGTCTACCGTGGTCGGAACGTAGATGTATCCGTTGGCATCCGTTGTCGCCATATAGAGCACCGCCGTGTTGTCGCTTGGGCAGCAGGCGTACTTCACTCCGCCGACCTCCAGCGTGCTGTATTCCTTCACCTCCTTGAAGCCCCCGCTCCATTGCGTGTCCTGGCGGTAGAGGTCGCCCTTTCCGACGGGAACATACAGCGTTTCGAGGTTGTCGCAGTATTGGAACAGCGCGTCGGCCTTGGGCTTTGTGGCGTAGGCGACGTAGACATTCCGCAGGAGGGTGTTGCAGTTGAACGCCATCTTTCCGAGGCTCGTGCATTTTTTGGGGAGTACGAGTGCGGCAAGTCTGGCACTTTGGAATCCGCACATCCCGATTTGCTGCAGCGTCTCCGGCAGTCGGATGGCATTCATGCGGATGCAGCCGTTGAATCCCCAGCCGTCAACCTTCTTCAGTTTGCTGTCGGCGGGAATCGCCACGCGGTGCAGTTGCATGGCTCCCAGTCCGCCCATCTGGATTTCCGTGACGCTTGCCGGCAGGGTGATGGTCTCGGCGTCCGATCCGTTGAAGGCTTCCTCCCCGATGGCCGTCACGCTGTACGCGACATTGTTGTATTCCACCTCATCGGGGATGACGATGTTTTTCTTCCCGACGTAGAAATCATAGTTCTTGTTGCGGTAGGTGACGGTCGCCTTTTTGGACGTTTTGTTCAACGTATAGCAGATGCCGTTGATTTCCACGGCACCCTCGCGCACCTCGTCGTAGAGGTTGTCGTTGGAATATCCGTAGACACCGTTGCTGACGCTGAGGTTCACCTCGCCCTGCCGCAGGTCGGGATGGAAAATCTTCTGCCATTCTTCCGTCCCCTTCAGACGCGCCACGGGGAAAATGCGGTATTCTCCGTCGTCGAGTCCGCCGGAAAGCGTGAAACTGCACGTCTGGCTGAAGTCGTGGCACGCATCATAGTGCACGTTTCCCTGGGCATCCTCCACCGCCACGGCGACTTCGATGGCTGAAAGTTGGCTGTAATTCACGTCCATCTCCAGCGTCAGCGCCTCCAGTTGTGCGTCGTAGCGGAAGTCATTCGTCTGGAAAGCCACCAGACTTTCCCGTCCTCCCTCGTTCTTCTTGATGTTGAAATGGATTCCCTGATAGAGGTCGAATCCAGTGGCTGTGGTCAGATAATATCCGTCCGATTGCCCTCCCCAACCCATGTTGAAGTGGAAATAGCCTTTGGCGTCGTAACCGTCGCACACAAATTCGTGCGCTCCGTATCCGCTACCTCCGCCATACAGCACGGGGCGTCCCTCGCTCAGTTCCTTCCTGATGAGGTTTTCCCATTCGTCGTTGCTGCAGTATTGCCGTTCCAGATGGTTCAGCGAGGCGTCGTAGTCAAAGAATTCCACCATCGCCTCGCGGTCAACGGCCGTGCCACTTCCGGCAGGTTCGTAGTTCATGTCGAAGGCTATGCCCACATCGCTCATCAGTTGCGCCACCTGGTGGCGTGCCTCCTCGTCCGCCGTGTTGTTGTATACCGGCAGCATCTTGTCCCATTCGTACACCGATTTCGAGAAATCCGCGGAGAGGGTGGTGTTGCCTTTCGTCCAGATGTAGGAATGTTCCCCGCGTCCCTGCTGTGGCCATTGGTGTAGATACATGACCTGCGCCATCGCCGTCGCCACGCATCCTGTGGGGCAGCGCACGCCATCTACCGTCGGACAGTAGTCGTTGAAGGGCGAATTCTGGTTCCATTTGCTCGTCAGCAGCGGACTTACGGTTGCGGGGAGTGTGGCGTCCGCCATCGGGGCCTTCACTTTCTGTGCGGCGTTGCCGTCCATCTCCTCCATTTGCCTCATGTAGGAGCGGATGAAGTTCCGCGCATTCAGGTTTTCCCCGTCCGTGCCGAAGCATCCTGATGTGCTGTATGCCAGCACGTTCTGCGGTGTCCGGCTGTCTGCCGAAACGATGACGAAGCCCCCGCCGTCGCGTCGGAAAACGTAGAGCAGCGGTCGTCCGTCGCGTTCGGAACAGATGGTTTCCTGGATTTCCATGACGCCCGTGGCGCCGTCCTTCGGGGTTGCCGCCGCCGGTGCTTGCTGCTGCATGAATCCGACGGCAATCTCCAATGCCTGGTCTTCGTTGATGTCGTGGGCATGGGCAAGTGGAGCCTGCATCATGCTCAGAAAAAGGAGGGATACGTATTTGTTCATAGGGTAGGGTTGTGATGATTTCTTTATGTGTGTGAACCGTCTTCCGCCGTGTCCGTCGCGGTGGATTTCCGAGTGGATGCCGCGCTCGGAGGAATGTCGTTCCGGCGTCCGTTCCGTTTCCTTTGGAAACGCGGCATTCATTCTGTCGCAAATTTATCAATTATCTTTCAGTTGTCCGTTCTCCTCTGCCCAAAATCCGTCACTCTTTTTGCCCTCATCCCAACTTTTGTCCCTGCCGTCGCGTTGAAATCCTCCGCATTGTCCGGCGTCGGCGTCGGCGGCTCACGGCAGGACGGGTGATGCCGGCGTAAACGTGGGGCGGAAGCACGCCAGGGGATGCGGCGGGCTGTATGGCGGGGTGGGCGGGGATTGCAGGACGAGGGGAGCCGGGAAGATGGCAAAAACGCCTTGTCTATATGGGGCATGTTCGGGGTGATACAACGCAAAACCGCCGCTAAACATCTGTGAAGGTGTTTGGCGGCGGTTGCTGTTCTTCGGCTTTTCGGAGTGCGTCGTTCAGCGCACCTCCTCATAGTCTACATATTCGCTGTCGTCTTTTTCAAAGATTTTCTGTGTTTGTCGTCCTGCGCTCTGGTTCGTCTGTGAGCGGTTCTGCTGCTGTTGCTGCTGGTCTTCGTAGCCGTTGTCGTGGTGTTCGTCCATCTCCTGCCATTCATAACGCTCCGTCTTTTTCCGGCTTACGGTGTTGTTGATACCCAGGATGGAGAGAATGACACGAATGATAGTCCCGACAAAAGCCAGGCCAATGAAGACTGCGATGAAGAGCAGTGTGAACAGGCATCCAAGTAAATGCATAGTATATTGTTGGAGGGGGGATGGTTATGGGTAGGTTCAAAAAAACGGATTTGTCAGGTTCCGATTCTTTTTTTTGCGGCGGAAATTTCTGTGGGTGAGGGCGCATAGCGTGCTATGTGACCGGGTGGAGAGGGCTTTTCAGCCGAAAAAGTAGCGAAAGATGGCAAAACGCGACCTCAGTAATTACCGTGGTAACCGGCGGTTGCAATTTGCAGGACCAGCCTATAATGGATGGATAATCCGGAGCGTCTGTGCTGTACTCCGTTTTCGGGTGCTGCTGCCGTCGGTGCCGTCGTCGGCGATTCCGTGTGAAGGTTGCGTTCGTCGTCCTTCCTGTTTTCTGCAACGGGCATACCATTTCCCCGTAGTTTTTCTGTGGAAATGTGGTGCTTCCCTTAACTTTTCGCTCGCGGTCGGAAGGGCGGAAGTTCCGGAAGGTTTACTTTCGGATTTGTGTAAATTGTTGGTAAATAAGGTATTACGTGTTGTTCTGCGGTGTGGTTTAGAGATAGTTCTTCCAAAGTTCGGCTGACGGAATGCCGTTTTTCATGCCTGTTTTCTGATGTTCTGCAATACTGACAATATGACATAAAGCAGTATGACAGGCGCGAATCCTCCCCAGCCACAAAGTGCTAAGATGACGGCACTTGCCGCGATGAAGGCGTAGCGCAACTTGTTGTTGCCCCATGCGAACGACTTGAATTTCAGTGCGAACATCGGCACCTCGCTCACCAGAATCCAGCAACTCAGCAGCAGGAGTGCGCCGACGGCCGCCGCTGTCTGCAGGGGATAGTTTGCCGTCCACGTCGTGAGGCGGCAGTCGGCTCCGATGTTGTAGAAGAGCGATGCCCAGAAAAGGGCGCATGCCGGTGTGGGGAGTCCGATGAAGCCTTCCGCCTGGCGCTCGTCGAGGTTGAACTTTGCCAGCCGTAGAGCGCTGAACGCCGCCAGCACGAACGCCGCGTAGGGCACAAAGGGCTGTGTGGCTCCGATGTGTTCGTTGAGGAAGAAAAAGATGAGTGCGGCAGGCGCGAATCCGAATGTGATGCAGTCCGCCAGCGAGTCGAGTTCCTTGCCTATGGGACTGCTGACCTTCAGGAGGCGTGCTGCGAAGCCATCGAAGAAATCGAACACCGCTCCGAGGATGATGAAGAGGAAACAGCCTTCGTGGTTGCCCTGAAACGCCAGTTTTACGGCGATGCATCCGCAGATGAGGTTGCAGCAGGTGATGGTATTCGGAATGTGTTTTTTCATGATGCGCTTGGAGGTTTGCCCCACGGTGCCGTGAGGGCGTGTCGTTACTGCTCTTTGTCTTTGGGGTCAGCCAGTTGTGCGATGATGGTGTGGTTGCCGGTGGTGGCTTGTCCCATCTTCACCTTCACTTCGGTGTCCAGCGGCAGATAGACGTCCACGCGGCTGCCGAATTTGATGAAACCCATGTGGTTGTCGATGTAGCATTCCTGACCTTCCTTGGCATAGGTGACGATGCGTCGTGCCACGGCTCCCGCCACTTGCCTTACGAGCACCTCATGTCCTGATGCCGTTTGAATGACGATGGTGGAGCGTTCGTTCTCGGTCGATGCTTTGGGAAGCCATGCTTTCTTGAAGTTTCCGCTGTGGTGGCGTACGGTTTTCACGAGTCCCTGGACGGGGAACCAGTTGGCGTGGACGTTGGTGATGCTCATGAAGATGCTGATCATCAGACGTTTGTCGTGGAAATACTCATTCTCGTCCACTTCTTCAATGACCACAACGTGTCCGTCGGCGGGAGCCACGACCACCTGGTCCGTGGTGTCGCCCTCGAAGATGCGGATGGGGCAGCGGAAAAAGTTGACAATGACGGCGTAGAAGATGGTAAACACAACGGATATTGTCCAGAATGCTCCGGGACAACGCTCCATGAGCAGCCACCAACTGAGGGCGATGATGCCGACGAGAACGGCAAGTCCCAATACGAGTGTGGAGACTCCTTCATGATGTATTCTGTTTTGTTTAACCTTTTTCAGTCTTCCCATTATAATGTGTTTTGAGGATGTGCGGTGCGATGCTGCTGCATGCCGCCACCGCCATCGGGTTATCGTTGTTGAAATCGTTAGGAATGTCGTTCGCCAAAATCGGGTGTTCGTCCTCTCCGCCGTGGGGCTGTGGTGGCGTCGGGTCCGTCGTCTTTCCCGTCCGTAACGGCGGCGAAAGGGAAAAATGGCGTCCTTTGCCGTTGCGGATATAAATGCAAAATTACATTATATTCTTGTTTTTCAAGAAAAAAGTGTGTGTTTTTACCGTTGCGAAGTGTAAAAAAGTGTTATTTTGTCCCTCAAAGGCGGTGGTGATGTCCGTTTTTGTGGCGTCGGGAGCGGATTTACTTTGGTTGTTGTGCAGGGTTGCGG
This sequence comes from uncultured Bacteroidales bacterium, assembly GCA_945833885.1. GTDB lineage: Bacteria > Bacteroidota > Bacteroidia > Bacteroidales > Bacteroidaceae > Alloprevotella. The sequence goes on from CAMAFY010000037.1 coordinate 10,935, forward strand.
GCGTGATTTTCCGGATTTTGCCGATGATAGGGGTGATGTCTTCTACGGATGGGGCCGGCGTCTGCATCGTGCCCTGCCGGTGGGCGGAGGGCGAAAGATGGCGGAGCGTGTCCGCCGATGCTGCAGGATGGCCTTCCGCCTTACTTTTCTTTCAGGGCTTCGGAAAGCCTGATTTCCAGTTCTTCCGCCGACAGACGCATGGAGAAGTTGCCGTTCTGGGCGATGGAGATGCCGCCGGTCTCCTCCGATACGATGATGGCGAGGCAGTCCGACTTCTGCGAGATGCCCAGTCCCGCCCTGTGTCGCAGTCCCAGGGCTTTGGGGATGTCGTTGTCGTGTGCCACGGGAAGGATGCAGGCTGCCGCCGTAACGCGCTTCTTGCTGATGACCATCGCGCCGTCGTGTAGGGGAGAATTCTTGAAGAAGATGTTCTCTATGAGGCGTTGGGATATCTGTGCGTCGATGATTTCTCCTGTTTCCGCCACGTCTTTCAGCGGCACATCGCGTTCGATGACGATGAGGGCTCCCATTTTTTGTTTGCCCATGCTCATGCAGGCCATGACGATGGGCATGATGTCGGGGCGGTGCATCCTCTCGTTCTTGTTGTTCTTGCGGAAGAAGCGTACAAGCCTTGAACTGCGCTGGCGTCCGATGGTGGAGAAGAAATTGCGGATTTCCTCCTGAAAAAGCACGATGAGCGCGAGTGAACCCACGTTGACAAGTTTGTCGAAAATGCTGCCGAGCAGGCGCATTTCAAAGACCTGTGTGACGAGGATCCATGCCACGATGAAGGTGAGTACGCCGGAGAAGATGTTGGCGCTGCTCGACTCCTTCATGATTTTGTAGAGATAGTACATGAAGGTGGCTACGAGGACGATGTCGAAGACGTCCTTCCATCCGAGTTCTATCATAGTATGTTTTTCAGAAAAAGTTTTGTACCTATGCTGCCGTTGTGCCGTCCGCCGTGTCGGTGGGGGCGGTGTGCCGGTCGTCTGTTGCCGTGTTTTTCGTCTGCCGTCGCGGTCCTCCTTCCGGAAAGCCTTGTGGCGGTGCGGTGTGGTGATACGGCGGAGGTTTCGTTGTGAAATTGCCGTATGACCTTGCAAATTTAAGTAAAAAGTACGGAATCCCCGTAGATTTTCCGCCGGAAATTTGCCGTCACCTCCGTTGATGTGCCCAAAAGTGTGGCTCTTTACGTTGTAAATCCGTTTTCTTCCGTCCGTCTCCCTTCCCGTTCGCTTCAAATATGGGGGGTACGGATTATCCGTACGATTCGTCCAATCCGTGTTCGTTAAGAATAAGGACAGGCGTTTGTTTCGGCAAGAAGAATCCGTAAGATTCGTACAGTCCGTGTTCGTTAAAAATAAAAAACGGCGTTGGTTATGGCAAGAAGAATCCGTAAGATTCGTCCAATTCGTGTTCGTTAAGAACATCGGATTCGCATCATCAATCGCCTCATTCCCGTGTTCTTTCTTCGGTGTCCGGAAGCCGTCGGGAAATGTGCCGTGCTTTAAGGCGGAAATTGCCGCGTTTTGAGGCGGAAACATCCGCACTTTCCGTGTCGGAATGCCGGTGTTTTTCACCCTCTTTTTTGCACGGGGAGAAAAGGAATCCGCCCGGCTGCTTGTGGAGAGCGGTCGGGCGGATTGGCGTTATGGGAAAATAAGAAAGATTTTACGCCCTCAGGCTTTCAGGTTGGCGGCAAGCCTCCACGATTTTCACGGCCTCCACGGCTTCGCGGACGTCGTGGACACGCAGGATGTGCGCACCTTTCATCAGCGCAATCACGTTGATGGCGGTGGTTCCGTTGAGGGCCTCGGCAGGAGTGCCGCCAAGCATGCGGTAAATCATCGACTTGCGGCTGACGCCCACCAATAAAGGCATGCCAAGTTCCTGGAAACATTCCAGATGTTGCAGCATTTCGTAGTTGTGTTCCAATGTTTTTCCAAAGCCGAAGCCGGGGTCCGCAATGATATCGTTGACCCCGTTGTCGCGAAGTTGCTGCCCCCGGCGCGAAAGGTAGGTCATCACGTCGGCAGTCACGCAGTCGTAATGCGGCGATGTCTGCATATCGCGCGGCTTTCCCTGCATGTGCATCAGGATGTACGGCACTCCCAGGCGGCCGATGGTGCGGAACATGGCACGATCCATCTCACCTCCGGCGATATCGTTGATGATCTGCACGCCGAAGTCCCGCACACACATCCGCGCCACGTCGGCCCTGAAGGTGTCGACGCTGATGATGGCGTCGGGGGCTTCGCGACGTACCACGTCAAGTCCGGCAGCCAGACGCCGGATTTCCTCATCCTGGCTCACCTCTTCCGAACCCGGACGTGTGCTGCACGCGCCGACGTCGATGATGGTGCCGCCCTCGTCGAGGATTTGGCGGGTGCGCTGGCGGATGCGTTCCGCATCGGTGGCGGAGAATGCCGTGTCCGACAGCATGCGGCTGCCGGAATAGAAGGAGTCGGGCGTGAGGTTGAGGATGCCCATGACGAGGGGACGTTGCAGGCTGAGCAAGCGTCCGCCGACGTTGATGGTGTATGCTATCATGGTCGTTGGGGGAGTTTTCTGGTGTCTTCTCCGCTGTGTGGCGGCGGAGGAAATGGGGATAAAGGTGCCGTGATGCCGGCAAAATCATCGGCAAAGTTAGGAGTAAAGGGTAGGATGACAAAATAATTCGCCATTTATTTGTGCTATTCCTTATGAAAACCTTAACTTTGCGCGCTGGAAAAAAGGATATTCCGTGGCATTACGCCCGGGAAGGAGGGGGCGGGCTTGCCGCAGTCGTCCCCTTGCGCACCCGCCGAATGCCCCTTCCCGACATAGGATGAGTGCAGGACTTCCCCGGCATTTGCGGAGGCGGAATCCCATCCGCACGGGTAGTTGATGCGGCGGATTCCCCGTATCCCTCCCGCATACGTGCCTGATCCGCATGGCATCCGTGTATGGATGGTTTTGCATCCGTGCATCATCCACTCGCATACGTGTATAATAAAAATGGTGGAACATGATGAAATCCACCACAATATACCCCGAAAGAAATATGGAAATCTCTGAACTTTACAGGCTGTTCCAGAAGCATCCGCTGGTGACAACCGATACCCGCGACTGCCCCGAAGGCTCCATCTTCTTCGCTCTACGCGGTGCAAACTTCGATGGTAACCTCTTCGCCTCCAATGCTTTGGAGAGCGGATGCGCCTATGCCGTGGTGGACAATCCCGATGTCGCCACCGACGAACGCATGATAGTGGTGGAGGATGTCCTCGCCACGTTGCAGCATCTTGCCGCACATCACCGCCGCGTCCTCGGCACTCCCATCGTGCAGATAACGGGTACCAACGGCAAGACAACGACCAAGGAACTCACGTCCGCCGTTCTCGCACGGCAATATTCCGTGCTTGCCACCGCCGGAAACTTCAACAACCATATCGGTGTGCCCAAGACCCTCCTCCGCCTTACCGCCATGCACGACATTGCCGTCGTGGAGACCGGCGCCAACCATCCGGGAGAGATTGCCCAACTGACCGACATCGTCGACCCCGACTGCGGACTCATCACCAACGTCGGCAAGGCGCATCTCGAAGGTTTCGGCTCTTTCGAGGGCGTCATACGGACAAAGAGCGAACTCTACGACTATCTTCGTGGTAAACAGTGCGCCGACGCCGCCGTTCAGGACGGTGAGACGGAGCCGGAAGGTGAGGTGTCGCCGGCGGCATCCTTCGTCTTCCTCCATGCCGACGACGCCATTCTGGCAGAACGTTCCGCCGGACTTCCTGCCGTCACCTATGGTGAGGAGGGCCACGGCTACGATGTCGAGGGCAGCGTGGTGGCGTGCAACCCCTTCCTCCGTCTGCGTTGGCGCGTGAAGGACGGCGGATGGCACGAGGTGCAGACGCAACTCATCGGCGACTACAACCTTGCCAATGTCCTCGCCGCCTGCGCCGTCGGCCAGCATTTCGGCGTCGGCGAGACCGACATTTCCGCCGCACTCGAAGCCTACAGTCCCAGCAACAGTCGCTCGGAGTTCCGCCGCACGGCCCACAACCGTCTGGTGGTGGATGCCTACAATGCCAACGTCTCCTCCATGCATGCCGCATTGGGCAATTTTTCTGCCATAGAAGATGGGGGAAAGATGATGATTCTCGGCGAGATGCGCGAACTCGGTGAGGCGTCCGTTGCCGCACATCGCGAGATTGCCGCCCATGCCGCCCAGACGGGAATCGTAGCCCTCTGGCTCGTCGGTGAGGCGTTCCGCGATGCCGTTCCCGAGGATTTCACCGGCGAACTGCGTCATTTCCCCGATGTCGCTGCGGTGAAGGACTACCTCCGTGCCCATCCCGTGACGGACAGGCTGATACTTGTCAAGGGCTCCAACGGCACCCGCCTCTTCGAATTGCCGGAATACCTTTGACGCTTCTCCGCCCTCCGTTCTGCCTGACGGGCTGCGGTGATGTGCCGGTTGCGGCATATTGCCAAGCCTGATTCCGCCCTCCGTCCTGCCCGACGGGCTACGGTGACGTGCCGGAAATCGGAGCATGAGGGCGCAGGAACACGGGTTTGAAGCGTGAAGGGCGGCTCAAAATCATATTCGGTATTGTAAGCCGTTTTATTCGGTTCATTGGATAATAGCGTTTGGAACAATGGTTTCCAGACGCTTTTTTTTGTGTTTTTAAGTCCGTGTTCAGAACAAAAAACGTAGAATTGTCCTTTTTATGGGTAAAATCAGCCAAATCGTATGGCTTTTTGTCCAAAAAAAACTAAATTTGCGGACAAAAGGTCGGAGGCGTTTTTTCCGCCTTTTCCCGGCATCACTTTGAAATTTCTGCGAAATCCCCATAATATTTTTCGAAATTCTCTTTGAGGATTCTTCGGGAATGCCTTGAATTTTCCATGAAATTCCCATAAAGTTTTTCGAAATTCCCTTTGAGGATTCTTCGAAAATGCCTTGAAGTTTCTTCGAAAATGAATCAATCTTTTTTTGACATCACCTTAAAGTAATACCCTATATGAACAAACGGATTAAATCTGTAAGTCTTGTGCTTTTCCTCCTGGGGCTCCCCATGATGACGGCACAAGCCACGACCTCGCCGGTGGAGACCGTTGAGATTGTGCAGCAGACCAGCGCCTGCAAGGGAGTCGTCAACGACGAAAACGGCGAGCCTTTGGTGGGAGCATCGGTCCGCGTAAAGGGTACCAACCACGGTACCAACACGAAGAACGACGGTAGTTTCTCCATACCCTCGGTGAAGAAGGGCGCCACGATCGTCGTTTCGTACATCGGTTATGAGACATTGGAGACGACGTGGGACGGACGTCCTATGAGCATCAGTCTGAAAGAATCCACAGGTTCGCTCGACGAAGTGGTGGTGGTAGGTTACGGTGTGCAGAAGAAGGTGAACCTCACCGGCGCCGTTTCCACCGTGAAGGGCGAGGAAATGGAGACGCGTCCTGTGACGGATGCCGTGCAGGCCTTGCAGGGAATGGTGCCCGGCCTCTATGTCAGCAGCGACGTAGGTCCGGGAAATACGGGAACCATCTCCCTCCGCGGACAGGGAAACCTCAGCGGTTCGTCATCGCCTTATATCCTTGTCGACGGTGTGGAAATGAGTCTTTCCGAGGTCAACCCCAATGACATCCTCAACATCTCCGTGCTCAAGGACGCCGCAGCCTGCGCCGTTTACGGTGCCCGTGCCGCATACGGTGTCATCCTCGTCACCACGAAACGCGGTGAGGGTGGCAAGATGCGCCTGAGTTATCAGGGCAACACGGCGTGGTCAACCCCCACGGTTCTCCCCGACATGGTCGACAGTTACACCTTCGCACAGTACTGGAACGACGGTTGTACGAACGCCGGAAGTCCGCGACTCTACAGCGATGAGAAACTTGAACTCCTCAGACAATACTGCAACGACCCCACAAGTGTTGACCCCTGGCAGGAACTTCCGCCAAATGCCTCGATGAACCCCGCGTTCGAAAACTCCGAGAAAGGTATCGGCAACACCAACTACTTCGACCTCCACTACAAGAATTTCGCCTTCAAACAGAAGCATAACCTCAGTCTTTCCGGTGGAACGCAGAAGGCACAGTACTTCGTCAGCGGCGGATACTACGGCGAAGAGGGCATACTCCGCTATGCCGACATCGACATGAAGCGGTACAATTTCAACACCAGTCTGCAATCGCAACTCACAAACTGGCTGAAATTCAACGTAAACGTCAAACTTCACCACATGGACCGCAAGACTCCCTTCGGAGACGGCGGACTTTCCTACGGCTTCTACCACTCCCTGGCACGCTTCCGCCCGACGGTTTGCGACGTCGACCCCAACGGAAACTTCACGGAACTGACGATGATTCCCTACCTCCAGAGCGGAACGCGGACGAACCGTACGGGAGACGGTGTGAACGCTACCGGTGCCATCGTCATCACACCCCTGAAGGGATGGACCATCAATGCCGACTACACCTACAAGATGCGCCACGCCGAGTATGAGGCGGTGAACGTGGCTCCCAACATTTATGCCGTCGATGGCGTCACCACTTCCCTGGGTGTGCGCGATGAACTTGGCGTATATCCCGACGGAAAGTACACCACTTCGATGGACCGCACACGCTATCAGAGCCTCAACATCTACACCTCCTACGACCTGAATGTACAGAAGCATACGGCAAGCATCATGGTGGGTTTCCAGGAGGAGGACAACTCTTATAAATACCTGAAGAACACCATCACCGGACTTTATTCCACAAGTAACCCCAACGTGGGCATGGGAACCGGTGACAAAACCACCACGGATACCCGCAACGGATGGGCCACACGCGGATTCTTCGGACGCATCAACTACTCCTACGACGAGCGTTATCTCCTCGAGGTCAACGGACGTTACGACGCTTCCAGCCGCTTCGCCTCCGACCACCGCTGGGGATTCTTCCCCTCGGTTTCCGTAGGATGGAACATCCATAAGGAGAAGTTCATGAAGAACGTCACCGCCGTCACGAACCTCAAACTCCGTGGTTCGTGGGGATTGCTCGGCAACCAGGCCGGCGCGGCGCTCTACACCTACGCCTCGACGATGGACATCAACGGACGTCTGGGCAGTTATTTCTTCTCCGACGGCCGCGTCATGTACACCCTCGCTCCGGGTGTGGTGAATCCTTTGACGACATGGGAGAAGGTGGAGAGCAAGGACCTCGGCCTTGACTTCGGCTTCCTCAACAACCGCCTGACGGGATCGTTCGACGTCTTCCGCCGCGACACGAAGGACATGCTCGGACCCGGCGAGGACTTTCCCGACTTCTTCGGAGCCTCGGCACCGCAGACCAACAACGCCTGCATGCGCAATGTGGGTTGGGAACTCGCGCTCAGTTGGCGCGGACGCATCGGAAAAGACATCACCTACCAGATTGGTGGTAGCATCAGTGATGCGACAGCCGAGGTGACGGAATACGAGAATCCCACATTCGACAACCCTGCCGGAAAGTGGTATAAGGGCCGCAAGGTGGGCGAAATATGGGGATACCGCGTGGAACACCTCATCCAGGACCAGGCAGAGGCCGATGCCTACAACCAGGCCTACGACCTTTCATACATCAGTGCAAAGGAATGGACACCGGGCGACGTGAAGTACATCGACCTCAACGGCGACGGAAAGATTGACCGCGGCAGCAACGTCCTCGGCGACATGGGCGATATGGAAATCATCGGTAACACCACTCCCCGCTTCCAGTACACCATCAACGGTAACATCGCGTGGAAGGGTCTGTCCCTCTCGCTCATGTTCCAGGGCGTCGGCAAGCGCGACTGGTGGCCCAATGGTGTGTACTTCTGGGGCTGCGGACCTTATGCCCAGGTGACGGTGTTCAACGAACATCTCGACTATTGGACGGAAAACAACAAGGATGCCTACTATCCAAAGCCCTACATCCACAGTGCCGGAGGCGTAGGACCCTTCCGCAACAAGAACGTCCAGACCAACGACCGCTACCTCCAGAGCGCGCGCTACTGCCGTCTGAAGAACGTCACCCTGGCATACGACTTCCCCACAGAGTGGATTCATCGTGCGCATCTGACCAAACTTCAGGTGTACTTCAGCGGTGAGAACCTCCTGACCTTCACTCCCCTTGCCAAGATGTTCGACCCCGAAAGCATCTTCACCAGCAACAGTTACACCGGTGAAGGCGGTAAGAACTACCCCATGAACAAGGTGCTTTCCGTAGGTCTTGTCGTCAATCTTTAAGGACTAAAAAATAATCTATGGTGGTAGTTTTATTCAAGCCACTTTAGCGTACTGTAAGTTTACGGTGGTAATGAAAGAACCCACCTTAAAGCATATTATCATGAAACTCAAACATATTTTCATAGCCCTTGCGGCACCCCTGCTCCTTACGGGTTGCTTCGACTTGGACAAAGAGCCGGAAGGCGTCCTCTCAACGGCTCGACCCTTCGTCTCGACAGGCGAAATTAAGAACTACATCGCCCAGTTCTACGAAACCGGCGTACGCACCAACAACATCGCTGCCGGCGGCGGTGGCGACATCGCCGGCGCGGACATCAACTCCGACAATATGGTGGGCTCCGCACCCAACACCCGCCTTGCCGGACAACTCGTCCTCAGCAACGCGTCGGCGCTCACGGCATATACCTATATCCGCAACGTAAACTTCCTCCTCAACAACCTCGGAAACTGCGCCGAGGCCGGGACAAAGGACTACAACCAACTCATTGGCGAGGCCTATTATTTCAGGGCATGGTACTATTTCACCATGTTCCGCAACTACGGACCTCTGGCATGGGTGGACCATCCTCTTGACCCCGACATGGGACAGATGAAACTTCCGCGCGACAGCCGCACGGTGGTGGCCGACCATATCCTGGCCGACCTCGACAAGGCCATTGAACTCCTTGGCGAACAGAGCAACAGCGCCTCGATGCGCGTCCACAAGGATGTGGCACGATGGCTCAAGAGCGAGGTGGCACTCTACGAGGGAACGTGGGAGAAATACCACAAGGCCGAGGGCGACGCCTTCTACGACCCCAACGTCACCGACGCCAAAATCAACGACTATCTGCAACAGGCCGCCGATGCCGCCAAGGCGGTGATGGACCGCGGCGTCTGGAAAATCAGTACCGATGGCGGAACCCTCGACAGTTATCGCAGAATCTTCCAGACCACCAACCTTGACAACAACACCGAGGTGATGTGGTACAAACGCTACGACGGCGACCAGGTGGGTAACTCCGTGAACCGCTATCTCAACGAGGGCGGCGGCGGATTCGGCATCACGGCAAGCCTCGTCGACGACTATCTCACCATCGAAGGCAAGCCCTTCAACGGCGATGCCCGGCTGGAAGCCAAGAAGGTGTGGGGCGAGGAACTGCTGCCAACCCTCCGCGACCCCAGACTCTCGCAGACCGTCGCCACTCCCGGTGTGCAACTCCGCCCCGACCGCGACGGATATGTGTTGCCTCCCCTCGTCGGTAGCAGCGCCTACAACTACAACACCACGGGATATTCCATGCTGAAATACGTGCAGACCGACTATACAGGTTCGCTCGACGCCGAGAACAAGGGCGCAACGCCTGCCATCCAGTGCCGCTATGCCGACGTCCTCCTCAACTATGCCGAGGCGCTGGCAGAACTCGATGGCGCGGGAAATGCCGACAAAATCGTGGCGGCCCTCAAACCTCTCCGCGACCGCGTGGGAATGCCCGCCATGGATTTCGACCGCGAATACAACCAGGCTGCCGACTATGGCTTCCGCAACCTCAACAAATACGTCCAGGCGGTCCGTCGTGAGCGCCGCGTAGAGACGGCTTGCGAGGGACGGCGTCTGCATGACATCCTGCGTTGGGCGGCTGCCGACGAACTGATTGTCGGACAATGGCCCACGGGTGCGCTCTTCACCGGGTCGAATCTCGAGGGCAATCCATTCTACGGCGACGGACTACGCTACGACCAGCCCGAGAAGAACAACCTCTTCCTCACCGGCAATCCCGGCGACGCTTACCGCTACATCACCATCAGCATGGTGGGGTATCCCGGCGGATTGCAGTTCAAGGTCGACCGCGATTATCTGCTCCCCCTCGAAACCCGTATGATCAACCTTACCGAAAAACTCTGGACACAGAATCCCGGATGGTAAACGTTCGCGGGTGAAGCCTTCGGAATCCTATTCCGCAAGGAGGTCGTTTGCGGGGATGTTTCAAAAGATAATTCTTGGATAATCTTGAACAATCCATCAGATTTTCGGATATCATCCCAAAGAATGTGCATATCTTTTCGAAAACCTCGGAACGTTTCCTTGCAAACCTCGGAAAATCCCTTTCAAAACCTCAGAACATTTCGATGTAAACCTTTGAAGTTCCTTTCAGGAATTTCCGAAGTTTTGTAATCCGAAAAACAATCAGGTGCCGCAGTCCTTTTGAGGATTGCGGCACCTTCTTTTGTCGCTGGCCAATCATCGCCGGCAGGCAGGTCTAAACGCTATGGGGGGATGAACGGAAATGATGGGCTTTCCGCGCATCGCCGGCAGGCGGTCTTGGCATCTTCCGCGCACGGAAGATATGCAAATATTGTGGGTTTCCGCGAGAAATGCAAGAAAATCGCCGGAATTTTGCCCAAAGATTCCGTCCGGCTTCCCCCGTTTCCGTTTTTTCCATCTGCAAAACGGACAGATTCCATCTGCAAAACGGACAGGAATCCGGCAGGATGCCTTATCCGCTCCACAGCGGCATGCGGCGATGCGGAAGGTGGAATCCGCCGTGAAATCCGGTAATCCCAATGTGTGGAAGCCGGCTGAAAACAAAAGCGGCGGGACGGTTTGGGAAATCCAAAATGGTAGAAATCAGCAAAAAAGCAGCGGTAAAGTTTGTTCGCTCGGAATTTAGTCGTAAATTTGCGCGTACGAAAACCACAACAATCCTATAAAATCAAGAACAATGACAATTTCTGAATGCAATTTTGCAGGTAAGAAGGCTATCGTGCGCGTAGACTTCAATGTACCTCTTCAGGACGGTAAGATTACCGACGACACCCGTATCCGTGGCGCTCTTCCCACCCTTAAGCACATCCTCGCCCAGGGTGGTGCCCTCATCATCATGAGCCACATGGGTAAGCCCAAGGGAAAGGTGAAGCCCGAACTCTCGCTCGGACAGATCAAGGATGCCGTGGCTGAGGCTCTCGGAACCCCCGTCGCTTTCGCTCCCGACTGCGCAAAGGCCCAGGAGGCTGCCGCCGCCCTCAAGCCCGGTGAAGTGCTTCTGCTCGAAAACCTCCGCTACTATCCCGAAGAGGAAGGCAAGCCCGTAGGCGTGGAGAAGGGTACTCCCGAGTTCGACGAGGCGAAGAAGGAGATGAAGGTCCGCCAGAAGGAGTTCGCAAAGACCCTCGCAAGTTATGCTGACCTGTACGTGATGGACGCTTTCGGTACCGCACACCGCAAGCACGCCTCTACGGCTGTCATCGCTGACTATTTCGATGCTGACAGCAAGATGCTCGGATTCCTCATGGAGAAGGAAGTAAAGGCTGTCGACGCTGTCCTCAAGGATATCAAGCGTCCCTTCATCGCCATCATGGGTGGTTCCAAGGTATCTTCCAAGATCGGTATCATTGAAAACCTCCTCGGAAAGGTTGACAAACTCATCCTCTGTGGCGGTATGACCTACACCTTCGCTAAGGCTCACGGCGGCGAGATCGGCAACAGTATCGTCGAACTCGACAAACTCGATGTGGCTCTCGGCGTTGAGGAACTCGCCAAGAAGAACGGCGTGGAACTCGTGATGGCTCCCGATGCTGTCGTTGCCGACGCATTCTCCAACGATGCCAACACCCAGGTATGCCCCTCGAACGCCATTCCCGAAGGTTGGGAAGGCTTGGATGCCGGTCCCGAGGCTCAGAAGAAGTTCGCCGAAGCCATCAAGGGCTGCAAGACCATCCTCTGGAACGGTCCTGCCGGTGTGTTCGAATTCGACAACTTCACCGCTGGTAGCCGTGCCATTGGTGAGGCTATCGCTGAGGCTACTGCCGAGGGTGCATTCTCCCTCATCGGCGGTGGCGACTCCGTAGCCTGCGTCACCAAGTTCGGTCTTACCGACAAGGTGTCCTACATCTCCACCGGTGGTGGTGCCCTTCTCGAAGCCATCGAGGGCAAGGTGCTTCCCGGTGTAGCAGCCATCCAGGGTTAATCCTTTGAATATTCCGGCCCCGTCGTTCTTCTTACAGCAGAAAGGCGGGGCCTTTTTCTTGCAGAACAAGTGGGGGAGACGGGGACTGACCCGCCTGGAATGCCGCACCGCGGAATCCCGAACATCGGTTCGGACGCTGCGGGGTTGACGGCACAACCTTCCTCCCCGGCTTGTACAGTCAGGCAGGTTTCAGGGTGACCTGGCATCGACCCCTTCGCGAATGTTTGCCGAAGCCGGGGGGACTGCCAGTCAGGTTGGCCCGATTTTCGGGATTCTTCCACCCGGAACGAGGCTGAAAGACGACAGGACGCAGACCACAAAACGAGATGGTTTTATGGTGGCGCTTTGTGGTATCCACCTTCATTCCTGAAATCGGCTTATCGCAAAATTTTGTCCTTTTGAGGTAAGTGTGCAAAATCTTTATGCTAAAAAACAATTGTGTATGTAGGTTTCAACAATCAGTTTAACAGGGGGCTGTGTGAAAAGTCATTTCAACACCTGTAAAACCTAACTGTAATTTTTGTGGAAGCAAATCATTGAAACCTGCTTTATGCTTATCGTAAGCAATTAAATATGGTATAATCAAGTTCACTTACTTATTGTTAAATTTGTTCAAATTATCATGATGAAAGACTTTGGAGCATTGCCCTCCATGCTTCGGTCGTGGAAAGTGCTCGCAGGCATCGCGGTGCTGTTGGCGGCATCGGCCGTCCTCTACGTTTCCACCCGCGGGGAAGAACCGGAGAATGCTGCCGTCGAGACGTCGGCGGCTGACACCCTGGCGCTGAACATCATCTGCACCCCTACGCTCGATTGCCTGCCCTTCTACCATGCTCTCGAAAGCGGCGTCTGCGACAGCCTGGGCCTCGACCTCGTCATCCGCACGGAAGTTTCGCAGTTCGACATCGATTCCATCATGCGCCGCACACGCCTCTACGACGGTGCCGTGCTCGATGATGCGCGCCTTGCCCACTACCGCTCGGTAGAGGGCAAAGCCCGCGATGGCGGACAGCAGGGAAAGACCGCGAAGACCGCGAAGAAAGGTCAGAACGGCAAGGGCAAAACATCCGCAAAATCCGCCGGCGACAAGGCGGAAAAGGCATCGGCGGAAAAGCGCTTTTACCCCATGCCTGCCCTCACCGAGGCGGTACGGTTGGAGAACACCTGGCGGCTGGTCACCAGCGGCACCCTACGCATACGCGAGGTGGCGAAGATGAAGAAGCGCACCGTCGCCCTCGCACGCTTCTCCGCCGAGGCGGAATGTCTGGAACAGGCGCTTGCGAAAGGCGGACTCCGCGAGCCGGACGTCTATAAGGCGCAAATCAACGACGTTGCCCTCCGCCGCATGATGCTCGACGAGAACCAGGTGGATGCCGCCCTCCTCCCCGAACCCTACGCCACCATGGCGGTGGTGCTCCATGGTCACCGCCTGATATGGAGCGCCGACACCACATCGCGTGCCGCCCTCTACCTGCGCACCGACGTGCTGAAGAAGCCCCGCAAGCAACAGCAGATGACGCTCCTGCAGAAGGCGTACCGACGTGCCGCCGCCGACCTGAACCGGCGTGGCGCACATGCTGCCGACAGTGCCCTCATCAAGCGTTACAACTTGCCGGAAGAACTGATTGACACCTTACGTTTACCGAAATATAACTGATGCGAAATATATGAAAAAGTATCTTACAGACCTGGTCGTGAAGCGCGTGGAATTCCTTCGCGACGACTATGTCCTGATTTCCCTTTCCGACCCTTCGGGACGCATGCCGGAGTGCCTTCCCGGACAATTCGTGCAACTTGCCGTCGAGGGAGAGCCCAAGGTGATGCTCCGTCGTCCCATCAGCATCAACTGGTGCGACGTTGAAGCCAACCGTCTTGACGTGCTGATACATCTCGTCGGTCCGGGTACGACCGCCCTTTCGCGCCTCCGCGAGGGCGAGACGGTGAGCACCCTTTTCCCCCTGGGCAACGGTTTCACCCTCCACAACGGCGGCGACATCCTCCTCGTCGGCGGTGGCGTGGGCACAGCCCCGATGTTGCAGTACGGAAAGGTGCTGCGCGAGATGGGAGCCCGCCCCCATTTCCTCCTCGGCGGACGCTCTGCCAAGGACCTTCTGCAACTCGACCGCTTCAAGGCGTTGGGCGAGGTTTCGGTGACCACGGAGGACGCCACGCTCGGTGAGCGCGGATTCGTCACGCAGCACAGCATACTCGCCGCGAAACGCTTCGACGCCGTGGCGGCATGCGGCCCGAAACCCATGATGCGTGCCGTAGCGCTGTGGGCACGCGACGCCGGAGTCCCCTGCGAGGTGAGCCTTGAAAACATGATGGCGTGCGGACTTGGCGCCTGCCTCTGCTGTGTCGAGAAGACGGTGCGCGGCAATGTCTGCGTCTGCACCGAGGGCCCCGTATTCCCCACCACCGAACTCACCTGGTTCTGATTCCAAGAGGACGATTCCTCATTTCCCCACCTTCCGCCCCATTGGTCCGCAAGGCGCGGACGGCACGCCGGCATTCACATCCGTAAGGTTGTGAGGCAAAACGCGCAGGGCGGGGGAGCATTTCAGGAATCCCCCTAACGTATCCGTAAAATCTCCCTATTCCCGACGTTTTCGATAAGCCAGATGGGCAGGACGGAAGCGGAAGAAAACCGCTCACGTTGTGCCATGGCGGGAAAACGAAGGATGCAAATCCAAGAAAATATGGCAAATCTTCATGTACAGATAGGTAATCTTTCCTTAAAGAATCCTGTGATGACGGCATCCGGAACCTTCGGCTACGGTCTGGAATTCGCCGACCTCGTCGACCTCAACCGTCTCGGTGGTTTCGTGGTGAAAGGTACCACCCTCCAGCCCCGTCAGGGCAACGATTATCCCCGAATGGCAGAGTCGGCGGCAGGAATGCTCAACTGCGTAGGTCTGCAGAACAAGGGTGTGGAATACTTCGCCACACACATCTATCCCCAACTGGTGGACATCGACAGCAACGTCATCGTCAATGTGTCGGGGTCGGCGCCCGAAAACTATGCCGAGTGCGCCGCCCGCGTCAACAGTCTGGAACATATCCCCGCCATTGAACTCAACATTTCGTGTCCGAATGTGAAGGATGGCGGTATGGCTTTCGGCACATCCTGCGAGGGTGCCGCCTCCGTGGTACGCGCCGTCCGCAAGGTCTACGACAAGACACTCATTGTTAAACTCTCGCCCAACGTCACCGACATCGCCTCCATCGCCCGTGCCGTAGAGGCGGAAGGTGCGGATGCCGTGTCGCTCATCAACACGCTCATGGGAATGAGTGTCGACATCGAGCGCCGTTGCTCGCGGTTGAGCATCGGAACGGGCGGACTTTCCGGACCCTGTGTCAAGCCCGTCGCCCTGCGAATGGTAAGCCAGGTGGCGAAGGCGGTGAAGATTCCCGTCATCGGTCTCGGAGGAATCTCCAATGCCACCGATGCCTTGGAGTTCATGATGCTCGGTGCCACAGCCATACAGATCGGTACCGCCAACTTCGTAGACCCCACGGTGACGATGAAGGTCATCGACGGTATGAACGCCTGGCTCGACGCTCACGGCGTGAAGGACGTGAACGAGATTATCGGCTGCATCCGTTAAGGCGGGGCGGAATATGCTTGGAACGCTGACGTTTCCGGACGGAAATCAATGCCTTCGTCCGTATGTGGAGACGTGCCGGCGGGACAACAGTCTATGGCGCTGGGCAATGCGAAGCGACATCCTGCGGGAAGTACGGATGCTTGTTCAGACTTTATTGTAAATCTCGCTCAAACTTTTTTGTAAATATTATTGATAGCATATCATTTCAGACACTCACTTATGGCTGAAACACGCAAGTTGGAAGTCTGCTGCGGCTCGTTGTTGAGCGTGCAGCGTGCCGCCGAGGGCGGTGCATATCGCGTAGAACTCTGTTCCGGACTCTCCGAGGGCGGCATCACGCCGAGCATAGGTTTGTTGCAGGCGGCGTTGCAGGTGGAGGGCCTCCGCCGCCATGTCCTGATACGTCCGCGTCCGGGCGATTTCCTCTATACTCCCGATGAGGTGGAGGTGATGGTCGACGACATCATTGCCGCGCGCCGTGCCGGTGCCGACGGAGTGGTGGTGGGAGCGCTCACCGCCGACGGAGATGTCGACGAGGAGGCCTGCCAGCGTTTCGTGGAGGCTGCGAAGGGCGAGTGCGTGGATTTTGCCGAGGGCGACCTCGACGACGGCTATTTCCTGCCGCCCGTATCGCTCACCTTCCACCGTGCCTTCGATGTCTGCCGTCAGCCTGCCGAGGCTTTGGAGCGCATCATCGCCCTGGGCTTCGACCGTGTCCTCACGAGTGGCCAGGCGGCGACGGCGGAAGAGGGTGTGGAATGTCTGCGCAGTCTGGTGCGCCAGGCGGCCGGACGCATCGTCGTCATGCCCGGATGCGGCGTCAACGAGCGCAATGCCGCAGCCATTCTCGACGCCACGGGGGCGCAGGAGATCCATGCCAGTCTGCGCGATGTGGAGCCCTCGCGTATGCGTTACCGCCACGAGGGGGTGGCTATGGGCAAGCCCGGAAGCGACGAATACGCCACCCTTGAGACGAGCGTCGCCAAGGTGCGCACCGTGGTGGACGCCATCGGCTGACGCCATCCGCAGCACACCCGATTTTTATTTAAGGCATTGTAAATCAGAATGTAAAGTGGATTCCCATCCTTTCTTCACGTGTTGGTGATGGAAGGATGGGAATAAGTTATGGGAATAAGTGGGTGTGCGAGGTTGAAAAGACATTCAAATTAACATATATATATATAATATAAGTAGGTATTCAAAATTAGTTTATACTAAGATTCTAAGATT
>CAMAFY010000038.1 GCA_945833885.1 uncultured Bacteroidales bacterium
GCGAAGAGCGTGCCGATACTTACCATCTCTCCAGCCACGTCGGCAGGCACCAGATCGGCAAGCACGGCGATAATCACCATAAAGAGCATATTGGAGCGTGCCGGAGTGTGGAAACGCTTGTGGAGATGGCTGAAGAGCGGGGGAAGAAGACCGTCGCGGCTCATGGAGAAGAACACGCGGCTTTGTCCCATAAGCATGACGAGTACCACGCTGGCATAGCCCAGAAGGACGGCAAACGTCGTGCCTTTGTACATGACAATGTCGATAAGCGGATTGTTGGCATCGCCCATAGCATGCACGGCTGTGGCGATGGGAGCCATGTCGCCCTTGCTGTATGCCGTGTAGGGTGCAACACCCGTCATGACGTGGGCGAACAGGCAGTAGATGATGGTGCAGACAAGCAGGCTGCCGAGGATGCCGATGGGCATGTTGCGGCGTGGGTTGATGGTCTCCTGGGCGGCGGTGCTGATGGCGTCGAAACCGATGTAGGCGAAGAAGAGGATGGCGGCACCGCGGAGGATTCCGCTCCATCCGAACTCGCCGAATACGCCGGTGTTCTGGGGAATGTATGGGGTATAGTTCTCCGTATGGATGTACTGCCACCCGAGAATGATGAAGGCTGCCACGACAAAGATCTTGAGCGCCACGATGAAATCGTTGAAGCGAGTGCTGCCTTCCGTGCCGCCTGCCAGCAGAAGACTGAGGACCACGACGAGAATCATGGCAGGAAGGCAGACGATGCCCCCTTGGGAGGGGCAGGAGAGCAGGGCGGGAGGGATGGGACAACCGATGTCGTTCATGAAGACTGCCAGATATTGGCTCCACGAAATGCTCACGGTGACGGCGGCAACGGCGTATTCCAGCACGAGATCCCAGCCGATGACCCATGCCACGAACTCGCCCATGGTGGCATAGGAATAGGTGTAGGCGCTGCCTGCTACAGGAAGCATGGAGGCAAACTCTGCATAGCACAGACCGGCGAAGCCACACGCTATGGCTGCCAGAATGAAGGAAATGGTGATGGCAGGGCCGGCATGGGCTCCCGCCACGCTGCCCGTGACGCTGAAAAGACCGGCACCGATGATGACGCCTACGCCCAAAGAGATGAGTCCGAAGGGGCCAAGCACGCGTTTAAGACCATGCCCGCCGTCGTTCTCTGCCTCGTGGAGCAGAGATTCAAAGGGTTTTCGAATAAAGAGGTTCATAGTCGTTTAGTTTTTGGTATGGATTTCCTGTTTAATAGTTGCAATTTGTACGGTGTGCAAAGGCGGACGTCATAAATGGCCATTGCAAATCTTTTTTTCTGCCGGCATGGAATTCCGGTATGAAAGGGTTGGATTTCATCCCTCGTTTTCTCGCCATGGCATACTGTAAGCGCGTTGCATTTGCTTCCGTTCTGCCCATTTGGTTTAACGAAAACGTTCCGCTTTTCCTGTGGGATTTCCCCATTGTCCTCTCCCGGGGCGTAAGCAAACCGGGCTCATGCCGGCGGCGATGAAACCGGAGTCTGCCGGATTTTGCGACAGTTCCCTCGGGGGGATGCGGCGCGGGCGTCCGTTATTCTGCGGCACCTTGTCCGGCAAGAGCCTGATAAATGGCCACGCGCCCCATGGTCATGCGGAGGTTTACCTCCACGCAAGGATGGAGACCTTGGGGGGTGAGCATCATATCCACTCCGAGCGGACCTTGGTATCCGCCATCGAGGATATCGGCAAGGCTTTCCGCCACTACCGCCTGCGCCGTCAGCAGTTGTCCGGCGGAGCAGATGCCGAAGGCGGCGATTCGTGCGGCAATTTCGCCCTGCGGCGCCACCACGTTGCCCTGATATCCGCCGGCAGGTGTGGTGCCGAAGAGCGAGAAGCCTTCGAAAGTCAGGTGTCCGTCAGCGGAGCATTCGTATTCCATCGCCAGGTCGGCGATGCGTTCATAAGCGGGTTCCACCTCCACGGCGCCCTGATGCCGGAGGGTGGCGGCGGCGCGGTTGAGGGCGCGTTCGTCGTCGGGTGTCCCGGCAATCCACACTCCTCGGCCGCTGCAACTCCACGGAGCCTTCAGGAATGCTCTGCCACCGGCGCGCTCCACGGCGGCATGCACCTCGTCGATAGTCCGGCACCACCAACTTTCGGCGGGCAGCATGAAGGCGAGGGCATGGTCGTTGAGGATGCGCGGACGGAGGTTCCCGAGTGTCAGTACGGTGGTCTGGCGCGATGATAGGCGGCGCCAACGCTCCAAATCGTCGGGCGATGGCAGCAGGCGGTCCGGTGCCCCGAGGCGTTGGAGCAGACGGACGATGTGGGCATCCCAGCCCCACGGCATGACGCGCTCCACACGTTCCCACTCCGGACGCCTTACTCCATGCAGCGAACCGTTGGGTGGCAGCCGCAGAATCTCGTCGCCCTCCTCCATCCACCAGCGCGGAAGGTCGCACAAATGTTCGGACATCCGGCGTGCGGCAGCCCCCGGACAATAGGCGGAACCGCCGAAGGCAAGGGCTTCGTCATGGCTGGGATTGAAGACATGAAGGGTCATGTTTATTTTTATATATAAATATATGAGAGGGAATGCCCGGTTGTTGCGGGAGAAATCGTGGAAACTTGTGAAAAGGGAGTGGGGGAGTGTCTTGCCGGACTTCCGAGGGAGGAAAAACAAAGGTGGGGAGGAGGCGTAAGAGCAGAGGGGAACAGGGAGGGGAAAGTTCCGATAAACGGGCCTCAAAGTTCCGATGTTTTGCAAGGAAACCTCCGATGTTTTCACCTCGTTTTTCCGAGGTTTTCCAGGGCGCGCATTGTGCGGCGTCTGCTGAGGTGTGGATGAAGTTAAGTCGGTCGTCAAATACGCCTTGCCGTAAAACTTGTCCCCATGCCGTTTCTCCACCGTCTTTTAATGCCGTGAGTGTGAAGAATTTATAACATAAAAAAGTGAAGAAAATGCAAAAGGATGCAGGAAAGGCAATATTTTGCGGGCAAATTTAAGCATTTTCGCAATAAATCGCTAACTTTGCACGCAGAAATAACCTTATTAGCATGCTATTTACCCAAGAAACGTACGTGCAGCGCCGCCGTGCACTGCGCGAAATGGTGGGAGAGGGCGTCATCGTTCTGCTTGGAAACAACGACTCCCCGATGAACTATCCTGCCAATGCATATAAGTTCCGTCAGGATTCCACCTTCCTCTATTTCACAGGTCAGCACCGCGATGGTCTGGCACTCGTCATCGATTGTGAGGCGGGCGCGGAAACGCTTGTGGGAGACGAGATTGACATCGACGACATCGTCTGGTACGGAAGTGTGACCAGCGTCAGCGAAATGGCCGCGGAAACGGGCGTTAAGGACGTGAAACCCATGGCATGGCTCTCAGAAAAATGTGAGGAAGCGCGCCAGAAGGGACGCCGTGTGCATTTCCTTCCCCCCTATCGTGCCGACCATAAGATACAGTTGATGGACCTTCTCGGCATACATCCTTCGAAACAGAAGGAGACGGCAAGCCTTCCGCTCATCAATGCTGTCGTGAAACTCCGTAGCATCAAGAGCGCTGAGGAAATCGTAGAACTGGAACGCGCCTCGCACATCGGCTACATGATGCACACCGCTGCCATGCGTCTGGCGGTAAAGCCCGGTATGACGGAGGCGTTCATCGGTGGTCAACTCGATGGAATCGCCGCCAGCCACGGCAGTATATGCAGTTTCCAGAGCATCGTTTCCATGCACGGCGAAATCCTTCACGGATATCCTTCGCAACGGGTGCTGGAACCCGGACGCCTGCTCCTTTGCGATGCCGGCGCGGAGACCGTGGAACACTATTGCTCCGACCATACCCGCACGACACCCATCAGCGGAAAATTCAGCACCAAGCAGCGTGAAATCTATGACATCGTTGTAGATTGCCATGACCTGGCGCTGACCCATGCCAAGCCCGGCGTGAAGTATTTCGACGTACACCTCGATGTTTGCCGCCTGATGACGGAGCGCCTCAAGGAACTCGGACTCATGCGCGGCGATACGGAAGAGGCTGTCCAGCAGGGAGCGCACGCGCTCTTCCTCCCCCACGGTTTGGGACACATGATGGGAATGGACGTCCACGACATGGAGGGACTCGGACAAATCCATGTGGGATTTGACGAGGAAACCCGTCCGCGTCTCGACCAGTTCGGCACCAATGCCCTGCGCTTCGGCCGTCGACTTGCGGTGGGACACGTGGTGACCGACGAGCCTGGCATCTACTTCATCCCCGACCTTATCGACCTTTGGCGGCGCGAGGGCATCAATGCGCAGTTCCTCAACTTCGACAAGATTGACGAATACCGCGATTTCGGCGGTGTGCGCATCGAGGACGACGTCCTCATCACACCCGAAGGATGCCGCTTCCTCGGCGACGAACGCATACCTTACCATGCCGATGAGGTGGAAGCCTTCGTGCAAGGCTGAACCCATCATGGGCTGAAGGCGGAAAAATGCAATCCGCCTTATGGAAAAAACACTATTGAAACAACGTAAATATCCTATAAAAGAACAATGAAGAAAATTCTCCTTTTCGGTCTTGCAGCCATGATTGCTGCAGGAAGTGCAATGGCAGCAAAGCCTAAACAGAAAGAACTCCCCAAAGACACCCTTATTTTTACCCCCGTCATCGAGAATCCCGTGACCGGTATCAAGAACCAGAAGAACAGCGGTACCTGCTGGGCTTATTCCAGCCTGGCATATCTGGAGAGCGAAGTTTTGAAGAAGCATCCCGAGATGACCGACATCGACCTCTGCGAAAGTTTCCTCGTAAGCAAGACTTATGTGGACCGTGCAGACCGTCATGTGCGCACACATGGCGATGCAAGTTTCAGCCAGGGCGGAAGTTTCTACGACGCCATCTTCTGTATGGAGCAGTATGGTCTCGTTCCTGAGGGCTCCGGAATGCCTTATCCCATTACCAACTATGGCGATTCCCTCTTCAATTTCACCAACTTCTTCCCTCCCATGGAGGCATACTTGAAGGCCATCGCTACCAGCAATTCCGGCAAGATCAACACGGCTTGGAAGAGCGATGTGCAGCACATGATCGACAACTACTTTGGCGAATGCCCCAAGGAATTCACCTATAAGGGTAAGAAGTATACGCCCAAGACTTTCGTTAAGGACTATCTTACCCTCGATCCTGCCGATTATGTCAGCCTTACCAGTTACACTCACCACCCCTTCTACAGTTCTTTCATCCTCGAAATTCAGGACAACTGGCGCTGGGGCAGCAGTTACAACCTTCCCCTTGACGAGTTTATGCGCGTGATGGAGGAGTCTGTCCGCAACGGATGGACGTTCGCCTGGGGTGCTGACGTGAGCGAAGACGGCTTCGCACGCCGCAGTGGCAAGAACAAGTGCGTAGCAACTGTGCCCGTTAGCGAGGGTACGGAAGCCGTAGGTAGCGACCAAAGCCGTTGGACTGGCGAGAAGCAGGGCGTAACCTACAACACCAGCGACAACGCCGGCGAGAAGACCATCACGCAGGAAATGCGTCAGGAAGGCTACGACAACTGGACTACCACCGACGACCACGGCATGCAGATTTACGGTATCGCCAAGGATCAGAACGGAAAGGAGTACTTCATGATGAAGAACTCTTGGGGCGACTACGGACCTTATAAGGGATTCTGGTATGTCAGCAAGCCTTATGTGGCTTACAAGACCATGAACATCGTCATCAACAAGAACGCCATTCCTGCCGATATCCGCAAGAAACTCGGCATCTGATGCCCGTTGTTTTTTCGGGAATCCGCATGCTTTTTCCCGGGAATACTGAACTTTGCCGTTACCATCCCGGCATGCTCTGAAAGAATGCTCTGCATCCGTTGCTGAATGTTCCGCATCCACATGGGTGAATGTTCCGCATTCCAGGCTTGATGCTCCGCATCCGTGGTCGGATATTCTGTATCCGTGGTTCGATATTCTGCATCCACATGAATGAATGTTCCGCATTCCAGACTTGACGCTCCGCATCCGTAAGTAGGCATTCCGTATCCTTTGAAAAAAGGATGCGTGAAAAAAGCGTGCTTTTATAAATGCAGAAGTGGCAAATAAATGACAAAATCCACACTTTTCGCGAGAAAGAATAACGAAATTTGCCGACCAAGGCATAAAATCGTAACTTTGTAGCGAAAACGTTTGGTGTGTTGCTACGTTGCTACGTCAATGGCTTTGTCCGCGTTCCACAAAACGTGTCGGACTTTTCCACAAACGTATCGAACGTAAAGTTCAACCCTCCCGAACGAAAATTTCAGAAAACAAAATCTTTAAATACTTTACTCCAATGGCTAATTTAGATCTTACCCAGTATGGTATCACGGGTTCGACCGTGCTCTTTCACAACCCTACTTATGAGCAACTCTTCGCTGAAGAGACCAAGGTTGGTCTTGAAGGCTACGAGGTAGGCCAGCAGACCGAACTCGGTGCTGTCAATGTAATGACGGGTATCTACACCGGTCGCTCTCCTAAGGACAAGTACATCGTCATGGACGAGAACAGTAAGGACACCGTTTGGTGGACTTCTGACGAGTATAAGAACGACAATCATCCCATGTCAGAAGAGGTTTGGGAGACGGTTCGCGACCTTGCAAAGAAGGAACTCTGCAACAAGAACCTCTATGTCGTTGACGCTTTCTGCGGTGCCAACAAGGATACCCGCATGTCTGTCCGCTTCATCGTTGAGGTTGCATGGCAGGCTCACTTCGTGACCAACATGTTCATCCAGCCCACCGCTGAGGAACTCGAGAACTTCGAGCCCAACTTCGTTATCTACAATGCCTCTAAGGCTAAGGTCGAGAACTACAAGGAACTCGGTCTCAACAGCGAAACCTGCGTGGCATTCAACGTTACCAGCCGCGAACAGGTGATCATCAACACCTGGTACGGCGGTGAAATGAAGAAGGGTATGTTCTCCATGATGAACTACTACCTCCCTCTTCAGGGTATTGCTTCCATGCACTGCTCTGCAAATGCCGACATGAACGGCGAGAACACCGCAATCTTCTTCGGTCTCTCCGGAACCGGTAAGACAACTCTCTCTACCGATCCCAAGCGTCTCCTCATCGGTGACGACGAACACGGATGGGACGACAACGGTGTCTTCAACTTCGAGGGTGGTTGCTACGCAAAGGTTATCGGCCTCTCCAAGGAGAACGAGCCCGACATCTACAATGCCATCAAGCGCAACGCTCTTCTTGAGAACGTTACCGTGGCAGAAGATGGTACCATCGACTTCAATGACAAGAGCGTGACCGAGAACACTCGCGTTTCTTATCCCATCAACCACATCACCAACATCGTTAAGCCTGTAAGTTCTGCTCCCGCAGCAAAGAACGTAATCTTCCTCAGCGCTGACGCTTTTGGTGTGCTTCCTCCCGTGTCCATCCTGACTCCCGAGCAGACTCAGTACTACTTCCTGAGCGGATTCACCGCTAAACTTGCAGGTACCGAGCGCGGCATCACCGAGCCCACTCCCACTTTCTCTGCTTGCTTCGGTCAGGCTTTCCTCGAACTGCATCCTACCAAGTATGCTGAGGAACTCGTGAAGAAGATGGAAAAGAGCGGCGCTAAGGCTTATCTTGTTAACACTGGTTGGAACGGAACTGGCAAGCGTATCTCCATCCCCGATACGCGTGGTATCATCGATGCCATCCTTGATGGTTCTATCCTCAACGCAGAAACCAAGATGATTCCTATGTTCAACTTCGAGGTTCCCACCGCATTGCCCAATGTGAACCCCGCCATCCTCGACCCCCGCGACACCTATGCTGATGCCAGCGTTTGGGAAGAGAAGGCTAAGGACCTCGCTGCCCGCTTCATCAAGAACTTCGCTAAGTACACCACCAACGAGGCTGGTAAGGCTCTCGTTGCCGCTGGTCCGAAACTCTAATCATCACGCATGAGCACCATTAGGGTGAAGGACGCGCCGCGTCTTCTACCTTGATGGCAACAATATCGTCCATCCTCCGTCTGTGAGGGTGGACTTTTTTGTTTCCCGAAAAGCCGTTCTTTAGTAAGTAAGCCTCCCTGAATCCGTATGCGGAATCCCAAGATATGACTAAGAGGTCAGGACAAGAAATAGAGGAGGTGTCCGCCATTTGTTGTTGAAAAGTAAGCGCGTTTCAAGTCGATTACTTTAATAAGCCTTTCCGGAGAATCGCATCTTTCCCCTCGAAATGGGGGGGCTTGCGTCGCGGAATCAAAGGTCGTCTTTTGATACAATCCAGTCCATTTACTGCTGAAAACACACGTATTTTCGGCATAATCATCAGGGAATTTGAGAATAATCAATAACTTTGCATCATCTTGCAGGGCGTCGTCAATTAACCTTCCCGGATTTCCGAATCTTTTCTTTGGGGCAGAATACCTGTGAATAATGGAACGTCTGACCAAGTGGGGCAGAGTAAGCCGGTCTTCTATGCCGGACGTGAAAAGCATCGAACAGGGTTCAACATTCTGATTGAAGGAATAAGCCGGTACATTCAGCCATAAAATGTTCGCAAGCCGGCAGGTCGTTGGCCCCCAACCGGCAATAAATGACGATGACCATTCACGGACTCCACCTCTGACCCGTCAAGCATTCGAAACCACATCCCTTAAATTTCCGTACTGAAAAATCAGATGAAGAAGTATCTTTTATTGTGTGTGGCTCTGGCTTTCATCAGCACTGCATACCCGCAAAATTTGGAAGAAAAGGTGGCATATCTGTTCACTTACTTCACAGGAAACGCTCCGCAGGAGGAGCAGATCTACTATGCCCTGAGCAAAGACGGGTACAACTTCACCCCTTTGAACGATGGTGAGCCCGTCATCAAGAGCGATACCATCGCCTTTACCCAATGTGTCAGAGACCCACACCTGCTGAGGGGTGAAGACGGCAAGACATTCTACATGGTCGCCACCGACATGAGGTCATCCTATGGTTGGGAGAGCAACCGTGGCATGGTGCTGATGAAGAGCACTGACCTCGTCAACTGGACCCACTCTACCGTGTGCTTCCATACCAAGTACCCCAAGCAATGGGGCAACGTCATCCGCGTGTGGGCTCCGGAAACCATCTACGACAAGGACGCCAAACGCTATATGGTCTTCTATTCCCTCCGCACCAGCGATGCCGATTCTTTCGACAAAATCTACTATTCCTACGTCAACGACGACTTCACCGACCTCATCGGAGAGCCGGAGTTCCTGTTCGACAACGGTTCTGCCACCATTGACGGCGACATCGTCTACAATCCTTCCGACCAGCGCTATCACCTGTTCTACAAGAGCGAGAGCGGACGAGGCATCTACCAGGCCACGTCCATGTCCCTGACGGCTCCGGCAGGAACGGCCCCGGGAAGCCAGTGGACGAAGGTCGAAGGCAATGTCGACCAGACCCAGCGGCCCGTTGAAGGCGTGGGAGTCTGCCGGAGCATCGATGGCAAATCGTGGATTGTGATGTACGACTGTTACGGAGACGGTCACTACCAGTTCTGCAAGAGCACCGACCTGAAGTCGTTCCAGTTTGTCCAGAATACGGCCACCCAAGGCAAGTTCACCCCTCGCCATGGCACCATCCTCCCCATCACGGCAGAGGAGGCAGAGAGGTTGGTGAAGTGTTTTCCCAATCATTGAAGTCCGTAGTCCTCACGCTTCAGCCCCCATTTTCCGCCCATCTGCCCCGGAAAGGCAGGGAGTTGCGGTAGGGAGTCTGGCAGCAGAACCGCGATGCCTTGGAGTTTTTTGTATTCTCAGATGGAGGCATCTTCATGCTTCTGCCGGAAAATCGTTTTCATGGGTTCATGAAACCGAAAGGGTAGTTTGTGGAATCCACCAAAAAATCAGGAGGTAAATGCTTTTACTCATGGGCATTTACCTCCTGTTCGTCAGTAGTAGCGGAAAGCGGAAAGACGCATTTTCCCGGAAAGGTTCAAGGATGCTGCGAGGATGTCTGTTCAAGGAAATCCAAGTGTCTTGCATGGGGGAGCGGAATCCTTGGAAGACGGTGACGGAAACTTCCGGTGTTTCCGCTGGAAACTTCCGATGTTTACGACGTAAAGTGCGGCACTTTGCAATGGAAACTTCCGAAGTTTTCGTTGTAAACTTCCAATGTTTATGATGAAGAGTTCCGATGTTTATGATGGAGAGTTTTAATGTCCATGTTGGATAGTTTGGCTCTTTATGATGGAACGTTCCGATGTCTGCAAGGGAAAGGTTGAGGCGCTATTCCGCACCTTCGGAGAAGTCCTTTTTGTTTCTCGGAAAATGCTCCAGAATCTGCTGGCGAAGGAACCGGCGGTCAAGGTGGGTGTAGATTTCTGTCGTGGAGATTTTTTCATGTCCCAGCATGGCCTGGATGGCACGGAGCGAGGCTCCGCCTTCGAGAAGATGGGTGGCGAAACTGTGACGGAACGTATGTGGCGACACCTCCTTCGCGATTCCCGCCTGACGGGTGTAGGTCTTTATCTTCTGGAATATCGCCACGCGTGTCAGCCGTTTCCGTCGTGTGACGGAGACAAACAGAATATCTTCGTCTTCCGGCACGACGTCTATCTGCATTCTGACGTCAAGCCACCAGTTGATTTCGCGTATTGCAGCGTCCGAAATCGGCACAATGCGTTGCTTGTCGCCCTTTCCCACCACGCGGATGAAGCCTTCGTCCAGGAAAAGGTCGCTCAATCGCAGCGAACACACCTCGCTGACGCGCAGGCCACAACTGTAAAGTACCTCGATAATGCAGTGGTCGCGCTGCCCGTCGGGCTTCGAAAGGTCAATGGCAGCCTTGATGCGGTCAATCTCTTCCATGGTGAGCACGGTCGGCAGGTGCCGCGTCTGGCGCGGACTTTCCAACAGTTCCGACGGGTCTTGTTCGATGACACCGTCGATTTGCAGGAACCTGTAGAACGAACGTACGCCACAAAGCATGCGGGCAATCGAACTTGTCGCACCGCCCATGTCGTAGAGCGCTTCGGTATAGCGGTGAAGATGCGTGATGTCCACCGCCGTCACGCCGATGTTTTCTTCGTCACACCATTCCAGAAAGCGCTCCACATCGTGGTGATAGGCGCCGCGCGTGTTCTCCGAAAGCCCCTGTTCCAGCAGGATATAGCGCTTGTAGCGTTCAAAAAGTTCGTGTTCGTTGTGGTTCATTGTCGGTGGTTTGTAGGTTGTTCTTCGGGATGTCCGCGGCAGAGTCGCCGCGTTCACATCGGCAAATGTACATAAAATCCGCGAGATTCCGCACCGGCAGGATGCAGAAAACCGCCATTCTTCGGTGGAAAGTCTTGGACAAACCTCCCGGAAAGACTGCAGTTTCCAGTCCGGAACACGCTGAAACCGCTGCGGATTTCGGCGATGCGGTGCAAATTACGGCGGGGGCAGCGGCCGCTAACCCGTAGAAAATGAGGCAAATGTTTTGCTGAAAGAAAAAAAACGAGTAATTTTGCCACGCAATAATCCGCCGTGTTCTTTGCAAAGAACAAATGGGCGGGTTATTTTTTTCGTGATTTTCCGCACCCCTCAGCCGTCTTTTTTCAGAAACTTCGGCGGCGGAAATCCTCCAATATCCAATTTCAAACGCTTGAAAGCATGAAGTGCATCATCATCAACGGTCCCAATCTCAATATGCTCGGACAGCGCGAACCCGGTGTCTATGGCCATGAAAGCATGGAGCATGTCGTGTGCCGTTTGCGCGAAAGTTTTGCGACTCGGGGCATCGAAATCGAATTTTTCCAGTCGAACCATGAGGGTGCCCTCATCGACCGTCTCCAACAAGCATGGGCCGAAGGTTGCGACGGCGTCGTCCTGAATGCCGGGGCATATACCCACACCTCCATAGCCCTGCACGATGCCATCCGTGCCATCGCCCCCATACCCGTGGTGGAGGTGCACATCAGCAACGTCCATCAGCGCGAGGCCTTCCGCCACACCTCGCTCATCAGTGCCGCCTGCCGTGGTGTCATCTGCGGTTTCGGCACCGATTCCTACCGTCTCGCCATCGAGGCATTGGCGCAGATGCCGGGCGAATGACCTTTCATGGTAGGGAAAACGCCCACCATCCTTAATAGCAAGTTCCAGTGTAACAGTGGAGAATTGTATGAAAAAACTTTATATAGAAACCTACGGATGCCAGATGAATGTGGCTGATTCCGAGGTGGTTGCCAGTGTGATGAAGATGGCAGGCTACGAAACCGTCGACAATCTCGACGAAGCCGATGCCGTTTTCCTCAACACCTGCTCCGTGCGTGACAATGCCGAGCAGAAAATATTCCATCGTCTCGAAGCGCTTCACGCCTTGCGCCGTAAACGTCGTTTGATAATCGGTGTGCTCGGTTGCATGGCCGAACGTGTGAAGAACGACCTTCTCGACCATCATCATTGCGACCTCGTGGCCGGTCCCGACGCCTATCTGTCGCTGCCCGACCTCATCGCACAGGCCGAAATGGGGCACAAGGCCATCAACATCGAACTGTCGCTGACGGAAACCTACCGCGATGTCATGCCCCAACGTCTGCACGGCACCAAGATCAGCGGCTTTGTCAGCATCATGCGTGGCTGCAACAATTTCTGCCATTACTGCATTGTCCCCTACACCCGTGGCCGCGAACGTAGCCGCGATGTGCAGAGCATTCTGGCAGAGGTGCGCGATCTCCGCGAACACGGTTGCCGCGAGGTGACCCTCCTCGGACAGAACGTCAACTCCTACCGGTTTGAAACCGCCGACGGCCACACCGTGCTTTTCCCCGAATTGCTCCGCACCGTGGCACAGGCCGTGCCCGACATGCGCATCCGTTTCTCCACCTCCCACCCTAAGGACATGAGCGACGATACCCTCCGCGTCATTGCAGAGGAGCCCAACGTGTGCCGGCATATCCACCTGCCCGTGCAGAGCGGCAGCAACGATGTCCTCAAGCGCATGAACCGGAAGTACACCCGTGAATGGTACCTTGAGCGCGTGTCCGCCATCCATAGCATCATCCCCGACTGTGCGGTCTCCACCGATATTTTCGTCGGATATTGTGGAGAGACGGAGGACGACCACCAACTTTCGCTCAGTCTGATGCGTGAAGTGGCCTACGATTCCGCATTTATGTTCAAGTATTCCGAGCGTCCCGGCACGTATGCCTCCTCACATTTCCCCGACGACATTGAGGAAGACGTGAAAATCCGCCGCCTCAACGAACTCATAGCCCTTCAAAACGAACTTTCGCTCACCGCCAACCGGGCGTGGATAGGCCGCGAGGCGGAAATCCTCATCGAGGGTGTCAGCAAGCGGAGCCGCGACGAACTTTTCGGACGTACGGAACAAAACAAGGTCGTCATTGTACCCCGTGAATACACCGACGCCGAGGGCTGCACGCAACGTCTACACATGGGGCAGACCATCATGGTGCGCATCCTCGAAGCATCCAGCGCCACACTCAAAGGAGAGGTCGTCTGCCGGTGACGGAGCCGGGTGGTTTCCCCCTCAGGTTCCCGGAAGTCGCCACGTTTTATGGCGCACCTTTTCCCCTTCATCGCCGGGCATGATGTCCGTCTTTCCCGTGCGCGATGTCCGATAGGTAAGTGAACAGAATTAAACGATATCTATAAATAAGTAAGTTTGAACAATCTTTTATACTTTTAACTTGTAGAAGCCGACCCTTCTTTCGCTCAGCATAGCAAGCAGGTTTCCTCTGCTTTCGCTTTACCGAATGGTTGTTTCCGGCGCCTTTCGTCTGGTCATTCAGTCTCATAGCCTGCTATGTTCCTTCATTCCTGCGACAAAATCCGGTCGGAAAAAACGGTGTTTTAAGTATAAATTAGTTTTGTACGCTTACTTAAACACAAAATACTATAACTGAAGCATGAAGAAAAATCTTGAAACCATCTGCATTCACGGCGGATGGAAGGCTGGAAAGGGCGAGCCACAGCAGTTGCCCATCTATCAGAGTACAACGTTCAAATACGAGACAAGCGAACAGATGGCGCGCCTCTTCGACCTTGAGGACGAAGGATACTTCTATACCCGTCTCGCCAATCCCACCAACGATGCTGTAGCACGCAAGATTGCCGCCCTCGAAGGTGGCGTCGGAGCCGTCCTGACCTCCTCGGGACAGGCGGCGAACTTCTATGCCATCTTCAATATTTGTAGCGCAGGCGACCACTTCATTACCAGCAATGCCATCTACGGAGGTACGTACAACCTCTTCGGGGTGACAATGAAAAAACTCGGCATCGAATGCACTTTTGTCGACCCCGAGTGGGACGATGAGCGCATAGAGCGGGAGTTCCGCCCCAACACCAAGTGCTTCTTCGGCGAAACCATCTCCAATCCCGGCGGAAAGGTCTTCGATATCGAGCGTTTTGCCCTTATGGCCCACCGTCATGGTGTGCCCCTTGTGGTCGACAACACCTTTGCCACGCCCATCAACTGCCGTCCTTTCGAATGGGGCTGCGACATTGTCACCCATTCCACCACGAAGTACATGGACGGACATGCCACACAAGTGGGCGGATGTATCGTGGATTCCGGCAATTTCGACTGGGAAGCCCATGCCGAACGTTTCCCCGGGCTTACCACTCCCGACGACTCTTACCACGGCTTGGTCTATACAAAGGCCTTCGGACGTGCGGCATACTGCACGAAACTCGTCAGCCAACTGATGCGCGACCTCGGCAGCATTCCCGCTCCTCAGAACTCTTTCCTACTCAATCTTGGGCTTGAGACCCTCCATCTGCGCATGAAACAGCATTGCAGCAACGCCCAGCAGGTGGCGGAATGGCTGGAAAAGAACGAACAAGTGTCGTGGGTGAACTATTGTGGTCTGCCTTCCAACAAGTATTATGCCCTGGGTCAGAAGTACTTGCCCAACGGTTCGTGCGGCGTCATCGCCTTCGGTCTCAAAGGTACCCGCGAGGATGCCATCCGTTTCATGGACAATCTCGACTTCATCAGCATTGTCACCCACGTGGCGGATGCCCGTACTTGCGTGCTGCATCCCGCCAGTCACACCCATCGCCAGTTGTCCGACGAGCAACTCCGTGAGGCAGGTATCGCCCCCGACCTCGTACGTCTTTCCGTAGGTATTGAGAATGTCGACGACATCATTGCCGACCTCGACCAGGCCATCCGGAAGATGTGATTCCCACGATTCCGTCCGTTCCCATCCCGAGGGGTGTGATGGGGGAGCAAGGATGTCGGGGACAAGCGTCAGGAATCGCCCCAATCTTCCCACGCATCAGCCAAACATGCGTAAAAGCCGCGACGGATGTTCCCCTTCGCACAATACGGGAAAAAGCCCGCCAGGCTTTACCTTTATAACCGCGGACAGCATCCGCGAATCCACAAAAGTTCCGTAAAACTCAGCCTGGAAGCCAGTACCTATCCGTAGTGTACTCGACTTCCAGGCGTTTTTTTGGGGTGCGCGCTTCCCCTGGTCTCCGGAAAAGTTCCTCTGTTTTTCCGCTTTTTATGGTCGGGAACCTGCCATTCTGATGATCCATTCGGTAAAATTTTGCATTCTCATGAACGGATTTTACCGGTTCGCGAGGCCTTTTTCCGACTGTTTTGCAGGGACTTTTCAGGAAAGGTGTAGGATTATCCTACACCTTTTGTGGCATACTGCACGCCATCCTACACACAGAAAACCTCAATGTGCGTTGACGGTCTCTTCCAAGTGTGTAGGATATGTAGGAAAAAATCGGGAAAAAAACTTCCGGGGAGGAGATGAACACCTCCGTTTATGCGCAGAATGAATGATAAACCACGGCATTTTCTGACCCGTACTTCCGTACTTTCAGTCAGAAAATGCCGTGGTTTTTGGTGGAATGTGGCGAACATTGTCGCGCGACGTGCGGAGATTCACAGTTGTCCGCTCTCGACAAGCCGCACCACACGTTCGGTGTAGCGGTCGTCACCCTCGGGGTCATACTTCTTGTTCAGGTTGAGTCCGAAGATGAAAGCGATGCCCTGATAGAAGTTGGCACGGAATGATCCGATGAACGCCTGCGCGATATTGTAGCCCGACATGTTGCATTCGCGGTCGACGAGTTTTACCAGAAGTCGGCCCTGTGAGCGTGTCATTTTTTTCAGCATTGGGGTGTATTCGCGCTTCAATCCGCGTTCTACGGCATTGATGTGTTCGCGCCGTGCCTCATCGTTGGGCAAGGTTTCCAGGTATTCGTACGTTTCAATGATGGTCATCCTCACCATCTTTGCCAGTGGCAGCACCTTCTTGACATTCCGAACAAGGCGGTTGTAATTGTCGCGCTCACGGTCGTTTTTGAACCGGAGTTCGGGATATTTGTAGATGGTGCTGAGGGTAATGTGCGGTATGCTGTCGCCCTCATAGTACGACTTCTGGACACGAAGTTTCAGCGGCATCGCCACTTCGGCGGTGTCGCTGTCGGCAGTTTGCCCGTAAACCGGGGAGATGCAGAAGGACAAACATGTCAGCAAAATGAGGAGAAATGCGCGCATAAGACTTGGCAGGCTTGGGGAAGTTCCCCGGAAGCGTATGGCAAAGATACGGCGAAATCCATAATCTCTATTGCCGGATGTCGCAAAAACGGTGGTGATGCCCCATGTTTTTAACATGCTTTAAGAAAATCCGCTGGGCGAGGGTGGCGAATTTGCAAGAAAGAACCGCCGTCTTCGGTTATCCGCTTGGGGGCGGAATCCGCTTTACCCCACAGCCGTAACGGGAAAGAAGGAAAAGGGTGCAGGCAAAACGCATCCCCACAATGCAGCAATAAAAAACACGTTGGAAATCAACAAACAATGGCGTTTCAGCCTAACGGAACCCACCTAAAAACGCCTGAGTTGAAATCAGAAACGGCGTTTGTCGGCATTTCTTCCTTACCAATAGGGGAAAAAATCAGTAAATCCTTTGGATTTTCACCCTCTTATCGTAAATTTGCATCTCACAAAAACAATAAAATTCACGGTGGAAAGTTGGTGTACAAAATTAAATTCCAAACAATCCACCTTAGTGGGTTATGGTCAGACATCTTCGGAAGCGGGGGCATTTTCCCGCATCTTCCCCGGAGGAGGCAGGTCTGTTGCGGCGCATCCCGCAGTCTTGCGCACACCTTTGGCGGGAAGTTCCCGATATGTCAGGACTGGCTTATACCCTCCACATACAACACAATATGGAATACAATTTCAGAGACATCGAAGCCCGCTGGCAGAAGACGTGGGCAGAAGAGGGCACGTACCATGTGTCCGAGAAGACAGACAAACCCAAGTTTTACGTTCTCAACATGTTCCCTTATCCCTCAGGTGCCGGTCTGCACGTGGGGCATCCTTTGGGATACATCGCCAGCGATATTTATGCCCGCTACAAACGTCTCAAAGGTTTCAATGTCCTGAATCCGATGGGTTACGACGCTTATGGCCTTCCCGCAGAGCAGTATGCCATACAGACGGGACAGCATCCTGAGAAGACGACCAACGAGAACATTGCACGTTAC
Organism: uncultured Bacteroidales bacterium; assembly: GCA_945833885.1. Lineage (GTDB taxonomy): Bacteria > Bacteroidota > Bacteroidia > Bacteroidales > Bacteroidaceae > Alloprevotella. Next base: position 17,439 of record CAMAFY010000038.1, read on the forward strand.
CGTCAGCAACTCGACAAAATCGGTTTCTGCTTCGACTGGAACCGTGAGGTCCGCACCTGTGATCCCGGTTATTACAAGTGGACACAGTGGGCGTTTCAGAAGATGTTTGACAGTTATTTCTGCCGTCAGGAGCAGAAGGCGCAGCCCATTTCGCAACTCATTGCCCATTTCGAGGCCCATGGAACCGAGGGAGTGGATTCGGCATGCTCCGAGGAACTCTGCTTCACCGCTGAGGAATGGAAGGCCATGGACGAGCAACAGCGTTACGATGTGCTGATGAACTATCGCATCGCCTACCTCGGCGAGACCATGGTGAACTGGTGTCCGGCTCTCGGAACCGTGCTCGCCAACGACGAGGTGTCGGAAGGCTTGAGCATCCGTGGCGGATATCCTGTCGAGCAGAAGAAGATGCGTCAGTGGTGTCTTCGCGTCAGCGCTTATAGCCAGCGCCTGCTCGACGGACTGGATCATATCGATTGGAGCGACTCCATCAAGGAGACCCAGCGCAATTGGATCGGACGTTCCGAGGGCGCGGAGATGCAGTTCCGCATCAAAGGTACGAATGAAACGTTCACCATCTTCACCACCCGTGCCGACACCATCTTCGGTGTCACCTTCATGGTGCTCGCCCCGGAGAGTGAACTTGTGCAGCGTTTGACGACCGACGCACAGCGTGCCGAGGTGGAGGAATACGTGAAGTATGTCAAGGGACGTACCGAGCGTGAGCGTATGATTGACCATCGTGTGACCGGCGTTTTCACCGGCAGTTATGCCGTAAATCCCTTCACCGGAGCCGATGTCCCCGTATGGGTGAGCGAGTATGTGCTGGCAGGTTATGGTACAGGTGCCATCATGGCGGTGCCTGCCCACGACAGCCGCGACTATGCCTTCGCCCGTCATTTCGGTCTTCCCGTGGTACCCCTTATCGAGGGTGCCGATGTCAGCGAGAACAGTTTCGATGCCAAGGAGGGCATTGTGCAGAACTCTCCCGCCGAGGGCGTGGAGACATTGGCAGGATTCTCCCTCAATGGTCTGAGCGTGAAGGAAGCCATTGCCCGCACAAAGCAGTTCGTGACGGAGCAGGGAATCGGTCGTGTGAAGGTGAACTACCGTCTCCGCGATGCCATTTTCAGCCGTCAGCGTTATTGGGGCGAGCCATTCCCCGTATATTACAAGCAGGGACGTGCCGTGATGGTGCCGGAGGAATGCCTCCCGCTTCTCCTGCCTGAGGTGGAGAAGTTCGAGCCTACCGCTACGGGTGAGCCCCCTCTCGGCAATGCCAAATGCTGGGCCTGGGACGAGAGCAAGCGTTGCGTGGTGGACAAAACCCTTGTCGATGATGTCAACGTCTTCCCCCTCGAACTCAGCACGATGCCCGGATTCGCAGGTTCAAGTGCCTACTATCTCCGCTATATGGACTCTAAAAACGATGAGGCCCTCGTAAGTCCTGAGGCCAATGCCTATTGGAAAAACGTCGACCTCTACGTAGGCGGAAGCGAGCATGCCACGGGTCACCTCATCTATTCCCGCTTCTGGGACAAGTTCCTCTTCGACCTCGGTGTCACCTGCATGGACGAACCGTTCCAGAAACTCGTCAACCAGGGTATGATCCAGGGACGTTCGAATTTCGTTTACCGTGTCAAGGGGACGAACACCTACGTCACCCTGAGCAAGAAGAGCGGGTATGACGTGACGCCTATCCACGTGGATGTGAATATGGTGAGCAACGATGTCCTCGACATCGAGCGCTTCAAGGCATGGCGTCCAGAGTACAATGATGCGGAATTCATCCTGGAAGACGACGGACGTTACGTATGCGGATGGGCCGTAGAGAAGATGTCTAAGTCGATGTTCAACGTTGTCAACCCTGACGACATCGTGGTCAAGTATGGTGCCGACACCCTGCGTCTGTATGAGATGTTCCTCGGTCCTGTGGAGCAAAGCAAGCCCTGGGACACCAATGGTATTGACGGCTGTTTCCGTTTCCTGCGCAAGGCTTGGAGCCTTTTCTGGGAAAAGGACGGCGAGAACCTGATTGTCGAGGACAGCGAACCTACGCGTGAGAGTCTGAAGACCCTCCATAAACTCATCAAGAAGGTGGGTGAGGACATCGAAGTCTTCTCCTACAACACCAGTATCCCCGCATTCATGGTGGCAGTGAGCGAACTCCAGCAGCAAAAGTGCCGCAGTCGTGCCATCCTTGAGCAGTTTGTGGTGCTGATGGCGCCTTTCACCCCTCATTTCAGTGAGGAACTTTGGCATGCCATGGGCCATACTACCAGCGTCTGCGACGCCCAGTGGCCGGAGGTTTGCGAGGAGTATCTCAAGGAGGACTCCGTGACCCTCGGCGTGCAGTTCAACGGTAAGGTGAGGTTCAGTATGGACTTCCCTGCCGATGCTACCCCCGAGCAGATGCGCGAACTCGCCGAATCCGCCCCCGAAGCCCGGAAACACCTTGATGGAATGCAGGTGGTGAAGGTGGTGGCTGTGCCGCGCCGCATCGTCAACTTTGTGGTGAAGCCAGGCCCTAAAAACTAACGTCCCGGATTTCGAGCCTGACCATTCGGATAAATTCGGACGGAGGATGCTTCCGCTGGTAGCGGATGTCTACATCATCCCTTACTGCTGAGTTTCCCTGAAACGACGGCATCCTCCTGCCCCAATACCCCAACATCTCCAATTTTCCTGCGGTATGACAGCATTCCCGAAGTCGATTCTTTCCCGGCAAATTGCCGAGTATTCAGTCATCACCATTGGTCTGCTTCTGTATGCCATTGGCTTCGACTGTTTCCTTCTGCCTTTTCAGGTGACCACAGGTGGGCTTTCCGGTATCGGTGCCCTCATATTCTATGCCACAGGATTCTGGAAAGTGCAGTACACCTTCTTCCTCTGCAACATCCTTTTGCTCGCCATTGCGGTAAAGGTGTTGGGATGGAAGTTCTGCATAAAGACCATCTTTGCCGTCTTCATGCTCACCTTCCTCCTCTCGGCGGTGGAGATGTTCATGCAATATACTTACGTTGTGCACCCCGAACTTTTCCCGGGATTCAATGAGCGTGTGCAACTTCCGCAACTGACCGATAACGCATTCATGAGCACCATCTTCGGCGCGCTGATCTGTGGCACCGGAATCGGGTTGGTCTTCGGACGCGGCGGCAGCACCGGAGGTACGGACATCATCGCATCCATCATCCACAAATACCGCAACGTATCGCTCGGTATGGTGATGATGATGTGCGACATTCTCATCATTACCTCCTCAATGTTCCTCCCGGGAGCCACCATCACGCAACTCATTTACGGCTATACCACACTCTTTGTGATGAATCTGACGCTCGATTATGTCTACAACAGCAAGCGGCAGTCGGTGCAGTTCCTCATCATCTCCAAGCATTTCAAGGAAATTGCCAATGCCATCAACGTCTATCACCGTGGTGTCACCGTGCTCGACGCTACGGGATGGTTCACAAAGACGCCGACCAAGGTGCTGATGGTGCTTACACGCAAGAAGGAGAGCAACAACATCTTTGCCATAATCCAAAGCATCGACCCCGAAGCCTTTGTGTCGCAGACCCGTGCCGAGGCGGTTTTCGGTGACGGATTCGAAAGAATGCGCCGCATGAAGAACCATAACGAAAAGGTTCAGGCGGCACTTGCCGATATCCATTCCGGTGAAAAGGAGGAGACATCGCAATGCTGACCGTCGTTCCGCAGGGCGGGCTCTGCAATCGTCTGAGGGTTGTGCTGTCGGCTTTGGAGGCCTCGCAGCACCAGGGTGTGGCTCCTATCGAGATACATTGGGCACGGAATGCCGAATGTCGCGCTTGGTTCGAGGAACTTTTCCAACCTATCGCGTCGGAAACGCTGAAGATTGTCCATCGGGCATGGTGGGCAGCGCCTATAACTCGGTACAATCTGCACCTGCCAGCCCTGTTACGCTATGCAATGGGCTATAGGTTGCAGCAGGCAAACTGCCATCCTGCGAGCGATGAGGCGTTCTTCCGGATGCTGGAAGCCCCGAAAGTCTACCTCTCCGGTGGCTCGACGCTCTGTTCATACCGTGCGGAATGCCTGGGACTGTTGAAGCCTCTCCCTGAAATCCAGCGGCAGATAGACGACATCACGGCACTTTTCGCCCCGCGTACTATAGGAGTGCATATCCGCCGCACCGATAATGTGAAAAGTATGCGGCACAGTACGCCGCAGGGTTTCCGACGCGCCATGAACAATGTCGTAAAGGAGGATGCGCGGACCCGTTTTTTCCTTGCCACGGACGACGCTTCCTTGAAGGAAGCCTTGGTACGGGAGTATGGCGAGCGCATCATCACGCTGCATCGTCCTGTCCGGCGCAACACCGTTGACGGCATGCGCGATGCGGTGGTCGACCTTTGGTGCCTTGCCGCCACGGAGCGTATCATCGGGTCGTATTGGAGTTCGTTTACCGATACTGCGGCAGAACTCCGACATATCCCCCTTCACGTGGTGATGGAATAGTCCCTTTCGGAATGTTTTCCGTAGCGTTCCCGCACCTACCGTTCAGGTTCGTGTACTCCACAAACCGGAGGACTTCGATGGTGGTTACGCACCTCCTGATGCTGTCGGCCAAAGAAACATTGTTCCGGACAGCCTGACAATCGGACCCAATAATTGGTTTTCCCAGATTTGGAGCCTGCCTTAAATCCGCAAACTGACCGGAAGACGACGGGACGTAGTCCGCAATGCTGCAAAGAAAGATTTGCGGTGGTAATTTATAGTCGCTGCTTGCATAGATTCAGGGTCTCCCACTTTCCTTTTCAAAGTTCCTAATCCTACTTTAACAATATCCCAAAATGAAACTCGTTTTTGCCACGAATAACGCTCATAAACTCTCCGAAATCAGCGCCATTCTCGGTGATGAGGTGGAAATCCTCAGCCTCGCTGATATCGGATGCTTCGATGATATTGCCGAGACCTCAGAGACGCTCGACGGAAATGCCCTTCAAAAGGCTCGATACGTTCACGAACGTTACGGAATGAACGTCTTTGCCGACGACACCGGCCTTGAAGTCAAGGCGCTTGACGGGCGCCCTGGAGTGCATACTGCCCGTTATGCTTTCGCCGACCGCAACGATACGGAGGCCAACACCAGCAAACTCCTTTCTGAACTTGAGGGCGCGGAAGACCGTTCGGCGCGTTTCCGCACGGTGATTGCCCTGATTCTCGACGGACGGGAGTATCTTTTCGAGGGAGTCATCAATGGTTTCATCACTCCCGAGCGCCGTGGCACCGATGGTTTCGGCTACGATCCCGTATTTTCGCCCGAAGAAATCGGAAAGACCTTCGCAGAACTTGGTGTGGAAGTGAAGAACGGACTTTCACACCGTGCGCGTGCCGTACATAAACTCTGCGATTTTCTGAAGGAAAATGCTGCCGCAGACAAATAAGGTCCTTCCCCTTTTGCCTGTCGTTGGTTTTGCATGTTCCGGCGGCAACTGTGGTCCTTATCGCCTTTCCGGCGGAACCATCATGACGCATTGTTTGCCGGGAGATGTTGAAAGTCTGCACAAACATACGGAATGAGCCGTAGCGGCAGATGCCGTCCCCGATTTTTACTGTAAGATGGTGGGCGAAATGGATATGTAAGTAAATGTAGAAAATCGTTCAATGTCACATGTAAATATGACCATCGTTTGATTTTGTTCACTTACTGATATATATTTACCTGCCGTAATATTTTGTTCACTATCTTATAACCGCATTATCTCCATTATTAAAATTCCAAGTCCGTCTTCATTATGCTACGATACATAGTAACATTGTTCCTTGCCGTTTTTTTCAGCGTGACGCAGTGTAGCGCTGCTGTCTACGACACTTGGTCGTCTTATTTCAGCATGCGCAGCGCCACGCAACTGGTGGATGCCAACGAAAAGATCTATGCTGTGATGAGCGGCAACGTCGTCATGTACGATATTGCTACGGCAGAAGTGCGGCAGATTGACCGGTTTTCAGCAGGATTGTCTGATGCCAACGTGAAATTCATCGGCTATAGTTACTCCCAGCATCAACTGGTCATCCTCTATTCCGACGGAAACATCGACATTTATGACGAGAAAACCGGCAACGTGCGCAATGTCCCGCAGTTCATGGACCGTCCTGACGACGACTTTTCTGTGAACAATCTCTTCGTCAATGAGAATAATGCTGTCATCAGTACCAACGAAGGCATCATCTGGATGTCTGTGAGTGATGGCGTCATTTACGGACGTTACGCCATTGGTGCCTGTGCCTCCGGTGCCGTATGCGCCGGCCGCATCTATGCCTGCCCCCTTTCTTATGGCGTTTACAGCGCACTGCTTACCGACAATCTTCAGGACCTTTCCTGCTGGAAGCGCGTGGACCATGGTTTGGTGAGCGACATGTATGCCATCGGAAACACGCTCTACTACCTTGCCCCCGCCACCACCCGCAATGTCGAGGCGGGCATTCAGGGCGTGGCCTTCTTCTCTCCCGCGGCGGAACACCGGCTTTTGGCGAACGACGACTTTGACTCCTTCGCGGGTAACGGAAAGCGTCTGCTGGCCTACCGTAACGGATATGCTGCGGAATTTGCCGTGGAAAAGCATTTCGACTACGACATTTACACCCTTCCTACGGAGTACGCTGTGGTAGCCCCGGCAAGCAATTCCGAATCCGGACTCTGGGCTTCGGTGGAGGAAAAGGGCATTATGTATGCAGAACTTTCCGATGCCGGAAGTTTCGTGCCCGAATATACCGCCATCGCTCCCGACGGTCCCTTCTGCGATTCTCCGTATTATCTGAATTTTTATGGGGACAAACTTTATATGGCTGCGGGTATCACCGACCCGACTGACTCACGTCACTACACATATTGCGCCTCTTTCCTCGACGCAGACGGAAATTGGTTCGACTTTGAGCGGCCTTCGAAGGAGGGAGGTTGGCTCAGCAAGCACGTAACCGTGTTCCGCGACGCCACATCTATTGTAGAAGACATCTTCGACCCCACACATCACTTCGTCACGTCCGGCAGTCACGGTGTCTTTGAATACCGCGATGGACGTCTTGTGGCGCAGTATACCCAGGGAAATTCAAGCATTCAATCGTGTTCCAGCAGTAAAAGCCACGATTTTGTCCGTACTGACGCCGCCTTGATGGACAAGGATGGCAACCTTTTTGTGGCGAACAACAGCGTAGACACAGTCATTTGGTGCAGAAAGCCCGACGGAAAATGGATTCCCTTCTATCATGGACCCATCAGCAAGGCGGGATTCTTTGAAAAAACACTGATTGACAGCAAGGGACGTCTGTGGTTCCTCAACCGTCGTACGGACGGAAACGTCAGCGGTGGCGTGCTTTGCCTCGATTATGGCCAGACTGTCGACAATTTTGCCGATGATGTCTACACATATCGCCATAGTAGTTTCATCAATCAGGACGGAACGCAGTTCAGTTTCCAGGCTGCCAATGCCATAGCACAGGACCGGACGGGACAAATATGGCTCGGAACAGACAAGGGACTCCTGGTTGTTGAGGATCCTGACACGTGGACGAACAGCAATTTCTATGTAACCCAGGTGAAAGTGCCGCGTAATGATGGAACGAACTACGCCGACTACCTCCTCAATGGCGTGTATATCACCAGCATTGCCGTTGATGGCGCCAACCGGAAATGGATAGGAACCCAAAACGACGGCGTATATTTTGTCTCCGCCGACGGAAAGACCATCATCCATCATTTCACGAAGAAGTCGAGTCCTCTGATTTCCGACAATGTAAGTGCCGTTGTCTGCCATCCCCGTAGCGGTGAGGTCTACATCGCCACCGATGCCGGACTGGTAAGTTACCAGAGCGATGCCTCGGAGGAAGAGCCGAGCCTCGCCCGTGACAACCTGCGTGTCTACCCCAATCCCGTGCGGCCGGATTATAGCGGTCCGATTGTCCTCGACGGACTGGTTTACGATACCGATGTCAAGGTGATGAGCGTCGGCGGTCAGGTTGTGGCTGCCGGAACCAGCCAGGGCGGAACCTTCACTTGGGATGGTCGCGGTCCCAACGGCCAGCGCGTGGCAAGCGGCATATACTACTTCATGGCGGCGTCGCCCGAAGGCAAGGAGTCGGTAGTGGCAAAAGTGGCGGTGGTCCGTTAAAATCTCCCACATCGGATACCCGTTCGGGCATCCCCTCCAAGTTCAATCTCGGATGTGTAAACTCTATGATTTTGACGCAATTAGCGACAAATAATGTACTCTTGACATTTTTTTTCGTTTTAATTGTAAAAAAACCTATAAAAAATATTTGAAATTTCATGGACAATACATAATTTTGCACATCTAATACTGATTCTTTCTATTGCCTAATCCTATAAAAACACCCGATATTCCTTTATGGGATGCCTTCTGAAAAATAGTCTTCAGACGGCTTGCTGGCCATCGTGTTACAGCAGTCCTTTTCCTGTAAAAGCGGACGATGAGGACTTATTGACGCATGGTGGAGCGCACGATTGGGATATAGGAGAAAGGGTATGCCGATAAAAAGGGGGAGCGCCTTTGAGGAATCTGTAAGAGACTTTGGCCCTTTCCTTTGCAAGGAACGGGGAAAAGTGTCAACACACACACCGCTTCCATAGAATCCGTAAAAATTATTATCCATCAAATACAATCCTGTTATGAACAAAACTGAACTCATTAAGCCCGTTGCTGCGGCTGCTGGTATCAGCCACACTCAGGCAAAGGTCGCAATCGAGAAGGTTTTCGACACACTCGTCGAGACATTGAAGAACGGCGAAAGCGCAACTCTTCTCGGTTTCGGAAGTTTTACTGTAGTTGAACGTCCCGAGCGTCAGGGTGTAAATCCCAAGACTGGCGAAAAAATCACACTTGCTGCCAAGAAGGTTATCAAGTTCAAGCCCAGTTCTCGCTTCGAGAAGTAATCGGACACTTCATTTTTTTCGCGACCCCTCCTATGTTTGAGGGTCGCCTTTATACCGCACATTGTAGGATTTTCTGCCCATCCCTTGCTCGTCAAGGCGGCTGAAAATCCTACTTTTCTTTTGCAGGAATCCTGAAAACCGCAAAAACAGTAAAGTTGTAGTGACGGATTATAGCACCTACCTGTAAGCACATGCCGTAGTCGGTCTCCCTTCTCGTGACGGCCTTTTGTGATGCGTTTTTACAAGACAACGGTTCTCGTTGCGGAAAAGTGCGGAACATTAAGCATTGAACCTCGGAACATTTTGTATTGAACTTCGGAACAATTTGCCATAAACTTCGGAACAATTATTCATAAACTTCAGAACAATTTGCCATAAACTTCAGAATATTTGGCCACAAACCTCGGAACTTTTCGGTAGGGAATGCCGGTGTTTAGAAGTGGGAGTGTTGTGCCATTCGGCAAAGCCTCGCAGCGAAAAAGCGAAATCTTGCCGGATGGGACATTGGAAGGGCAGGTCCTCAGCCTGTCAAAACGTGTGATGCCGGATATGTTCAGCGCCGTCACCATATTATTTATATGGATGTGCGCGCGCGTTTCGTGCGTGTACGCGCGCATATTTGTCTACCCAACTTGCTGCTGACGCTATACCTTGGCCTGCGTTTCGTGCGAGCACGCGTGTATATTTGTCTACCCAACTTGCTGCTGGCGCTATACCTCGGCCTGCGTTTCGTGCGAGCACGCGCGTATATTTGTCTACCCAACTTGCTGCTGGCGCTATACCTTGGTCTGCGTTTCGTGCGAGCACGCGTGTATATTTGTCTACCCAACTTGCTGCTGGCGCTATACCTCGGCCTGCGTTTCGTGCGTGTACGCGTGTAAACTTCTCGCGCCACTTGCTGTATCCGCCCAGACGGTAAGGCGGTTGTGTACGTTTTTGCGCACAAGGTTTTTTGTACTTCCTTATAGCATCTCCTCTAAATTTACGCGACGTTCTCGGAAACCATACGTCGTTTTTGCCTTT